>JBPCVJ010000040.1:0-42086 GCA_051010635.1 Alphaproteobacteria bacterium | reverse complement strand
TGATGGATATATCTGGTTGTTTGCCATTGCCCGAAAAAATTTTTGTTTTAATCCTTAAATAATTTTCCATCGTTTCATGGCGTTCCAAATGGTCAAAAGATAAATTCAACAAAACCGCAACATTGGGAATGGGGCAGAGCATCCGTTCCAATTGATAAGAGCTTAATTCCAAAACATATATTCCCCCCAATGGCACAGCTGGCAAAGATAGGGCGGCTTTACCTATATTACCGCCCATCACTGCCGATTTTTTATTTTCTGTCAAAATATGTGCCACCAATTTGGTGGTGGTGGATTTACCATTGGTGCCAGTAATAAAAATAAAATCACGACTATCTTGCCATTCATCAAATAATATATCAGCATCCACCATCAATCGCACGCCAAGTTCTTTCCCGCGTAGTGCCGCGGGGTGTGCCTTCAAGTGTGCCGAATCCACCGCCGCAATACCGGGCGATAGCAACAATATATCCACCTTATGGCTTGCTTGCCAATCATTGGGAAATAAAATGGCAATGTTATTTTCTATGGCACTACGGCGATGGTTTTCATCATCATCAAATGCCACCACCTCCACCCCCGATGCTTGTAGGGTTTTCACCGCCGAAAGCCCCGTCACACCCAAACCAACCACATAGATTTTTTTTTTACTTTTTTGATAAGAAGGCAATAACATTATCATCTAGCGTAATTTCAAAGTGCTTAAGGCGATCAGGGCACAAATACCTGCAACTATCCAAAACCGAATAACAATATGGGTTTCGGCAAGACCTTTTTTTTCATAATGATGATGCAATGGTGCCATCAAAAAAATTCGTCGCCCTGAGCGATATTTTATCTTGCTATATTTAAAATAGCCAACTTGCAACATAACCGACAAAGCCTCAATAACAAAAAGCGCCCCCGCCATAGCCAATACCAATTCATGTTTGGTTGCCACCGCAATATAACCCAGCGTGCCGCCCAGTGCCAATGACCCTGTATCACCCATAAATATCATCGCAGGGGGGGCGTTATACCATAAAAAACCCAGCCCTGCACCAATAATGGCCGCGCATAACACTGCCAATTCACCACTATTGGGCACATGGTGTAATTGTAAATAATTAGAATAGATGCTGTTGCCCACCAGATAACTAATCATACCAAACACCGCCGCCACCACCAAAATAGGACCGATTGCCAAACCATCAAGCCCATCGGTTAAATTCACCGCATTGGCCGCCCCCACCACCACCAAAAACACCACCAGCAAAAACCACCAACCAAATTGCACCATCACTTCTTTAAAAAAAGGAAAATACAACATGGTGCTGATATATTTATCTTCGCTGGCATGGTAGATAAATAAAAAACCTATCACCGATAACATTGCCCCCAGCGACAACCGCGCCAGCCCCGAAAGACCACCGCCATTTTTTTTATTCAATTTTCTAACCTTTTGTAAATCATCAACCATACCGATAAGACCAAACCCAGCAAACATCACCACCGCACCCCATAGAATAACATTACTGCCATTGCCCCAGAGAAAAAGCGAAAATAAGGTAGCAACAATAATCATCAACCCGCCCATGGTTGGTGTGCCTGATTTTTTTAAGTGATTTTTGGGAACATCGGCACGGATATTACTTTGACCACGCTGTTGGCCGCTCAGCCAGCGCATAAAACATGGATAAATTGCCAAAGAAAATAAAAAAGCGGTCAGCATCGCCATCAAGGAACGAAAACTAATATAACGAAAAACATTAAACAATCCATATAGATCGTCAAGTTGTGGCCAAAAATGATAAAACATAAATATAAATGACTTTTTTTAGTCTCCTTTTGCCGAATCTTGCAAGTGTTCTATAATTTTTTCAAGCCCCATCGCACGCGATGCCTTTACCATTATCATATCGCCATGGTCTATTTGACTATCCAACCAATGATTGATAGATTCTATTGTATCAAATAATTTAATTTTTTTTCGCTTGGTAACATCAATGGTTTGTAAAGCCCTACCCATCATATCGCCCAACAAAAGAATATGGGTAATAAAAGGCAAATCCATAGCTGTTTCAATAACCTGCCGATGATATGTTATTTCATCATCGCCCAATTCTTTCATATCCCCCAAAATAGCAATTTTACAATATTTTTTTGGCGAAGCACCCAACCGAGGCTCTGTCGTATCATTGAGGGTTTTAAGGTTTTTTTTCATTGATGATGGCGCGGCATTATAGGATTCATCTATCACCATAATATTCTTACCTTTGATGGATAAAAAATGCCTATCCCCCCGCCCCTTCATTGGTTGATAATCAATCATGGCATTTTGATAGATATCATCCATACCCAAAAAATGTAATCCCGCCAAAGCCGCCAAACTATTCATAGCATAATGCTCCCCGACAAGATTCAAATGATATGAAATGGTTTTTTGAAAAAATTTGGCATTGATGGTTTGAACAGCATAATCTTGTTTAATCGATATTGGGTATATATCGCAGGTTTTTTCTATACCAAACGATACCACCCGCCCATGCGGTTGATGTTTTTTAAATGTGGTTTTTAGCATATCAAAAAAATCATCATGTTTATTTTTTTCCAATATGGCTACAGCCTGTGGCATCATATTGCATAATAATTCGGCTTTGGCAGATGCAATCGCCGCCAAACTACCCAGATTGCCAATATGGCTTTCACGGATATTGGTGATGATAACAATATCAGGGCGTAACACCTTGCCGATATCTAATAATTCACCGCTATGATTCATACCCGCTTCATAAACCCCAGCGACAATATCATGCGGGGTATTTAATAAACACAATGGCACGCCAAGTGTATTATTTTGATTGGCAGGGGATTTATAATATGGCTGATGCGATTTTTCTAATACCAACCCCACCATTTCTTTCACCGATGTTTTGCCCACCGAACCAGTTATCGCCAAAACCTTGCCATGGTTTTTTTTTATTTCATCGCGGCGATAAAGGGCGAGTTTTTTTATATCCGCCATCACATCATGGCTCGGCAATAATTTTTTTTGTATCAAGGCAGGGTAGTTTTTTATTTTATCTTGAAGACAAAAACTTGCCAGCGCACCATTTTTGATGGCAGATTCAATATATTGATGACCATCTACCCTATCGCCCTTCAGCGGTAAAAAAATATTATGCTTTTTAGCCAAGCGACTATCAATCACAAAGCCCGATGCACCATCAATGTCGCATAGCCGACCCAACCCCGCCGATAATTGCTGTTGAGACCACAACATTTTTTTATACCCCCGCTTGTTTGATTTCTTGCCTAATCACCACCGCATCGTCAAACGGCAAAATTTTATCACCCACCATTTGTCCTGTTTCATGCCCCTTGCCTGCCACCAACACCACATCGCCTGCCGATGCCATCTTCACCGCCATGGCGATGGCGGCTTGGCGATGTTCGGCTTCGATGCCTTTAGGGCAAGATGCCATGATAGATCGACGAATCGCCACTGGCGATTCGCCGCGTGGGTTATCATCGGTAATGATAATTTTATCGGCATAATGATTGGCAACCTGACCCATTTTTGGTCTTTTCAAAGAATCGCGATCCCCACCACAACCAAACACCACCAGCAAATTTTTTTTTGTAAAAGGGCGTAAAGTCATCAATGCGGTTTTTAATGCCACAGCGGTATGGGCATAATCAACAAAAAAAATAGCGCCTTGGTTATCGGCAATTTTTTCTAATCTCCCCCTTATTGGTGACAAATATGCCAATTGGGGTAGAAATTTTTGTAATTCACTTTCGCTATTATCTGCCATCACCAACAACAAAGCGGTCAAGGCATTTTCGACTTGAAAATACCCTGCCAGCGGTATGGTGATGCTGTAATGTTTTTCCATAAATATAAAATCTACCTTTTGTGCCGCATCAGCGGTAGGGCTAACCGCCATCAATGATAATATTGCCCCTGCGATGTTTTTATCAGCGGGGTTGTTATGTTTTGCATGGCACATCATGGTTTTTATCAAACCACGCTTATCACAGATATTTGCGATGTTATCTGCCACCGCCATATCTTGCCAAAAAATAGCCCGCCCATTGCGTGGCAAAATTTCAGAAAACAAACGCAATTTACTGGCATAATAATCATCAATCGTTAGATGATAATCCAAATGGTCTTGGCTCAATTCTGCCATAGCGGCGGCGGTGGTTTTTTTAGAAACCCCATCCAAGCGATATTGATGAAGCCCGTGAGACGATGCCTCGATCGCCACATGGTTGATGCCAGCTTGTTTTAATTTTGCCAAGGCAGGGTAAAGCCATTCGGGGTCGGGGGTGGTGTGGATAGGGTTATCATCATATTTTTTTTCTACCGATGCCCCCTTAACAACACCCAATGTGCCTATCGACGCCGAGGCAATGCCAGTTTTTTGCCATAATTCTCGTGCCATCTGCACAATACTACTTTTGCCATTGGTGCCCGTAACCAATGCCAGATGGTCTGGCATATCCCCCGCCTGTGCCGCCAACAACAAACTCAAATCACGACGAGGCTGGTCGCTGGCAATGATGGAAACCCCAGCATCGCAATTTTCCTGTGCCAATAATGTTGTGACGCTTTTTTTATCATTGGTCAAAATACCTGTGGCACCATTTTTGATTGCCGACAAAATATAATCACCACCATTTCGCCCTGCTTGAAAACTTGGTGGCAAGGCAACAAACAAATCGCCTTTTTTTATTCGCCGACTATCAGCGCTAATCCCCTTATGGTGCAACACCAATTGTTCTATGGTATAAAGAGGCAGGTTCATTATCAATCAAAAATATAAATGGCTGGATAAAAAAATTAACTATCTCCATTATCATCAATGCAATGGGGCAAAATAACTTATTTCCTTTAATTGATTATCCCGTGTTTTTTCCAAATCACGGCTTGGCACCATCGCCAACAATGGGGCGATCTTTGCCACCAATTGCCCGACGGTTGGTGCCAAGGTTGCCGATGCCAAATCGCCCTTTTGGGTATTATCAAGCAACAAAAAAGCCAAATAACGCGGGTTTGAAATGGGAAATACCGCAACAAAACTGGTAAGGTTTTTATCCTTATCATATCGCCCGCGGCTGGGTTTTTCGGCAGTGCCAGTTTTACCGCCAATTTCATAACCCACCGCACCTGTTTGGTTTATCCTCTGCCCCGAACCATATAGCACATTCAAGCGAAGCAAACGGCGTAATTCTTCACGGGTGGTTTGGCTCACCACCAATGTTTTATCCTTTGCCACGATGCTGGCGATAGTTTTTTTATCCGCTGTTTTATGATGATGAAATAACCCCGATGGCAATTTTTCTTGCCATGCCATAGGCACCATGAATCGCATCATGCGTTGCAAAATAGATAATCCCTGATGTTTGGCATCATCAATATCGGTCAGCCGCAAGGTCGGGGCACGCCACACCCCATCGCCCACCAAAGTGGCAATGGCGGCGGCAAATTGTATCGGCGGCAAAGATAAACCATGCCCAAAACTAATGGTGTTGGCTTCAAGTCGCCCCCAAGTTTTTGGTATAATCGGGCGAGCCATTTCGCTTGCAGAAAATTCAAAATCCATTTTTGACAATAGATGCAATGACCGCAAAAAATCTTTTTGTGCCATTTTATTTTTGGCATCGGCATCATTATTCAAAAGTGCCGCACCAATGTTTGAAGAATAGATAAAAACCTCATCGCTGGTGATCGGTCGGTCAATCGGGTGATGGTCATTTATTTTATAACCATCAATTTCCAGCGGTGCTGTAACATTCCATAATTTGCGGCGCCATGATTCTGGACCATCAGTTGCATATTTTTGCTGTTGCTCTAACCATTGGGCTAGGGTGATGATTTTCATCACCGACCCCAATTCATAGCTACCACCAGTTATCATATTGAAAGTATGATCAATATTCAAATGGGTGCGATTGTTGGGGTTAAAACTAGGCAGGGAAGATAACCCCAGCACCTCGCCATTTTTAATATCCATCACCAAACCACCCGCCGCCGATGCCGCATGTTGCCGTTTGGCTTTTGCCAATTCTTCATCAAGAAAATTTTGCACACGGCTATCCAGCGATAGGGTAATATCTTTCCCCGCTGATAATTCCTTATCAAAAAACCGCTCAAGCCCCATCATGCCTTGGTGATTGCGATTAACAAAACCCATGGTCACTGCACCAATGCGATGGCTGGTATAGAATCGTTTATTGCCTTGCGAAAATTGCAAACCCGGTTCGCCCAAAGCCAAGATAGATTCTTTAATCACTGGGTCAAGATTTTGTGCCAAAACAATGCGATGATGTTTTTTATCTTGAAATTGTTTGAGCAATGTTGTGCGTTGCAAATAGGGCAAAAGCGATGATAATTTGCGTGCGGTATCCCTTGGGTTGATGATATTGCGGGGTTTGGCTATCAAGGAAATGGTGGGCAAATTGCCCGCAAGTAAAAAACCTTCGCGGTCATAAATTTTTCCGCGTGGCAACATGGCATCAAAGGTTTGGCTGTGGTGGATAGTTTTATCAATCGCGGTGAATGTTTGCCAACTATGATTCATTGCCAAATGGCTTAAATGATAGGCGGGCACCAAAAAAATCATTGCCAACACAACGATAGCGGTTATCATGCGTCTTTTTATTTTTTGTAGGTATTTTTGGCGGGGGTGATGCGATGACTTAAAATCCTGCGGCAGATTATAATCATCAAGCAAATTTTTTTCTTCAAGAAAATCTATCAGGGGCATGGCACGGCTTTTCGTGCCAATATGTGATGAAGAAGTATTTTTGCGATATAACATACAACCGATGATTATGGTTGGGGGGTGGTTAATTCAGACGATACATCATCGACTGCCAAACGATAATCATTGTGATGATAAACCAAATTATTTTCAAAAAACCATTCACGGCTAACAAATTGGCTTTCGCTGGCACGAGTCATTTCGGGCAAAAATTTTGCGGTTAAAATTGCCACCGATGATGGGCTAGAAAGATTGCTATAGGCAATTTCCAGCCGACTATTTTCGGCATATAAAACCATCAACTCTTGGTTAAGTGCCCGCATATCACGATTGGCTTGGCTTAAATAATTACCAATATAAGTTTTCATTCCCCACACCGACATCAATGAAAGAATATAGATGGTCAGCACAAACATTTTTTTTATTGTCATGGTTTTTTTTCCTTATTGATGGGTATTTTCGCTTTTCATGATGGCACGCAATTTGGCGGAGCGACTGCGTGGGTTATGTAGCATTTCATGGTTGGTTGGGGTGATGGGTTTTTTGGTTAATAGGGTAAAGGGCGGCAACATCGGTGTTTGACGGTAAGATGGGGTGTGGCGAGATACGCCCGATGATCGCCCGCTATGTTTTTTAAAAACATCCTTCACAATTTTATCCTCCAGCGAATGGAATGATATCACCACCAACCGCCCACCGCTTGCCAATAATTTCATTGCCGCCGAAAGCCCCGCCAGCAAACCGCCCAATTCATTATTAACAAAAATACGCAATGCCTGAAACACTCTGGTGGCAGGGTGATTTTTACTATAACCAAGCGATGCTACCACCAATTGACTCAATTCGCTGGTGGTGGTGATGGGTGTGTGGCGACGATATTCAATAATTTTTTTGGCAAGCAAACGGGATTTTTTTTCTTCGCCATAGCGATAAAAAATATCGGCAAGCTCGGTTTGGCTTTTTTGATTGATAATATCGCAAGCGGTGGGAATGGATTCGCTTTGATTCATACGCATATCCAAAGTGGCTGTTTTGCCAAACGAAAACCCCCGCTTGGCATCATCCAATTGCATCGCACTCACCCCAAGGTCAAACACAATACCATCAACCTTGCTGTGGTAATCGCACAACACATGATCCATATCGGCATAATTCATATTCATCATTTGTAAATTTTGGTATTTCTCTTGCAATATCCCCGCCATATTAATCGCCACAGGGTCGCGGTCCATCCCCAGTAATTTTTTTGGTTGTTTGGCTAAAATAGCCCGTGCCATACCACCCGCACCCAGCGTCGCATCAATATATAAACCATTTTTTTTGATGGCAAGCATATCAATCACCTCGTTACATAAAACGGGAATATGATGGATGGTTTGGTTGGCTGATGATTGGGTCATGATGGGGCAGATGATACCAATTTTAAGTTTTTCAGCGGGGTGCGTTTTTTCTTATATTGATGCAAATGGGTTTCATTCCAAATAAAAAATCTTGTGCCATGCCCGACAAAAAATAATTTTCCATCCAGCACCAAATCGGCATAAGATAAAAAATCATTGGGTATAATAAACCGCCCCGTATCATCGATGTTAATATCGCGGCTTTCGGCAAACAACCATGACATAGAATCTTCCTGTTTAGAAAATATATCGGCTTGGGCGATGACCGCATTTTGTAATTTTTCCATAAAATCTATCGAGCACGCCTCAAGTGCCGAATGGTTGGGCGATGGAAAAAGAAAAAACCTATCTGCATCTTGTAATGCACCACGAAATGATGCGGGCAAGGATACCCGACCTTTTCTATCAAGTTTGAATGGATAGGTGCCTGTGAATACTACCATGATATTTTGTTCAACCTATCCCACCCGCCATCAAATGGGGTGAATAAAAAACGAAATTGCCCATTTTTTTCATATTATGGGATTTTATGGGATTTTATGGGATTTGTCAAGTATTTTTTTTACAAAAAAATCACCCATCAATCGCAAGATCACTTTTCTAATAAACCTATAAAAAGAAATTGAAAAAAAATTATCAGACGACTTTTATGGCAAAATTATTCTGCCCCAGCGTCTTTTAACAATTTTATCACATCACGATAACTCCATACCGCGGCGGCATTCACCGCACTATAACCTGAGCGATTGCGAGCATTAACCTTGGATCCATGGGCAATAAGCAATTTTACTATCGCAACATCCCCTTGCCATGCCGCTGCCATGATGGGTATATTATAGTCATTATCCCTACCATTCACATTGGCACCCGCCTTTAACAAGGCTTCACAAATATAAAAATTTTGGTTATAGGCGGCTTTCAATAAAGCTGTTTCGCCTTTTTTATCCCGTGTCTCAACATTAACCCCTTTTCTTATCAATGCCCGCACGATATCGGTATCCCCCTCCTTCGCCGCCGCCAATAAAGATTTTTCATCCTGATTCAAACCATATGCATAAAAAGGCGGCGACACCAAAAGTGCCGTGAAAAAAATACAAACAACCCAAAAAATCTTCAATAATCCATAAGATGAGTTTTTCATGCTATAACCTCTCTTAAAATAATAATGACATTCAATTTAACGCACACCATATCACATATAAAATAGTTATGTCAAAAAAGAATCCACCCCCCCCAGCATTATCGCCATGGTTAAGGTTTTTTGGTCGCCGCAGCGGTAAAAAATTAACCGCACGAAAACAGGCATTGTTGCATCATCTATTGCCAACTTATCAAATGACCCCCACCGAGCTAAAACATAAGGAATTTTGGGCAAACCACAAACATTGGTGGTTAGAGGTCGGGTTCGGTGGTGGCGAAAACCTTTACCATTGGGCATATCACCAGCCCTCCATCGGTTTTATTGGCGCCGAGGCATTTCAACCAGCGGTAGCAAAATTGCTGGTCGCAATCGACGATGGCAAAAAACCCCTGCCGAATGTAAACATCCACCCTAATAATATCCACCAAATTTTACCCGCCATGCCTGATGGTTGTTTGGATAGAATAATTATTCTTTACCCCGACCCTTGGCCGAAAAAACGCCATGCCTTAAGGCGTATGGTATCGCCCATCAGCCTGCCATTATTTTATCGGCTATTAAAAAAAAATGGCAGATTTATCTTTGCCACCGACCAAGCTATTTTATTACAATCAACCATGGTGTGTTTTCAACAGGATACAAATTTTCGCTGGGTGAATCATAACCCTTGCCAATGGTTAGAAAGACCCGATTTTATCTTGCCATCACGCTATGAAATAAAATCACACCATCATCATAAAACACAAAAAAAATTTGGCAAAACCCCTAGCTATTTGATCTATGAAAAAATAGCATAGATGGGATTTAATGGGACTATGTCTATTATTACGCATCACTGAAAAATTATGATGACTTTGGCTAAAAATTTGCATATAAGAAAAAAATGATTATCAATGATTCTTCTACAATAAAAAATAGGCTTTATCGGGGCGATTGTAAATATATTATACAAGATTTAATAGAAGAGGGAATAAAGGTAGATTTAATTTATCTTGACCCACCTTTTAATAGTAGTCGTGTTTATAATATGATTTTCAATGGGGGGGGGTATCGGCACAACAAAAAGCATTTTATGATATGTGGAATTTTACCGAAAGAGCCCATCAATTAAGTTTAGATTTCAAGGAAATGATTGATGGTCTTAATGATGTGCCTGAGCCATTTAAGGAATTTATAAAAGCATGGGTGAATATATTAGCAGATGGTAATGCGGCAGAAAAAAAATTATTAAATTATCTTATGTATATGACAGAGCGGTTAATTCTTATGAAAAGAATATTAAAAAATACAGGGACAATTTATTTTCATTGCGACCCAAAAGCATCTCATTATATTAAAGTAATTATGGATGGTATTTTTGGTAGACATAATTTTAGAAATGAAATTGTTTGGTGGTATGACACGGGCGGAATGGCAAAAAAGGATTTTTCACGCAAACACGATATAATACTTCGTTATGTAAAAAGTAATAACTGGACATTTAATGTTGATGCTATTAAAACAGAAAAAAACAAAAAACAAAAAGAAAGGTATGAGCTTGCAAAAAAATGGGGAGATAACAGCACTTACCGCTTAACCAGTATAAAAAAATACCCCCATGATGTTATACAAATGCATGCCATTAATCCAAAAGCAAAAGAAAGAAGGGGCTATGACACACAAAAACCTCTTGCTTTGTTAAATCGCATTATTAAAGCTTCTAGTAATGAAGGCGATTTGGTTTTAGATACATTTTGTGGATGCGGCACAACTATTGCTGGTGCTATTGAACTGAATAGAAATTGGATAGGCATTGATATTAGCGGTGACGCAGTTAATGAAATAGAGGATCGCATTCAAGAAATGAAAAAGGTTCATTTGGGCGAAGGTTGTAAATATAATAAGATAGAAAGCAACCCAGAAACTAAAAGAGAATATGAAAGATTGACACCATATGAAAAACAGGATTGGCTTATTAGAAAAATTGGTGGATTGCCTAATCCCAAAAAATCTGGTGATAGCGGTATTGATGGTGAAAAAACTATTCATTTGGGCGATGAAAAATGGGGCAAAATGATATTTAGTGTTAAAACTGGCAAACAATCTAATCCAGTTTTTATACGAGAATTGCTTGGAACAATGGAGCAATCAAAATCTGTTATGGGCGGCTTAATTTTAGATATCGACCCAACCTTAACAATGGAAGAAACAGCAGAAAAAGCAGGACAATTAAAATATGAATTGATAACCAACAATGGCGAAATAGCAGAACAAACATTTAATAAAATACAAATACTAACTTCACAAGAAATTATAGATGGTAAATATTTTATTCATCCACCAACTTTATCACAAAAGAAAAAAGAAAAAAGACACCAAGGCGATTTGATATAATCTAAAAAAAAGTGCTTGAATGCGTAATAATAGACATAGTTCCCGATTTAATCGCTTGATTATTATGTAATATAGTATTATATTAATACTATATTACAGCGAGGTAAAAAATGATCCATATTTCCAAAATGACCGATTATGCCATCGTGCTATTGACCGAAATTCATTCTATGGCATTGATGAAGGGTAAATCTTATCGCCATCAATATCATCATAACCTTGTGGCATCGGCTAGTTGCTTATCTGCCACCAGCTTTATCCCCTTACCAACCGTGCAATGGCTATTAAAAAAATTGGCACATGGTGGGTTTTTGCTAACCGAAAGGGGGCGTGATGGTGGCTATAGATTAAAAAAACCCCTAGCGGATATCAGCCTATTTGATGTGTTATTATTGATAGAGGGTGCCCCCGCCCTAACCGCTTGTGTCGAGGCACGGGATAATTGCGACAAAATAAACCATTGCCACCTTTGGGGGCGTTGGCAAAAAGTTAATCTGGTTATTCACAATGCCTTAAAGGATATCACCCTATCCGACCTTTTGCTTGATGACCAAACATTTCAAAAACATTTTCAACATTATCTGCAACCAGCCAACAAAACCAACCAACAAAAAAATGACCGACAATAACCTGCATCCCCTGCCCGATACTGCCACCGCACCCGATGCGGTGCAATCACGGCTTGACCAAGATTATGAATTTGGTTTCGCATCCAAAGTGGCAAGCGATATTATGGAGGTGGGTTTATCAGAAGATATTATTCAAAAAATATCTGCCATCAAAAAAGAACCCGATTGGTTGCTTGCCTTTCGCTTGAAATCCTATCGCTATTGGCAAAAAATGCCCGAACCCGATTGGCTGAATTTTTCTGTGCCGCAGATCGATTATCAAAAAATTTCTTATTTCGCCCAGCCTAAAAAATCGGTTGATAGTCTTGATGATATTGACCCCGAAGTTCTCAAGACATTTGAAAAACTCGGTATCCCCCTAAAGGAACAAGAGGTCCTGTTAAATGTTAAGGGTGCGCCACGGGTGGCGGTTGATGCCATATTTGATAGCGTATCGGTGGCAACCACCTTTCGCAAAGAATTGGCATCAAAGGGGGTGATATTCTGTTCCTTTTCGGAGGCGGTGCATCAACACCCCGATTTGGTCAAAAAATATCTCGGTTCGGTTGTGCCTTACAGCGACAATAAACACGCTTGCTTAAATAGTGCGGTTTTTTCTGATGGGTCATTCGTTTATGTGCCAAAGGGGGTAAAATGCCCGATGGAATTATCCACCTATTTTCGCATCAATGCCGAAAACACTGGTCAATTTGAACGCACCCTTATCATTGCCGATAAAGCATCCGAAGTCAGCTATCTGGAGGGTTGCACCGCGCCGATGCGCGATGAAAACCAACTACACGCCGCGGTGGTTGAATTGATAGCTTTGGATGATGCAAAAATAAAATATTCCACCGTGCAAAATTGGTATCCCGGTGATAAAAAAGGCCATGGCGGGATTTATAATTTTGTAACCAAACGGGGGGCATGCCGTGGCGCCCGTAGCCATATTTCTTGGACCCAAGTTGAAACAGGCAGTGCCATCACTTGGAAATACCCATCTTGTATTTTACAAGGCGATGGGTCATCGGGGGAATTTTATTCGGTTGCCATCAGCAACCATTACCAAAAAGCCGATACTGGAACAAAAATGATCCATCTTGGCAAAAACACCACTTCAAAAATTATTTCCAAAGGCATCGTCGCTGGCCATGGACATCAAGCCTATCGTGGGCTTTTGAAAATTGCCAACAAGGCAAGCGGTGCGCAAAATTTTACCCAATGCGATTCGCTTATCATTGGTGATAAAGCCATTGCCGAAACCATTCCCTATATTGAAAATCATCAATCTATGGCAAAATTAGAGCATGAAGCCACCACCACCAGCCTATCCGATGAACAGATATTCTATTGCCAACAACGCGGTATCGATAAGGAACAAGCGGTGGGGCTTATCGTCAATGGTTTTTGTAAGGAGGTTATGCAAAATTTACCGATGGAATTTGCGGTGGAAGCACAAAAATTGGTTGAAATTAGTTTAGAAGGTGCGGTGGGTTAATCATCTCTTGTTTGATTGATGCCAACCGACCAACATAAAAATGACAAAAAAAATTTTACTTGATATCAAAAACCTAAAAGCCAAACGCGAAGATGGCGATGATGCTATTTTACAGGGTTTGAATTTATCATTACCTATGGGCGAGGTGCATGCCATCATGGGTCCCAATGGGTCAGGCAAAAGCACCTTGGCACAGGTTTTGGCGGGCAAGCAAGGTTATGAATTATTATCGGGGGAGGTTTTATACAATGGCAAAAACCTATTGGATATGGAGGTTGATGAAAGATCCCGAGCTGGTTTATTTTTGGCTTTTCAATACCCTGTGGAAATTCCCGGTTTATCATCATCAATTTTTTTACGCCATGCCATCAATGGGGTGCGGGCGGGGCGGGGCGAAAAACCTTTATCACCGATGGATTTTGTTAAACATCTAAGACCGCTTGCCGAAAAATTACACATCAGCGATGCCTTGCTGACCCGTGCCATCAATCATGGTTTTTCGGGTGGTGAAAAAAAACGCTTTGAGGCTTTGCAAATGCTATTGTTAGAGCCACAACTTATTATTTTAGATGAAACCGATTCTGGGCTGGATATTGATGCCATGAAAACCGTTGCCGATGCGGTCAATGGATTACGCAATCATAAGCGGTCTTTTTTGGTTATCACCCATTACCAACGATTGCTTGATTATATCGAACCCGATGTGGTGTGGGTGTTGGTCAATGGCGCCATCGTCAAGCAAGGCGATAAAAATTTGGCAATTGAATTGGAAAAAAATGGCTATGGACAATATATCTAATTCGCCGCGCGATGATAGCGTTAGTTTTTACAAAGACTTCAAGGGGTTAAAATCTGGCAAGACCCTGCTACCCATCATTGCCAATCATACACCCCAGCCCATCACCAAAGAAAACCATATCATCGCACACCATAACCACAATGATATCACCATCACTGGCGATAGCACCATCATTCTGCCTGATAACATCACTGCCGATATTTTTATCAGCCTATCAAATGATATTTTGGCAAAGGGTGTATCGGCAGAAAAAAACCTATCCCTATCGCCATTATATATAACCATATTGGCAAAGCCTGAATCTCGGGGCAATATTTTTTGGCAAAACCTGCCACTTACGGGGGTTATCAAGGTTGATTACCACCTAGCCAAAAATACCCTGCTGAATGGTTTTGCCTTTTTAGCACTGGAACATATTTTGCGTTTTCAACAAACCATCTATCTTGATGAAGAATATTCCATTGCCAATTTATTTGTCGCTGGCAAAAACCATCGTCACCCGAAACAAAGCGGTTTTGCCGATAGCACCATGCGTGCGGTGCATCATGCCAGCCATAGCCAATCGCAAATGGCGGTGCGTGGCGTGGTGGATAACCAAGAGGTGATGTTGGCACAGGTGCGCACCGATATTGCGGTTGATAAAACCGCCGCCGACACCGCCCAAGATATCAAAGCGATTATTTTATCGCCTGAAGCAAAATTTTATGGCAAACCCGAATTAAATATCAAACATGATAAGGTAAAAGCCAAACATGGTTTATCGGTGGGGGCTTTGGATGATGAACAGATCTATTACCTACGCAGTCGCGGCATAGATGAAAAAACCGCCAGACAATTATTATTGAATAGTTTTTTCATGGGTGGTTTGCATTATTTTTTTAGTGATGATTTACAAAAAGCCGAAAAATGGCTGACGCCATTCTTGCAATCGCTATTGGATGAACCAAAAAAATAATAACATCATGCCCAATAAACATTCTCACAATATTCCACCACGCTATGCTTTTCCTATTTTACAGAAAAAAATTCGTGGCAACCGCTTTTGTTATCTTGATAGCGCCGCATCGGCACAAAAACCCATAGCGGTGATTGAAAAACAAAAACAATTGATGGAAAATTCTTATGCCAATGTGCATCGCGGTGCCTATTTATTTGCCGAAAATATCACTAGCGAATATGAAACATCCCGAGCTACCATAGCGAATTTTATCAATGCCGAGCATGATGAGGTGATTTTTACCAATGGTGCCACCTTTGGTTTTAACCTTATCGCCCATGCATATGGTCGCCATATTTTGAAAAAGGGCGATAAAATTTTACTATCCATCATGGAACATCATGCCAATATGGTGCCATGGCAAATGTTGCGCGATGAAATGGGGGTTGAATTAATCTATATCGGCATCGATGAAAATGGCGATGTGAGGCTTGATGAATTATATCACCATTTGCCAGAGGCAAAATTATTAGCCATCACCCATTGTTCAAATGTATCGGGCGCCATAACCCCCATCAAAGATATATGCCAACAGGCAAAAAAATATGGCGTGGTATCTGTGGTTGATGGGGCGCAAAGCATCTGCCACCAAAAAATTGATGTCAAACATTTGGGTTGCGATTTTTTTATTTTCAGCGGGCATAAAATCTATGGGCCAACTGGGGTGGGTATTTTATATGGCCGTGCTGAGATATTAAAAACCATGCCACCATTTTTTGGCGGTGGCGATATGATAGAATCGGTCACGCTGGAAAAAACCACCTTTGCCGACCCCCCCGCCAGATTCGAGGCTGGCACCCCGCCCATCATAGAGGTCATCGCCCTTGCATCTGCCATCGCATGGCTTTGTAGCTTGCCGCTTGATGCCATCTATCAACATGAAAAAACCTTGGCAGATAAATTGCGTCAAAGATTAGAAAACTATCCCCAAATTAAATTATTCGCCAAACCAAAAAACCCTGCACCGCTGGTTTCATTTTTTTTAAAAAATGCCCACCCGCATGATATAGCCACCTTGCTTGATCAATCGGGGGTGGCTATTCGTGCTGGGCATCATTGTGCTATGCCACTGCATCATTGGATGGCACAGCAAAAAAACATTGAGCTTGCGGCATCGGCAAGATTAAGTTTTGCTATCTATAATGATGAAGATGATGTATTACAATTTTTTGATGGGTTTGATAAGGCTTTAAAAATTTTGAAACTATAAATAATATGACCAATAAAAATAAACCCCCTGCCACCCCCTTTACCGATGGCGATAAAACCATCGCAAGCGATGCCCCATCTATCGGCAATGTCAATGACCTGAAACAAGATATTCTATCTGCCATGCCCAACCCCGATGATATTGCCGAGGGGCGTCAAGTGATGGCTGGCGAAACCCTAGATACTAGCGAACCATTGGCAAGCCGTGAAGATATTGAAAATGCCTTAAGACAAGTTTTTGACCCAGAAATCCCCGTCAATATCTATGACCTTGGCTTGATATATGAATTGCATCCAAAACCCAATGGCGATGTGGATGTGGTGATGACCCTAACCGCACCCGCTTGCCCAGTGGCTGGCGAAATGCCCGCACAGGTGGCAGAGGCTTTGGCAGTTTTACCCGGTGTGGGGCAGGTGCGAGTCACCCTAACTTGGGATCCCGCATGGACGATGGCAAATATGTCAGCCGATGCCAAATTGGCACTCGGCTTTCCCGATTAAAATATATCTTTACCCCGAAAAACCCATCCATAAAAAAATGACTCCATTGCTTTTGGTTATCATTGATGGTTTTGGTTTGCAACAAGGTGGCGAGCAAACCGACAATATCATCAACCATGCCGCTATGCCATGTTGGCAAGAATTATTGGCAAATTATCCGCTTGCCAAATTACAAGCATCGGAAGAATATGTCGGCTTACCCAAACATCAAATGGGCAATAGCGAGGTCGGGCATATGAATATCGGTTCGGGGCGGGTGATATGGCAAGAATTGCCACGCATCAGTAAGGCCTGTGCCGATGGTTCATTTGCCACCAACCCTGTTTTTCAAAACCTTATCAAGCTCGCCCAAAAAAATAAATCGGCATTCCATGTTATCGGTATGTTATCAAACGGCGGGGTGCATGGTTATCAAGACCATCTGGAATATGTTGCCAATATATTAGAAAAACAAAAAATAACATCATGGCTACATTTTATCAGCGATGGGCGTGATACCGCACCACAATCTATAAAGAATTTTTGGCAAAATTTTCAAAACCGCACCCATCAAAACCAATATGTCAAACCTGCCAGCCTAAGCGGGCGTTATTTTGCGATGGACCGAGATAAAAATTGGCAAAGAACCGAAAAGGCATTTTCAGCCATCGTGCATGGTATCGCCCCGCATAGGGCTGATAATCTATCGGCGGGCATCGACTATGCCTATCAACAAAATATCTATGATGAATTTATACCGCCCATGGTATTACAAAATTATGATGGTATGAAAGCGGGGGATGTGGTTTTATTTATGAATTTTCGTGCCGACCGTGCAAGGCAACTTTCAACCGCTTTGCTAGCCGATGATTTTGCATTTTTTTCACGCAGTGGCAATGGCAATGAATTTACCCCCCCCGCTATGATGGCGGGGCTGGTGGAATATTCTAAAACCCTATCAAAAAAAATGGGCGTGCTGTTTGCCAAACAGCTATTTGCAAACACCTTTGGCGAAGTGATCGCCGAAAAAAAATTACGGCAATTGCGGATCGCCGAAACCGAAAAATATGCCCATGTAACTTTTTTCTTTAATGGCGGGCGTGAAGAACCCTATCAGTTGGAGGAGCGCATTATGATACCATCGCCCAAAGTGGCAACATATGACTTAAAACCAGAAATGTCAGCGGTTGAAATAACCGATGCGGTGATCGATTCGCTTAACAAACAACAACATGATGTGATTATTTTAAATTATGCCAATGCCGATATGGTGGGGCATGCGGGGTTGATAAAACCTGCCATCAAGGCACTTGAAACGTTGGATAAATGTTTGGCAAGGCTATATGATACCATCAAACAACAAAATGGCATCATGGTTATCACTGCCGACCATGGCAATATTGAAACCCTGTTTGATAAAAAAACCAACCAGCCGCATACCGCCCACACCCTTAACCCCGTGCCATTTCTATTGGTGGCGGATAAAACCAAATGGCAAAATTTTACATTATCGCCAGATGGCAAATTGGCAGATATTGCCCCGACCCTATTAACCCTATTGACAATTAATAAACCTTCTGCTATGACAGGCGAATCATTACTTATAAAAAATAACCAAAAGATAGGATAAACCATGAAGCCCAAAGTTTCCGTTATTATGCCGATTTACAACGGTGCAGAATTTTTATCAAAAGCCATTGATAGTGTTCTTAATCAAACCTTAAAAGATATTGAATTATTGATAGACACCACTGGTTCGTCTGATGGTGCGACCGATATTGCAGAAAATTATAGCAAAAAAGATAAACGCATCCGCCATGAAAAAAACAGCGGTAGCCACTATATTGCCAATAAACTCAATCATTTGACAAATTTGGCAAAAGCACCTTATATCGCCCGTATGGATGGCGATGATATTGCCTTGCCAAACAGATTGAGCGAACAATTGGCATTTTTAGAAAAAAACTCAAACATCGCCGCATTGGGTTGCCATTTTATCTGTATCGACCGTGATGGCAATAATCTACCGCAACATCCTTTTGATTACCCAGCGGACAGCGAGGCACTTCGCCAAAAATGCGACAACGGGCTTTTTCCTATCCACCACCCCACCATGATGATAAGAACCGATGTTTTGAAAAAAATCGGTGGTTATCGTGAAAATATAACTTTTGAAGATTTGGATCTTTATCTCAGATTGCATCGTGCCAACTATCTTTTTAGCAATTTGCCAGTGGTGTTATTGCATTATCGTTTCTTGCCTGATAGCACATCCAATAATCCCACCACCGCTTATATTTATCAATTACAACAAAAGGTGCTTTATCTGGCGCATCGCCGTATCGTGGCGGGCGATGCCGACCCGCTTGCCAATATGAAGGACCAAGATATCAATTTTGATACCATCAAACATTTATCAAAAGACATCAATGAGGTCATCAGTATCTATGTTTATTTGTTAAATTTTATTATCAAAAGCATCTTAAGATATTGTATCACCCATTATCCGCAAGTTGCCGATTGGCATAATTCGGTAAAAAAACCCGATAATGAAAGCAATTTTATGTTAAGGAACGAGGTTGCCTATTTGCTGGAACAGATTATCAATCTTTGCCCTGATGATGATTCCAAAACACGAGTCATCGATGCTTTGGCGGGTATGCAGGGCGAATTCCCAGTTATGCCGATATATGTTTTCAATTTATTCTTTCAAGTTTATATGAGTTTTCCCCATCTATCAAACAAGATAGATAGTAATAAAAAACAACATATTTTTAATATGATGAATCAACTTGGCTTGCAAAATGAACAGACAGAATTGACACAAAAATGGAGTTCTGCTGGTTAAAAAAAATGTAATTTTTTTTTAATGACAATGATGATTTTTTTATAATGATAATGACCGATGCGGCATATTCCACGATTCTATTGCCCGCATATTTTACTAGGTAAAGAATTTTCTACGCCCTTTGTCTTAACCGTGCCACAACACCATCATCTGTTGGCAGTTTTAAGGCGGCGGGTAGGCGATGAATTATTTTTTTTTAACCCCATCATCGGTGAATATCGGGCAAAAATTATAGCGGTTGAAAAAAAAATGGCTCGCCTTAAAACATTATGCCAAGAAAAAAAACCCTGCCCTGCCACCACACCAACCAGATATCTATTCATGGCTTTATTAGAAACATCACGGCTGGATATATTAATACCCAAAGCGGTTGAATTGGGGGTTGATACCATCACCCCAATTATAACCGATTTTACCGATAGAAAAAAAACCGCATGGCAAAAAACCAAATGGCAAAGGGTAGCCATATCTGCCAGCGAACAATCGGGGCGATTAACCACGCCTATTTTGGCAGATGCCATCGCCTTGACCGAACTTAACATATTTACCAAAGCACCCTATCATCTACCCATCATCTATGGCGATGAAACGGGCGGGGCGGGGTTTTACCCTACCCTAACCCATATTCTTAAAAAAAAAACCCATCAGGCACAACCCATCGGTATTTTGGTAGGACCGACTGGTGGTTTTAGCCACCAAGAACGAAATTGGTTAAACAAACAAGATAATTTTTATCGCACCACTTTAGGGAAAAGAATTTTGCGTAGCGAAACCGCCGCCATAGCTATGTTGGCGGGGGTTTTATTTTATGAAAACTTGTGATAAGGCGATAAAAAATGGCACAAACATCCCCCCTTATCAATAAAAAACAACAATTGGTGGATTATATCCAAAGCGGTGAAAAACCGAAACACCAATGGCGTATCGGCATCGAACATGAAAAATTTTTATATGATAATCTAACCCAAAAACGCGTTGGCTATTTTGGCAAACATGGCATCCAAGAATTATTATATGATTTACAAAAACAAACTGGCTGGGAAGCTATATTTGAAGATGATTATATCATTGGCTTGCAAGGCAATGATGGCGATTCCATCAGCCTTGAACCCGGTGGGCAATTTGAATTATCAGGGGCACCGCTTAAAAACTTACACGAAACCTGCAACGAAACCAACCGCCATCTGGAAATGATGCTACAGATTTGTGAAAAATTCCATATTCAAATGTTTGGCTTGGGGCATGACCCGCTACACAATGCCGACAATATCGAATGGATGCCGAAAGGGCGTTATAAATTGATGCGTGCCTATATGCCCACCCGCGGTAATCGCGGCACCGAAATGATGACGCAAACCTGCACCGTGCAGGTCAATTTGGATTTTTCATCAGAAATAGATATGGTGAAAAAATTTCGTGCCTCTTTGGCTTTGCAACCGATCGCCTCGGCTTTATTTGCCAATTCGCCCATCATGGATGGTCGGGTAACCGATTTTCAATCCACCCGTGTTGCGGTATGGCACGATACCGACCCCGACCGCACTGGTTTCCCAGCCATGGTATTTGCTGATGGTTTTGGTTATGAAATGTGGGTTGATTATATATTGGATGTGCCGATGTATTTTGTAAAAGATTATGATGCAACAGGAAAAAAAATTATCTATCGTGATGCACTTGGCAAGGATTTCAAAAAATTCATGGCAGGCACATTGCCCGAATTTCAAAACCGCCCTGCGACTTTAAAAGATTGGGAAGACCATCTTACCATTGCCTTTCCTGAGGTAAGGCTAAAACGCTACCTTGAGATGCGCGGTGCCGATGTGGGCGAATGGCAACATCTATGCGCCATGCCCGCATTATGGACGGGTTTATTATATGACCAATCAAGTTTGGATGCCGCATATGATATAATAGCCAAATGGCAAGTTGGCGATATAGTGGCATTATCAAAACAGGTGGCACGCCATGGGCTGAGTGCCGTTTTAGGAAAATTCACCGTGCATGATTATGCCAAAGAATTGCTGATCATCGCCGAAGCGGGGTTAAAACAACGCAATATCAAAAACCAAATGGCAAGCGATGAATCTATTTTTTTAGATTTTATTAGGGAGGTGGTGCAATCAAAAGAAACAACCAGCGATAAAATTATCAAACGCATCAAACATGAATTTGATGGCGATGTGATGGGTTTTATAAAACAGCTTTCTTATTAATATCGGCTTGACAAATATGCAAAAAACATGATAATTGACAAAACATTAGAGTAAAAAAAATATGCCGAACAAACCCCATGCCATAAAAAAACAACGGGTTGATAAAAGACGCCACACCATCAACCGTGTAAGATTGAGCCGTTTGCGCACCTATATCAAAAAAGTTGAAGCCGACATCACAGCGGGCAAACAAAAAGATGCAATGGTTTCCCTAAAGGCCGCTGCGTCAGAATTGCATCGTGGCGCACAAAAAAAATTGATAAAACCAAACCACGCGGCACGCAAAATATCACGCCTCAATCAGCGTATCAAATATATGAAAAAACAAGCGGCTTAAGATTCAAGCAAGCCACTTTCACAACCAACATTGGCTGATGCCATCGCTGGCAATAAAAAAATATTCCCCATTGATAAAGCGGTAGTGTATAATCTTTAAAAAAAAATGACCCTATCAAGACGGCATTTATTGCATCGGCTCACCGCCAGCGGGCTGGCGATGAATATTTTGGCAAACGCCCCCAATGGTTTTTTATCATCGCCAGCCATCGCCCAAACCAAAAATAACACCACCCGCTTGATAGGTTTTCCCCTAATGGTTGCATCGCCCTTCACTGCCGAATACACCATCGCCAATCAATTATCTGAAAAATTATATGCCTCAAATAATTTTTATAGCCGAAAGAAAAATAATAATATCCTCCAGCCACGGGTGATGGCTTTTGATTCTTACCCATCATTATTCAAAAAAACTGCGTTCAGCAAGGCATCGTCCATCATTGTGCCATTGGAATTTTTTAGCCCGCATTTTGAAACCATCAATCGCACCAATTTTTTGAACGAAGGTTTTCAAGTGATGGCGGTGATAAAACCCGCGCCAATTTTTTTAATCGCCCGTGGCAATATAAAATATTTTAGTAGTTTATTTCAAAGAAGAACCTCCCGCCCCACCAATAATATCTTGCTATCACAATTATTAGATACATTGTTAAGAAACCGATATAAAAAAATAACCCCAGATATCACAGAAACCACCACAACTTCTTTAAAAAACAGAACAACCATCAACCCATCACCCACCATTGTGCCAGATGGCGATGAAACAAACCCTGATAGCCAACCTGCCGATAGCCAAACCGCCAACACCCAACCCACCGATACCCAGCCTACCAATACTCAAACCGCCAATGACAAATCCAGCGAAGCTGGCGAAACATTTGATGGTTTTTTTGACGATGATACCCCGCCCTATCCCGATTATGAACATTTGGTCGGTCAATATAACCACGATGCCGAATTGCTACATCAATTTGTCACCAGACGGATCGATTGGTTTTTGTCGTTTGGTTTTTTTGAAAACCATATTGGTAAAAGATTTTTAAGACAAACTGGTGGGCGGGTTTTCCCGCTACCATATGATAGTTTTGGCGAAGATTTTGGCAAAAGCACCAGCCATTTTATCACTGGTGAGGTAAAAACTATCAAGGGCAAATTTTATTTTTCCTTGCCGATGGTGTGGATGGTGCGCGGCAATGACCTTTTGGTAAAGGGCATCAACCGCAGGCTCAGACGCTGGCAACATAATTTATTTATACCACGCACCACCACCCAAACCCGACCAGCGGTGATTGTGGTTTGGAATGGCATTGCATTTGACCATTTGATTTATCACAATGCCTTGCTGTAAAATAATAACCATGAATAATAAAAATGGATAATAAAAATGTTTGATGAAAAATTATTATCACGCTCCCAGTCTATTTTAAGCCTTGCCGATAAACAATCTGCTATCATCGCAACTGCCGAATCTTGCACTGGGGGTGGGCTGGCAGAGGTTTTTACCGCTGTGGCAGGGGCATCAAAAGTTTTTCACGGCGGGATTATCGCCTATCATAATAGCTGGAAAGAAAAATACCTATCGGTGCAACCAACATCCATCGCCAAATATGGTGCGGTAAGCGATATCGTGGCTAACGAAATGGTGCTGGGGTTATTATCGCAAATAGGTAATATCACCCACGGCATTGCCATCACTGGGCTGGCGGGGAATGATACCGCCTATCGCCTTGACCCTAGCGATATACAACATAGCAATGATGGCGATAGCGCCAAACCTGATGGTTTGGTTTTTATTGCGGTTGCCGATAAAAAAAATAATATCTTGGTTGAAAAATATCAATTTTCTGGCGATCGCCAGATGATACGCCAACAAACCTTGCTGGCGGCGATGGATTTATTAGAAAAATTATGGCATAAATAAAACATGATAGATCCAGCCGTCAAACATTATGAAGGTTCTTGCCATTGCGGTAAGGTTACATTTCAAGCCCTAGCAAATTTTCAACATATCTATGAATGCAATTGTTCGTTTTGTGAAAAAATAGGTGCTTTATGGTCGGGGGTAGCAAGAAACAATTTTAGCCTAACCTGTGGTGCCGATAACCTAACCACCTATTATTTCACCCCCCGCCGTCTTTATAACCAATATTTTTGCAAAACCTGTGGGGTGCTGGTTTATGGCGATAACAACCGCACCAAATCAGCCGATATAGATAATGTTGATATCAATATGCGTTGCCTAAAAAATTTTGATATCACAAAACAATCAATTGAAAAATTTGATGGTCGGAGTTTATAAAAAAAATATTTTTTAAACATCAATTTTTTTAAATAAAAATTTTTATCGCCATCAGCTTAAGGCTTGCTTTTTTAAAACTTATCTTGTAAGAATAAAAAAACGACCATATTATTTTTATCATCGCGGGGTGGAGCAGTCTGGTAGCTCGTTAGGCTCATAACCTAAAGGTCGTAGGTTCAAATCCTACCCCCGCAACCAACACCCATCATGCCCGCCACCCGCCACGACTTAAGACAAGCCGATGAAATGCGGTCGGTGAAAATAACCCCCCATGCCAATCATTTTGCCGAAGGGTCCTGTTTGGTCGAATTTGGTTTAACCAAAGTTTTGATAACCGCATCGGTTGAAGAACAATTACCAATTTTTCTAAGGGGTGGTAAAAAAGGTTGGGTAACTGCCGAATATGCTATGTTGCCGCGTGCCACCCTAACCCGCACCGAGCGTGAAAAGCAATTACGAGATGGGCGGGTAAAAGAAATCCAACGCATGATAGGGCGAAATTTGCGTGCCGCTACCAATTTAAGCCTATTGGGGGAACGGCAAATAAAAATTGACTGCGATGTTTTAACAGCCGATGGCGGCACCCGCACCGCCGCCCTGTCGGGCGCATGGGTGGCACTACGCCTTGCCTGTGCTGGCTTACAAAAAAAATCTATCATCACCACCATGCCGCTAGAATATCAGGTGGCAGGGGTATCGGTGGCATTGGTTGATGGCAAACCATTGCTTGATGTTAATTATAAAGAAGATGCTGCCGCCAGCCTTGATAGTAATTTTGTCATTGCCAGCGATGGCAAATTATTAGAATTGCAATTATCAGCCGAAAGTTCCCCATTTGGCGATAGCGATGTGATGGCGATGCTACAGCTTGCCCGCAAGGGTGCGGCGGTTATTTTTGCCGCCCAAATAAAAGCCATCAACACTTAAAAAAAAATTATCCCGCCTTTACCAAATCAACCGCCTTATCTTTTTCATAAAGGGCGAGTAGAATTTTTATTTTTTCTTCGTCTTGCAATTGGTTTTCAATAATATCATCGGCATATTGGCTGGCAGTTTTTAATAATTGATTGTGAAAAAAAATATCAAAAAACATAAAATCATCAAACCCTGATTGCCTTAACCCATAACGCTCGCCACCACCACGCCATTCAAGGTCTTTTTCTGCCAAATAAAATCCATCATTATATTGCTTGATGGCATGAAGCCGCTGCCTTGCCACATCCTGCAATGGTGCATGATAGATAAGCAAACAATAGGCTTTGTTATCATGTTGGTTGGCAAAAATTTGGTCACGCCCGATACGCCCACGCAATTGATGCAATTGGGTTAAACCAAAATGTTCGGCATGGTCTATCACCATGATGGTGGCATTGGGAATATCAATACCGCTTTCAATCACCGTGGTGGCTATCAATAATTTTACCTTGCCATGTTTGAAATCATCAATGATATTTTGTTTATCAACCGATTTCATCTGACCATGTATCAAGGCAATTTCATGATGGTCAAAATATTTTTTTGCCAATTCATATCGTGCCTCTGCCGATGGTAGGTTTAAAAAATCGCTATCTTCTATCAGGGGGCAAACCCAAAAAACCGATGCACCATTTGCTATATTTTTTTTCAATCTGGCTATCACCTCCGCCAAACGATCTTCATTCACCATAGCGGTTTCCACCACTTGCCTGCCCGGTGGTTTTTCTTTCAACAATGATAGATCCAAATCGCCAAAATGCAAAAGACTCAAAGTGCGGGGGATAGGGGTTGCGGTCATCAATAATATATCTGGCGGGGCGGCTGCATCACCCGAAAAAGATTTTTGATAAAGCGATAGGCGTTGCATCACACCGAATCGTTGTTGTTCGTCTATCACCAGCAATCGCAAATTATAAAACAAAATTGTTTCTTGAATAATCGCATGGGTGCCTATGACAATGTGGCAAGCACCTTGTTGTATCAAATGGCGTTTTTCTTCCTTTTGTTTTTTGCCCATACGACCCGTTAAAAGCAATGGGGTTATGCCATAGGGCGACAACCATTTTTGAAAATTTTGAAAATGTTGTTCCGCCAAAATTTCGGTTGGCGCCAACAGGGCGGCTTGGATGGTTGGTGCATTTTCTAAAAAATTTTTTTCAACCGTGCGCAACATGGCATAAAGTGCGATGATGGTTTTGCCACTGCCCACATCGCCCATCAATAATCTGGTCATTTGTTTCAAAGATGCCAAATCATTTTCAATATCATTGATGGCTGAGGTTTGCCCCGCGGTGAGCGAAAAGGGAAATTCAATTGATGGAAATAATTTTGCGGTGGGCAAAAGCCATTGTCTTTTTTCTGCCATTGGTTTTTGTTCGTGCAGTGTTTTTTTCATCACCAATTGCCATGCCAAAATTTCATCCATCGCGAGCCGTAATTTTTGTGGCGATTGAGGCAACAGGTCATCGGGATGTTTTGGGTTATGAATTTTTTGCAATGCGTCTTGCCAAGTGGGTAATTGCCATTGGCTGATGATATCTGGCGATAACCATTCGGGCAATGATGGAATCAACTGCAACGATTCCTTGATGGATTTTTGTATCACCTTTTGTGGTAGGCTTTGCCCCTTGGGGTAGATGCTTTCATTTAAGGGAATATAGTGTAATTGGCTGGCGGGCATTGCCATATCGGGGTGGGTTATTTGCCATTCATTTTGAAAACGATTAAGCACCCCGCTTATCACCATATCTGCGCCTTCGGGGTATTGTTTTTTTAACCAACCACCCTGTTGAATAAAAAATGTTAGGGTGATGGTTGTGCCGCCATCACCAAGAAAAATTTTATAGGGGCGGTTTTTACCAAACCGATGTTCGGGCGGTAGATGGCTGACAATTTTACCCCGCACAATAACATATTGACCCAATAGATGATCTTTTATTTCAGATAGGTTGGGGATGATGTGCCTTTCAATGATTTTTTTTGGCAATAATTTCATCAATAAATCAATCACCCTAGAACCTGCCAGCGACACCAGCAGGGGGGCGAATCGCCTACCCAGCCCATGCAAATTGGCAAGCGGTTGAAACAATGGATTCAAAATGGCGGGGCGCATATTATAATTTTTTTTCTTGACAAAACCTAAGTATTTATCTATATCATATATTGTTCTGTTTTTGAAATGAGATGGAACTATGACGCTATCAAACCAAACGGCATAGACGATCTGGACCCGAGGGCAGTACTCGGCACCTCCACCATAAACAAGGTTGAGAATGACAAAATATGGTGATGAATATATGGGGGTGACATAGGCTAGACAGGCGTGATAAAGGTTATGGTTTGCGTTCGGGATTGAGTTCGCCGCCTATTTTTTTATAAAGATGGGTTAAGAGAGCTTCAAAGGCAATAAATGCCAATGACAATGAAAGGGGTGTCGCCCTTGCCGCCTAGTGTGGTATAGAGTGCATCTCAGAATTCCTGTCGCCTCAAACACGATAGGTGGGGTCTTGAAGGGTTTCCCAGCAACAGAAACCCTTCTTTTTTTTACCAATGGCACAATTATCTTCAGCAAAAAAAAATATCAAAATTGCCATGATAGCGGGCGAGCCATCGGGCGATGATTTGGGCGGGGCGATTATACGGGCATTAAAAATAGCGGTGAAAAAAAAATACCCCAAACAACAATTAACCTTCATCGGTATCGGCGGGGCAAGCATGGCGGCGGCGGGATTGAAATCTTTTTTTCCTATTAGCAAAATTGCCAAGATGGGTTTGGTGGAATTATTACCGCATATACCTGAGATGATCGGTTTGATAAAAAAAACCATTATTTTTTTAAAAAAAGAAAAACCTGATATTCTTATCACCATTGATATTCCTGATTTTAGTAAAAGGGTGGCAAGGGGGTTAGCCGACCAACATTTTAAAAAAATTCATTTGGTGGCGCCATCGGTATGGGCGTGGCGTAGCAAAAGGCGGTTTTTATATGCCAAAATTTTTGATGCTTTATTTTGTTTGTATCCATTCGAGGCAAAATATTTTGCCGATACCAAATTAAAAACCTTTACCATGGGACATCCTTTGGTGGCGGAGGCAAACACCGCTATGAAAAAATATCATCGCCAACCTATAAAAAAATACCCACAGGTTTTAATGTTGGCGGGTTCACGATATGCCGAATTGCGTTATCATTTGCCATTGTTATGCGATGTGATAAAAAAAAATAATTTTCTACCCGCCAAAACCCATTATGTATTTTACACCCGACCATATTTGAAAGCGGATTTAGAATATATGATAAAAAAATATCACCTTGGATCTTATCATATAAGCATCATCAGCGATGATAAGCAAAAATGGCGATGGTTTTTTTCAAGCGATGTAGCATTGGTATGTATGGGCACGGCAACGCTGGAGGTTTTATTGGCGGGGCTACCGATGGTGGCATTTTATAAAACGGCGGCATTGACGGTTTTTATTGTGCGAAAATTAATCAAGGTTGCCACAGTATGTTTGCCAAATTTATTGGCTGGCAAAAACATTGTGCCAGAATTGATTCAAAAAGATGCCAGCACAGAAAAATTAATCACACTAGCCAAACAACAATATGATATTGGCAAACAGGGCGTCAAGCGTGATTACACCCATGCATTAAAAAAACTACGCCTAATACCCGACCCCGCCACACGGGCGGCGAACGAAATTGTAAAGTGGGTTTGATAAAAAAATCTTTACATATTAAAGAGAATCATAAATAATTGTTTTTATGACTAGGATAGAACCCACAGACGATAAACTAATATCATTAAAAAATGATACACAAGCCCTTTCTCATTTTTTACAAAATGAGAATAATAAAAATATATCTCGTCTATTAGAAAAATTTGGTAGATTGAATAATAATAATAGCAAAGAACCTTTATTATATATTCTAAAAAATAATAAAACCGAATCCATTAGGGTGTTAGCCATTAAAAATTTGGCAAAACTATCGGATATATCATTGCTTGATGTTTTTGTTCAAACAGCACGCAATGACCAAAGCACCGAAGTTCGCAAGGAAGCGGTATCAGCCATTGGTCGTTTAAGAAATGAAAAAACTATAAATATATTAAAAAGTTTTTTACAAGACCATGACCCCAAAATAATATTACAAGCCATCCGCGGTTTAATGGTGTTTGCAAAAAAAAATAATATCAAAGATTCCTTAAAACCTTTATCGCAACATTCAAATGAAATAATCAAAGAAGTCATTGAAAAAATTATTAAATCTAATGTTGTAGAAAAAAAAATAATACAAGACCATGATAAAGTCTATCATTTTTTAAAAAATAAAATTGTATTGGGCGATGTGCAAAAAATATTGTTAAACATACCAGACGATTCGATTCATCTAACTTTTACTTCGCCACCTTATTACAATGCGCGCGATTATTCCATCTATACCAGTTATCAAGATTATCTTAATTTTTTAGAAAAAGTTTTTAAAGAGGTTCATCGCATCACCAAACATGGTCGCTTTTTTGTGCTTAATACTTCACCAATTATTATGCCACGAGTTAGCCGTGCCCATTCAAGCAAACGCTATCCTATACCTTATGATATTCATCCTTTATTGGTAAAAATGGGTTGGGAATTTATTGATGATATTGTGTGGCTCAAGCCAGAAGCATCAGTTAAGAATCGCAATGCGGGTTTTTTGCAACATAGAAAACCATTAGGATATAAACCCAATGCCATTACAGAAATGTTGATGGTATATAGAAAAAAAACTGATAAACTCATTGATTGGAATATGCGTCAATATAATGATGAAAAAACAACAAAAAGCAAAATACTAGATGATTATGAAACCAGCAATGTTTGGAACATTGATCCCACTTTTGATAAAGTGCATAGTGCAGTTTTCCCCATAAAATTATGCAAAAAAGTCATACAATATTATTCTTTTATTGATGATGTGATTTTTGACCCTTTTGCTGGCAGTGGCACGCTGGGGCGGGCGGCGGCTATGCTTGACAGATATTTTTTTCTAACAGAAAAAGAACCAAAATATTTTCAATCCATAAAAGATCATTTTACCAAAATAACGCCATCATCTAAAACCAACCCACAATTTTTAAAACAAAATGACTTTGTAAATTTAATAAAAAATCATAATGAGAATTAAAGCAAATATTATTGAAGCCATCATCCGCAAATTATTACAGGGTGATGATTATCGTTCCCATGTTATTGCTTTGATTAATGCAGAATTTTTTGATTTCGCTATTGATTTTTTTAAAAAAGTAGCCACCGCAAAATTAAATAATAAAACCATCAATGTTGATTGGTATAAAGAAAATTTTTTAAATCGCAATTTGCCAAGTAAGGATATTGCTATCAATTCTGGGCTTAATATGAAAACAATCAATAATATGTATAATAGTGAAAAAAAAGAAATTGTTATAGATGCCTCTTACAAAAATTATGATATACTCTACGATTCTATCAAAACATTAGCTGATAATGAAAACGACCTATCATTAACCTTAACCATAAAATTAAATGATGTGGGGGTTGATTTAAATATCAGCGAAAGCCTGATAGTGATAAATACATTAGCTATCAAACGAAAAGCGATTGGTGGTGGCTTATGGAGTGGTGCGGGCAAATTGGTGGAAAGACCATTGATGCTAACCCTATGCCGTCTGTTTGAAGTCAATGAAAAATATTATAAAGAAAAACCGAAAAACAAAAAATCAAATAAGAATTTGAATAAAAATAATTTTAAAAGAGAGGTTGATTTTTATCTGCAGTCAAATGAAAAAGAATATCGTTGCGAAGTCAAATTAATGGGAAAAGGAAACCCTGAAGTGGCGGATTCGGTTTTTGCCCGTGCCTCCAATGTTTTTATTGCCGATAAACTTTCTGATACCAATAAAAAACAACTTACCAATGAAAAGATAGAATGGGTAGAATTACGCAATAATGGTTTTAAAAAATTTGAAACAATTTTACAAAATTGTAATATTCCTTATAAACCATTACCAAAAGATATTAATCAAAAATTACAAATTATCCTAAAAGATATATTATATTGATACCCTTGCCCACTTCACAAAATACCAAATAGATCATCGTCATTTTTTTCTTCGCTTTGAGTAGGCAATGATGGTTTTTTGATTGCTTTATGGGATTTTAAATTTATTTTTGTAAAATCAATATCTTTAGAATTTTCGGGTATATCAAAATATGGTATCAGGCTATCCCAATCTTTATCACGAATGGTTCTTATATCCGCCAAATGAAACCCAACCCAAATATCACCAATTTTTGAATTGCTTTCTACCTTATCTATATTATCTTGGCTTATTTTTTGATAAATAGGGTCAATATCAAAACATAAATAATGGCGCCCAAGTTTTTTTGCTGCCACAGCGGTTGTGCCAGTGCCAGAAAAAGGATCAAACACAATATCTTTTTCATCGGTTGTCATTAAAATTAATCTTTCCAATAAGGCAACGGGTAATTGACAAGGATGTTCGTTTCTGTATTTTGTGTGTTTAATACGATGAATATCAAACCAAACATCCGATACCAATGGACCAAAAGGATGCAACAATGATTTCTTACCACCATAATCTTTTCGCAAATAAGAACTGGTGCGTTCCCTTTCATGCGGCATACGCAATTCATAAATTTTTGATTTTTGCTTTTCTTTGGTATAAAATAAAATACCATAATGGGCGGGTTGCAAACTTTTACCCATAGGGGCGGTCGCCGCGTTCCAAGCTATCCAATGTTTAAAAAAAGCGTGTTTGTTTAATATGGTTGTATAAAAAGATAACCATTTGGGAATATTATGCACAAAAATAGACCCCGATGGTTTGGTTATTCTTATCATTTCTTTTATCCATTTATCGCACCAATCAAGATACTGCTCAAATTCTAAACTATCTTTATAATGATGATATTTTTTATTTAAATTAAAAGGCGGGTCAGCAAAAACCATATCCACCGCATTATCAGGAATTTTTTTAAACAGGTTTAAACAATCACCTAAAATTATTTTATTAATAAATTCTTGCATGATGCTCACCTTATTTTTTCTATAACGAATTGATGAAATCTTTTTAATTCATCAGGGTAAAAAGTAAAAACATCATCAAAAGCCGTTACCAATCTTTGCAAATCTCCCCTTCTTACCAACCAACCAATGCCATCAACAAAACCAATGAAGGCAATGTTAGGGTAATGATTTTTTATTAACTTATCAAGGTTTATTTCTGTTTTAGCTTTATCGCCTTGACCCGATGAAGTTGTTGCCAAAAATGAAATTTCAATCACAATAACAGGGTGGGTTTTATTAGGTATGATAAAATCTAAAGTTCTTTTGCTATTAGGTTCTGCCTGTTTTAATAAAGGCAAATCACCTTTTTCAAAAGATATGTTATGATGATTCAAAATATCGGCTATCACATTTTCAGAATTACTTTCACCCCTAGCCGAATAACTACCTTTTTCTTTATAACGCACCAGCGTATCAAGCAATTCATTAAAATCAAATTTTAATTTGCCAAGACTTAATTTTTTTAACTCAAACAATGGAATTGTTTTTACCAAAAATGGTATAGTGGCACCTTCAAAAAATAAATTGACAATGCCTTTTCTAAAAAACCTATCATGTCTTACCATTTTTGTAATTCTGGTGGTGCCATATTCTGCCATTTGATTCATATTGTCTTGGTGCGACCATTCTGGCTTATTCATCAATTTATTTAATTCTGGAACATCCACTATTCTAGCCATGGTTATAATTCTTTTTAACATTTCATTAGAAAAACCCGTCAAGGCTAATATGGCCCTTAAGCCATTTTCTTTTTCAGCTAATAGATTCTCAAAAATATTTTTTTGCAACCCCTTGCTATCAATTTCATTTTTAAGAAAATGCAAGGTCTGTTTTAAAGAATTAATATGCCCCTCATAAGATTCTTCAAATGACTTATTAAAAAAATAAAAGGTATTTTTATCAATAACCCTTTGACATTTTTGCTCATCAGTCAATTTATTTATTATAAACTATCATAATAATGATTCTATCATAACAACAAGAAAAAATTGCTTATCCCCCCTTGCCCTTCACTATAAAAATTGATAAAACTTGTTTAATAAAATTATGCCCCGTAAATTGCCGCCCCGCCCTGCTGGTTTATCAATCGAAACCGAAATCGCCCAAGGGCTTTTTTTCTATGATGAAAAAACCCACAATATCCACCCGCCTATCTATACTGGCACCACCTATTTGCGCGATGATAATTATGAAAAAAAACATGGGCGGGGTTATATCCGTGATGATAATGCCAGCCTTGACCAATGTTCTGCGCTTATCAATCATTTAGAAAATGGCGCTGAGGCTTTGCTCTACCCCTCAGGGTCATCGGCAATGGCGGCGGCCTTTCTTGCCCTATCGTCTGGTGAAAAATGTCTGGTGCAAGATTCGCTTTATTACGGCTTGCCACAATTGGTTGAAAACCATATCAAACGCTATGGCATAGATGTGATTTGGTTTTCATCGGGCGATGATAAGGCGCTTGCCACCGCCATCGCACAACATAAACCAAATTTGGTGTGGGTCGAGGTGCCATCAAACCCCATGAATCATATTATTGATATCGCCCTTGCCGCCAAACATTGCCACGCCATCGGGGCAAAATTATGGGTTGATAACACCGCCGCCACCCCTGTGCTAACCCGCCCGCTTGATTTCGGTGCAGATTATGTGGTGCATTCGGCAACAAAATTTTTGGGCGGGCATAATGATTTATTGGCAGGGGTTATCATCACCCGCCAAATAGATGCCATCTGGCAAAAAATAAAAGAACAACGATTTTTATTCGGCTGGATGCTTGATCCCTTCACCGCTTTTTTATTAACCCGCAGTTTAAAAACCTTGTTTTTGCGTGTCAAAAAACATTGCGATAATGCCGCCCAGATCGCCAGTTTTTTACACCAACATAAAAACATCGCATTGGTCAGGCACGCCAGCCAACCATGCCACCCCAATTATCAGGTGGCACAAAAACAAATGATCGGCGGGTTTGGTGGCTTGATGGGTTTTCATGTTAAGGGCGGTGCGGCCGCCGCATTAAAGGCGGTGCAGAATCTAAAAACCATCCGCCGTGCCACATCGCTTGGCGGTAGCGAATCGCTTGCCGAACATCGCCACACGGTGGAGGGGGAAAATTCCACCACCCCACCCGATTTGATAAGATTATCCGTGGGGTTAGAAGACCCCAATGACCTGATAAAAGATTGGGAACAAGCATTGTCTTAATTTTATCACTCGCCCGCCTATCGCTTGCTTTGACAAAACTTGACATGATTGATAAAAAAATATACCCTCGTGCTTTCTCATACCCTTAGTTTATTTATGAAATTCTATAAAATAATGATAAAAAATACCACCACCCCACGCTTACAGAATAATTATTGGGGTGTCATTTTATTATTAATTATTTTTATCTATATCACATGCATGAGTTATTTAATGCCATTGATACAAGATGATTTTATTCTCAACGGTAAAGGATCATTTTTTCCAAGTTGGTATGAATATTGGCATCATCATGCTTATGGGGTTAAAAATTCACTTCGTCATCTAGGTGGGCGGATTGGTTATTTTATTATACCTTTTGTAAACTATTCATTTTATCGTGCACCTCTGGAAGAAGAATTATCAAACATAACTTATGCCATCATCAATGGCGGTATATTTTTATCATTTTTATGGGGTTTATTTATTTTAATCCATGCTAGATCACCCAAATTATTTAACCAACTAGATTTAATAAGAATTATATTATTATTTTTTCTTGCCCTTACTTTATTGGCAACACCATTTGAAACAATTTTTTGGTTTCATGGGCGTATTAATTACCTGTGGGTCATCACTCTATTATTGTGGTTTTTGGTGTTTTATCGTTTAAACTGGGCAGATAAAAATTTTTTATCTTTTATGAAAAAACCCTCCATATCATTTTCTCAAACATTAAAAAAATTATTTTTTTGGTGGGGTTTTCTACTGCTTGCTACCATAGCAGGTATGGCATCTGAAGCTGGTGGCATGGTGGTGATAATTTTATTGGCTAGTATTTTTATTTACAAAAAATTCATTGCCCGTGAAAAATTATCCAAATGGATAAAATTTGGTTTTTTATTTTTTATATTGGGTTATGCAGTGATGATGTTAGCCCCTGGCAATTATCATCGTATGGAACATCTACAAGCTATTGGCAAAAATTTGTTAGCCCTACCTTTTTTTGAACAATATTTTATTCACCCCTTAAAAGGTGCATTAATTTTCTTAATAGAAACAAAATTTATGCCCATCATCGCCCTGTTATCATTGGGTTATTGGTATAAAACCATATCTGTAAAAAGCAAAAATTTTATTGATGGTTTAATAAAAAAAATCAAAACAGATCAATTTTTTGGCTATGCCTTATTATTATTTATGCTAACTTTGTTATTTGTAGCTGGCATGGGGCTTAACCCCGCCCATTATGCCCGAGCTTGGTTTTTCGGCACGGTGATGTTTTTATTATGTTTAATGACAATCATAGATCATTTTTTTCTATCCCCAAAACGGTTATTTTTTTTGAAAAAAACCTATTTAGGTAAAACTATTTCGCAATATATATTTCTATTATTCAGCGGTTGTTTTATCAGCTATTTAGTGTGGTTATTTGTTTTTATGGTCATTTTTCACCAAAGTGCTAATCAAAGAATACAATCTCTACTTGAACAAAAAGCAATGGGCAAAACAACCATTGTTTTAGAAAAAATACCAAACAAATATTTTATTTATGATAATGGTCATTCTTATAATGGTGTAAAATCTCTTATAGCACCAGAAAATACCAATGAGATGCAGAGTCAATTTTGGCGTTTTTTTATAGCAAGATATTATGGTGTTAAAGAAATTATTTATAATGATTAATTTTATCTTTTACCCATCATCACCCACTTAAAAATAAAAACTGGCACGAATTTTGAATAGAATCTGTCGGGTTTGACAGATTCTTTTTGCCTCAACTATCTTCTCTCCTAAGTCCATGGGGTAAAATGAATAGGGCGGGTGGATTTTTTATAAATCTACCCGCCTTTTATTTTTTAAATGCACCCGCCTTATCCACAAAAAAATCCATTCCTGCCCCAATATAGCCTATTCTGGCAAGGATTCAAACGATTTATTTGTCTGCCATAGTGACAAAATTATCCACAAGAAAATATAACCCATAGGTGATATTCCCCTTCACATATCATTAGAATCCCGTCTATGATGATAACCCACTCACAATCCAACCACATGAAAAAACATCATCCATACAAAAAAAACCATTATGGTTTTTTAACCATATTATTATTGGTATCAATATGTTTGCCACCCGCATCTGCCATCAGCCAAACAGACAAAAAACCATTGGTGGTCTATACCAACCGTAAGGAAGATTTGCTGAAACCCCTGCTGACACAATATGCCAAACAACATCATATCAAATTACAAGTTTATTATGGTGGCAATAGTTTGATCGAACGCATCAAACAAGAATCCATCAACAGCCCTGCCGATATTGTTATCACCCAAAATGTCGCTATGGTGGAACAATTAAAAAAATCGGGTCTCACCAATCCCCTACCCTTAAGTATCACATCATCTATACCAAAAAATTTTATTGAACGCCGCCGCCAATGGGCGGGGGTTTCTTATCGGGCAAGGATTATCGTGGTGCGAAAAAACTCACCTGCCGAAAACATTGCCAATATGCAACAATTGGCAGATAAAAAATGGCACAATAGTGTTTGCCTGCGTGATGGGTTTCACCCCTATAACCTTGGGTTATTTAGTGCTTTGCGGGTGTATATGAATAATGCCAAGATGAAAAAATATCTCATCCATCTCAAAAATAATTTGGTGCAAAAACCCGGTGGTTCTGACCGCGACCAAATAAAATTGGTTTATAATGGGCGATGCCAAATAGCTATCGCCAATAGTTATTATTATGGCTTGCTCAAAAAAGAAATCCCCGACCTTGCCAGCAAAACCACCCCGCTTTTGGTATCCTTAACCAGCCGCACATTGGGCGATGGCGTGGCAACCAATCTATCAGCGGTGGCAGTGATGAAAAATGCCAAACATAAAAAAACTGCCGAACATCTGGTTGGTTTTTTATTATCTGATACGGCACAAACATATTTTATGGTGAAAAACAATGAATATCCTGTGATGCCATCTATCGCTTGGGGCGATAATTTGCTATCGCTTGATGGTAAAAAATTCCGTAGCGATTATCGGGCGATGGTGCGAAGCTATAAATATTATCCTTTCATTATCAAAACCCTATTGGCGATTAATTTTAACCAAAACTAATCAACCATCGGTTGTCATGTTGCCCATCGCTATAATTATGGTAAGGTGAGGCTATGAAAGAAATTGCAAAACCATTATTAATTATTTTTTTGCTATCGGGTTTTGCCATAGATAGGGCAGTTGCCGAGGTAAAACCTTTTTTTACCCCATCAAAAAATTGTGAAGATAATCTGGTGGCATTTTTACAATCGGCAGAAAAAACCATCGACATTGCTATCTATGCCATCACCAATAAAAAAATCACCGATGCCATCAAAACTATCAATCGCAAAAAAATTCGCCTGCGTATATTGGCTGATAAATTACAAGCATCGCACAAATCATCACGGGTGATGGAATTATATGATAGCAAAATTCGCATTCGGGTGCATAGCGTGTATCGCATCCAACATAATAAATATGTGGTGATAGATGGAAAAAAAGTTATGACTGGTTCATTTAATTTTACCGAAAGTGCCAGCAAACGCAATGCCGAAAATTGTGTTTTTATCAGCCAAAACCCTGTGGCGGTTGGTCAATATCAAAAAAATTTTGAAAAACTTTGGAGCCAAAATTTAAAAAGAACATCAGACGCATGGTTCAAAAAACAAAAAGCCAAAAATAAAAAAAAGCAAAAACAGAAAAAACAAAAAAAAATCAAACCATCTATCATTTGAAAAACATCTAGCCGATTTGCGATGATAAAGAATCGGTCTATGGTTTGTTTTAAAAAAATACCCAACCTATCGCCTATATGAAAAATAAAAAAACCACACCGCCAAATTCGCTTGCCGCATTGCCCGAAACCTTGTTTGGCGTTTTGCCATTGAAAACCATTTTGATATTCATCGGGTTGTTACCGCTATGGCCATTGTTATTTTTGCTATTTGCCAACCAGCAAACCGCCAGCGATGATAATGTTTTAACCGATATAGATTTTGCCATCATCATGCCCTATCTCACCACCACCTTTTATATGGTCATGACCACTGGCATTTTGGCAGTGATATTTGGTATCAGCCTTGCGTGGTTTTTTGAATTTTTTACCTTCCCCGCAAAAAAATTATTATCATGGTTGGTTTTGACCCCCTTTGCCCTACCACCTTACATAGCGGCGATGGTGTATATCGAACAATTATCGCCCGAGGGATTCTTGGCATCATACCTAACCCCATTGATAGGGTTTTTTAACCCACGGGATTGGCGATTGGCATCAATGGTGATGGCATTATCGCTTTACCCTTATGTTTATCTATTAGCACGATCATTTTTATCATCATCTTTACATATCACCAGCAGTTTAGAAATGGCACGGGTGTTGGGATTTTCGATGCAAAAATGTTTTTGGTTTTTATTCTTGCCATTGATGATACCGCAAATGATGACAGGTTTTATTCTGGTCGGGCTGGAGGTGATGGCAGATTATGGTGCGATGAGTTTTTTTGCTGTCAGAACCTTATCGATAGGTATGTTTGACCTATGGCTCAATTTGGGGCAGATAAATTATGCCCGTTATTTTTGTGTGGTGATATTTCTTTTGGTGTTTTTGCTATTGGCATTGAATTATTTTAGCCAGAATTTTCATTTTATCGGCTGGCGATTGAGAAGAAAATATAATATCCCAAGCGGCAAACCGACCCTTTATCGCCGCCCCATCGCCCTATCGCCCATGGCGGTTGTGGGATTATTTTCATATCTATTGCCATTATTATTTTTTGCCTTTGGTTTGCCCTGTTTATCATTATTATTTTGGTTTCTTGCACCCTTATGGCAAACAGATGGTTTATTTCATATCACAGCATGGCTTGATGGTATCAGCCAAACCTTGCCCGCCATGGGCACCAGTTTTTTATTGTCAAGCCTAGCCGCTTTGGGCATGATGTTATTTGCCATCACCATTGGTTTTGCCGAAAGGCAATGGCGGATCTATTGGCTGAAAGTGCCATTGGTGTTGGGCTATGCCATGCCGGGCGTGATATTGGCTTTTGGTGTTTTAACCATCGGTTTTTATATCATCGGTTTTTTTTCACATGATAATGACAAATGGCGTGATAGCGGTTATTACAACATCATCATGGTGGGGTTATTATTCTATGGCTATTTGGCAAAATTTTCGGCAAGTTTTTTCATTGCGGTGGCATCGGGGTATCGCGCGATTAGTATGAATATTGATAATGCGGCACGGGTATTGGGCGAAAGACCGATTAAATTATTTGGCAATATGGTTTCAGGTTTTGTTTATCAAACAAGGTCGGCAAAAAAAAATTGGCATAAAGATATCATAGGCGGGGTATTGGGGCTTATTCATTTGCCATTGCTACGCCCCGCATTGTTGGCGGGCTTTTTGATAACCTTCATTGAAATTATAAAGGAACTACCCATCACATTGGTGCTAAGACCTTTTGGGGTGGAAACCTTGGCACTCAGGCTTTTCACTTTGGTAAGCGATGAACGCATCCATCTGGCGGCATTGCCCGCTATGCTTATCGTTTTGGTTAGTATGGTATCTATTTGGCTTACCAAAAAATATTGGCTACAGGTGAGGGATTAAAACTATGAAAGCAATTTTAGAATTTCGCAATGTGCATTTTTCATACAACAAAAAGGCTGATGAAAATAAAATTTTGAACGGCATTTCTTTCAAAGTAGAAAAAGGTTCGGTGATGACCATGCTAGGACCATCGGGGTCGGGCAAAACCACCATTTTACGATTGGCACTTGGTTTGGAAAAACCAGATAGCGGTGAAATTTTTATCAATGGTCGGTTGGTATCCAGTGCCAAATTTTTATTGCCGCCAGAAAAACGCACGCTTGGTTTATTGTTTCAAGATATTGCGTTGTTTTCTCACCTAACGGTGTTTGAAAACATTGCGTTTGGTCTTAAAACAAAACGGCATCTCAGCGGGCTTGATAAAAAAAATCTGGTGCAAGAATTATTAAAACAAATCGATCTACCGCATTATGCCGACCGATATCCCCATCAATTATCTGGGGGTGAGCAACAACGGGTGGCTTTGGCGCGTGCCCTAGCCCCAGGCAGTCAATTAATTTTGATGGATGAACCTTTTTCATCGCTGAATGAAAGATTCCGCGATGCGATCCGTGATTGGGTGCTACATTTTTTGGAAGAAAATTCGATCGCCGCATTGATGGTGACCCATTCTGCCGAAGAAGCGATGTTTATGAGCGATATCATGGCGGTGTTGCATGATAAAAAATTGCAACAACAGGGCGTGCCGCTGGATCTATATTATCGCCCCAAAGATAGTTTTGTCGCAGGCATATTTGGCGAAATCAATCGCTATGTGGCACGGGTAGAAAATGGCATTATCACCACACCGCTTGGGAAATTTCGGGTGGCAGAATTCACCAACCAAAAAAAATTGGAAGGCAAGATGGTCGAATTGATTATTCGTGCCGATGCGATAGGTATAAAAAATTGCCCGCCCGATGAAAAAAATGGCAAGGTGATGGAGGTGCGTTTTTTAGGCTCTCATCTGTTGGTGCATTGGCAATGTATTGATAAGGAAAAAAAATTACCCGCTTGGCATATCCACAGCAGGCTTTTGACCGAACATACAAACCCCATCCGATTCAGGGGCGGTGCGGCGGTGCGTGCATCAATCGATAAAAAAGGTGTTTTTATTTTTTGCTTAGATTAGTAAAAAATTAAAAATTCACGCCAATACCCGCCCCGATATAAAATGCCAAGGGACCTTTTTCTTGGGTTTGGTTGGGTGCATTGTCTACGCCATGATATAAAACAT
>JBPCVJ010000039.1:0-67102 GCA_051010635.1 Alphaproteobacteria bacterium | reverse complement strand
GTGGCGGTGGTGGTCGACCCAAAAGATTATGGCAATATCATCACACAGATGGATAACAACCATGGCGCCCTACCCCTAGCCACCCGAAAAAATTTAGCCAGCAAGGCATATCGCCATATTGCCGATTATGATAAAGCGATCGCCGATTGGTTTCAGGGCCAGCAAACAACATCGCTTGCCAAATCGTCTGACAAATTATCTGACAAGGGCGAACAGCATTTTCCCAAACACACCATTCCTTTACGCTATGGCGAAAACCCCCATCAAACTGGGAATTTTTTAACCGACAAAACATTTGCTTTGGGTGCTATCAGCCAATGGCAAGGCAAGGATTTAAGTTATAATAATTATCTTGACCTTGATGCGGCTTTACGCATTCTATACACCACTGCCTATTTGCGCCAACCGATAGCGGTGATTATCAAACACACCGACCCTTGCGGTATCGCAGTGGCGGGCGATATCAGCAGTGCCTTTAAAAAATCTTTTCGCACCGACCCTATGTCGGCTTTTGGCGGTATCATTGGTGTGAATCGCAGGCTTGATGAAAAATTGGCACAAGATATTTTAGATTTGAAGATATTTTTTGAAATTATCATTGCCCCCACCATTGCGCCCATCGCAAAAAAACTATTGATGGTAAGAAAAAAATTACGCCTTATATCGCTCAACCCCGATGATGATGATATGTTTTTACATCAGGATTCTTATCAAACGCCCGATGAAAAAAAATACCGCTCCATCATGGGGGGCATATTACAACAGGACCAAGATAAAAAAATTATCAATCGTGATGATTGCAATTTGGTGGCGGGCGATGAACCATCGGTGCAGGAATGGCAAGATTTATCATTGGCAATGATGGTGGTGAAGGAAATGCGTTCTAACGCCATTGCCATTGTGGCTGGCGGTAGTAGTTTGGGGCTTGGCGGCGGTGCCACCAGCAGGGTGATGGCGGCACAAAAAGCCGTCAATGATTTTTTACAAAAAAAACATCTGATCGATAAAAACCTATCGCCAGTGGTAGCCTCAGATGGTTTTTTACCCTTTAGCGATAATATATCTATTTTTGCCAAAGGCGGTATCAAGGCAATTATACAACCCGGTGGGTCTATCAATGATGATGACATCATTGCCAACTGTAAAGAAAAAAATATCAAATTATTTTTTTGCCATAGCCGTCATTTTCATCATTAAAAAATTTTTAAACAAAAACCTGATTGCCAAATAAACTATTTAATGATAAAAAAATACCATGCTTGATTTCCAACTCAAACCCATTTTATCATCACCAGATAATCAAACTGGCATTTTGCTATTGCCTTTGGGGGGCGCCCTCACCAGCAACCTTGATGGTTTTTCATCAGGGCAATTAAGCCGAGCCGTCTTGGTGGCAAATTTCAAAAATAAAAGGGGCAATTTTTTGGAGGTCATCGCACCCGCTGGCACAAAATGGTCGGCAATTTTGCTGTATGGCACGGGTGATGACGATGAACAACCAACCAAAAAATCACCATCGCAACTCGCCATCGAATTGGGCGGGCAGATGTTTACCCACACCATCAACCTTGCCAAAAAAATACAAGATAGCAAAAAAAAACACCCCATCGCACTACATTGGGCGATCGATAAAAAAATTCACCCTTTGGTTGATATGGCTGATATGTTGTTGGGGTATCGTTTGAAACAATGGCAATTTCACCCTTACCTTACCGATGAAAAAAAATCGCCCAAAAAAAATTTTGATAAAGAATATGTTATTTATGAAGGGGGATTAAAAGATAAAACAGCCATCACATTATTAGGCAAAAAACAAACTGCCATTTATGATGGGGTGTGTTTAACTAGGTCGCTGGTTTCTGAACCCGCCAATATTCTTACCCCGCCCGAATTTGCACGCCGCGCCCATTTGCTACATAAAAATGGTTTGAAATTAACCATCTTGCAAGAAAAGGAAATGGCAAAATTAAATATGCACGCCCTGTTGGCGGTAGGAAAAGGCTCGGCACAACAATCGCAATTGGTGGTGATGAAATGGTCGGGCGGTAAAAAAGATCAAAAACCAATTTGTTTTGTCGGCAAGGGGGTGTGTTTTGATACGGGTGGTATTTCACTGAAACCATCAAATGGTATGGAGGATATGATTTGGGATATGGGCGGGGCTGGTGCGGTTTCGGGGTTGATGAAATTATTGGCATCACGCCAAGCACCTATCAATGCCATCGGTATATTGGCGATCGTAGAAAATATGCCCGATGGCGCGGCAACCCGCCCTGGCGATATTGTAACATCTATGTCGGGGCAGACGATCGAAATTTTAAACACCGATGCCGAAGGGCGATTGATATTGGCAGATGCCCTATGGTATGCACAAAAAAATTTTCAACCAAGCACCATCATTGATTTGGCAACCTTAACTGGGGCGATGGTAGTAGCTTTGGGGCATGACCGCGCCGGCGTATTTAGCAACCATGATGGATTGGCAAAAGAATTATGCACATCGGGCGAAGCGGTTGATGAAAAATTATGGCAGATGCCACTATCGCCCATCGGTGGTTATTATGATAAATTGATAGATTGTTTTGAAGATCGTGCCGATGTGAAAAATATCGGCACAGGCGGGCAAGCGGGATCCATAACCGCCGCACAATTTTTACAACGCTTTATTATGGCAAAAGATGATTACAAACCGCATTGGGCGCATATTGATATTGCTGGTATGGTGTGGCAAAAAACCGCTGGCGAGGTTTATCAAGCGGGTGCGTCGGGCTATGGGGTGCGATTGTTGAATGATTGGGTTGAAAAAAAATTCGGCTGATGGTTTTTTTTATTAAAAAAATAATTCCCTAGTTTGTGGTAGGTTTTTATAGATACCCGCTATCCACCGCCCATAGCCATTATATTTCAAGGTCGGCACCCTTTCTTTGCCCTTACCCAACACCCGCTCGGTGGCTTGCGACCAGCGGGGGTGCGAATATTTGGGATTAACATTGGCATAAAAACCATATTCATTGCTGGCGATATCCGACCAAAAGGTTTTTGGTTTTCTACTGGTTAGGGTAATGCGTTCGATCGATTTGATAGATTTGAAACCATATTTCCATGGCAGGGCAAGCCTTAAGGGGGCACCATTTTGGTTGGGCAATGGTTTATCATAAGCACCCACCACCATAAAACTTAAATCATGCATCGCCTCGGCGATGGTGAGCCCCTCCCTATAGGGCCAGGGATACCACACTTGCCTTAAACCCGGCATGGTTTCTTTATCGGCTTTGGTATAAAAAGCCACATATTTTGCCCCTGACTTCACCCCCACCGATTGCAACATTTTTTTTAAAGGAAACCCCACCCAAGGCACGGTCATGCTCCAAGCCTCAACACAACGCAAACGATAAACCCGTGTTTCGATGCCCATTTTTTTTATCAAATCCAACACATCAAAGGTTTTGGGGTTATCCACCATACCATCGATACGCACCGTCCAAGGATAAGGTTGCAAGGAATCGCTACCCCGCCACACCGCCTTATCGCTACCAATTTCATAAAAATTATTATAACGGGTCGCATCAAATTCGCTGGTGATGGGAAATCGCTTTGCCTTATCATATGTAAGGTTTTTTCTACTGGGATAAAATATTTTTGCCTTTTGTTGCCATAAAGCCGCATCGGCACGGGCAAGATTATTGATACCCCACACCCCGCTTGCCAATGCCCCGCCTATCGAACCTGCCGATAGACGCAAAAATTTCCTGCGGTTTTGTTGATAATCCAACCACAAGGCCTCAGGAGTAGCATCTTTCTCGGGTAATTGCCATTCGGGCTTTTGCTGAAAAAATATCTTAGGCAAGGTCATATCAATTAACGAATCTACCCAACCCATTGCCCGATTGCAAGATATTTTTCACGGCGTTTTTCTATCAATTGTTTTTTATCCATTTTTATCAATAGTTCTAGCGATTCTGCTATCGCTTTTGCGGTGTTGGTAAAGGTAAGGTCGGGGTTGCGATGTGCCCCACCGACTGGTTCTTTGATAATTTTATCTATCACCTTATATGCCAGCATATCATCGGCGGTAATTTTTTGTGCGGTAGCCGCCATTTCGGCTTTTTTGGCATCGCGCCATAAAATCGAGGCACAACCTTCGGGGGATATAACCGAATAAACCGCATATTCCAACATCAAAACATGGTTTGCCGCGGCTATTGCCATAGCACCACCCGACCCGCCTTCGCCAATAATCACCGAAACAAATGGCACGGAAAGCGCCAAACTAACATCAATATTGTGGGCGATCGCCTCGGCTTGACCGCGTTCCTCGGCTTCGCTACCGGGAAAAGCCCCTGGGGTATCAACCAATGATACCACTGGCAAAGAATATTGGTCTGCCAAATGCATCAGCCTGATGGCTTTACGATAGGCTTCGGGTTTTGGCATACCAAAATTATGTTTGATACGGCTTTGGGTATCTTTGCCGCGCTCCTGCCCCAACAAAACCAGCGGGCGTTGATTAAAAAATGCTAGCCCGCCCACGATGGCACAATCTTCGCCATAATAGCGATCGCCAGATAGCGGCATAAAATCTTGAAAAATATGATGGGCGAAATCTAAAAATCTTGGTCTTTCGGCATGGCGGGCAACCTGCACCTTTTGCCATGGCGTCAAATTTTGATAGAGTATTTTAAGATTCTGTGAAATTTTTTCTTTCACCAAGGCAATATCCGATTCCAATACATCGGTATGTTTGCCTTTTTTATTACGTAATTCTTCTAATTCTTGCAATTCTTTTTGTAAATCGGCAGTTAATTTTTGTTCAAAATCAAGCAACGAGGCTTGAAACCCATATGGTGCGGGTATGGCTGGCTTGCCACTGCGTTTTAAGATATTAAGCACCATGGTGTAAAAATGATCTTGGGTTTTTTTTCAAAAAAAATTCGGCTTAAAAAAATAGGCGAGTCACTATTTTCATAATGACTCGCCCAAAATTTTTGGATTAATTGTTGCGTGTGAGCATCATTATCCGCAATATATTGATAAACATATTGATAAAAGCACCATAAAGTATCAATGCCCCCAAAATCCCCAAGCGGGATAACATGGCAGGTCCTGCACGATAGAAACTATCATATTGTTGTTTTAATAATTGCGTCTTGAAAGCGGTGACCACGGCGGAGAATATCACAATGCCGAAAGAAACCACCAGACTAAAGAATGTGCTTTTGAGGAAGAAACTCACCAGCAAGGCAATGAAAAGCCCGATACCTGCCATTGCCAAAAAGCCAGCCATACCTTGCAAATTACGGCGGGTAACATAACCATAAAGGCTTGCCCCCGCAAACATACCCGAGGTGATAAAAAATGCCCGTGCCAAATCATAAACGCCATTTTCAATACTTAAAAAAGAATAGATCATGGGGGATATAAGTGCCGACACCAATGCCGCATAGCCCCAATAAGCCAGATGGGCGGTGGCGATGTTACGGCTACGCAAAATGATATTGGGTGCCATGACACCCACCAACAAGGTTGCACCAAACACCACCCACAGCATAATGCCCGAGGCGATGCTACGCATAATTTCGGTATTGACCGCAAGCCACAAGGTTACCAGCCCAGTAAAGGCTATACCCAGTGCCATATAATTATAGGTTGATAGCATAAAACGGCGCAAACCCGCGTCATAGGTAACTTGTGCCTTACTAGCAACCGATGAGAATGAAAAATTATCGTTCATATTTTTCTCCTTAAAAAAAATGGTTAACGATTTAAAAATAGGTGTAAATGGTTATACCATCTTTCCTATCAGCCATCAATATAAAACCTATCGATAGGCTTGTCAAGCCCTTACCATAATTTTCTTTTATCGCCCTTTCCCCGCATTATCATCACCTGACCTATGATAATCATAAACAAGGAAATCATTATAAAAATCAACATACGCATCATATTCAAATCTCCATAAATTGCCTCATTATTACCTATCATTATAGCCCATAAAATCCCCAACAATAAAACAAGGAACAAAATACCAGACCATTTTATAACCCTGCCAAACACAACTAGAGTCACGCCAGTTACCAAACCAGTTTGCGGCGGTTTATCATTTGCCATTTTATTTTTCATTTTGTTTTTATTCTTACTATATCATATCAAAAAATTTGTCAAAATGGAATCATTGTTCTTTATATTTCTTTGCAGATGGTTTTTTGCAATCAACTATATTGCTGGTCACGCCAAGCGAAACACCCCCCACAGCAAAACCGCTACCAGTAGAAAGGATCACCCTTGTGCCGCCCTGTTTGATACATTCATCCAGCGGTTTTTGCTTGATATGGCAACCAGCCATCAATGGTGTTAAAATAATAAAAAATAATATTATTTTCATGATGTTGCCCCCCATCAAAAAGGAAAATGATGATAGGCTTCCCCCGCCAAAATAGCATCGGCTTTTGGGGTATAATGGGTGCCATTTTTTTTTGTGGTTTGTAAAATAAAATCGGGGGGGGTTATCACATCGCCCATGTTATTCGGTAGTTTTTTAAAATCCACCAGCCATCTTATCGTGCGATCATTCGCCACCACCGATTGCATGGTTAATAAACCTTTATATTGTGAAAAAAAATCAATGATGGTTTTTTTCATATCAAAACGGGTGATAAAACTCAGCCGCCCGCCCAATCGCAATACCGCCAAACCCGCCTGCCACCAATCAAGCATATTATCGCCCGATTGAAAAACAAATGCCGATCGTTTTAACCCATCGGGCGGGGGTGTTGTATCATCAATATTATCAAAGGGCGGATTACACAATACCTGACAAAATTTTTCCCTGTGGTGGGGATTATCGGCAAAGGTTTTTATATCACAATGATGGGTGGTCATTTTTTTGCCGCGCCGTAAAGATAGGTTTGCCTTTAATAAATTTTTTTTAAGCAAGTGAAAATAATCAATATTATTTTCCACAGCATGGTATTGTGCCAACCTGTTCCAATATTGTGCCACCAATGAAACCGCCCCCACCCCTGCCCCAAGGTCAAGAATATTTTTTGCCGATAGATCCACCATCGCCCCCACCAGAATCGAATCAACCGCCACCCGATAACCCATTTTATATTGATACAAAACCAATTTTTGATTCAAAATACCATCGCAAGTTATATCACCAGTCATTGCTATATCATCAAACCCCTATCATCCATCTTTGTCATAAAATTGTTTTTCACACTATAATATGATAAAGTTTTTTTTGCATCAAAAAAAACTATATCTATGCGCACACAAAAAAATTTAAACAATGTTATGAAGGCGATGGCGGCGGCGGTGGCGGATGATTTTTTGGCGGTGCAAAATATCATCAAAAGCGAATTACAGATGGCTGATATTTCGCATCTACCCCTGTTGCCCGAAATTGCCAACCATCTTTTATCAGCGGGGGGAAAACATATTCGCCCCCTATTATGTTTATTAAGCGAACAATTATTGCCAACCTCCACCCCACCCTTAAAGGGCGATACAACCAAACCGATCGTTTATTTGGCGGCGGCGGTGGAATTTATTCACACCGCAACCTTATTTCATGATGATGTGATAGACCATGCCACCCATCGGCGGGGGAAAAATACTGCCAATCATATTTGGGGCAACCATCTATCGGTATTGGTGGGGGATTTTTTATTCGCCCGTGCCTTTCAATTGATGGTCAAAACAAATAACCAAGCGGTTTTAAGCAAATTGGCAACCACCGCCGCCACCCTATCCATCGGGGAAATATGGCAATTAAGCTATCAACAACATCATCAACCCCAACCATTGACCATGCCCAATTATGAAAAAATTATTTTTGCCAAAACCGGTGCTTTATTTTCTGCCAGTTTTGCGGTGGCAGGTTTATTACAACAATATGATACAGCCCACAAAACCACCCGTGCGCTTGATAAATTGGGTGGCGATTTGGGTATGGTATTTCAACTGGTGGATGATGGGCTGGATTATTTTGGCGATGAAACCAAAACCCAAAAACCCATCGGTGGTGATTTTTATGAGGGCAAAATGACCCTGCCGATATTGTTGCTAAAAACCCATGCCAAGCATGATAAAGCCATCATAAAAAAATTAGATGAATTATTTTATCACACCACACAACCAGCGGTTAAAAAAACCAGCGATGATTTTGCTTGGCTAAAGGCACAATTAACCAATTATAACATTGCCGCTGCCAGCCACGCCCATATAGAAAAATTTGTATCCCACGCCCTAACATCGCTGACCTATTTTGCCGATAGCCCCGCCAAACAACTGCTAGAGGAATTTACCATCGCATCCCTATCACGGCAATGGTGAGGTGTTATTTTTGAAATTATAAATTTGATTAAATAATAAACACTTTACAAACTATAAAAAATTATTTACCATTCGTTAAAAATTGTTATAACTACCAAACCTATATTTAATAAAATTAAACATAGGTTTTCCTATTTGACATGATGAAAGATAAATATCGAATATATATTGATGAAAGCGGGGATCATCGTTACTCAACATTAGATGATATACCATTTCGCTATCTTTGCCTATCAGGCGTTATTATTCATAATGATATCTATGAAAAAATTAGCACTGAATGGGAAGAAATAAGAAATTTATTTATTGATACAAATGGTCATTTACCTAATTTTCATCTTATTGATGTGATTAATGGAAAAGGCATTTTTTCTAAATTAAAAAATGATATTAATCTAAAAAATAAATTTGATAAAATATATTTGGACTTTTTATCTAAAAATAATATGAATATCATATCTGTCGTATTAGATAAAACAAATCATAAAAATCGTTATCTCCACCCTTACCATCCTTACCACTATACTTTAAATGTTTTATTAGAAAGATATGTTCGTTTTTTAATAGAAAATAATAAACAAGGTGATGTTATGATAGAACAGAGGGGAAAACATGAAAACCAACAATTAAGAAAAACATTTGAAAATTTTTATAATAAGGGCACCGATTATAGCGATAGTAACGAAATTCAAAAAGTAATCACAACAAATAAAATAAAAGAAAGGAATAAAAAACATAGAATCTGTGGATTAGAAATATGTGATATGATAACAACTATTCTTAAATTTTATGTGCTTTATCAATATGGAATAATTGATAAATTAAGTAATAATTTTGGTCTAAAAGTTTTGGAAACTATCAATAATAAAATTCTAAAGGATACGAATGGTCATCAAAAAGGTTATGGTATCAAATTGATACGATAAATAAAAAAGCCAGCATTTTTAAAGATGCTGGCTTTTTTACGGCACTCTAAAGAAATACCCCACCTTCTTTATATTATAAAGAATTACACCTTTTATAAGATATTTTCATCAATTTGTCAACATATTTATAAAAAAAATATTTGGGTCAATTTTTATTATTATAAGCGAAAACGGATAAAATAACCTGTCTTCATTGTTGCAATAGCAAAAAATTCAATAAAATAACAACAAAAGACAATAATGATGCCCACCCCTATTGATTTTTTAAAAAATGATGATATAATAGCGGGCGAAACTATTCCATCAATCAAAAAATACTATTATGAAAAAACATCGCCGCAATAAAATGAAAAAAAACATCCAAATTGGTTTAGCCAGTTTATTATTAACCTCGATGATGGCGGTGGGTACTGCCAAAGCCGAAGACGGCTGGTTTATCAAACCTGAGGGGGAATTTATTCTTATCCCGTCTGATTTAACCCGTGGTTCGGGCGAAACTGGGCTTGGTGCTGGTTTAAGCTTTAGCTTTGGCTATCAATTTGATGCTTGGCAATGGGAAGCCACCGCTGGCTGGCATTATGCTTTCGGTTCGGGCAAAACGCAAAAAATTGGCGACGCCACAAATCTTGAAGGCGATATTAGCGAAAATTTTTTCCCCATCTATAGTAGTGTCAATTACACCTTTCCCTTTTTACAAAGCATCGATACCACCTTTAGCGTCGGTGGCGGCATGATGATTTATAGTGTGAATAAAACCTTTACCACCACCGATAATACTACGCCATTTGATGGCACCGCATCATTTGATGATACCACATCCATCATCAGGGGGTTATTGGTGCCAAAAATAGAATTGATCTATGCGCTTGATGACCAATGGACGCTTATTTTGGCAGGAAAATTTTATATGGTGTTTGGTGGTTATAATGAAGTTTATAGCGATTCGGCTATTGATATCGCCAACACCGAAGGATATTATACCACCGAAAGCCCCAGACCAGAAGACGGGCTTTTATGGTATAGCGGTGTTACCATCGGTTCATCATATAGGTTTTGATAGATTTTGATAGGTCTTCTTTGGGCTGAAGTAAAAAAGCCTTTCCTCCTCCTAATCGCCCAGTCTAGTTATGCTAGCTGGGCGGTTTTTTATTCCCGCTCCACCAACTTTTATTCTCGCTCCACCACCATTGATACCCCCATTAACCGCCCACCTTAAAATTTATTCTCGCTCCACCAACTTTTATTCCCGCTCCACCAGATTTTATTCTCGCTCCACCACCATCGATACCCCCATACCACCGCCCACGCATAAAGTTGCCAATCCATAACGCCCGCCATTTTTTTGTAAGGCATGGATCAATGTCACCAATATTCTTGCCCCCGATGCCCCCACGGGGTGGCCCAGGGCTATCGCACCGCCATTGATATTCACCCGTTTTGCATCAAACCCCAATTCTTTTATCACTGCCAAACTTTGTGCGGCGAAGGCTTCATTTGATTCTATCAAATCCAAATCGCCCACCGTCAAACCCGCCTTTGCCAACGCCAATTTGGTTGCATCGATGGGCCCCACCCCCATGATGGCGGGGTCTACCCCCACCGAAGCATGGGAAATAATTTTGCACATCGGCTTTAGATGGTGTTTATCGGCATAGTCACGGCTTGCCACCAATAACGCCGCGGCGCCATCATTCAAGCCCGATGCATTGCCCGCTGTTACCGAACCGCCCTTCATAAAAACTGGTTGTAATTTGGCTAGGCTATCTATATCGCCACCCCTAGGGTATTCATCATTGTCAAATATCATGTCGCCCTTTTTTTGCTTTATGGTTAGGGGTAAAATTTCATCCTTAAAATTGCCTTGTTTGATAGCCCGTGCCGCCTTTTCTTGGCTGGCTATGGCAAATTCATCTTGGGCGTGCCTATCAATGTTGAATTTTTTGGCAATGTTTTCAGCGGTCTGCCCCATGTGATAATTATGAAACGCACAATATAAAGCATCTGACAACATGGTATCAACCAATTTGCCATCGCCCATTTTTATCGCATCGGGTAGCCCTGCCCTTAATAATACAGCGTGTGGTGCGCGGCTCATCGATTCCATACCGCCAGCCACCAGCAATTGGCAACTGCCAGATAGAATATAATCATTGGCTAGTGCCACCGCTTTCAGCCCCGAACCGCACAGAAAATTAATCCCCATCGCTGGCACGGTTTGGGGGATTCCAGCCCGCATAGCGGCTTGGCGTGCCGGGCCTTGCCCGCCACCTGCATTTAATATCTGCCCCAAAATCACCTCGCCAATATCGGTCAATTTATCTAACCCTGCACAAACCGATGTTATCAATGGTGCGGTGATATCTGGGGCATTGATGCTAGATAAACTGCCCAAAAATGACCCTATGGCACTGCGTTTTGCCGCCAAAATAACAATATCATTTTTATGTTTGCTCATTATTGTTCGCTCATCATTATTCGCCCATTAAAAATTTTTATCCAATCCATTCACCATTTGCAAGTTGAAAAAATAAAAAACCCCGCCTTGGATAGATTCCAAGACGGGGTTTTTTTGATTTCATCAATCTATAATTAGAAAGTATATTGTGCTGAAAGATTAACCGCACCATACCAGAAGAAATCTTCTACGCCATTATAGGCTGGGGCAAACAAAGCTGACCCTGCCTCGGCATTGGCTTGGTTAGTGGCATCATAATTATCGCTGTAGCCAGATGGCACAAGATAAAATTTACCCGCAAGACGCATGGTGAAATTTTGCGATATCGCATAATCCATGTTCAAGGCTGGCACGATAACCCATTTGGTTTCGCTAGCAGAATCATCGGGAGCATTTCCGTCTAAAATACCCGCTGCCACCGCTTGTGAGGCTTGAGCTTGGTTTAGAGTTCCACCACTAGCAGTAATAGCATTTGCCACAGCTGCACCAAACGCTACTTGACCCTCTTGGGTTGCATTTGCACCACCAATAGTAGCATTAATCACATTAGCATCAGGGCTAAGAGAGAAGCTTCTATCTATGGTGTGAAACCACACGCCAGTTGCAATACCGGGCGAAATGGAAAATGACCCGCTGTCATTAAGCGGAATGATATAATTCACCCCCAATGTTAAGGGAATGAAAGCTTCATTGCTATCAACCGAGCTGGTCATTGATCCAGAACCATCACCAACCTCAGCATCCCCTGTAACTTGAGCACCGCCAAGGGCAGCCTGTTGCCCCGTTGGTGTAAGATTTTGGGTTACCGAGCCTGTGCCACCATAATATTGGTAGGCAGCCGCCAATTCGAGTTGAAAATTATTGATTTGATAGCCAGTTAGCAAACCGCCACCAAAACCAACGCCTGTGCCATTATCTTTGGTGTAGCCACTATCGACAAATAGCAAATTGAAATCAGGGGTTACATAGAACCCATCTTTAGCATTGGCAATACCTGCCAAACCTATCAAAGCTGACGCCAATAGAGTTTGTTTGAATGTTTTTTTCATCATATAGTCTCCTTTATGATATAAGTTAATTGATTTATAGTTTAGTTAATGGCAAGCGACATTGCCCACCAAACGATCATCATAGCAATATAAATACGATATATCAATGATATATCGGCTATGCCGAATCATCAAAAAATACCTACACCAATTCGCCACCAATAGCAAGCATAAAAATGATAAAAAAGGGCAGTTATGGCAAACCGCACTTTATCAATTTTTCTAGGCGTTCAACAATTATCAGGGTAATTTTAATTCAAAAAATATGTTTTCTTTTGAATCAAATCTACTAGGAAATTTATGTCCTTCTAAAATATCATTTAATTGTTGTTCTGTATATTTTGTGAATTCGTCTACTGAAGCAAGTTTGCTTCTAGAATCAGCATATATTAAAGCAATATTTTTAAATAAAAATTGCAATAATTTTAAAATTTGACCCTGTTCTGCTTCAAGAATAAATTTTTTGATTTTATCTCGCATATGATCTAAAGAACAATATTCATCCATAGGTTCATCACAAAAACGCATCATATACAATTTATAATAACTCTTTTTTTGGTCACTATACATATTATCTTCTAGATAATATATAAAGTTCCATATAGCGATTTTTAACTCTTTTTCCATTTTTTTAATCCTTTCAAAAAATAATTGATTGATTTAATTGGTTGATATCTCACAATATGGGGTGTTGATAAGCCAATATCAAGGGTGGTATTTTGAAATGCGGGGTTTGCGGGGTTGCCGAATAGCCCACAGCACTTTATCAATTTTTCTAGGCGTCCAATCATTAGTAGAAAATTTTTTATTTAATTCATCTGCCTTATTTCTAAATATTTTTGTTAAGGATTCAAAATCTGTATTATCTATTGCTGTAAGTTTAATATATTTTATTAATGGGTGATTTTTAAATGGTTCTATGACTTTAATATTCTCAACAATATATCTATCTACCGTGCCATATAATTTTGGTAATAATAAAGCCAAAAAACCCGAACCTGCTGGAACAGCAAGCCCATCTATTTCTCTTGTAAGTGCTATCATTGTCTGGGCATCTGCCTGATTAGATTCTTGCAAAATAGCTTCAATCATATTTTCTAAACATACTTGATTAGATGCATATTTTATTTCAAATTCTGTTTTTCTTCCTGCATATATCCTACCGTCAGTAAATTTCCATCTAAAATATTTTTCTAACATAAATTCATACCAGTTCTTTACATCCTTGAATTTTTTTATATCATCTAAACATTTCACTTTATTGAATTCATTTTCTAACTCATTCTCTAATTCTCTATTTCGCCACTTAACACGGGACATATATTTTCCCAAAACATATTCCCATGTTGTTTGGTTGTTAGATTGCCAAAAAACATTAATTTCTTCAGGTTTCATTTGAACTATCATATTTTACCTTTCATTATTAGTAGCCATTATACCACCATCAAACAATAAAAAAAAATATTTTTTTATTCACTTTCAAGTATTTTTGGTGATGCCAACGAAAAAAAATAATGCCAGCTGTGGTGGCGTTGCGTGGCGACTCGCTAGCCTGTGGCAATGGCTATTTTGTGCCGCCCGATATTATATCACCCTGCCCTAATTTTAGCGGCGGTTTTGAAAAAATTCTTGCATCAATTTTTCTGATTCGTTTGCCAAAATACCATCAATGATGTCTGGAATATGGTGGCAATTTTTTTGGGCAAATAACCTTGCCCCAGATAACACCCCGCCCATTTTTTCATCATAACCCCCGAACACCAATGTTTTGATGCGTGCCAAACCGATCGCCGCCGCACATAAATGGCAAGGTTCAAGCGTGGTGATAAGCCGACAATCAAGCAGATATTTTTTGCCAATTTTTTTCATCGCCCTTTGCATCACCACAATTTCGGCATGGTGGAATGGGTTTTGGTTTGCCTCGACCTGATTATGTGCCCTTGCCAATATGGTGCCATGTTTATCGACCAGCATGGCGGCTATCGGCACCTCGCCCTTTTTGCCAGCCTGTTTTGCCATTGATAGCAATTGTTTCATTAGGGCAATATCATCGCTTGGCATTTTTTTTTACCTTATCATATCGGCAACGAAATCATCAATGTTATCAATTGCCATATCGATATAATCGGGCAATGGATGGGGTGCGGGGTTATGGGGGTAGGAAGTATTTTTTAACCACACGGTTTTCATACCGAAATGTTTGGCGGTTTTTAAATTATCGGCAATATCATCTATCAAGACTGAATTTTGTTTTTGAATCTGCTGGCAGTGGCTAAAGAATTTTTCATAAGCGGGTATATTTGGTTTGGGAATATAATCAATATCTTCAATAAATATCATTTTGGCAAAGATGGTTTGTTTGATACCCAACTGATTCAATATGGCGATGGTGTGGTTTTGATTGGCATTGGTGAAGATATATTTTTGCCCGCTGATATTTTGTAAATCGCTAGCCAATTTATCATTGCGGGGTAATAGGCTGTAATCAATTTCATGTATTTTATTTAAGAATTCTATCGGGTCAATGTTATCATTTTCCATCAACCCCCTTAAGGTGGTGCCATATTTGATGAAATATTTTTTTTGTAAATGCTTGGCAGAATTGATATCCATATTCCATTTTTCCATAATGAATTTGGTCATTAATTTTTCCACCTGTTGAAATAGGTTGAATGAATGATGGTAAAGGGTGTTATCCAAATCGAATACCCAATGTTGAATATCGGCGGGGTTGATTTGGGGTTTTATCATTGATGGGTTTCCAATTCCTTTAATATATGTGTGGCACGACCTATCACCGATTTTGGCACCCCCGCCATAGATGCCACCTGAATGCCATAAGAATGATTGGCACTGCCAGAGATTAATTCATGGAAAAATACCAATTTGTTATCCCATTCTTCAACCTTCATCGTAAAGCAGGTCATGGATTTTAGGTTTTGTGCCAATTTGGTCAATTCATGGTAATGGGTGGCAAATAATAATCTAGCATGGATGTGGTTATGTAGATGCTCGGTAATGGCGATCGCAAGCGATAGACCATCAAAGGTTGCGGTGCCACGACCAATTTCATCCATAATGATAAGCGAATGGCGGGTGGCATTTTGCAAGATATGGGCGGTTTCTAACATTTCAACCATAAAGGTTGATTGCCCCCTAGCCAAATCATCAGATGCCCCGACCCGTGAGAAAATTTTATCCACCACCGCTATCACTGCCCTATCGGCTGGCACATAACATCCGCTTTGTGCCATCACCACAATAATTGCCACCATACGCAAGAAAGTGCTTTTGCCCGCCATGTTGGGGGCGGTGAGCAACATGAAGAATAGCTTATCATCAAGCAAGATATCATTGGCAGTAAAATGGTTGGCTTGTTTTTCCAGTGCCTGCTCGACCACCGGATGGCGGGCACGATGCAATTCCAATCGGTTGTTGCCATCATCATTGGCAATGATATCGGGGCGGGTGAAATGTTGGTTACGGGCGATGGTGGCGATGGTTTGATTAAGGTCCAACACCGCTATCAAATCGGCGGTTTTCATCAATGGCATATGCTGGTCTAAAATATCATCCACCAATTCATCAAAAATTCCCAATTCCAAAGCCAAGGCTCGGTTGATGCTTTTTTCAATATCGCTACCCAAATCTATCAATTCGGCACTATTATATCGCACCAATGATGATAGGGTTTGGCGATGTTGAAATATATGATGCTGTGCCATCTTGCCAGCGTGTTTGGCGGGTATTTCAACATAAAATCCCCAGATATGATTGTGTTTTATTTTCAAACTATCAATCTGGGTGGTGGTGCGGTAGGTTTGCTCCAACAATTTTAATTGCCGTTGTTTTTCTTGTTTCTGGGTGTTGATGTTATCAAGGTCATGGCGAAACCCAGCACGAATAAACCCGCCATCGCGTGCCAATAATGGCAAATTATCCATCAACAGGGCATCTTGTAAAGTTTGCCTGATGGGTAAAATATCGGGGCAAGCGGTGAGCAAATGGATAATTGGTTGATAGGTTTTTTTTTCATCCTGCGATAATTTATGTTCATCGTTGGTTGGCAAAAATTGACGCAAAGTTTGCTTGATGGCAGGGATTTTTTCTAACACTTGGGCTATGGCCGCCAAATCTCTTGGTCCGCCTTTTTTAACCGATAGGCGTGATAGGGCGCGGGATATATCAGGCAGGGCGGTTAAATGTTGTTTGATAGAATCGCTTAAAGGCTGGTTATCAACAAAAAATGCCAAGAGGTCAAGGCGGGCATTAATCTGTTGGTGGTTTTTCAATGGCTGTTGCAAGCGTGAACGCAATAATCTTGCCCCCGCTGCGGTTTGGGTTTTATCCAACATATCAAGCAAACTACCGCTTTTGCTATGGGGTGATGATTGGCTGGTTAATATCTCCAAAGATTGAAAACTAGCACGATCAATCGCCACCACATCCGATGGATTATTTTTTTTCGGTGGCAATAGGCGCGGCATAGTATCGATCTGGGTGCGTTTTAGATAAGATAATAACCCCGCCAATACCGCCAATTCATCATGGTTGAAATCGCCAAACCCCGCCAAACTTTTGACTTGAAATTGTTGTTCAAGCATTTCTTTACCACGCTTATGATGAAAAATAGAATGTGCCTCGGGGGTAATTTTTTCATAAAAATCCCTTATCGTCAGGGCGATGTTTTCATCCTTTAACATATTATCGGGGATAAGAATCTCAGCAGGCGATATTTTACTAATAAAACCAGATAACAGCGATAGGGGTATCGTTTCCACCGCCAAAAAACCAGTCGATACATCGCTGGTGGCAACCACAATAGATTTTTCGCTTGGGGGATTATGTTTGCCACCTATCGCACTATGGGGGTAGATGGCGATAAGAAAATTATTTGTTTTATCAGCAAGCAAACTATCCTCAAACACCGTGCCTGGGGTGATGATGCGCACCACTTTACGCATCATCAAATTTTTATGGCTGGATTGGTCGGTTATTTGTTCGGCAAGGGCAATTTTTTTTCCCATAGCAATTAATTTGGCAATATAATTATCCACCGCATGGTATGGCACCCCGCACATCGGAATAGGTTTATCATTTTGTTTGCCGCGTCTGGTAAGGGTAAGGTTTAACAGGCTGGCGGTTTCAATAGCATCATCAAAAAATAATTCATAAAAATCGCCCAAGCGAAAAAACAACAGATTATCTGGGTGTTGTGATTTTAATGATTGATATTGTGCCATCAGTGGGGTTAGGGTAGCATCCTTTGGTAAATTATTTTCGCTATCATTCTGGGCGTGATTATCAAGCGGCGGGGAATGATTGGCACTATCTTTTAAAGGTGATAAAAGGTCAGAAGTATCATCATTGGGCGGTATGGTATTAGGCATAGATTTGTTTTTATGATGTTTGTGATAAACTAGCAAGCGGATTTTTATAAGCTGGAAAAATATCTTGCTTTTTTTTATAAAAAGTGAAACAAGGGGATCTATTAATAACAAGGCAATAGCAAAGAAAAAAAATGGCGGGCGTGGCGAAATGGCAGACGCGCCAGATTTAGGTTCTGGTGAGGTAACTCGTGGGGGTTCAAATCCCTCCGCCCGCACCAGATATAAAAATCTAGCCAAAAAATTTTATTGATTTGCGATATGTGAAAACAATGTGATACATAGAAAGTTAAGATGATGATAAATATCAAACAGACCAGTAAAAAAAAATTGGCACGGCAGTATGAAATTAATGTAAAAAAATCTGATTTGGCAAAAAACCTTGATGCCGAATTGGCAAGTTTGCAACCCAAAGCACAGATGGCGGGGTTTCGTGTCGGTAAGGTGCCGATAGATATTTTGAAAAAAAACTATAGCGATAAATTGATGGCGGATGCCATTCAAAAATTTTTGAAACAAGGTTTGGAAAAAATTCAAAAAGAATTTGCGGTTAAAATTGCTGACCGCCCAGAAATTATTAGCATCAATCATCAGGAGGCATTAAAATTAGAAAAGGATTTGACTGCCGAAATTGCGGTTAATCTATTGCCTTTGATACCCGAATTGCCACTTAATAAAATTTCGCTACATCGTTATCGTGCCACATTGAGCGAAAAGGAAATGGCAGAAAAAGTTGAATCTAACCTTGTGGCTATGGCAAAAAGATATCGTGAAACAAAACCCATCACCGACCGCAATGAAACCAAACAGGGCGATATTGTGGTGATGGATTTTGAAGGTTTTATTGATGACAAACCTTTTGCGGGTGGCAAAGCCAATGATTTTGAATTGGAATTGGGGTCGGGACAATTTATTGAAGGGTTTGAGGCACAATTGGTGGGTAAAAAATTGGATGAAAGCCTAGAGATTAAGGTTGTTTTTCCCAAACATTATCATGATGAATCATTATCAGAAAAGCCAGCGGTTTTTAAAACCACTATCAAGGCGCTCAAGGCATATTTGCCAAATTTACAAGATGATGATTTGGCAAAAAAAATGGGGCTTAAGGATAAACAGGAATTGGTGGCAATGATAAAAAAAGAAATCACCCGCCAAACCGACCAACAGAGCAATGATTTACTAAGACGGCAATTGCTTGACCAATTGCATCGTTTGATGGATTTTGAATTGCCCGAACGCATGGTAGAAAATGATTTTCAATCGGTGTTTAAGGATGTTAAACATGCTTTTGAACATAACCATCTGGAGGAGGAGGATAAGGGTAAGGACCTAACAACTTTGGAAAAAGAATATCGTGCCATTTCAGCAAGGCGGGTAAAATTGGGTTTGATATTGAATGATGTGGGCGAAAAAGCCGATATCAAAGTATCTGAAAATGAAATGCGTCAGGTGATTATGAATCGTGCCATGCAATACCCAACCGACCAGCGTGAAAAATTCTTAAAAACCATTGAAAAAGATAAGAATCTGCAAGTGGAATTGTCATTACCGATTTTTGAACAAAAGGTGGTGGAACATCTTTTGGCTAAAATTACCATTGCTGATAAAGATCTATCGCCCGATGATTTTATTAAAAAAGCTGAAAGCATCCATCGTGCCCCCAGCGATTGATTTGCGATTAGTTTTTGATTCATTTATTATAAAAAAACATGAACGATACCATATCTACCATTCATAATACTTTGGTGCCAATGGTGATAGAACAATCAGGGCGCGGCGAACGCGCCTATGATATTTATTCACGCCTATTAAAAGAAAGGGTAATTTTTATAACCGGCGGTATTGATGATAATGTGGCATCATTGGTGGTGGCACAATTATTATTTTTGGAGGCAGAAAATCCCAAAAAAGATATTTTTCTTTATATCAATTCGCCCGGTGGTTCGGTGACAGCGGGGTTATCAATTTATGATACCATGCAATTTATTGAACCTGCGGTATCAACCATCTGTGTTGGTCAAGCGGCATCCATGGCGGCATTGCTATTAACAGCGGGTGGGGTAAGCAAAAGAATGGCTTTGCCCAATGCACGGATTATGGTGCATCAACCATCGGGTGGGGCACAGGGGGTGGCGTCCGATTTGGCTATTCAGGCACAAGAAATTTTGCGTATTCGTGAAATTTTGAATCAATTATTGGTAAAACATACTGGCAATGATTTGGCAATCATAGAAAAATCGGTTGACCGAGATAATTTTATGTCGGCAAGCGAAGCCAAACAATTTGGCTTGATAGATGATGTTATGCCGAAACGAAAACCTTTACAAAAAAAAGATTAACCTATGTTATCCCCCATTCGTTTTTTGGTTCGCAATCGCCCTTTTCAAATTGTGCTTGGGGTATTATTGGCGATAGGTTTTATTTCTTTTGGTGCAAGCGGTGTGGCACCATCGGGCCGAGCATTGGTAAAAATGAAAGGCAGTGATATTAAACCTCGCCAATTTGAACGCTATTACCAAAATAAATTGCAAGAATATAATTTGGCAAATTTATCGATTGATGAACAAAAAAATTTACAATTACCGCAAAGGTTTTTACAAGATTTATTGCTTGAAGAATTATTGGCAAAATTGGCAGTGGATATGAAATTGCAAATTTCTGATAAGGTGGTGGCACAGGCGATTCAAAAAAATCCTGCTTTTCGTGACCCCGCCACACAGCAATTTTCAAAAGATCGCTATCTGGCGATTATTCAGCAAAATGGTATTAGCGAAGGCGTCATCATTGAACAAATAAAAAAAAATCTGTCTCAAACATGGCTAAAAAATTATTTTGCCGCCTTGACATTTGATACGCCCAATTTGTTGGCGGTTTGGCCAGGGCGTGATGCAAACATTGCGGTGGATTATATTTCATTGGATACAAAACAACTTGGGCTTACCATCAAAAACCCCACCAATGATGATTTAGAAAATTTTTATCAGGCGAATGCTTCCTTATATCAAAAACCCAATTATCGCCGTTTTCAAATTCTTACCTTATCCAGCGGTGATTTAAAAAAATTGGTGGTTAAAAAATTGGTGGTAAGTGATGCCGACATCAAAGCCGCTTACCAAGCAAGGCGTCAAGAATTTATAGTGCCAGCGGGTTATCAATTTGCCCAATGGTTGTTTTCTGATAAAACATCGGCAGATGATTTTTATCGTATCTATCAAAAAAATCCCGCCCAATCGCTAAACCAGCGACCACAAAATGCCAAATATAATACCATCACTTTGCAGAGACATGATTTGGCAAATTATGGCTTAACCACTGCTGAGGTTGGTGATACCATACCATCGGTGATTGAGACACCTTTTGGTTTTGCCGTTTTGCATTTTTTAACAAAAATCGGTGGCGCACCAAAACCATTGGCAGATGTGGCAGATGCATTGCGTGCCGATATTATGACGAAAAAAACCGATCAGGCTTTTAACAATCTTTACCGTTTGGTCAATGACCAATTGGCAAGCGGGAAAAAATTTTCTGAGGTATTAAAAGATACAGGTTTGGTTGGGCGTATTACCGCCACTGATTTTATTGATAAACAAGGTCGCTACCAAAATGGGCGATATGTTGCAAATCAACCCTATCTTGATGATATTTTAGAGGGCGGGTTTTCTGACAATATTAAAACTGCCCCTTTGGTTTTGAATCAAACCGATGATAATCAAAATACCAATGATGAAAATAATCTTGTAGCGATAGGTTTGTTGGATAATCAGCCGACCTTCTTACCGCCTTTTGCCGAAATAAAAAATCAATTATTGCAAGATTGGCAATTGGCAGAGGCAAAAAAAACATTGTTGGTTGAAAAACAAAATATCGATGAACAGATAAATAAAGGCACATTTGATTTTGACCAATATAGTTCTGACAAAAAATTATCGGCAAAACGATTTTATTTTTCGCAACAACAGATATTGGGCAATGAATCGATATTACAAAATATAAATAACCAACAGGTGGTGGAGGTGTTGTTTGCCGCTTTTAATGTGGTGGTATCGGATAAGGCAAGATTATTGATCATGCGGCATATACCCAGTTTGCCAAATCTGTCACAAAAAAATAGCGATGATTTCAAACAACAATTTCAAGCCGCCAGCACTGAAAGTTGGCTACTTCAACTTTATCAAATTTATGGTGTTGAAGTTTTTTGGCAACGCTTAGATAATTTATTTAATTAAATTTTTTACTATCACATGTTAAATGCCATCACCAACCAAGAAGAGTTTTTATCAAATTATAGCATCAAGCATGATGCATTGCTTTATCGCCAATTATCCATCGATACCTTAACCCCCGTGGCAGCGATGATAAAATTGCAATCTTGGTCACGCCATATGTTTTTGTTGGAATCGGTTGAACAAGGCAAAAGCCGTTCCCGTTATAGTTTTTTGGGTTGGCAAGCTATTTTATTGTGGCAGATGCAAAATGGCAAGGCATTTCATCGCTATGGCGATGATGGGGTATGGCAAGAAAAATCGCATGACCCTTTGTCTGACCTTAATCAAATTCTTAATCAACATATAATAAAATTTCCAGATGGCTTGCCAGCCGCCGCCTCGGGGTTTTTTGGTTTTTTAAGTTATGAAGCGGTGCGGTTGATAGAAAAAATTCCTAGCCACCGCCATGATGCACATGGTTTGCCTGATGGTCGTTATTTTTTGCCAAAACAAATATTGATATTTGACAATGTGATGGATAAGGCGTGGTTGGTGGTGCGATGCCAATATGAAAAAAATCTTAGCGCTTCTTCGGCATTGGAACAGACCAGCACTATGATGGATAAAACTTTTATGATGTTGCAACAACCGCTTCCCGCTTCATCACCCGCCACTGAAAACATGCCACAGCAACCACAATTTTTAACCAGCGAAACAGAATTTATTGCGGCGGTTAATAAAACCATTGATTATATTAAAGCGGGTGATATTTTTCAGGCAGTTATCAGCCAAGTTTTTCAATATGATAATTTCCATGCATCGCCACTTGCATTTTATCGTGCGTTGCGTGCCACGAACCCTGCACCTTATATGTTTTTTTTTCGTTGGGATGATTTTGCCTTTGTCGGTGCTAGCCCCGAAACATTGGTGAAGGTTGATAATAAAAAAGTTTCGGTATATCCCATAGCGGGCACCAGAGCACGGGGTAAAACCGATGCCGAAGATAAAAAATTGGAAGAGGAATTAAAGCATGACCCAAAAGAACGAGCCGAGCATCTTATGTTACTTGATTTGGGTAGAAATGATGTTGGCAAGGTAGCAGAATTAGGTTCGGTAAAGGTGGTGCAAGAATTTCAGGTGGAACGGTATTCTTTTGTTATGCATTTGGTATCTGAGGTGGTGGGGCAATTGGCAAAAGACAAAAGCAGTTTGGCGGCATTGCTTGCTGGTATGCCAGCAGGCACGGTTTCGGGGGCACCAAAAATTCGTGCGATGGAAATTATTGCCGAATTGGAAAAAACACAAAGGGGTCTTTATGCTGGTGCGGTTGGGTATTTTTCTAGTAAAATGGTGGGGCAGATGAGTGATATTGATGATAAAGATTTTGTTAATCAAGCCGATAGTGACCATTGCATTGCCTTAAGATGTGCTTTGTTAAAAGATGACAAGGTGGTGATTCAAACAGGTGCGGGGGTGGTGTATGATTCGATACCCAAAAATGAACAACAAGAATGTTTGCATAAGGCTCAGGCTTTGTTTAAGGCTTTTGACCGCACCTATGAATTTTCGGGTAATTAAAAGGGTGGGGGTTTTAAGCTTTGATTGCTTTTTATTATATTTTGCGATAGGACAATGAATGATAAAATCAAATGGTCAAAAGTAATTCTGCCCAAGCCCGTGATATTGCCAATATCTTGCACCCTTATACAAATTTGGCGGTGCATGAAACTCGCGGTCCAACCATTATAGAACAGGGCAAGGGGGTTTATGTCAAAGATAGTGATGGTAAAGAATATATCGAAGGTTTGTCGGGGTTATGGTGTGCCTCTTTGGGTTATGGTGAAACACGATTGATAGAAGCTGCCGAAAGGCAAATGCATCGTTTGCCCTATGGGCATTTGTTTGCTCATAAAAGCCATGACCCAGCCATTGATTTGGCAGAAAAACTCATTGCCCTTGCACCTGCCACCACCCCGAAAATGGCAAAAGTTTTTTTTGCTTGTTCAGGGTCAGAGGCGGTTGATAGTGCCATCAAAATTGTATGGTATTATCACAATGCGATTGGCAAGCCGAAGAAAAAAATGATCCTATCTCGCCACCATGGCTATCATGGGGTCACGCTGGCAGGGGCATCGCTCACCGGGTTAGATGTTTTGCATAAAGGGTTTGATTTGCCCATCATACCTGTTAAGCATTTATCGGCGCCGCATTTTCCCCGCCTTAGCCAAGATGGTGAAAGCGAGGCGGCTTTTACCGATAGAATGATGATGGAAGTCAAGGCAACTATCCAACAGGTGGGGGCTGATAATATTGGTGCAATGATAGCCGAACCATTGCAAGGCGCTGGCGGGGTGATTATTCCACCAAAAAATTATTTTCAAAAATTGGAAGCACTCTTAAAAGAAAATGATATTTTGCTTATTGCCGATGAAGTTATTACCGGTTTTTGCCGCACTGGAAATTTTTGGGGGGCAGAAACCTATGGCATGAACCCCGATATGATAACCATGGCCAAAGCAATGTCATCAGCCTATTTGCCAATATCGGCAGTGATGATAAATGAAAAATTGGCAGATGAAATTATAAAATTTGCAGGTGAATTGAAAAACTTTGGCACAGGATTCACCTATGGTGGTCATCCAGTATCTTGTGCGGTGGCATTGGAAACTTTGAAAATTTATGAGGAAGATAAAATACTCTCTCGGGTAAAAACTATGGCACCTAAGGTCGAGGCACATTTAGAAAAATTACGCCAACATGAATTGGTTGGCAATGCGCGTGGGGTGGGGTTAATTGGTGCGGTTGAATTATGGCAAGATAAAAAGGCAAGAAAATTTTTTGCACCCGAAACGGCTGTGGCAGCGAAAGTAGCCGCTTTATGTGAAAAACATGGCGTGATTTTACGCCCGTTGATATTTGATTCAATCGCCTTTTGTCCGCCCTTGATTATCAATGAAAAAGATTTGGATGAATTATTTAAGCGGCTGACTCTCGCATTGGATGAGGCTATTTCAATATTGGCATCATAGGCAAACAATATGAGCATTGATTTTTTTGAACAATCTATCAAAGACACCTTAGGGAAAATAAAAAATGAGGGGCGTTATCGCATATTCGCTGGGCTAGAACGCATACCTGATAAATTTCCAAAAGCCATTTATCATGATAAAAATGGCGGGCAGAAAGAAATAACTATGTGGTGTTCAAATGATTATTTGGGGTTGGGACAAGATAAGCGGGTGATTCATGCAATGCAGAATGCTTTAGAAAAATATGGCACGGGTGCGGGCGGCACCCGTAATATAGCGGGGTCGCATTATTTGCATCAATTATTAGAAAATAAATTGGCGGAGCATCACAGAAAAGAACAAGCATTGCTTTTTACCTCGGGGTATGTGGCTAATCTAACTGCCTTATCGGCATTATCGGCTATCAACCCGATTATTTATTCTGATGCTTTGAATCACAATTCAATGATAGCGGGTATGCGTTATGGTAAGGCAAGCAAAAGAATATTTCCACATAATGATGTTGATGCTTTAGAAAAATTTTTGGCAGCCGACCATAAAGCAAACCCCGACAGACCAAAAATTATTGCTTTTGAGTCGGTGTATTCGATGGAGGCAACCTTTGGCAAAATAAAACCTATCGTTGCCCTTGCCAAAAAATATTCGGCTATTACCTATCTTGATGAGGTGCATGCGGTAGGGCTTTATGGTGAAACAGGTGCAGGGGTAGCAGAACAAACAGGGGTGATGGATGAGGTTGATATTATACAAGGCACGCTGGGAAAAGCATTTGGGCAAATAGGCGGTTATGTTGCTGGTAAAAAAGAAGTCATAGATTATATTCGTTCAATAGGACATGGTTTTATTTTTACCACATCTTTGCCACCCCATGTGGCGGCAGGGGCAATGGCGGCGCTGGATATTATTCGCAAAACCCCTAGTTTGCGTATTACTTTATCTAAACAAGCAAAACATTTGCAAAAAGCTTTGGGTGCGGCAAAAATTCCCACCATGCCATCAGATTGCCATATTGTGCCAGTGGTGATCGGTGCGGCCGATCAATGCAAAATTATAACCGACAGGTTATTGACATGCCATGATATTTATATTCAACCTATCAATTACCCCACGGTGCCACGGGGTTCAGAAAGATTGCGTTTGACAGCAAGCCCCCTGCATGATGATGAATTGATAGAACGAATGGTTTTTGCTTTGAACAAAGAATGGCAAGATTTTCAATTACCCCGTTTGACATAAATTGATATGATGGTGGTGGGATAAAAAAATTTGCCTGTGATGATATTGATAGTAAAAAAAATATGACAAAAAATTATGATGTGATTATTTCGGGTGGCGGCTTGGCGGGGCAAACTTTGGGATTGGCTGTTGCACAATATGGTTTATCGGTTGCGATAGTTGAATATGGTAAGATCGAAAAAACCTTAAAACCAGAATTTGACGGTCGGGCGGTGGCTTTATCTTTAGCGCCTTTACAATTTTTGGCATCATTGGGTTTGTGGCAGGTGTTATCACCCTATGCAATGCCAATCAATGATATTCGTATTGTTGATGGCGATGGGTTGCGTGGTGCATCGCCTATGATAACCCATTTTGATTATCGTGATATTGGGATTAAATTTGATAAAGAAATTCATAAGGAAAAAAAACTTTATAGCGAGCGTGACAACCAACCTTTTGGCGTGATAGTTGAAAATCGCCACCTGCGTTATGCTTTGATAAATGCGATTAAAAAGCAAAAAAATATAACTCTATATGAAGAGGATAGTATTTTACAAAAAAACATTGATGATAAAAAAATTCAAGCGACATTACAAACCGATCATATATTGACAGCACCGCTTTTGGTGATAGCCGAAGGCAAAATGTCAAATTTAGCAAAATCCATAACCAATTTTTATGAAAATAATTATAAAGACACAGCTTTGGTTTTATCTATAAAGGCAGAACGCCACCACAATGGCGTGGCAGTTGAATTTTTTATGCCAGCAGGACCTTTTGCTATGTTACCTTTGGTGGGTAATAAAATGAATGTTGTTTGGACCGAAAAGTCAGCAATGGCAGAAAAATTGTTAAAATTATCACCAAAAGATTTTCATTATCAATTATGCCAGCGTTTTACTGATTGGTTAGGAAAGATTGAAATGATCGGGCAAGTTTTTTCCTATCCATTGGTGGCACGCCATGCCTATCATTATGGCAAGGATAGACAAATTATCATTGCCGATTCTGCCCACACGATTCACCCGATAGCTGGTCAAGGATTTAATTTAGGGCTTAAAGATATTATGGCACTGAGCGATATTTTACTAACAGCTAAACATCATAAACAAGATTTGGGTGATGATATGGTGATTAAAAATTATGAACGAAAGCGGTTTTATGATAATCAAAAAATGTTGTTGGCGACCGATAGTTTGCACAGATTATTTGCTACCAGCCATGATATGGCGGCGGCGATGCGTCGTTTGGGTTTGTTGGGGTTTGACCAATTATCATTTTTGAAGAAAAAAACCGTGCGTTATGCCATGGGTTTTTAAAAATTAAAATTTTTTTAGATAAAATTAGGGCAGGATTATCAATGCGTTATCAAAAATCTATAACATTTTTTAATTTGCCAAATGCAGTGGTATTATGGGCATTGGTGATGGCAATAATTTTTTTGCTGGTTAATATTTTTTCTTTATTTGACAAAACAACCATCATACAACAATATATGTTTTTGCCATGGCGTGATTGGCAGTGGCAAGTTTTTTCTGGTATTTGGCCCTATCAAATTATAACCTATGGGTTTTTGCATGGTAACATTAGTCATCTATTGTTTAATGTGGTGGTGGGAGTGGTTTTTTCTAAAGTGATTTATGACGCGCTTTCTGGGTGGGGTTGGGGATTTGTTTTTTTTACTGGGCTTTGCGGTGGGGCGATTTTTCATCTGCTGACCACAGCATCCGATATTGGCATTATTGGTTCGTCAGCGGGGGTGGCGGCATGGATCGGGGCGAGTTTATTTTTGGCAGTGAATGATATTGCTATGCCCCCGCCATTTGAAACCAAAAGTCGTGCTATGTTTTTTATTATATTCTTTTTGGCATTGAATTTTTTGACAGCACTAACAGCGAATAGGCTAGCCGATACAGCCATTTCCAATGCTGGTCATTTGGGTGGATTGGTGTTTGGTTATTTGGCGGCTTGGGGTATTATATTAATAACATCACATTTACGCCGCTAATCAATGATGATGCTAGATAATGGTTGGTTATTTTTGCATGGCTGAAAATTGGCTGGTAATTGAATTAAAATGAAATGGAATTTTATCAATAGGACCATGGCGGTGTTTGGCAATGATAAGTTCCGCAAGATGCTCAATTTCTTTTAATCTATTTTGTCTGGTTTGCTCCTGTGCTTCATTGTCTGATTTTTCATTTTTTAAATAATAGGCTTCACGATATAAAAAAGCGACAATATCGGCATCTTGTTCAATCGATCCCGAATCACGCAAATCGGAAAGCTGTGGCACCTTGCCAGTTGGTTTGATAGAGCGTTTTTCAACATCCCGTGATAATTGTGAAAGTGCTACCAATGGCACTTCGAGTTCTTTGGCAATAATTTTAAGACCGCGTGAAATTTCGGTAACCTCGGCTACACGATTATCATGCCGGGTTAAACCTGATGGTTGCAATAATTGTAAATAATCCACCAAAATTAAATCAAGATTTTTCATCAAGCGTTTGGCGCGTCTTGCCTTTTGGCGTAAAGTGGTAATGGAAATCGATGGGCTGTCATCAATATACAAATGGGAGTCTTTTAAATCATTGATCGCCCGACAGAATTTTTGGAAATCATCATCGCTCATCTGGCGACGCACATTGATAGATGATACGCCCGTCATTTGACATAAAATACGATTGGTTAATTGTTCTGCCGACATTTCTAATGAAAAAAATAATACATGTTTTTTTTCGGTTTGCCTTGCGGTTATCTCATCTTCGGGTATGGCATCCATCACCAAAGGAATGCCTGCCACCTGTGCCGCCAATGAAACGGCAAAAGCGGTTTTGCCCATACCGGGCCGGGCCGCCAAAATAAAAAGATCAGATGGATTAAGCCCGCCAAAAAAATCATCCATCTGCGGAAATCCTGTGGCAACCCCAGCGTATTTTGATTTATCTTGTCGGCGTTTTTCAATACTACTGATTAAGCGATTGCTAAATACTGATAGGCGGTCAAAAGATTTTTCGGCAACACCATGTTCTGCTAATTGAAATAATTCTTCTTCGGCACATTCTATCTGTTTGTCAGAAGTGGCTTTATGGTCGGTTAAATCGCGTGCTCGGATGATCATATCTTCACCGATGTTTATTAATTGTCGTTTGCGATAAAGGTCTCTAATAACCTTGGCATAATCTTTCACATTAACCAAACTTGGCACATAGCTTACAATCTCTGCTAAATAACGGCTGGTATCATGTTTGTTGATATCGCCATCTTTACTATCGCTTTGAAATAAATGGCGCATAGTGGCAGGGGTGGCAAGTTGCCCCTTATCTTGTAATTCTATAAAATAATCAAAAATTTTGCGGTGCAGGGGATGATAAAAATAATCAGACTTATGGACCATATCTGCCACCAAACCATAAAGGTCATTATTGCGTAATAAGGCACCGAGTAGCGCGGCTTCCAATTCGATATTATAGGGCACTTCAAGCCGCTTAGCGGTATGATGGTCTGCCGATGTTGCTTTAAGCTGTGATGGTATAGTATCAGGCAAATTATCATTATGATAAGATAAACCCTCGGTGGTTTCTAGAGGTTTTTCTAAAACGGTTGGGTCAGGATAATCAATCATAGCAATATAGTTAATATAGAATGATTCGCTTGATAAAAGAATATTACAACATTATCCCCATATTTCTTTTTGCATTTTATTAGGCGGTTTTGTGAATAATCTGTTGATAAATAGAATAAAAATGATGAGATGATTGATAATATTTTTATCTTGCAAATCGGGATACAAAATTCTATAAAAACACAAAATTAGCCAGACCAATCATCATTCTAAAAATATTGAAATGGATATAGTTTATGACAAAAAATATAGCTAATGACCAACGCTTTGAACAACTCAAGCAAGATTTTTATCAAATGTTGCTTATTCGCCGTTTTGAAGAACGGGCGGGGCAACTTTATGGGTTGGGTTTGATAGGGGGGTTTTGTCATCTTTACATAGGGCAAGAAGCGGTGGTGGTGGGCTTACAGACGGTGATGAAAAAAAATGATTGTGTGATAACCAGTTATCGTGACCATGGGCATATGTTGGCATCAGGTATGAAACCTTCGGGGGTTATGGCGGAATTGACAGGTCGCAGTGCGGGATATAGTCGGGGCAAGGGTGGTTCGATGCATATGTTTTCCCGTAAAAAGAATTTTTATGGCGGGCATGGTATTGTTGGGGCACAAGTGCCACTTGGTGCTGGGCTTGCTTTGGCATTACAATATCGTTATGAAAATGGCATTGGCGACAAAAAAGAAAAATTGGGTTTGTCTTTTATCTATATGGGCGAGGGCGCGTTGAATCAGGGGCAGGTTTATGAAACCTTTAACATGGCAGCTTTATGGAAATTGCCAGCGATATTTGTGATTGAAAATAATCGTTATGCGATGGGAACATCGGCAAAGCGGTCATCAGCCAATGACAGCAGATTATGTGATAGGGGCATTGCCTATGGTATTAAGGGTAGCCAAGTTGATGGTATGGATGTTGAGGCGATGCGCAATTTGGGTAAGGAGGCAATTCAATATGTAGAATCTGGCAATGGACCATTTATTATTGAGGCACAGACCTATCGCTATCGTGGTCATTCAATGTCTGACCCAGCGAAATATCGTTCCCGTGAGGAGGTTGATGAAATACGCGCAAAACATGATCCGATAGAACATATAAAAAAAATATTAAAGGATAATGAACAGCTTGATGAAAAAACAGAAAAAGATACCGAACAAAAAATTAAAACCATTATACTTGAAGCGGTTAAAATTGCTGAAGACTCCCCTGAACCCAATGAAACCGACCTATGGACCGATATTTTGCAATAAAAAATTAATATGCCACAAATTTTAATGCCCGCCCTTTCCCCCACCATGACCGAGGGTAATCTTGCCCGTTGGTTGGTCAAGGAGGGTGATAAAGTTACACCCGGACAAATTATTGCCGAAATAGAAACTGATAAAGCAACCATGGAGGTTGAATCGGTTGATAGTGGCACATTGGCAAAAATTATCATTGCGGGTGGTAGCCAAAAAATACAGGTAGGTAGCCCTATAGCGGTTATTTTAGAAGATGATGAAACATTGGAAGATGTGATGGCAAAAAGCCAAAATACATCACATCATGCACCAACCGATATGGCGAAAAATACGGCAAATGATATGGCAAGCAATGGTGCGGATATGGCACCACCACTAGTAGAAGAACCTTTGCAACAACATCCACCCGTTGCACCACATATAAATACTGAAGCAATGCCTGTTGCTGAAAACGAATGGACAGGCAAAACGACAATGCAAACAGTGCGGGAGGCTTTGCGTGATGCTATGAAAGAAGAAATGCAGCGCGATGATAAGGTATTTTTATTGGGTGAAGAGGTTGGTGAATACCAAGGGGCTTATAAAGTAACGCAAGGCTTGCTTGACCAATTCGGCAACAAACGCATTATTGATACCCCCATAACCGAAATGGGTTTTGCTGGTATTGGTATCGGGGCCGCCTTTCATGGATTGCGTCCAATAGTAGAATTTATGACAATGAATTTTTCAATGCAAGCGATGGATCAAATTATTAATAGTGCCGCCAAAACCCTTTATATGTCGGGGGGGCAAATAAATTGTCCGATAGTATTTCGTGGTCCCAATGGCGCCGCGGCACGGGTGGCGGCACAACATTCACAATGTTTTGCCAGTTGGTATAGCCATGTGCCAGGGTTAAAAGTAGTTGCCCCTTACACTGCGGCCGATGCCAAGGGTTTATTAAAATCAGCCATTTTGGATAATAATCCAGTGATATTTTTAGAAAATGAAATACTTTATGGGCAATCTTTTCAAGTGCCTGATAGCGAAGATTGGCAAGTGCCGATAGGCAAAGCCAAATTACAGCGTATTGGGAGCGATGCGACCATTATTACTTTTTCAATTATGGTAGGAAAATCTTTACAAGCGGCCGAAGAATTGGCAAAATCGGGGATTGAGGTTGAGGTTTTAGATTTAAGAACTTTACGACCACTTGATATACCAGCGATAGTTTCATCGGTAAAAAAAACCAATCGTGTTATTACAGTTGAGGAGGGTTGGGCACAATCAGGGGTTGGTGCTGAAATTATGGCGGTTATTAATGAACAATGTTTTGATTGGCTTGATGCCGCCCCCTTTAGAGTATGCGGTAAAGATGTCCCCCTACCCTATGCCCAGAATTTAGAAAAACTAGCCTTGCCACAAATACCCGATATTATTAATGCGGTGCGTTCGCTGGTAGGCAAATAATAAAATTATTTTTCAGGTGTTTTAATTTTGGTTTTGCTTTTTATTTTTTTTAATTTTGATTTAACTTTGGTGCTGGTAGAATTGGGGTCATTAACCAGGTCCTTAAAAATACCCCCCATTTTTTTGAAAGATACTTTTAACCCCTTGCCGATATTCTTAAAATCTTTTTTTAAGGCCTGCTGTCCGGCAACGCCCAAAGCGGGGTCATTGCCATCTTTTTTGGCAAAGAAAAAAATTGTTATCAATAGATATTTAAACCCCAACCATGCGGCACGCAACATAAAAACAACCAGACTCAATAATAGGTCAAATATCAGTTTAAAAGAATTATTCATGGCGATTCCTTATTTATTTTTTCTTTTTTGATTTTTTCTTTTTCGGCTTTTTTTTGCTTGGTTGCCGTTGTTTGATTTCTTGATATTTTTGTTTGGCTTTTTCACCCGTAAATGCCGAGATGTTAAATAATGCAACAAAAGATTTACGCAAACTCTTGGTCAGGTTTTTGAAATCCTCGTCCAAAGCTTTTTGACCTTGGGTATTCAATACAGGTGCATTGCCCTTTTTTTTTGCAAAGAAAAAAATTGTTATAAGCAAAAGCTTAAAACTTAACCATGCACCTATAAAAACAAAATTAACCAATTCCATAATCAAGGCGATAAGGAGTTTAAAAAATTTAGCCATCATCTATTCCTGTTTTATTTTTGTATCTTTATCTAACCTATTATTTTTGCTATCAATTTTCAAGCTTAAAAATGATATGATGATAGAGAGGTTTTTTGGTTGCTTTTTTATCTTTCCTATTATAAAAGTTATTTTATAATTAACAAGCAAAAATAAATGATGAATCATCAAGAACGCATTTTTATTAGCCCCCTTGCTAAGCGATTGGCGATGGAACGGGGTATCAACATTGCTGGAATAATGGGTTCAGGACCGCATGGGCGAATTGTTAAAGCCGATATTGATAAAATGGCGACCACGGGCGATGTGGCGCAAGATTCTGCCCCTATAACCGCGATGAAATTAGATAATAATTTCGAACCACCTTTTACTATAACGCCTATCACCGCTATGCGCCGTGTGATTGCCGAACGCTTGACGCTGTCTAAAACCACAATACCACATTTTTATTTGACGGTTGATTGCGATCTTAGCCATATCACGACTTTACGGGAAAAATGGCAAAAATTAAATCCTACCGATGCGGCGGGCAAGGGTAGCAAAATTAGTATCAATGATATTATTATTAAGGCTTTGGCGATGGCTTGTCGCAAGGTGCCGAATGCCAATGCCAGTTTTACAAAAGATGGTGTCAAACTATTTCAATCGGTTGATATAGCGGTGGCAGTGGCAATTGATGGTGGTTTGATTACCCCGATCGTAAGGCAAGCCGAAAAAAAATCATTACAGGTCATTTCAACTGAAATGAAATCTTTGGCTAGCAAAGCCAAACAGGGGCAATTAAAACCCGAGGAATATCAAGGCGGCACGATATCTTTATCTAATTTGGGTATGTTTGGCATTAAACAATTTGATGCGGTGATTAATCCGCCGCAGGGGGCAATTTTGGCGGTGGGTGCGGGCATTGATACACCTATCGTCAAAGATGGCAGGGTTGAGGTCGCACCCATTATGTCGGCAACATTATCTTGCGACCATCGGGCGGTTGATGGTGCTATCGGTGCAGAATTATTAAAATATTTTAAACATTATGTCGAAGACCCTGCATTGATGTTTTTTTCATAACCAAACTCTATAAAAATATGACAGATTTTGATTTAATAATTATTGGTGGTGGTCCTGGTGGCTATGTGGCGGCCATTCGTGCCGCACAATTAAAATTAAAGGTTGCATTGGTCGAGGCACATCATTTGGGTGGAATATGCCTTAATTGGGGCTGTATCCCTACCAAAGCATTGTTAAGATCGGCAGAGGTTTTGCGTCTTGCCAAACACGCCAAAACATTTGGTGTTGTGGCGGGGGATGTAGCATCTGACCTGAATGGTATGGTGGCAAGGTCTCGTGGGATTGCCGATAAATTGTCGCAAGGGGTTGAATATTTAATGAAAAAAAATAATATTCAAGTTTTTAACGGCATGGCACGGCTTTCAGGCGGGGCGGTAGGCAAGCGGTCGGTGGTGGTGGCGATGGCTGATAAAAGTGAAAAAACCATAACCGCCAAAAATATCATTCTTGCCACTGGTGCCCGCCCAAAGGAAATAGCGGGGTTTGAAACCGATGGCGTGCTGGTGTGGCATTATAAACATGCCTTAAAGCCAAAAAAGCAACCCAAAACGATGATAATATTAGGTAGCGGTGCTATTGGTATAGAATTTGCCAGTTTTTATAATGAAATTGGTGTTAAGGTAACGGTGGTGGAATTATTGCCGCGTATCTTACCGCAAGAGGATACAGAAATATCAACCATGGCTGAAAAAATATTGGCAACCCAAGGGATTGATTTTAAAACCAATAGCAAGGCTGAAAAATTAAGCAAAACTGCCGATGGGGTGAAATTGGATATTAAAACCAACAAGGGGATTGAAAGTTTGACCGCTGATGTTTTGTTATCGGCAGTGGGTATAACGGCTAATAGCGAAAACCTTGGTTTAGAAAAAACTGCCATCAAACTTGAAAAGGGTTTTGTGGCTACCAATCAATGGGCTGAAACCGCTGAGGCTGGTATCTATGCCATAGGCGATATGGGTGCGCCGCCATGGCTGGCTCATAAGGCTGAACATGAAGGGGTGATAGCGGTTGAGCATATTGCTGGGGTGAAGCCACTCCACCCCCTTAATAAAGATAATATTCCAAGTTGCACCTATTGTCATCCACAAATTGCATCGGTTGGTTTGACTGAGGACAAGGCGAAGGAAAAAAATATCAAGACAAAAATTGGTCGTTTTCCTTTTCAGGGTAATGGTAAGGCTATCGCGCTTGGAGAAGACATGGGTATGGTGAAAATTATATTTGATGCCAAAACTGGTGAGTTATTGGGTGCGCATTTGATAGGTGCCGAGGTAACCGAATTGATTCATAGTTTTACCTTATCACGCAACCTAGAAACCACCGAAGCCGAATTGATACATAGTGTTTTCCCCCACCCCACCTTATCAGAAATGATACATGAATCGGCTATGGCAGCTTTTGGTCGGGCGATTCATATTTAAACAATTTTATTTATTTTATGATATGTTAAACATGATGATGAATAGAATTATTGTGCCTATTGTGATGTTCTTAAGGCAGGGGTATTTTACAAAATTATGTTTAGCTATCATCTATGCTGTGATGATATCATCAGCATATATGATAACCACACATTCTGTTCGTGCCGCCACTTATGAACATAAAATATCTGCCTTAAGTGCCTATTACAATTATACCGAAACCAATAATGGTGCATTTTTTATTAAAAATGAAGGTCCTCTATTTGGTGCGAATTATTTTGGTAAATTGCGATTTGAATTTGGTGGCACCATAGCACCTGATATAACAATTTATGGCGGGTCATTGCAATATACCTCAGCGGGTACAGGATCGCATGATAATGCTAGCTATTTTTTGACCGAAATAAGGCTTTTGACAGGCTATGAAAAAATAATTAAGCCAAATCATTCTTTTCATGTTTTTTCTGGTTTTGGTTATCGTTATACAGGTAATTATGATGGTGGTAAAAGAACTGATACGGGGAGTTTGGCTTATGACCGAGAAAATCATATTGGTTATATGCCTTTTGGTATCAAATATAACTATAATGATGATGTTTGGCATATTTCGCTTGGTGGCGAATATGATCTATTATTAATTGGTGCGCAACATACACATTTTGAACCGCTAGAAGTTGGGCAAGTTGATGAGAATAATTTTCGACTTATTAAATTTAATTTACCCGGTGGTCCTTTTAAAAATCAGCAATCGGTCGGTTATGGTATTAAAATATCGCTAGCATTGGGTTATAAAAACATTGTTTTTGAACCATTTTTTAATTATTGGGATATAGCTGATAGTCAATCGGTTAATTATACTTTGCCATGTGTAGGGGAATTAAATAGTTCAAAAGATGATATTATAAAAGATAGTGTATGTTCTGGCACTAATGTTAGCAGTGATGGCAATGTTACGCTTTCTTTTACAGAACCTGCCAATACAACGATAGAGGTTGGGGCAAAAATTGGTTATGCCTTTTAATGTTTTTCACCACGATGAACTATATTTTTCTATTATTCCATTGCCGCCTGTAAGCGTGTTAATGATTCATCCTTTCCCAATGTAGCTAGCATATCAAAACAGCTTGGCGAATTTTCTAACCCACTTAAGGCAAGACGAATGGTTGGTGCAACATCTTTTATTTTTAAATTTTGTTTTATCCCCCAAGCCTTGATAGAATCTTGAAGATGCTGTTTGGTAAAATTATCTTGGCTGGCTAAAAATTCATATATTGCCTTTAGTAAATCTTTTTTATTTTGCAATTGGCTGGCAAGGGTTTGATTAGCCATAGGGTGGGATGGTATTTTTGCTAATATTGCGATGGTTGATTTTAATTGGTGTAAATTATTGACACGGGTTTTTATCAAGGGAATAAATTTTTTCATTTTTATATCATCAATATCTGCCAATTTTGCCAATCGGTCATCAGGGGTTATACTAAGATAGTGGCGGTTTAAATAATCTAATTTTTTTGTATCGGTGCGGGCGGGTGATTTACCGATCGCCTTTATATCAAACCATTCGATGCCTTGCGCGATTGAAATAATTTCATCATCGCCATGCGACCAGCCAAGTCGCAATAAATAATTCACCATAGCTTCGGGTAATAACCCCATTTTTTGGTAATCGCTGATGGCGGCGCCGCCTTGGCGTTTTGATAATTTTTCGCCTGCTTCATTTAATATCAATGGTATATGGGCAAAATGTGGAATATTTTTATCGTCTGCCAATAGGGCACGAAATAGATAATATTGGCGAAAACTATTGGTCAAATGATCACTGCCGCGGATGATATGGCTAATATGCATATTGATATCATCAACCACAGCTGAAAGCATATAGGTGGGGCTGCCATCGGCGCGTAATAAAATAAAATCATCCAATTCGCTATTTTGAACGCTGATGTCGCCTTGCACCATATCTTGTATTTTTATTTCACCCTGCTGTGGCATTTTGATTCTAATGGTGGGTTTTATGCCATTGAGACGCATTTTTTTTCGTTCATTTTCATCACGCTGACGCCAGCGCCCATCATATTTAAGTGGTAATTTTTTTTCAATTTGCATGGTGCGTAGATTATGTAATTCTTCAATGGTGGTATAGCATTCATAAGCTAAATCTTTTTTAACCAAATGTTTTGCGGCTTCTACATGTTGGTCAAAATTGTCTGATTGCAAAATAGCTTCGCCATCATGGTTGATGCCCAACCAGTTAAGGCCTGCCAATATCGTTGCAATAGCGGCTTCGCTTGAGCGTTCTTTATCTGTGTTTTCAATACGCAATTTATATTCGCCATTATGGTGGCGAGCAAAAAGATAATTAAACAGGGCTGTGCGGGCGCCGCCAATATGTAAATCACCAGTCGGAGATGGGGCAAAACGGGTAATAATTTTTTGTGTCATATCATTTGTGTCATAGAAAAAACATTTTTATTTTTTCTAAAGAAAAAAATTTTTATAAATCCACAGGGGTAGCTGATTTTACCGTATAAATGCTATCTTGGGTGATGGGTTTTCTCAACCATTGATTATATTCAACCAATATTTTTTCCCGAGTTGCCACGGCTTTTTTTAACTCCCTACAAGCGATAGGGGTTTTTTTTGGCAAACAAGAAATTTCAATCACGGTAATTTTGCCTTCGGTCATAACCAAACCCTCGATCGGTAATACCAAAATAAATTCATTTGATTTAAAAAAAATGCCTTTGACAGAATATTTTTGCACCAGCCCCGCACGAAACCCATTGCTGTAATCGGGCATAAAACCAAAAAAGAAAGAAAGCCCCATACCAATTAAGATGGTGGTTAATAATAAAATTATAATGGGCAGAAATTTTCGCACTATCATCGCCAGCAGTAAAAAAACTGCAAATAAACCCAAAAGATGTAATATGGTCATGCGATTAAATTAACATAATTTTTAAAAAAAACATAGGTGGGATTTTTTTAATGAAAAAAACATCATTTCATGCTAGGCAAGCAATCTGAACATCGGAGTGTAGCTCAGACTGGTAGAGCACTGCCTTCGGGAGGCAGGGGCCGTAGGTTCAAATCCTGCCACTCCGACCATAAAAATAAACATCGTCAAAAATTATTTATCCTATATTTTTTAATTCGCTGGCTAATGAATTAATATAATGGTCGGTGATATTCATTTTTTTTAAACTTTGTGCCATATTAAAAAAATAATCTTTGTTGCTACCGCCATTGCCCGATGCTGATGCAATTATTTTCGCTTTATCCTTTAAAGATAATGTTGGCTTAACATATTGTTTGTGGTTAGGGTCAAGCGCAAAAGCCAAGGCATAGATGGGGATCATATCTTTTGCTATAAGCACCGTGGCAATTAAAGGCTGATAAGCCAGCGATATCATTTCCCGTTCCCATAATTTTTTTGCCACTGGTATTTTTTTTTCATTGGGTATTTGAAAACAAATGCCAGTGGTGCTGCCGCCCCTATCCAGCCCTAATACCAAACCGGGTTTTTCTATGGTGCCACGATAATGTATCGACCACAAACCAAAACGGCGATGAAACCCCAAAATGCGACTATAAAATTTTTTTTCATAATCAAAATCTGGATGCCATATAAGTGAGCCAAAGCCAAACACATAAAAAGGTTGTAGCGATTCGACAAGTGATAAATATGTTTTATAGGATGGTTGATGATCCATTATATTATTTTATCTATCACCCAAAAATTTTAAGGGATTGGTTGGTTTATTATTTTTTCTAATTTCAAAATATAATTGTGGTTGTTGTGCCTTGCCCGATTGCCCTAAAGTGGCAATGGCTTTCCCAGTTTTTACCGTATCGCCTTTTTTAACCAAAGCACCTTGTAAATGCCCATAGGTTGATACAAAACCATTATTGTGTTTGATAAGCACCAATAGCCCCAGTGGTTTAATATCAGTGCCAACATAAATCACCGAGCCATTATTGGTCGCTAATACATTTTGCCCCAGCGTTCCTGATAAAATAATGCCATCTTGGCTAATACCTCTGCCAAATTTTTGTGTCAAATTGGCAGGATTCAATGGCCATAAAAATTGGCGTGAATTGCTGATGGCGGTTTTGGTAACTTTGGTTTGATTTTTTGGCGGGGTGATACCATCATTGTTTTTAGTAGTTTTGATAGGCACTTTTTTAAGAACTTTTTTATTGATAACCAGCCGCTGACCAATTTTTAATTTTGCGTTTGATTTTAATTTATTGTCTCTGGCAAGGGTGGATATTTTTATTTTATGTTTTCGTGCCAGTGCATAAAGCGAATCACCCTTGCGCACTTTGTAAATAATTTTTTTTCTAACCAGCTTTGTTTTATATAACCTTCCTTCAGCCACTTGTTTGTCTGGTTTGGCTTTTTGCAATTTGGTAATTTTATTATCTTTACTAACAATATCTTGCACATCTAGGTCAGCACCCCAGCGAAATGGCAAGGTCTCGCATCCCCATAAAAAAAATGGCACCATCAATAAAATTAAAAGTTTTTTTGTCATATTTATGCCTTTACTATTTTTTTAAGCCCATTCATATAAGGTTGTAATATGGTTGGTATGTTTATGTTGCCTTGTTTATCTTGATAATTTTCCATCACCGCGGCTAGGGTGCGCCCCACCGCAAGCCCCGAACCATTAAGACTATGCAAAAATTTGACCACACCATCATTATCTTTATAACGCCCTTGCAAACGCCTTGCCTGAAAATCGCCAACATTGGAACATGAAGAAATTTCACGATAATTGGCTTGAGCGGACATAAAAACCTCAATATCATAGGTTTTTTTGGCGGCAAAACCCATATCGCCACTTGATAAAATAATGGTGCGATAGGGTAATTGCAATTTTTGTAATATAGTTTCGGCACAATGGGTCATGCGTTCCAATTCTTCTTCAGATGATTCGGCAGTGGTGATACTAACCAATTCAACCTTCCAAAATTGATGTTGGCGGAGAATGCCTTTTGTATCTTTGCCTGCCGCCCCTGCCTCTGAGCGAAAACATGGCGTTAAGGCAACATAGCGTTTGGGTAAATCTTTTATGTGATAAACCTGCCCCATCATTTGTGAAGTTAAGCATACTTCAGCGGTGGGTATGAGCCATCTTTGGTCGGTGGTTTGAAATAGATCGCTTGCAAATTTTGGTAATTGCCCAGTGCCATACACCGTTTTGGAACGCACCAAAAGAGGCGGCGATGTTTCTTCATAACCAAAATCACCAATATGGGTATCAAGCATGAATTGTGCCAATGCCCGTTCTAATCGGGCTAGGTCTTTTCGTAAAAATACAAATCTTGCCCCTGCCACCTGTGCAGCGGTTTCAAGATCCATCATATTTAAATCTATGCCCAATTCATCATGCGATTTAATCGGAAAAGATAATTCTATTGGCTCACCATATTTACGAATTTCAACATTGTCTTTGGCATCCTTGCCATCTGGCACCGAAGAATCGGGTAGGTTGGGCAAGGTGGCAAGCCATTCATCCAGTTTGGTTTTTTTCTTGGTTGATGCCTCTTCAAGTTGTGAAATGGTATTTTTTAATTCTTGCAACATCGCCATCGCCTCGCTGGTCGGCTGGTTTGATTTTTTTAAATTAGCTATTTCCACAGAACCCGCATTGCGTTTTGCCAGAGTTTCTTCTAATTTTTGTTGTGCTTGCCGCCAAGCATTATCAAGTTCTAAAATCATTTGGCTTTGTTGTGGCAAGCCACGGCGTTTTAAGCCCGCATCAAAACCCGCTGGGTCATCACGAATAAATTTTATATCATGCATATTTGATTTATTTAAAGCTTTTTTATCACAAGGTAAAATACTTATTTTTTAGCAAAAGATATTTTTTGGAGCGGGTAGAGGGAATCGAACCCTCATCTTCAGCATGGGAAGCTGACATTCTACCACTGAACCATACCCGCCATAGAAATTATTTTGCCTGTTTTATCAAAAATTTAATCCCAAAGATAGCCCTGCCGAAAAAGCACCGACTGATGCAATGCTGGCTGGTTTTGCATTGGCTGTACCATTATCACCAATAGGAAAATAATAGCGACTATAAATACCCATTGTGAAAATTTCATTGATTTGATAATTCACTGCCAATTTGAATGGCATAACAAATTGGCTGGCATGATATAAACCAACACCGCCATTGGTGATTTCTGCCCCAAACCCAGTGCCGATATCAATACCAAAATTTTTTAAACCCGCATAACGCCCAAAATGATAACCGATATTGGCTAAGGCAAGATGGTGACTAACATAAAAATTTTTGACAGGTAAGTGGTTGAAAAGACCACCCGATTTTATATGCGAATGATGGTGTAAAAAAACATATTCTAAAGTCGTATCAATATGTTGTAAAAAGCGATAACCCCATATGGCTGAAAAACCACCACCTTGATCATTTGAAATTTTAGCGGTTTTGCCATCTTGATTGATAGTTGTTGCTGTAGGGATATAAAATTCTGCATTGGCTTGGAACAACCATTCGGCTTTTGCTAAATGGCTGGTGGTGTTGCCAATGACTAAACTTATGAATATATAGGTGATACGATAACTTCTAAGAAGTTTGGTATAAAAAAATGATTGTTTAAAAAAATATCCCATGGCAAAAAACTATAATAAAAAAATAATGATATTTTTTTTACTCTACCGTAACTGATTTGGCAAGGTTGCGGGGTTTATCAACATCTTGCCCTTTTAGCACCGCGGTATAATAGGCAATGAGCTGTATGGGGATAGAAAAAACAAGTGGTGATAAAAAAACATCATGGTTGGGAACGGTAAAAAATCCTTTGATAGCCAATTTTCTTTTTTGTAATTCATCTTTGCCTTTTTCATCGGTTAAGGCAAATATAACCCCACCGCGGGCTATCACCTCTTGTATATTACTAATATTTTTTTCAAATAATTCATCATAAGGAATGATAGCAATAATTGGCATCCCCTCTTCTATCAATGCCATTGGTCCATGTTTCATTTCGCCTGCGGCATAGCCTTCGGCATGGATATAGGAAATTTCTTTTAATTTTAACGCGCCCTCTAATGCCAATGGATAACACCGCCCCCGCCCCAAATAAAGCACCGAGCGTGCCTTGGTTAATTTATCAGCAATCATTTTAGCGGCATGGTCATGTTGCAATGTTTTGGTCATGATAAGCGGCAAATGCAAAAGATGATTAACCAATGCTTGTTCAATTTTTTTATCAAAATTTTTGTTATTTTTTTCTTTGGCTAATTGTAAAATAAAAAATAATAAGGTTAATAATTGGCTGGTAAAGGCTTTGGTGCTGGCAACCCCAATTTCTGGACCAGCATGGGTGAATAATGTTGCTTGGGCTTCTCGTGCGATAGTGCTTTGTAAAACATTGATGATGGCAAGGGTGGGAATATGTCTTTTATGAAAAAATCTTATTGCCTCTAGGCTATCCATTGTTTCGCCTGATTGGCTAATAATAAGACCCAAAGTATTGTTTAGAAATGGTGGTTGGCGATAGCGAATTTCAGATGCCAAATCGCATTGAAAAGGAATCTCGGCTAGCCGCTCTGCCCAATGGCGTGCAGTTAAGCCAGCATAAAAAGCGGTGCCACAAGCCGCCATTTGAATCTGTGCTATTTTTTTCAATGGCAAATTAAGTTTTGGTAAAATGATACTGCTACTTTCACGATTCACCATTTCTTGTAATAACATTGCCATCACGGTTGGCTGTTCCTGTATCTCTTTTAACATAAAATGGTCATAATTGCCTTTATTGACCAATGTAGCCTCGGCCAATGATTGATGTATGATACGTTCAATTTGTTGATTATTTTTGTCATAGATTATCACATGGGTTGGCGATAATATAACCCAATCGCCTTCTTCCAAAAAACTAACACGATCGGTTAAATGCGATAAACTTAAAGCATCTGAGCCTAAAAACATTTCATCGCCATTTTTGCCATAACCAATCGCCAGTGGACTTCCCCGTCTTACCCCTATCAGAGTATCGGGGTAATGTTTGAATATAACAACAAAGGCAAATGCCCCTTTTAGCATCGGCAACATTTTTTTAACCGCATCTTCTGGGCTAAGACCAGATTCTAAAAAACTAGTTAAAATATACACCAAAACCTCAGTATCGGTTTCTGAGGTAAATTGCTTTTGATATTTTTTATCAAGCGCATGTTTTAATTCTTGGTAATTTTCAATAATACCATTATGCACCAATGCCACCCGTTGGCTAACATGGGGGTGGGCATTTTCGGGGGTCGCCATACCATGGGTTGCCCAACGGGTATGCCCGATACCCAATAATCCATCTATGGGGTTTTGGCTAAATTGTTTTATCAAATTGTCTAATTGACCTTTGCTACGCAAGCGATGAAATTGATTGTTATTCAGCATTGCCATTCCCGCTGAATCATAGCCGCGATATTCTAATCTTCTTAAACCTTGTAAAATATCACTGGCAACCGATGTTTTGTCCGTTCCTGTAATACCAATGATGCCACACATAGATTTTGCCTTTTTATTTTTTATTTTTCCATTTTTTTTGTCGATATCCCAGAATGCTTGCTTGTTGGCTGCGTTCTATGGCAAGGGCGTCTTTATCAACATCTTTGGTAATGGTGCTACCCGCACCCACCACCGCACCTTCGCCAATTTTTATGGGTGCCACCAAGGCACTATTGCTACCGATAAAGGCATTTTTGCCGATGGTGGTTTGCGATTTTTTTTCTCCATCATAATTACAGGTGATGGCACCAGCACCAATATTGGCATTTTCACCAATGTCACTATCACCAAGATAAGTGAGATGATTGGCTTTGGCACTTGTGCCAAATATGGTGTTTTTTATTTCAACAAAATTTCCCACCTTGGCATTATTCATAATTTTCGTGCCATAGCGGATGCGGGCATAAGGTCCAATAATGGCATTTTTGCCAATCTGAGTTTGAGATAAATGGCTAAAAGATTTAATCACAGCCCCCGATGCTATATGCACCTCTGGGTGGATCATCACAAAAGGCTCAATGGTAACATCGGGTTCTATGGTGGTGTCGTGGCTAAAAAAAACTGATGATGGGTCGGGGAGGTGCACGCCATGTGCCATAAAATTTTGCCGCCAGCGATCTTGTAAAATTTTGGTGGCGTTCGCCAAATCATTTTGATTATTTATACCCAAACATTCCTCTTCATTGGTGATTTGGTAGGTTGTTTTTAAACCCATTGATGATACTATTTTTACCAAGTCGGTTAAATAATATTCGCCTGCTTGGTTATCAGCATTGATGGTGGTTAATAGCTCATATAGATTTTTATCGCCCAATTGCCATTTGACTGCCATGATACCAGAATTAAAAATGCTATTTTGTTCTTGGTTGTTTGCGGTGTGGGCATAATCTTTGGCTTCAATAATATCAACCACCTGATGGTTTTTTATTTGCAAACGACCATATGGATATTGGGTAGAAGATTGAAATGTTAAAAGTGCTAAATCATGGTCGTCTAATTGACTAATCAATTTTTCGATCGTGCTTAAGCGAAATAATGGGCTGTCGCCATATAAAAAAACCACCACCGCACGGTCATCATCATCGCCAATAAATTCTTTATCAAATTCTTGAGCGGCAATTTTGGCCGCATGACCCGTGCCCAGCGGTTTATCTTGTGTCAATAAACGATGGGGATAAAAAAGATTTTTTAATCCATTATCTTTTTCTGTATTATCTGAAGGCGGTATCAGGCATAAAATATTGGCGGGTAATAGTTTTTCTGCCAAATGCATCACATGGGCACCGATGGGTAAGCCGCCCAATGGGTGTAAAATTTTGGGCAAGCGGGATTTCATACGGGTGCCATGACCACCCGCCATAATAACTACAAAAATTGATTTTTTTGCCATATCATTGATTCTTAGGTTTCAGGAATTTTTTTGTTTGATATTCTATAAACTTCTATAACCCATTGCAATTTGATTGCCAGAATTAATTTGTGAAGAATTTTGAAGCCAACAGCAGATATATTTTTTAAAAATTTATGGCTTGCTATTTTTATTTTTTTATCATACAATGAAAGGCACAATATCAAATAAAAAGGGGAAACATATTATGTCTATGCTTAGTAAATCTGATTGGCAAAAAAAAGCCAAATCATTAAAATTAGATACCAAAGCCTTTATCAATGGAAAATTTGTTGATGCTTTAAGTGGTAAGACATTTAAGACTATCAACCCCGCTACTGAGGAGGTGATCGTTGAGGTAGCCGAATGCGATAAACAGGATGTTGATGTTGCGGTGCGTGCGGCACGGCAAGCCTTTACAGGGGGGGCTTGGTCTAAAATGTTGCCAAGCGACCGTAAAACCATTTTATTAAAATGGGCTGACCTGATTGAAAAACACCAAGAATTATTTGCCTTGATAGAAACTTTGGATATGGGCAAGGCAATTTCTTATGCCTACAATGATGATATTCCTTTTTCATTTGGCACCATTCGTTGGTATGCCGAAGCGGTTGATAAAATTTATGATGAAATAACCCCAACCCCTGATAACAATGCCATAGCCATGATAAGGCGTGAAGCAGTGGGTGTGGTGGGTGCGGTGGTGCCGTGGAATTTTCCCTTACAGATGGCGGTATGGAAATTAGCACCTGCCTTGGCGGCTGGTAATTCGGTGGTGTTGAAGCCTGCCGAGCAATCGCCATTGTCAGCTTTATTGGCGGCCAAATTGGCATCGGAGGCTGGTTTGCCCGATGGGGTTTTGAATGTGATTACCGGTTTTGGTGAAACCTGTGGTAAGGCTATGGGCCTTCATGTGGATATTAATGTTATTGCCTTTACTGGTTCAACCGAAGTGGGAAAATATTTTCTTGAATATTCTGGGCAATCAAATATGAAAGCGGTTTGGCTAGAATGCGGTGGTAAAAGCCCCAATTTAGTATTTGCCGATGCCGATTTGGAAATGGCGGCCGATAATGCGGCGCGTGGTATTTGGTATAACCAAGGGGAAGTTTGTTCGGCTAATTCTCGTTTGTTGGTTGAAAATAAAATTAAAGAAAAATTTATCGCTATGCTGATGGAACGGGGACAAAAAAACTATATGCCAAAAGATCCGCTTGACCCAACATCGATGATGGGTGCGGTGCTTGATGGCAAACAACATAAACAAATTTTAAATTATATTGATAGTGGCAAACAATCGGCTAAATTGGTGATGGGCGGTAATCCAGTGAAAATAGACGGCAAAGGTTTTTTTGTTGAACCTACGATTTTTGATAATGTTAAAAATGATATGAAAATAGCCCAAGAAGAAATTTTTGGTCCGGTGTTATCGGTGATCGGGTTTGATAGCGATGATGAAGCGGTGAGTTTGGCAAATGATTCAATCTATGGTTTGGCAGGTAGTGTTTGGACAAATAATTTATCACGGGCACATCGTATGGCTGATACAGTGCATGTTGGCACATTGTCAATTAATAATGTTGATGCGGGTGGTTTTACTATGCCATTTGGTGGTTTTAAGCAATCAGGTTTTGGGCGTGATTTGTCATTGCATAGTTTTGATAAATACACTGCCTTAAAAACCATTTGGATTAGTTATTAACATTTGGTTATCTATCATTAAAAAATAATAACATAATTTTTATAACAGACATTAATTTTTGCTTGGTATTTTTTATGTAAAAAAATCATTTGGATATTGTTATGGTGAAATATAGTAAAGATAATTTTCGCCTCGGCACCAAATTAACATTGATGGGTCGTGATAGTAAAAAACACGATGGCATTATTAATCCACCGCCTTATCGTGCCAGCACGATATTACATGAAAGCCTTGACCATCTGTTGGGAATAAAAAAGCAAAAAATAACCTATGGGCGGCATGGCACAGCAACCGCTGATTATTTGCGTGCCGCCTTAACCGAATTGGAAGAAGGTTATGATACGATGCTGGCATCATCAGGAATGAATGCCATTACCACATTATTTTTGTCGGTTGCCTCAGTCAAAAAAAATGCGGTGATGTTGGTGGCTGACAATGTTTATGACCCAGTGAAGAATTTCTTGCAAAAAATGATAACACCGCTTGGGGTTTTGGTGGTGTATTTTGACCCGATGGATACAAAAACCTTATCGCAAAAAATAATTGAATATGAAAAAAATTTAGTGTTGGTGTGGATAGAAAACCCCGGTTCACAAACTTTTGAAATATGCGATACCCAAGCCATTGTGGCTATGGCACGGGCAAAAAATATCTTGGTCGGTTGTGATAGCACATGGGGTGCGGGGGTTTGTATTAAACCACTCACATTGGGGGTTAATTTTGTTATGCATTCCCTTACCAAATATATTTGCGGTCATGCCGATGGTTTGATGGGGGCAGTGGTGGCAGATAATGCCGAGCATTTTGCCCTGCTTGACCGTGGCAGGCGGGCGCTTGGTATTTCGGTATCGGCAGATGATTGTTATATGATGTTGCGGGGATTACGCACATTATTGACTCGTTTGCGTCAGCATCAAGAATCCACCGCATGGTTAATAAAAAAATTGCAGGGTGAAAAAAAAGTGAAAGAAATTTTATACCCCGCCATCAAGGGTAGTGTGGGGCATGAGTTTTGGCAGCGTGATTTTAATGGTGCCACAGGGGTTTTTTCTATTATTATTGAAGCCTTAGCAAAAAATAAATTGGCAGATTTTGTTGATAAGATGGATATTTTTAAAATGGGATATTCATGGGGGGGATTTGAAAGCCTTATTGTGCCGCATTTTCCCAATCGGGCGATAACCCCATGGCAAAAATCAGGTGAAGTGGAGGATGCCACCACCCCCACCTTGATGCGTTTGCAAATTGGTCTTGAAGATAAAGAAGATATTTGGGCAGATTTGGCGGCGGGTTTTAAGCGTGGTTATGATGAAAAATAGGGGCATTTTTTTATAGGTGATGATGGGGGTAAATGATAAGCTAATTGATAGATTTTTTGGCGTGCCTCTGTTATAAACACATCAATGACTTCGCCATCTTTTCGCCGTTTTGCTAATAGCAACAATGTTGCTCCGCCCCGCCATCCAGAAAAACGCCACCGCCCTGACCAGTTGAGCCTTGCCAAACCTGATTGGTTAAAGGTGCGGGTGGCAACCACTCCATCTTTATCTTGGCAAGCGACTGAAAAAATTGTTAGGGATTATAACCTTCACACTGTTTGTGCCGAAGCCGCTTGTCCCAATATCCATGAATGTTGGCAAAAAAAACATGCCACCTTTATGATAATGGGGGATATTTGCACCCGTGCCTGTGGGTTTTGTTATGTTAAAACAGGTCGCCCTCGGCTACTCAATCCCAAAGAGCCATATAATATAGCCATGGCAGTCAAATTAATGGGGCTATCGCATGTTGTTATTACCTCGGTGGATCGTGATGATTTACCCGATGGTGGAGCGACACATTTTCAAAAAGTTATTATGGCGGTGCGAAAAATGAATCCCGATACGACCATAGAAATTCTTACCCCTGATTTTAAGCATAAATCTAATGCGATTGATGTGATAGCACAAAACCCGCCTGATGTTTTTAATCATAATTTAGAAACTGTGCCGCGATTTTATCTCAAACTTCGCCCTGGCGCGCGTTATTATACATCCTTATCGCTGTTAGAAAATATGAAAAAACTTTCGCCTAATATTTTTACCAAAACTGGTTTGATGTTGGGTTTTGGCGAAGAACGCAATGAGATATTGCAAGTGATGGATGATGCCCGTTCGGCAGGGGTGGATTTTTTAACGCTTGGTCAATATTTACAACCAACCAAAAAACATGCCGCGGTAAAAAAATTCTGGTATCAAAAAGAATTTGACGAATTGGCTGAAGTGGCTTTGGCAAAAGGTTTTTTGATAGTATCGGCTAGCCCATTGACGCGGTCTTCCTATCATGCAGGTGATGATTTTAAGAAATTAAAATTGGCAAGATTAAAACAAACCGAAGGGGCATGGGTTAAAATAGCAAATAGATAATGAGGGACAACATAATTTGTTTAAGTTTGGTTTTCAACGGTTGAATAGGCGGCGATGGACTAGTTGGTTATTTTTGCAAAAAAGAAAATTATCGCATCTGAGTTTAAAAAAAATTAGCTGGCAATGGCTGGTGGCTGGTTTGCCGTATTGTTTGCCATTGATGATTTATTATTTTCATTATTGGTTAAAACGATATTTTGATATGCCAAGTTTGGCACAGGTGATGAATCATCTTGCCTTTGGGGTTGATGGTATAGAAGCTGCCAATTATGTTTATCTAACTTTTATTTATTTTGTGGTTTTAATACCATTGGTGATAGCTTTATTATTGGCTTTGTTGGTAAAGGTAGTGCGAATAGTTGGCAGTGGTTTTATCTTGCCCATTGTTTTGCAATTAGTATTGAACACTAAGGCAAAAAAAAATTTACCAAACATTTTAAACATATTTGGCAAGGTTTTTTTCTATTTGAAATGGTTGGCAATTATTTTTTTTATTGTTTCTAATACTATGAATTTGTCAGTGGATATGAAATTGAAGGATTTTTTACAGGGCGAACAAGTTTTTCAAACTGCGAACAACCCTGATTATTTTGCTCGCCATTATATTGACCCAAAAAATGTTATCATCACACCCCCAGACAATAAAAAAAATTTGGTAATTATTATTCTAGAAAGTTTTGAAGATAATTTTCGCCAGCCAGATTTTTTTGGTCGCAATCTTATACCCCATCTATTGCCTTTTGAAAATAAAGGCATGCAATTAACTTTTCATCAAGTTCCGCCCAATAGTTATACCATATCCGCCCATGTAAGTTTAGAATGTGGTTTGCCCTTAAAGAGTATTTTATTTGGCAAAAATAATTCCAATGTTAATAAACAACAAAAACAAATAAAACATATTTTACACAATGCCACCTGCCTGAGTGATATTTTAAAAACCCACGGCTATTATAATGTTTTTATGAAAGGGGCAACTTTCAAAACGGGTGGTATGGGTAATTTTTATAATAGCCATCAATTTGATGAAACCTATTATTTAGAAGATTGGAATTTGCGTGGTTATGCTTTGACGCCCCATAAAAAAGGTCAGTGGGGATTATATGATGAATATATTTTTGAAGAAACTTATAAAAAATTGCTATGGCTACAAAAGCATAAAAAAAATACACAGCAACCTTTTTTATTGATGGTGGCTACGCTTGACCTTCACCCTTTGGCTGATTCGACTTGCACCGTTGATGCCAAAGATAAAACATTGGATAAGGTGGTGGAATGCACCAGTGCTAGCTTGGCAAATTTTCTTACCAAAGCCGATCATCATAATTTATTTGCCAATAGCAATGTTGTTATTATAGGAGACCATTTGTTATTTGGTATGAAAGGCATTAAGATGGTTGAATGGAATGCGGTTTATCCCGTGCGGCATATTTATAATTTATTTTTGCAAAAAAATTTAGAACCTATGAGATATGATATAACCCATTATGACCTGTTTCCTAGTTTATTAGAACATTTGGGTTTTAAGATTCAAGGCGGGCGTTTGGGGCTTGGTTATTCGGTTTTTCAAAAACATCCTTCTTATCCCAATCTTGATGAATGGCATAAAATTATTGGCGAATCATTGCAATATTCTAAAACCTACCTTAATCTTTGGACAAGGCCTGTTGCCAGATAGGTAGATGATGATATTTGCCTTATCTCTTGACAATTTTTTTATCATCGCTTAAAAATGCAAAAATTAATATCGGATGCTAACCGCACAATAAAATAAAAATATGGCGAATGATGATTTAGCTGGCGGTGGTCAAAGCCGTTTTTTTAAAATGCTAACTGCTAAACAATTGGGCGTTTTTTCACTATTGTTGGGGGCATTGCCTTATTATGTGCCCTTGATGTTTTATGGGTTTCATCTTTGGTTATGGCGTAATTTTAGTGGCCCAAGCATGGAAACCATTTCTATGTTATTGATGTTTGGCACCAAAGGTTTGGAAGCACCATTTTATTATACCCAAACTGGCATTTTATATCTGATTTTGATGCCATGGTTGGTGGCATTATTGTTATCATTTTTTGACCAATGGATAGCTTTGCGGTTAAAAAAAAATACCAAAGATCCATTGCAAATAAAAAAAATTGGTTGGTGGCGATTAAGGATAAAATTTTTTTTGGTGTTAATGATTGTTATGGTTAGTTGTTCGATTTTTTGGCGTGGGGCCAATATAACCGATTTTGTTTATAGCCGTGTGCCGTGGCCACATCAGCCAGATTATTTTCAACAAAATTATATTGACCCAAAACAAGTTGCGATCGTTGCCCCCAAAAAGAAAAAAAATTTGATAGTGATTTATGTTGAAAGTTTAGAAGATAGTTTTAAGCACCCAGCCTATTATGGGCGAAATTTATTAGCGGCTTTACAGCCTATTGAGGATAAATCATTGGTGCTCAATTTTAAAACCATCGGCACGGCAGTGCATACCCAATCAGGTCATGTTGCTAGCCAATGTGGTTTGCCGATAAGGTCGGTATTTTTTATTGATTTAAAAAATACCCATGGCGATTCCACCGTTTTACAAAATGCAATTTGTTTAAGCGATATTTTAAAAAAATATGGTTATGACAATGTTTTTATTCAAGCCGCCTTTCGCAATTCGGCTGGGCTTGCGGATTTTTATAATCAAACCCATCATTTTGATGAAGCTTATCACATGGAATATTTTCAACAAAATGGTTATGGCACCGCCATTTCCGAAAAACAAGGACAATGGGGATTGCACGATGCCCCTATTTTGGAAGAAGGTTATAACAAATTAAAAGAATTGCAAGATAGAAGAAAAATAGATGGCACACCATTTTTTTTAATCATCGCAACCATTGATATGCATTTGCCAGCTAGCAGTTCTTGCCATTATAATGCACCAACCAATGTGGATAATTTGGATAAGGTGGTGGAATGCACCGCCCAAGCACTACATGATTTTTTTGCCAAAGCTGAATCTATGAATTTACTTAAAGATAGCGAGATATTATTGATGGGCGACCATCGTATGACTGCCATTGCTTATGTTGATATTAAAACATGGGATGCACTTTATCCCCATCGTGATATTTATGGTTTTATCTATAAACAAAAATTAAGGCTGGCAAATGAAAGGCAGGTAACCCATTATGACCTTTTCCCCACTATGCTTGAACTGTTGGATTTTAAGGTGGCAGGCGGGCGATTGGGTTTTGGTTATTCTATGTTTCAAGAATTTACTGATATGCCATCAATTGCTACAAGGCAAAAAATAATGACACAAGCTCTTTATGTTTCACCATTTTATTTTAATTTATGGCGGCAACCTGATAAGGCTATGCAACAATATATGGGTTTATTGCCCTCAAGCGATGACAACATAATTAATTGATACAAACATAAAATAATTTTTTGATAAATTTATTATGAAGAGTTTTTAAATAATTTGTTGCATTCAATCACAAAAGACTTTATTGTTGCCTGCCATGAAATTTTCTTCTATTGGTTTTTCTTTTACTTCATTATGGTTGATGGGGTTATTTATAAAATTTATTTTATGTTTTATGCCATTGATGGCGTGGGCACAGGATACTAATAAGCCTGATACCAAAGCCAATAATCAACCTACGGCTAAACCTATTAAAATTATAGCCAATGATTATTCCTTGCCACCTGAGTCAGATACACTTGGTTTGTTTTTTAAGGGCGGTTTTGCGGTTATTATTCCATTTGATGAGGAAGGTTTTTATCGTGGGAATAATGATGATGATGACTCAACCACCCCTAGCAACCATATAACCAATAGTTTTACAGTTGGCTATGCCCCTAGCATTTCGCTTGGTTATGATTTTAATCAAAACTATTCGGCTGAAGCCAATTTTATGTATTATGGTAATAGCGGTAAGATTTATCTTACCGACCCTGCAGTTATTAGCGATGTGACTTTTAATAATTATATTTTTACGATTGATCAATCCTACCATGGCATTTCGGTTTGGCAATTTTCTTTCCCCTTGCGATTGGGGGTGGGGGTATTATTTTGGCAAACAGAGGATATTGTTACAAAAGGTCTATTTGATGAAACCATACCTAACCCAGATGATTTGGATAAAGCTGGCAATAATATTTTGTTAAAAATTGGCACCGGTGTTAAATTTAATATCGTTCGTGATTTATCTATATTTAGCACGATGGATGTTGAACTGCGTTTTGATTATTATTTTGTGTTTGGTGATAGGCGTAATACCAACCGTGGGGCTGGTTCAGAGCTTTTGCTGGCAAAGGATTTTGCCTCAGGTAATATCGGCTCGGTGATAGCTGATTTTAAGTTGGGGTTTTGATTAAAAATTCGCTTGCAAAATAAACTTATATTGGCTAGCCTGATGATATAAAATATATGACAACGACTTGGGATGTCAATCCAGAAGATGGCTATGTGGAAGAAAACAAAGGCGTTGGCGAACCTGTAGCAAGTTTTGTTGCCAGCGATACTGAATCCAACGATATAAGCTATTGGCTCACCAGTGATGATAATGCTGGTTTGGTGCTTATGACCATCGGGCTAGATGGTGTTATTAGATTAAGGCATTTTGTTGATTATGAATATCTAATCCAATATTGGCGTGATGTTGGCAATTATAATCAAGAACGCTGGAATAATTATACCGTTGTGGTTAATGCTGCACCAAGCGATAGGGTAATTGATGAGCCCGCCCTAACCAGTTTGTTTGTTTTGTCGGTTGTCAATCTGCATGAAGATGGCTTGAATGATAGGGTAGCTAGATGGTTTGTCGGTAATCCATCATCGGCAACCATAGATGAAACGGCAAATATCGGTAGCGGGGTTGCGACTTTTTCTGCCACAGACCCTGATGGACCAGGCATAGATTATTGGTTAAGCAATACACCAGATAGTATTGGCACTGCCCTTATGATGATAGGTGGCGATGGCGTGATAAGGTTAAAACATCAGCCTGATTATGAATATCTTAGTAATTATTGGTTAAGTTTAGGAATTACCGATAGGGAGCGTTGGGGCAATTACACCGTTTTGGTCAATGCCCGTGGTAGAGATGGCGGGGCGGCATCAGGCGATGGCACTCTGGTGATAAGTACATTATTTGTTTTATCAATATCCAATGTTGATGAATATCCACTGCTGTGGCACGGCACGCAAAGGAATTTTTTATCAGCCAATGAAATGGATGGTTTGCATGATTATCATTTGGCATTTTTTTCAGCGCGTGATGGCGATAATAGTGAAATAAGTTATAGTTTGACTGGTGATGAGGCGGCCCTTGCGACCATTTCAATCGATGAGGATACTGGTGAATTGCGATTAATAGGTAGTTTTGATTATGAGGCTTCTACCAATGGCGATGGTATTTTTTCGGTTGTGGTGTATGCCCATTCCAGCGATAGCAATGAATCTATTTCAACCATTTTTGTTTTGCAAGCCTATAACATTGATGATGATACGGCTTGGATGACAACCTCAAGCGATTTGTCTATTAGCGAAACCGATACCGCCAACATATTGATTGGCACATTTTTGGCAGTTGATGTAGATGGTGGTGGCAGTTCAAGGTTTATTCAATATAGTTTAAGCGGTGCTGATGCCGATTATTTTTATATTAATCATGATGGGATTTTAACATTCATATCGTCGCTTGATTTTGAAGAACGCACTAACCCTATCTATAGTATTATCATATCGGCTCGTGAAAATGATGGCGGCGGCGTGATAACCCAAAATTTTGTTTTGAGTATTGATAATGATGGTGTGAATGACCCCGATGTTAATGACCAACCAACCATTTGGTCGGATAATCAAACTTCGGATATTTTTATTATTGAAGAAGATACAACCGATGTGGTGATAACCACTTTTACCGCTATTGATGATGATGGTGCAGGTATCAGTTATTCAATTACTGGAACAGATAGTGTTTATTTTTCTATTGATAGCGATACTGGTATTCTAACATTTATATCATTGCTTGATTATGAAACGGTTAGTCATCAATATACCATTACTATCAATGCGATCGGCACGGCAGGCGGTGATGGTGTGGGTGCGGGTGGAATTGTTTTAACCCAAAATTTTGTTGTAAGCATTGGCAATGATGGGATTAACGAACTGAATCTTAACGACCAACCTACCAGATGGGCGGATACACCAAGTGCGGGTGAAATGATTGATGAAAATAATGCTTCTGGTCTGATATTGACTATTTTTAGTGCTATTGACTTTGATGGCAACAATATCAATTATAGCATCACAGGCACCGATACCAACCTATTCACCATAGATTCGCAAGGTGCTTTGACTCTCCTATCCAGCCTTGATTATGAGGGCATATATAATCGTCATAATGGCAATTATTTTACCATCACCATCAATGCGATAGGCACAGATGGTGGTGCGGGGGTGGGCGATGGTGCATTATCTATCAGCCAAATATTTATTTTAACGCTTAATAATCAAGACGAACCTAACAGCAATGATCAAATGGCAATTTGGTCTGGCACACCAAGCACGGGCGGCATGATTAATGAAGATAATGCCTCTGAATTGATGTTAGCCACCTTTACCGCTATAGATGCCGATGGGACCGACATTGATTATAGTATCATTGGGACTGATAGTAATTTATTTAGCATTGATGAAAATGGTGTTTTAATTTTAAAATCCAGCATTGATTATGAGACAACCTATAATAACCATGTTGCGAATTATTTTACGATAACCATTCGTGCATTTGGCACAAGCGATGGCTTTGGAAGAGGCGATGGTGCTTTGGCGATAACCCAAACTTTTATTTTAACTGTGATTGATGATGGGGTGGATGATCCCAATGTTAATGATCAAATGGCAATTTGGTCTGGCACGCCGAGTTCAGGAGTCATGATCGATGAAAATAATGTTTCTGAATTGGTATTAACCACCTTTACGGCAACCGATGCCGATGGGGTAGGAATTAGCTATAGTATCACAGGCGATGATAGTGATTTATTTACTATTGATGACAATGGTGTTTTAATTTTGAAATCCAGCATTGATTATGAAGAAACCTATCATGAGCATCGGGGGGATTATTTTACCATCACTATCCACGCACTTGGCACAGGCGGTGGGCAAGGCATAGGCGGTGGTGCATTGGCAATAACCCAAATTTTTATTTTAAGTGTTGGCGACGAAGACGAAGTTGATGTGAATGACCAACCAACCGCATGGCTTAGCACACCAAGCACAGGTGCCGCCATCAATGAAAATAATGCGGTTGATGTAAGCCTTGCCACCTTTATGGCAACCGATGCCGATGGGGCGGATATTAGCTATAGTATAGCAGGCGATGATAGAAATTTATTTGCTATAGATACAGCGGGGGTTTTAACCCTAAAATCCAGCATTGATTATGAAAAAACTTATAATGGTCATTATGGTAATTATTTTACCATCACCATCCATGCGATTGGCACCAGCGGTGGAGATGGGGTGGGTGATGGTGCTTTGATTCTTAGCCAAACTTTTATTTTAACCATCAACAATGATGGCACCAATGAAACAAACCTTAATGACCAACCAACCGAATGGTCTGGCACACAAAATGCGGGGGCGGTGATAGATGAAAACGATGTTGTCAATGTAGCCTTTGCCACCTTTATAGCAACCGATGCCGATGGAGCTGGCATTGCCTATTCTCTCAGCGGTATCAATAGCAATTTATTTTCGATTGATAATATGGGGGGGTTGAGCTTAAAATCTACGATCGATTATGAAGGCATCTATGGCGGTTATGATGGCAATTATTTTACCATAACAATTAATGCCATCGGCACAGCCGATGGCATTATGGTGGGCGATGGCACATCGGCGATAACCCAAATATTTGTTTTAAGCATCAACAATGTTAACGATGAAATGACCGAATGGTCTGGCACACAAAGTGCTGGGACGACGGTCAATGAAAATAATGCATCTGATTTAACCATCACCACCTTCACCGCAGTCGATACCGATGGTGCAGATATTAGCTACAGCATAGGCGGCACTGATAGCAATCTATTCATGATAGATACCGAAGGTGTTTTGACCCTTATATCAAGCCTTGATTATGAGGGCACATATAATGGCCATGCTGGCAATTATTTTACCATCACCATCAATGCTATCGGCACAGATGGTGGTGCGGGGGTGGGCGATGGCGCCCTATCCATAACCCAAACTTTCATTTTGTCTTTGGTTGATATTAATGAATCCCCAAACCACCCACCACCCAACACCCCTATTTATGTTGATGATGCCATATACAATGGCAATGTTATTCTATCGGCAGATATTTATTTTTCCAACGCACATTATACCAATGATGATGGCAAAAATTATCATAACTTAACCGCTGATAATTTAGATGATAGTTTTATTGTCTTCACCGACCCTGATGGCAATCAAAACCAGTACCATTGGTATTTTATTCAAGATAATGCCAATGATGGCACGGGTCATATTATGTTTGATATTGATGGCGATGGCACAGGAAATGACCGAATTTATATCTATGGCGATAAAGATAATTTTAATGCATTTGATTGGCAAAGCCCGAACTTGAATGGCGAATTCGCAACCCCTAATGGTCTTAGCCTTGACCAAAATGGCACTGCCGCCCTAACTTACCAACAATTCCTTGACCTAGTGGGCGGGCAAGATAATATTAATTTTATCTAAACCCCGCTGGTGCTTTATACTTGCTATTTCGGTCATGCTTTATTATCTATAAAAATAGCGAATTGATGATATAACAAAAATAAAAAATAACCTTGACAGCCATCGCCCATTTGCTATAAATAAATATTATGGTTAATAAAACTATCCCCGAATATTTTGCCGATGCCACGGTGAATCTTTCCTTAAGCGGCGGTATGGTGCGTATTGATTTTGGTTCAGTTCAGGGCGATCCTGCCAATCCCCAAGCCAACCCCGAATTGGTGCCATGCCATCGCTTGATTATACCGCTAAATGGTTTTCTAAAAATGTTTGGTGATTTGAATGGTATGGTGCAAAAATTAGAACAAAATGGCGTGTTGGGGCGTGCCAACCCCAATCAAACACCCGCTGGTGCTTCCCCTGTGCAAACCACAAACCCCGTTGCCAATGAATATAAATTAGATAGTCGTGGCGTGCCCGCTGGCACCGCCCCGCAAACCAAAAAATAAACTCCCCTTATGCAAAAATTGCATCTGGAATTTTTGCATCAATTAGCCGCATCAACCGCCCGTGCCGTTTTACCGCTGTGGGGGGCAGGCGATAAAGATATGGCTGATGGGGTTTGTGTGCATCATTTACGGCAAGGTTTTGATAAAGCGCCCTTTCAAGCAAAGGTGATAATTGGCGAAGGCGAAAAAGATAATGCCCCTGCACTTTATCGTGGCGAAATGGTTGGCGATAAAAATACAGAATGGTTGTATGATTTGGCAATTGACCCGCTGGAATGCACTAGCTTTTTTGCCCATGGTTTGGGCAATAGTTTGGTGGTTTTGGCACTATCGCCCAAAAATACTATGATGGATTGTGGCAAAAGTTATTATATGGATAAAATTGCCCTACCACCTTATGCCAAAGGTAAAATTGATAAAAAATTTCTAAATGGCGAATTGAATTATGAAACATTTCTACCGCATCTGGCGGATATTTTAGAAAAAAAAACAAAAGACTTGGTTATCTATCTGCTGGATAAACATCGCCATAGCAACATCAAACAAGCCATCATAAAACATGGTGCGCGTATGATAGCTATACCCGCTGGCGATATTGCGGGGGCAGTTTTAGCCATCAGCGAAAATAAATTCATGCATCAGCCAAAGGTTGATGCCTTGCTGGGGGTGGGTGGTTCGCCCGAAGGGGTGGTAAACGCTATGATAGCAAAAATTCTTAAGGGCGAATTTTTGGCACGCTTTGCCCCACAATCAAATGATGAAAAAAAAATTTTAGAAAAAGAAAATTATGATTTTACCAAATGGTATCAAACCGATGATTTTATAAAAACCGATGATGAAAAAAATATGGCAGTGATATTAACTGGCATCACCGATGGTATGTTATTACAAGGCGTATCGCCCAAAAAAATCAACAGCCTGATTATCAATAATGGCACAGCGGTAGACATTTCTATAGCATTATAAATTTTCTTGATGAATAAAAAATCCTTTTTTACCTGTTATACTTTAGCATATAAAATAGTTTCATTTTCAGTCAAAGAATGATGATCAATGTAAAATTGATAGCCAAGCTGCAACCCATCAAGGTAATGAATAATTTGCCACAAGTCGTCCATAGTATGATAAATACTAATCGCTAATTTTGGTTTGTGTTTTTTTATTGTGGCAATGCCTCCTTTAAGTGCTTTTGCTTCTGACCCTTGAATATCCATTTTGATAAAATTAATTCTATTAAGTTTTTTATCCTCCATAAAATTATCAATGGTGGTAACAGGAACTTTCTTACCTTGTTTGGCATCGCTGGTTAATCGGCTTTCGGCTTTTAAGGACATGATATAAAGTTCATGGTTGGGGTGGTCCATCACCACCTCCTCAATAATATGAATATTTTTCTTGCTATCAGGATTATTAGCAAGATTTTTGTAGAATACTTCAAGATTATAAGGTTCGCATTCAAAGCAATAGATTTGGCATTGATGATGGGTGGCATGGGAAAAAGCAATCGCCGATTCGCCCAAAAAAGATCCAAAATCTAAAATAACATCATTGGGCTCAACCGTTATAGAAATTGTTTGCCGCTGAAAAAAATATTGTTTGATAAAAAAGGAAGTAAAAAAAGTAAAAAGCGGATTGATAATTTTTGTTTTTTTATCACCTAGTGGTAAAGTAAAATAATAGAATGTTTCAAGGGGATTGTTTAAGGAAGCGGGCGTTGTGTTTTTGTCATAATCTTGTAATTTATATTGTAATGCCTGTTGTCTTTTATGCCAATAGGTTTCATTGTTAATAGAAAGTTTGGCATAACGAGGTCCCAACAGCCGATAAACCAATAATTCTTTATAAAGGTTTTTTGATTCTTTATCTGCCAATAAATCATGTGCCTTTTGAAAATCATCAATATGCTCCAAAATATACAAAAAGTTTTTTTCCCCACCGATGAAAGGCTCTCCCCCTTTTGGCAAATTACGCCTATGATAATCCAATATAAAACCGCCAGCTACACCAATTTTACCCCACAATAATTCGTCCCAATTATTTTTAACTGGTGGAGTTTTTAATGATAAAAAAACCTTGTGTAATAATTCTAAAAAAAATTGTGATTTTACAACTTTATTTTTTTCCCAAGAAAAATTCATATCATTATCTACCATCATTTTTTTTGATTCTGCCATATATCCATCTTTAATTTATTTCATTCAATTAATAATATTTTACTCTATAGCAGTTTCTTAACCCCAAACAAGCAAAAAAATGGCGGGGTCTGCCCCAAACATCTTAACCACCACTCGCCCCCTGCCCAAAATAAACCTTGTCCGCCGCCATGAAAAAATCAACAGCCTGATTATCAATAATGGCACAGCGGTAGACATTTCTATAGCATTATAAATTTTCTTGACACAAAAATAAATTTATCTTAATTGAGTTTAAGTATGAGAGATAAAATATTACAGGTTATTCAGGATGCCCTTTTGCCATCTGAGGGGGGGGGAGTTATATCTGAACAAACAAAACTCATTGGTTCGCAGTCGGGTGTTGATTCATTAAATTTGGTTAGGATTTGTTTGGCTTTAGAAGATTATGCCAATGAGAATGGAAAAGAATTTGTTTATACCTCTGATAGTACATTATCAGAAACGCGTAGTATGTTTAAGGATGTTGGTAGTTTGATTGACGAATTTATAAAACAAACAACATAAAAATAACATGATAATTATAACTGGCGCACGAAAGGGGTTGGGGTTAGCTATAGCCAATCGGCTTTATAGCAATGGGCATGAAGTGATAGGTATTTCGCGCGAGTCTTTTTCAGCGGATTTTAAAACTTATGCTGTCGATGTGGCGTGCTTTGAAGATTTAAAAAAAATAGCACATGAATTAAAAAAACAAAAAAAATCTATTACAGGTCTTATTAATGCGGCTGGTATTGCGGCAATGAATTTAGCTATTACTACGACTGAAAAGAAAACAAGGCAAATTATTGAAACAAATTTGTTAGGAACAATTTTTGCTTGCCAAGTCTTTGCACCATTAATGATGCGTCAAGCGGCTGGTCATATTATTAATTTTTCAACTATTGCGGTGATGATTGCTCTTAAGGGGGAATCTATTTATGTGGCAGCTAAATCTGGGATTGAAGGGTTTAGCCGTGCATTTGCAAAAGAAATGGCAGATTTTAATATACAAGTTAATTGCATTGCACCAGGTCCTATTGATACTGATTTGTTAAAGGGTGTTCCTGATAAAAATATACAATCAATTCTTTCTCATCAAATTATACAAAAACAATTTAAGCCAGATGATATTGCTAGTTTGGTTGAGGCATTATTGGATAAGAAATTATCATCTATAACAGGAGAGGTTTTGTCAGTTGGGGGAATTTAAGATGCTTGAACATTTGGTCAATATATGGCGGGATGAGGCAAAAGCTTTTCTTGTGTATGATAACAAAGAATATTTTTTTCAAGATATATTAGATGCCAAAAAAACAATAGATTTATCATCTATTAAATCTGGTGATGTGGTTGCTTTGATTGGTGATTTTAATCCACAATCAATTATGACATTGATATTGTTGGTGGAAAAAAATGCCATTATTATGCCACTAACTATTTCTACTCGTGTGCAACATGATGATTTTTTTATGAATGGTTTGGTAGATGTTATCATTGAAAATAATAAAATTATTCGCAGAAAGCATCAACAAAAACATGAATTGATTGAAAAATTACGCACCGCAAACAAACCCGGGTTAATTCTTTTTTCGTCTGGCATAACCGGAAAACCAAAAGCGATTTTGCATGATGTTTCATTATTTTTGAAAAAATATAATAAACCCCGACCTATCTTGATTACATTAAGCTTTTTATTGTTTGATCATATTGGCGGTATTAATACATTGCTTCATTCGCTTTTTAATCAAAATTTGATTGTCGCACCTAGTCAAAGATCAATCGACCATATCATCAATTTATGTAAAAAATATAATGTGGAAAATATGCCTGTTTCACCTACTTTTATGAGAATGCTATTATTGTCAAGTGATTTTCCTAAAAATTTTCCACCATCTATAAAAATAATTACTTATGGAACAGAAAAAATGGATCAGGCGACATTGAATAAATTTCATAAAAATTTGCCTCAGGTAAAATTAAAACAAACTTATGGTGCATCAGAAATTGGTATTTTATCTACCAAAAGCGAAAGCGATGATAGTCTTTATATGAAAATTGGCGGTGAAGCTGTTGAAACAAAAATTATTAACAAAATTTTATATATAAAAAATCCCAATTGCATGATGGGGTATATCAATGCACCATCGCCATTTGATAAAGATGGTTTTTATAACACGCATGATATAGTGGAAGAAAAAAATGGTTATATTAAAATTCTTGGTCGTGATAATGAGGTTATAAATGTTGGTGGTATAAAATTTTTGGCTAGTCAGGTTGAAGATATATTGATGTTACATCCTAAAATTTCTATGGTTAAAGTTTTTGCCGAAACGAATCCTATTGTTGGCCAACATATTGCGGTTACTGTTAATTATAAAAATAATGAAACGCCTGATAAAAAACATCTGCTAGAATATTGTAAAATAAATATGCCGCCGCAAATGGTGCCGCATCGGTTTTATTTTAATGATATCAATATTAGTCATCGTTTTAAAAAATTATAATCCTATTATTAGCAAAAAAGGGCAGATTTTTGATTTATAAAAATTGTTTATATTTATCCCTTATTTTTATATATTCACTTTTATGCAGAATATAATAATAATTTTGTTCATCTTCATCAATAATAGTGTCGCCAAAAATTTTGTGAAAATTAGCAACCGATATATTGTTTTTTCTAACATTAAAAAAATTATAACCTTTATTTAAATTAAAAAAACCAAAATCATAACTTAACAACATTGCGGTGACGGATAAACCCATCGGTGCATTTTTTCCTGTAAGCCATGAGCTAATGGTAAAACTATTTTCTCTGATATTGGTAACGCGTATGGTGCCATAGCGATTGCCAGATAGGTCTTCGCTGATAAAATAATAATTTTTCTTTGTGTCATTTTTTATAAATAGAATTTGTTTATCAATATCATCATCCACTTGGTGAAGATATTGGGTTAATGTTTTATCTGTTCTTAATGATAAAATAAATTCTGCATCATCTATTCTTACCGAACGAATAAGGGCATTTTTACCCCGCAATATATAATTTTTGCTGGGGTGGTATTTATTATCTATATTTATTTTATCTGGCATAAAAAATCCCGCCTGTCAATATCTATTTCAAAATGATGGATACAATTTTTTTCATCGCCCTATAAATGGTGCGTAAAATTTTTATCAACAGATGATATATCCATTTATAAAAAATATACCAACCCATATTTTTGATAATAATATATCTAGTCTTATTATCGGTGGTATGTTGCATCGCCATTTTGATATCATGGTAAAGCATATTTCGTTCCTGTGGCGAATTGATATGGTTAAATAATATCTGCCAATCGGTGATAGGGGTGGCATAATCATGCAAAAAATCATGTTTGCCAGCCCGCCGCTTTAAATGCGAAAGCCTTACCAAATTATGATGTAGCCTCATTGGTTCTTTGGCATATATGGTTGATGACCCATCATGTTGGCGATGCTTAATGGTTAGATTTTTCAAACCCTTTAGCTTGCCATGCGGCATCACATTAAGTAACATATCATAATCATTGGCATATTCAACCGCCGAACGCAAATAAGTTTTCGGCTTATTCCGCCACATAGCCCCCAAGGTTGAAATAAGTTGCCTTGCCACCAAATCTTGCTTGATACTATCGCTATCGCCATCTGGCATAATAAATTCCTGCAATGGCTGTTTCGCCTCATCAATCAATAAAATTGACCCACAACACATAAAATAATCGGGGTGTTGTTCTAAAAAATCATAACACCGCTTTAATCTATCAGGGTAAGATATATCATCGGCAGGGTTAGGGCAAATATATTTGCCGCGTGATAATGCTATGCCACGATTAAATGCCCCCACAATGCCAAGCGGTTTATCAAAAAATTTGACCCTGATGCGTTTATCAAATGGTAAGGATTCTAAATAAGCCCGCCCGCCATCATCATGCTTGCCATCGGTTTGATAAATAACAATCAATTCCCAATCGTGAAAACTTTGCTGTAATATAGAATCGATCGCATCTGGTAAATAGGGCATACTTCTATAACAACAAGTTATGATAGAAATGAGAGGTTGCTTTGTCATCAAACAAAACCCCTAACATCATTCCAGCCTTTAATCCATTATAAAAAATCTTGACCGATGATAGCAACATGGCTTATGATAAAAATATGACTGCCATTTCGCTTCGCCAACTGCTTGACCATGCCGCCGAATATGATTATGGCGTGCCAGCCTTTAATATCAATAATATGGAACAATTATTGGCGGTTATAGAGGCCGCCGATAAAACCAATGCCCCAGTTATTCTGCAAGCCAGCCGCGGCGCCAGAAATTATGCGGGGGATATGATGATAAAAAAAATGATCGAGGCCGCCGAAACCATGTATCCCCACATACCGCTTTGCGTCCATCAGGACCATGGCAACAGCCCAAAAACTTGCCTATCGGCAATGCAATATGGTTTCACCTCGGTGATGATGGATGGTAGCCTTAAGGAAGATGCCAAAACACCCAGCGAATATGAATATAATCTTGAAGTCACCAGTAAGGTAGTCAACATTGCCCATGATATTGGTGTGTCGGTGGAGGGGGAATTGGGTTGCTTGGGTAGTTTAGAAACAGGCAAGGGCGATAAGGAAGATGGGCATGGGTTTGAAGGCACATTATCGCATGATATGTTATTGACCGACCCTGACCAAGCGGTTGATTTCGTCAAAAAAACTAAGGTTGATGCCTTGGCGGTGGCTATCGGCACATCGCATGGTGCTTATAAATTTAGCAAAAAACCTGATGGCAAGGTATTGGCGATGGATGTTATCAAGGCGATTAACAAAAAATTACCCACCACCCATTTGGTGATGCATGGTTCATCATCGGTGCCACAAGATTTGCAAGATGTTATCAATCACTATGGCGGGGTGATGCCGCAAACATATGGTGTGCCGGTGGATGAAATACAATTGGGCATAAAATATGGTGTGCGTAAAATTAACATTGATACCGATTGCCGTATGGCTATCATTGGTCAATATCGCAAGGTGGCAATGGAAAAAAAAGATGAAATTGACCCACGCAATTTCAACAAACCAGCCATCACCGCAATGAAAAATCTATGTATCGGGCGGCTGGAAGCCTTCGGCACGGCTGGCAAGGCAGATAAAATAAAAACCTTGCCTTTAAGCGATATGGCAAAACGCTATGCCGATGGATCGCTTGCCCCTAAAATAGGCTAATATAAAAAACTGCCCGTAACATCAGGCGGCACAAAATAGCCATTGCCACAGGCTAGCGAGTCGCCACAGGCTAGCCATTACTTTCGCCACAGCACGCAAAAATCACATCATCGCACAGGGCAATGTTTTCCATACCTGCCAAGCAAAAAAGAAACTTTTTTCTAGGGCTATTTTTCTAGGTTTAGGACCTAGAACCATTGGTTTTTCGCTTTATCCCAAAATGTTTTTATTTTATGGGCGAGGGGGCGAGGGGGCGAGATGGCAAGCTAGCGGCAAAACGGCAGGGGCAATATCCATTATCACCCTACTGGATAATTTACTCGGGGGGGGGGGGGGGGG
>JBPCVJ010000038.1:0-21438 GCA_051010635.1 Alphaproteobacteria bacterium | reverse complement strand
TCTTTTATGGCTGATTCATATTGTTTTAGACTAGCATTTGCATTGCCCCGATTATAATAGGTGTTAGCAAAATTTGGATCTAATTCTATCGCCTTATCAAAATCTTTGATAGCGTCTTTATATTTTTTTAAATGAACTTTTGCACTGCCACGATTATTATAGATAGGTGCATCCGTTGGATTTAATTCTATTGCTTTACCATAATCTTTTATGGCTGATTCATATTGTTTTAGACTAGCATTTGCATTGCCCCGATTATAATAGGTGTTAGCAAAATTTGGATTTAATTTTATAGCCTCATTAAAATCTTTCATAGCCTCATTATATCTTTCTAGAAGAGCATTTGCACTGCCACGATTGTTATATGATTCAAAATATGTTGGATTTAATTTTATCGCCTTATCATAATCTTCTATGGCTTTTTCATATTCTTGTAAATGCTGTATTGTATTACCACGATTATTATAGGCAATAGCAAGATCTGGATTTAATTCTATTACTTTATCATAATCTTTTATGGCTTCTTTGTATTGGTTTAAACGAATTTTTATGAAGGCTCGTTCAAAATAAGCCTGACTATTTTTATCATTATTTTTAATAAATTCATTATATAATTCTAGTTTTTTTTCTAATGTATCGGCTTGTAATATCTTTTGCCTATATTTATTGGGAATATAATTATTTTCTTTTATGGCTTCTAATAATTTATCACAAAAATCTTTATCTTGCCATGAAATGGCTTGGTGTTGTTGAATAAAAAATTCGGGTTTTGGATCGTTTTTACCATCGCTCCATAATAAAGGAATAATTTTTATTTCTTCTGCCCCCACGGCATAACCGATTTCTTGTTGGCAGGCGGCACTTTGATTAAATTTTTTGCTTATCAATGCCAAACAAACATCTGATTTTTTTAAATTTTCCCTAATGATTTCAATGGACTTAGGAGTTCCTGCTTTAATATCTTTTGATGATAAAAAAACATCATACCCTTTTGCTTTTAGGCACATATAAATTTTTTTTGCCCATTTACCATCTTTACCTTTACTGGCATGGCTGATAAATATGGCGGTTTTGGTCATGAATCTACCCCCGCACCCGAAAATTTTTAAATTGCCATGGGTCGGAATGGTCGCATTCCTCGGGGAATAGGTCACTGCGATTTTGTAATGGCGTCCAATCGCTATATTTTCCCACCATATCGCCCATATAGGCGGCACAGATGGCAAGTATTTCATCAAATGGTAATTCATCCGAATCCATAATGCCTTGATGGGGGTTTTGAATACCCCACAATACCCCCGCCAAAACCGGTGCGGTAACTTGCAAACTGGTGGCGCTGTTATGGGGGGCAAGCTGACGCGCCTGATGAATTGAAAGATGCGACCCATACCAATAGCTGGTTTTTTTATGCCCCATCAATAAAACACCAAGTTCATCTACCCCATCAACAATTTCATCACCGATAAGCCGTTGGTTATCTTGTAATTCAAAATTCTTGCCCGCCATTTCAAGCAATGACAACACCGCCGCATCGCATGGGTGGTAAGCATAATGCACGGTGGGGCGATAGGTTTTACCATCCACCTTGCCCGAAAAATAATCGGCTATGGAAATGGCTTCATTGTGGGTGATAACCCAGCCTTGGTAAGGGCCTTCATCAGGAGTCCATGAACGGCAACGGGTCAGGGCACCAGGCTGGTTGAGATATATCGCCGCCCCGCAACCAAATTCATGTTGCATGGCATCGACTGGCATTTCCTTTTCATGCGATCCCCAACCCAATTCAGATGGTTGAGCGCCCTCGGCAAAAAAACCATCGATGCTCCATGTATTAACAAATTCGCCACGCAATTTTGGCTGGTTGCTATATTGGGTGTCGCGTTCGGCAATATGGATAACCTTTACCCCCAAATGGCAAGCAAATTCTACCCATGCCTGTTTGGTTTTTGGTATGTCGCTGTTATAGCCTGTATCCTTGGCAATGTTAACCAATGCTTGCTTTACAAAATGGCTGACCACACCGGGATTCGCCCCATGGGCAATGATAGCGGTGGGGTTTTTTTTATCGCCCTTTTTTTGCCATTGGTTTCTTTTTTCTAGCACCGCCTCACGCAGTGCATAATTGCTACGCTGGGATATTGAAAAATTCGTGTCGGTATAAAAACCAAACCAAGGCTCGATGCAGGTATCAATATACATAACATCATGGTCGTGGCACCATTCTATCAGGGCAAGCGAGCTGACATCAACGCTTAAATTAATCAAAAAATCGCCTGCGGCAAGATGCTTTTCAAATAATTCTATGTAATTATCTTGTTTGATGGTGCTGATGATATGGTTGACGCCATAATGTTTGGCAATATCAAGATTGCGGTCATCGGCGGTGATGACGGTGATGTTAGGGTTATGAATATGTTTATGTAAAAGTGGTAGCAACCCAGTTGCGATTGAACCAAACCCCAAGATAAGAAAATTGCCTTTGAAATTAATTTTTTCCATTATGTGTTCTCCCCATTTTTTTTTATGTTTGTTTTTTTTAAAATATAACAACAAAATGTTTGTTTCACAATATCTTATTTTGGCATAATTTTTGCTTACTATAAATTGCTATGGCATATATAGAAAAAATGATAAAATATTTGGCAATAGGATTATTTTTTATTGCCATGTTGGGTTTTACCCATCAAGCGAAATCTCAAACGGCTGAAGAATTTGGTTATGGTAGCAAGGTGGTTTCTAGCCCCAGCAAACGCATCTGGTATCATGTGCGTATTGATAGTGGTTTGCTTTTGCCGGGCGATGCGATTATTGTGCGCGATGGCTCGGCAGATAAATTAGAACCCGATGGCGTGGGCTGGGATATAGGTTTTTCTTTTGGCGGGTCTTTTAATCGTGGTTCAATTGTGCAGGTTGATGTGACGGGTGTTGTGAATTATTCCCGCTGGCATGGTAGCATCACCCCTGGCGTTGAATTTGGAAATGATCCTATGCCCGGCAATAAAATTTTGGTCGAAGGCACGAAAACCATCATTGAAGCCAACTGGCGACCATTGGTTTCGGATAAAGGTTTCATATCGCCTTTTTTGGGTTTAGGTTTGGGGATGGATATAGTTTCATGGTTGAATAGTGATATCAGCAAAACCCCCAATTATAAAAAATCGGCACTTGGTGTCATAGGTATATTTCAAATCAGCAGTGGCTTTGATTGGTTTTTTGCTACCAATTGGGCGATAGGTTTTAAATATAATTATTGGTTGCCGTTTAGCGAAGGCATTGAGGTAGGTAGTATATCAGAAAGCGGGGTGGCAAAACCTATCATTTATAATCCTAGTAATTCCCATGCCTTAAATTTTTCTATCACTGCGGCCTTTTAATGATATGCTAAAAAATGTCCGATACATTAACCAAATGGATTGATGATTGGCTTTCATTTTTGAAAATTGAAAAAGCCTATGGCGATAATACTTTAGAATCTTATCGCCATGATATTGATGGATTTATAGTATTTTTGACCGACCATCTTGGCGACGCTCCAGCGATCGATGATATGGCAAAATTATCTTTACAGGATTTTCGTGCTTGGCTTTATTATCGTCACCATCATCGTGAATTAAAACAAACCTCTACGGCTCGTGCCTTATCAGCGGTGCGTGGGTTGTTGGCATTTTTGAAAAAAAATAACATTGCCACCAACCATGCCATTGACCATGTGCGCACACCCAAATTGCCCAGTGCTTTACCGCGTGCACTTGATAGCCATGAATGCGATGATATTCTTCACTATATCAGCCAACCAAACCAACAGGGTAAGATATTTTGGTATCAATGGCGTGATTTGGCGATAGTGGGGTTGCTTTATGGCGCGGGGTTAAGATTGATGGAGGCACTCAGCCTGACTTTAGGTGCGATAGAAAACTTAAAAAACAATAATGACCAAACATTGTTGATAAGGGGCAAGGGCAAAAAAGATCGCATAGTGGTTATTTTGCCAAAGCTGTTGGAATATATCAACCAATATCAAACAACCATGCCATTTGTTTTACAGCCCGATGATATATTTTTTCGTGGCATACAGGGCGGTGCCCTATCGCCAAGGTTGGTGCAATTATTGATGAAGAATTTACAAATCCGATTGCAATTACCACCAAAGGCAACACCGCATGCTTTACGCCATAGTTTTGCCACCCATCTTTTGCAAGCGGGTGGCGATTTACGCACCATTCAAGAATTATTGGGGCATCAATCCCTCACCTCAACCGCTCGCTATACCAAGATGGATTTGGCAAGTTTGCAAAAAATTTACAATCAATCCCATCCAAGGAAATAGCCTTATCAGGTAGGGATTGATATTTTTTTCTTGCAAAATAGCGTGAAAAAACCATAAGGTGGGATATAAAAGGAAAAATAAAATGGCAATGTTACAACAAGCCGAATATAAAACAATCAGTGGTGATATTTCCCAAACCTTACAGCCAAAAAAGGGCGAGTTGTTTTTGTTTGTTAGTAAGAATCAAGTTTCGATGACGCATGGTTTGCATAAATATCCCGCAAAATTTTTTCCCGAATTGCCCAATTGGCTCATTCGTAAATTTTCTAATAAAGGTGATACGGTGCTAGACCCATTTATGGGAAGCGGCACAACAGGGGTGGAGGCGATGTTAAGCGGTCGCAATTGTATAGGTGTTGATATTGATCCTTTTTCGCAAAGGCTTGCCAAAGCAAAAACCACCTTGCTTGATATAGGCAAAATGCAAAATGCTCGCATGAAACTTGAAAAGAAAATACAAAATTATAAACCAACCGCACCTCGTGAATATGTGCCAGAATTTCCATATCGTGAGAATTGGTTTTCTCCCCATGCTTTGCATGAGCTTGCTTATATCAAGATGGCGGTGGAATCTTTACAAACCTCAGAAGACATAAAAGAATTTTATCGTATTATTTTTTCATCATTGATTCGCACAGTATCACAGGCAGACGATAGATGCACAAGAACAGTCATAAGACATAAAAAACCAAAAAATGTTCCGATTGGCAAAGCCCTATCGCTTTTTTTATTGCGTATGCAAAAACAATCTAAAGGTATGGAAAAATTTATAAATTATGCGGTAAAAGGGATGACAACAAATATATCAAAAGATGATTCGGCGGCAGATTTGAATAGTGTGTGTGATAACAGCATAGACCTTGCTTTAACATCTCCACCCTATCTTAATGCGGTAGATTATCCCCGAACACATCAATTAGAAATTTATTGGCTTGAAATTGAAAACGGAAGTTTGCGTAATATGAAAAGAAAACATATTGGCACAGAGGTTGTTTATGCAAGCGAATATTGCAATTTGCATAGTTTGCATATTCCCAAAATTGATTCGGTGATTGAAAAAATTTATAACCTTGACCCTAGGCGAGCTTTCATTGCTTATAAATATCTTTGCGATATGCAATCTAACCTTGCCGCAGTAAAAACTAAATTAAAACGCGGCGGGCGTTATGTTATGGTTATTGGTAATAATATGGTTAGGGGAATAAATTTTGAATCATGGTTATATTGCAGAATGATGGCTGAAAAACTTGGTTATAAAATTGAAAATAGGTTTCGTTCGGCTATTATAAACCATTTTATTAATATCCCCCGTGAAGAAAGGATAGACGAAGACCATATTTTGGTTTTATACAAAAGATAAAAATTTTGTCTATCAAACATTTAGCATTATGTAATACCAAGAATTTTTGAATGATATCAATAAATAGAAAAAAAATTGCCTTAGTGGGTGCTGGTAATATTGGTGGCACGCTTGCCCTTTTGCTTGGTTTAAAAAATTTGGGCGATGTTGTGCTGTTTGATGTGGTTGATGGGGTGGCAGAGGGTAAAGCCCTTGACCTTGCTCAATCGGCATCGCTTTTGGGTATGACGCAAAATTTTTCTGGCACTCATGATTATGCCGATGTGGTGGATAGTGATGTGGTTATTGTAACCGCAGGTTCGGCAAGAAAACCGGGTATGAGTCGTGATGACCTGATGGGTATCAATGGTAAGGTGATGGATGCGGTGGCGGCGGGGTTAAAAAAATATTGCCCCAACGCTTTTGTTATTTGTATCACCAACCCATTGGATGTGATGGTGGGAAAATTACAAAGGGCTTTGGGTTCTGCTACCAATATGGTGGTTGGTATGGCGGGGGTGCTTGATTCGGCAAGGTTTCGTTATTTTTTGGCAAAGGATATGGGTATAGCTGTGGCGGATATTGATGCTATGGTGCTGGGGGGGCATGGCGATTCTATGGTGCCGCTTGAATCGTGTGTATCTATCAATGGTATGGATTTATCAACCGCGGTCAAACAAAATTTGATAGGGCAAGATAAGATCGATGCCATTATCACCCGCACCCGCCATGGCGGGGCAGAGATAGTCAATTTGTTAAAAAGCGGTTCGGCATTTTATGCCCCCGCCGCTTCGGCGGTGTTGATGGCAGAAAGTTATTTGCTTGATAAAAAATCCCTTATGACCTGTGCGGCTTTTTGTAAGGGGGTATATGGGCTGGAAGGTTTATATGTTGGTGTGCCAGTGGTGATAGGCAAACATGGGGTTGAAAAAATTATTGAGGTCGCTATGAATGATGAAGAAAAAAATAATTTTGATACATCGGTAGAAGCGGTTAGACAGTTGGATAAATTATTGTTGGATTTAGAAAAAAAATAAACCAAGCTAACCACAATGAATATCCACGAATATCAGGCGAAGATATTATTAGACTCATATGGTTTGCCCGTGCCTCATGGCGTGGCAGTGTTGTCTTTGGTGGAGGTTAAAACCGCCGCTGAAAAATTACAACAGGAAAGGGGAAATGATATTTTTATGGTGAAGGCACAAATTCATGCAGGCGGGCGGGGGGCAGGATATTTTGAAGACAAAGAAAATGAAAAGGGCGGTGTGCGGGTGGCAAAATCTATCGATGAAGTTATATCGCACGCCACAGCGATGCTTGGGAAAAAACTTATCACCAAACAAACGACTGAAAAGGGGCAGATGGTGAAAAGGCTTTATATTGAAACGGCGGCGATGATAAAAAAAGAATTTTACCTTAGCCTATTGATAGACCGCACAATAGCCAAGTTAATGTTTGTTTTATCAACCGCGGGAGGTATGGATATTGAATCCATTGCCAAAACCAACCCTGAAAAAATTATAAAATTACCGATAGAAAAAAACCATATCGATGATACAGCGATAGCCGCTGCGGCAAAAAAATTATTCTTGCCTGATAAAGCCACCGATGATTTAAAAAAAATTATGCATGGCTTGATGCGGTTGTTTATTGAAAAAGATTGTGGTTTGATAGAAATCAACCCCTTGATATTGACCCCCGATGATAGGTTATGGTTGCTTGATGCCAAAATAAATTTTGATGATAATGGATTGTTTCGCCACCCTGATATTGTAGCATTGCGTGATGAGGCGGAGGAAGAGCCGATGGAGCTGGAGGCTAGCAAACATGATTTGCATTATATCAAACTTGATGGTTCTATCGGTTGTATGGTGAATGGTGCGGGGTTGGCGATGGCAACGCTGGATATGATTAAACAAGCGGGAGCATCGGCCGCCAATTTTTTGGATGTTGGTGGCGGTGCAACCGAGGCAAAAGTTAAAAAGGCTTTTGAAATTATTCTTGCCGATAAAAATGTAAAGGGAATTTTGGTAAATATTTTTGGCGGGATTATGCGTTGCGATATTATTGCCAATGGTATGATAGCGGCTTTGAAAAATATAAAATTATCTATACCATTGGTGATAAGGTTAGAAGGCACCAATGTTGCTGTGGGAAAAAAATTGTTAGCAGCATCAGATTTGCCCATCATCATTGCCGATGATTTGGCTATGGCGGCAGATAAAATTGTATCGGCTATAAAATAAATATATCATCATGGCTATTCTTGTTAATAAAAATACCAAAGTCATTTGCCAAGGGCTAACGGGCGCACAGGGCACTTTTCATAGCGAACAGGCTATCCAATATGGCACCAAAATGGTTGGCGGGGTGGTGCCAGGCAAGGGCGGGCAGACCCATCTGGGATTGATGGTGTTTGATTCAGTTGCTGATGCGATGAAAAAAACCGCCTGCGATGCATCGGTTATTTATGTGCCGCCGCGTTTTGCGGGCGATGCGATTATTGAAGCTATTGATGCAGGGGTTGGTTTGGTGGTTTGTATTACCGAAGGCATACCGATATTGGATATGCTACGGGTGAAAGAAAAATTATTAGGCAGTCAAACAACATTGCTCGGACCTAACTGCCCTGGGGTTATCACCCCTGATGAATGTAAAATCGGCATCATGCCAGGGTTTATTCACCAAAAAGGCAAGGTGGGTATTGTATCTCGCTCGGGCACCTTGACCTATGAAGCGGTTTTGCAAACCACAAAAAGTGGTTTGGGGCAATCAACTTGCCTTGGCATTGGTGGCGACCCATTGCATGGATTAAATTTTATTGATGTGGTTGCGATGTTTTTGGCAGATGATAAAACCGAAGCCATCATGATGATAGGGGAAATTGGCGGTGATGATGAGGAGGCACTTGCCGAATTTTATAAAAAAGAAAAAAGAAAAAAACCTATGGTGGGTTTTATAGCGGGCATGTCCGCCCCGCTTGGCAAAAGAATGGGGCACGCTGGGGCTATTATATCCCAAGGGATGGGCACGGCACAATCAAAGATCGACGCCATGTTATCAGCAGGCATTGCCATAGCACCAAGCCCCAGCCTAATGGGGGAAACGATGGTTTCACTTTTGCATAAAAAAATGCTATAAGGGGTTATGGGTGCACCACCGCTCCCCCCATCATCTGAGGCTCATTCGCCTACCAGAGAGCTTGCTGATAGTTCTTATCGTCAAGGCTTGTTTGATATTTTACAAGGTGGTGCGGATTATGTTTTTGATATTTATCAGCGTTATTTGCATAATCCTGCTTCGGTGTCAGATGATTGGCAAGCGGCCTTTTCTGCACTTTTGCCAAAAGATCCACCATCAAGCGATGGCAAAAGAAACAAAAATGATGATTTTACCTATTCTACCAACCATCAACCATCATGGCAAAAAAATGACAATGGATCTAAAATTGATGAATTGGGGCATGAATCCCATATTAGCGGTGCGGTGATAGGCGCTCACAAAACATTTGGCAAAAGCCTTTCTGATTTTTTGCTGTCGGGCATAGAGCGTGGTGAAAATTTACAAGATACCCTAGGGCGTTATTTGCATGATAGCACAGTGATGGGGGAAAAAGAAATCAGCGAACGGCTTAATTCGATTCGTGCCATTATGCTTATCCGTGCCTTTCGCACCCGTGGCCATTTGGAGGCTGAGCTTGACCCTTTGGGGTTATCAAACACATCGCGTTTTCCCGAATTGGATTATCGTTCCTATGGATTCAAAGATACCGATTTGGATAAGGTTATTTATATCAATTATTATTTGGGTTTAGAAAATGCCCGTTTGGCAGATATTATTGATATATGCCGTAGGGCCTATTGCGGGCGGTTTGCTATAGAATTTATGCATGTGCAAAATCCTGATGAAAAATTATGGTGGCAAGAAAAGGTCGAAGCGGATTATGCGGGCAAAAGCCTATCGACTGATAAAAAAAAATTACTTTATCAGCAAATTATTCATGCCGAATTGTTTGAAAGTTTTTTAGATAAAAAATACCAAGGGGCGAAACGATTTGGGCTTGATGGCGGTGAAAGCACTATCCCTGTTTTGATGGAAATGATTCAACGGGGAGTTGAATTGGGTATAGAAGAAATTGATTTTGGTATGGCACATCGTGGGCGATTGAATGTGCTTGCCAATATTATGAATAAACCCTATCGCCAGATATTTTATGAATTTTATGGTGGCGTGCCTACACCCGGTAATATGCTACAGATGGGCGATGTGAAATACCATTTGGGGGCGAGCCATGATATGAAGGTGATAACATCGCAGGGCGAAGAACGCACTATGCATCTATCGCTTTCGCCCAACCCCAGCCATTTGGAAGCGGTGAATACCGTGGTGTTGGGTAAGGTGCGCGCCAAACAAAAAGAAAAAAATGATAGCGAAAAGGAAAAGGTGATGGCAGTTTTGTTGCATGGCGATGCGGCTTTTATCGGCCAAGGGGTGGTGGCAGAAACTTTTTTGTTGTCGCAATTAAAAGGCTATCGGGTGGGGGGAACGATTCATGTGGCTATCAATAACCAAATTGGTTTTACCACGGTGCCAAAAGATGGGCGGTCATCGCCCTATTGCACCGATATGGCAAAGATGATAGATGCCCCCGTTTTGCATGTGAATGGTGATGACCCTGAGGTTTGCTTGCGTGCCGCTCAATTGGCGGTTGAATATCGTCAAAAATTTAAAAAAGATATTGTGATAGATATCTATTGCTATCGTCGTCATGGGCATAATGAAGCCGATGAACCTTTTTTTACCCAACCATTGATGTATAAAAAAATTGCCGACCATCCACGCCTTGCTGATACCTATGGTAAAAAATTGCTAGAGGAAAATATATTAACCAGCCAAGAGCTGGAGTCTATAGCAAAAATTTTTTATGACCAGCTAGAAGATGCCTTGCGTTTGGCGAAGGATTATAGGCCAAGCAAGGTTGATTGGTTAGAGGGGCGGTGGCAAGGTTTTATGGTGGCTGAGGAGGGGAAAAGAAAGGGCAACACAGCCGTGACGGCGGATATGATACATGATATTACACAGCGGATTACAACCCCGCCTGCCAATTTTAATCTTCACCCCAAAATTTTGCAATCTTTACAAACCAAAAAAGATAATATCAAAAAATCATCGGGTATTGATTGGGGTATGGCAGAGGCTTTGGCGTTTGGTAGCCTGTTGTTAGAGGGGGTGCCGATAAGATTTTCGGGTGAGGATTCTGAGCGTGGCACTTTTTCGCATCGCCATGCGGTGTGGGTAGATCAAAAAACCGCAGAAAATTATGTGCCATTGAATAATATGCGAAGCGGACAAAGTAAATTGGAGGTTATCAATAGCCCCTTAAGCGAATTTGGTTTATTGGGGTTTGAATATGGTTATTCATCAGCCGAACCCCATGCTTTGGTTTTGTGGGAAGCACAATTTGGCGATTTTGCCAATGGCGCACAGGTGATTATTGACCAATTTATTGCCGCAGGCGAAACCAAATGGTTTAAAATGTGCGGTTTGGTGATGTTATTGCCGCATGGTTATGAAGGGCAGGGACCTGAACATTCATCGGCAAGACTTGAGCGGTATTTGCAATTATCGGCTGATGATAATTGGCAAGTTTGTAATATCACCACCCCTGCCAATTATTTTCATGCCTTAAGGCGGCAGATAAAAAGAAATTTTCGCAAACCGCTGATAGTGATGACCCCCAAATCATTGTTGCGTCATCCATTATGTGTATCCAATGGCGATGATTTTATCGGTGATTCATCTTTTCGCCGTATCTTGCCTGATGATGCCTATGTAGCAGGCAAGCTAACCCCGCCCCATCAATTTCGTAAAGTGATTTTCTGTTCGGGAAAAATATATTATGACCTTTATCAAGGGCGTGAAAAAATTGGTTATAATGATGTGGCGATCGTGCGGCTCGAACAATTATATCCTTTTCCAGATAAAAGCCTTAAAGCCATTATGGAAAAATGCCAACAGGCAGAATTTGTGTGGTGTCAAGAAGAACCGATGAATAATGGTGCATGGTTTTTTATCTGCCCCTTGATAGAAAAATTACTACGGCAAATCAAAACACCCCACCAAAGATTACTTTATGTTGGGCGAAAAGAATCGGCAAGCCCAGCGGTTGGTTCGCTAAAGATCCATCATCAGGAGCAAGAAACCATCATTGCAGAAGCCTTAAAATAATGATAGAGAATAAATGCCCCTATAACCAATGTAAAAAAGGAAAAAACCATGATAGAAGTTAAAGTGCCGAGTTTGGGCGAATCGATTGTATCGGCACGGGTGGCAAAATTATTGGTGGCAGGTGGCACGATGGTAAAAAAAGATGATAATCTTTGCGTGCTGGATACCGAAAAAATTAGTTTGGAGGTCATTGCCCCTGATGATGGTTTATTAACCGATTGGCATATTAAAGAAGGCGATGATGTTGCGGTGGATGGATTATTGGCATCGATTGATAATCAGGTAAAAACGGATAAGGGCGATAATATAGTCGAACCAGTAAAAAATAATATGCCAAAAACCAGCCAACAAGAAACAACATTGGAAAAAAAGCCACCAGCCGCAAATAATATCCCAAATAAAAAAGAAAATACCGAAAATACCATGGTGGGGTATCAACCACCGCCCCATATAGCCGATGAACGGGGCGAGGAGCGGGTGAAGATGAGTAAGTTGCGTGAATTAATTGCCAAGCGATTAAAATATGCACAAAATACCGCCGCTACCCTTACGACCTTTAATGAAGTGGATATGTCGCTATTGATAGATATACGCCAAACCCATCAAGAAAAATTTCAACAAGAACATGGCACAAAATTGGGGTTTATGAGTTTTTTTGTTAAGGCGGTTTGTGCGGGGTTAAAATCTTACCCGATTATCAATGCCGAAATTGATGGTGATGATATTATCTATAAAAATTATTATGATATTGGCATAGCGGTTGGCTCGCCATCGGGGTTGGTGGTGCCGATATTAAGGGATGCGAATAAAAAATCCTTTGCCACCATTGAACAAGAAATAGCCGATTTTGGTAAAAGATCTGAAGATGGACGCTTGACTCTGGCTGATTTATCGGGTGGCACCTTTACCATCACCAATGGCGGTATTTTTGGTTCGATGCTATCCACCCCCATATTAAACCCGCCACAATCGGCTATTTTGGGTATGCATAAGATAGAGGAGCGACCTTTGGCAAAAAATGGCATGATAACCATCGCCCCTGTTATGTATTTAGCTTTATCTTATGACCATCGTATCATTGATGGGCGTGAAGCAGTCAGTTTTTTAACCGCAATAAAAAACCTGCTTGAACGCCCCGAACGATTGATGCTAGATATATAAAAAAAACATTATTTTTTTGCTTGACAATATGCCCGATTCTGCCTAAATACTACCATTAGATACTCTTGGGTGTTGATGCCTTTTGTCAATTTATCATTATTTCGCATAACAAGATATCTTAACAATAAATTTTTTTGATAATTTATCAAAAGGTCGGTTAAAAAATGAACCGTATAAAACATATATATAGTAACAATTTAAAAAAATAAGGAAAATATGCAAAGACAAAATAATTGGCGGCGACATGGTGGTCGTGGCAACAATCGTGGTAATTATCGTAGTCGTGGTGGTAGGCAAAATAGCAATATAGTGCGTAACCCCTTAAGGCAACAATGGGATTCCAATGGACCTTTGGGGCGGGTGCGTGGCAATGCTATGCAAATTATGGATAAATATATTATTCTTGCTAAGGAGGCAACATCGGATGGCGATAGGGTGCTGGCGGAGGCTTGTTTGCAATATGCCGAGCATTATCAACGGATGGTATCTGAACATCAGGGGCAATTTAAGTCAAGTGATGATGCGATGGGCGATGATAGCTATGATGATGCATTGCCACAGCGTGGTGCGGGAATAAAAAATGGCGAAAATGTGCGGGTGATGGGTCGTGGGGTGGTGCGGTATCTTGATGAAGAAGGCGATGGCAATGAATCTGGTGAAAACCTACCTAATTTTTTGACCGATGGTCGCAAAAATGCCAGTAAAGGAAAATTAAATGATGACGATGATATGGAATAATCTATGATAGATAATTTTTTGCAACATCTGTCGTTTGTGATATAATTGGCGACATTAATTATGTTAAGAAAAAATTTTATTTATATTTTATTTTATTTTGCTTTAGCCCTTGCGATGGGGGTCAGTCTTTATTTTTATTTTCAATTAACGATTTATAATATCATTGTTTTTTGTGGTGGCGGGTATCTTGCTATCTGTATTTTGCATATGATGTTGTTTGCTAAGCGTAAGTCAGCTAACCCCAATATGTTAAGGCAAGCTGATGCGCCGCCGCCGCAAAAAAGCCAGATGGCAGATGATGGGCAAAACCCCTATCCACCAGCGGTGCCGCCAATAAAAGAAAAATCAAAAACCAATCAATCTATGGTGGGGCAGTTGCCGCATATCATAAAAAAAACCACTCCCAGTTTTGTGGCAAAAAACACCAGAAAACCTATCAATGCTTTGCAAGATATTATCAAGGCGGCCTATCAAAATGAATTGTTGGTGGGGGGGAAATCATTGGTGCTTTTGGGGCATGATGTGGTGAGTGCCAAGGGGCGACAGGTGGTTGGATATTATTGCCAAGGGTTTATTGAATATGGCGATGGGCAGGGGCGTGATACCACCAGCGTGGTTAATGAAAGCCCAAAAGGTTCGGTAACGGGCGATATTGAAATTCTGTTGCTTGAGACATTGAAAATCTATTGGCAAAAAATGTTGCAGGGGGCGGATTTGCCCTATTGTTTTTTTCCGCTATCGGAACAGGCTTTGAATGAAAAAGGTTTTGTTAATGATTTAAAAAGTTTTCTTAAATCACAAAAAATTGCCAACCCAGGCTTAACCCGTGCCTTTAACCGCCTTGTATTTATTTTGCCTTTTACCGCGGGGTTATATCGCCATGCCGAATCTTGCCAATTTTTAAGCGATGAGGGGATAAAACTCGCCATGCTCTATACCAGCAATAATACCGCTTTGCTTAACCCGATATTAGATGATGACCCGTCTTTGTTGCTTCGCATTGGTATTGATTTTTATCTATTGTCATATGATAATTTGCAATTTTTGCAAGAAAAATTGGGCTATGAAACCATGTCAAAAAAAATTCTATCGCTAGAAAAATTACGCCTAATGATGTTGGTGTTTAACATTGATAGCGAAAAGCTGTTTGATAATCTACCACATGGCATTGCGATGGTGATGGGAAAAATGTTTGATAAACATAGCGAATTGGGTCGCCTACCATTGAAAACAACCCCTATACCCCAGCCAACAGAATAGCATAACATTGATGCTTTTTGCTATACAACATCACCATGACAAAGATCTTAAATGGCATCAATGATATTTTGCAAAAATATGACTTGGCAATTATTGATCAATGGGGGGTTTTGCATAATGGTATGAAACCTTTTCAAGGTGCGGTGGAGGCAATATCGGCTCTTTATAGCTCAGGCACAAAAATTATTATTCTATCCAATTCGGGAAAATTGGCAAAACATTCAGAAAAATTAATCGCCCATATGGGGTTTGATATGGGTGCTATCCATAAAGTGATAAGCTCGGGCGAAGCGGCAAGGCAATGGTTGATAGATAAAAAAGATCCTTTGTCAAAAAAATTGGCTGAAAAAGATGATAAAAAATTATTATTTTGGGGGTTTGATAATGACCATAAGGCGATTGATGGACTGGGTTTTACCATTGTTGATGATATAAATATGGTTGATGTTATTTTGGCGGCAGGCACTGAAAGGGGCAATTTGGCGGCATATAAAGATGAAATGGATATTGGTTTGGCACGGGGGATACCTATGCTTTGCACCAATCCCGACTTGGTTGCCAATATGCCCGATGGGTCATTAAAAATTTGCCCTGGCACATTGGCAGAATATTATGAAAACCATAAGGGAAGGGTGGTGCGGTTTGGCAAACCATCGCCCAAAGTATATGATATGTGTAAGCAAGAATTCCCTGAGGCAAAAAAAATTATTGGCATTGGCGATAGCCTTGACCATGATATTATGGGGGCGAATTGTTCTGGTATGGATTCGCTTTTTATTCTTGGTGGTATTCATCAAGCCGAATTTTATAATGGCAGTGACCCAAAAGTTATGAAAAAACTATTCACAATCCATGGCGCCACCCCAACCTTTGCATTGGATAGTTTTCATCTATAAAAATTTTGACTCGCCAAATAGAAAAAAAAAACCTATAACTATAAGTATGATGTTGCGTTTGATATCTCTGTTATGGCTTTTGGTAGCGGCGGTGGGGTTGGTGGCTTGTGCCGATGTGGTGCGGCGTGGCGAGGTGGTAAAACAATATCAGTTGGAATTATTACAAACTGGCAAAAGCAATTATAATGATGTGTTAGCGGCGCTTGGCACGCCAAGCAGTTATTCAACCTATGACCGCCGTATTTGGTATTATTTTAGTCAAACAAAAAATCAGTGGGGGTTTTTTGACCCAAGTTTTAGCGACCAAGAGGTCTATCAAATCAAGTTAAATGATAAGGGCATCTATATCGGTTATAAAAAATATACTGGTGATGATGCGGTGAAATTATCAATATCAAAAAAAACCACCCCCACTGTGGCACGGGATAAATCATTTTTACAAGAATTAATTAGTAATTTTGGTCGCTATGGTCGCAATCAAGATCAAACTGGAACGGGACCGGGCGCTCCAATACAGGGCAATCCCTTTCAACAATAAAAAAAATCATCAAAAGAAAAATGACTATCAAGCAAAGACAAACCATGATAGATGGGCAATTATTACCCGCTGGGATTATTGATGAGAATTTGTTGCGTGGTTTTTTACATATCAACCGTGAAGAATTTGTTGATGATGATTCGGGCAAGAATCAAAAATGCGCCTATAGCGATAAATCATTGTTGTTAAAACATGGTCGTTTGATGTTGCCAGCGATAGCATCGGGGGTGTTATTGCAATATGCCATGTTAAAAAAGAATGATAAGGTTTTGCTATTGGGCGGCGGGCAAGGTTATGAATGTAATATTTTGGCATGGATGGGTATAGCGGTGGTGGCCATCCAAAGCGGAAGGGACAAAATAAAAAAAAATATCCTTAAGGGAAATTTTATGGTTATCTCTGGTGATATGGATATCACCAAAGGCTATAAATCATTATCACCTTACAAAGCGATTATTCTGTTGGGTTTGTTAAAAAATATTCCTGAAAAATTATTATCGCAATTAGATGATGATGGGGTTATGATGACAATTTTGCGTGATAAAAATTCGCCATTATATAAAAATCAAATCGGCAATTTGGTAAGGATCACTAAACAAAAGAAGATAGATTATTTGGGTCAGGTGGCAGGGTTATCATTGATGCCAGAATTTATAGACGAAAAAACCATCAACCGTTTGGCTTCTTAAAACGCCATGAATGAAAAACCAGTCACTATGATAAGTGCCAAAGATTTATCATTGGCGATGGCAGATGGGGATATTTTTTTGCTTGATGTTAGGGAAGATAATGAGGTGGCAAACGCATCTATCAAGGGTGCCACCCATATTGCGATGAATGATATTGGCGACAAATTAGAAACATTGCCAAAAGATAAAACCATCTATGTTTTTTGCCATCATGGCACACGGTCAATGATGGTTTGCCAATATCTACAACAACAAGGTTTTGATTGTAAAAATCTTGAAGGTGGTATCCATCGCTATGCTTTGGAAATTGATAAAACCATACCAATCTATTGATGTCGGGGTAAGACAATGAGCGATGATATTTTTAATTTTTTTACTGATATTATAAAATTGGGAAAATCCAAAGGGGCATCTGCGACCGAGGTGGTTTTACAAAAATCCCTTAGCCAAAATCAACAGATAAGAATGGGCAAGGTGGAGGAGAGCGAGCGATCCGAAGAGGAAATTTTGGGTATCAAAATAAGGCTGGGGCAAAAAGAATCTGCGATTACCAGCAATGGCAAAACCATGGCGGTGATAGAACCCTTGATGGATAAATTATTTGCTATGGCGAAGGTTTTGCCAGATAATCCTTTTGCGGGGGAGGCACTTTCTGACCAGCTTTATAAAAAAAATAACAACCAAGCGGATTTAGAAATTTTTGATTCAACCGACCTAACCCCCAATGTTATGCAAGATATTGCCAAAAAAATTGAAGATGCCGCACGCAGTGAAAAAAATATCGTCAATTCAGAAGGCGCATCGGTTTCTTTTGGTCATACACATAGTTGGTTTTTATTTTCCAATGGGTTTTATGCAAAACAATCCCATTCCCATTATGCTTTGGGTATTTCCATCATTGCGGGTGATGGAAAAAATATGGAGGCTGATTATGATTATTCCAGTAAAGTTTTTTTTAAAGACCTCCAATCGCCAGAAAAATTGGGCAAAAGAGCCGCCAGCCGTGCCAGAAGGCTTCTTGGGGCAAGGCAAGAAAAATCAGGGCAATATAGTATTATATTTGACCCACGGGTTGCCACCAGTATGATTGGCATCTTGGCATCGGCTATCAATGGGCATAAATTGGCAAAGGGCACAAGTTTTTTGCAAGATAAATTAGATAAAAAAATTATGTCTGATAATATCACCATGATTGATGACCCATGGCAAAAACGCGGTTTTGCCTCAGAATATTATGATGGCGAGGGGTTGCCAACTCTAAAACGCAACATCATTGATAAGGGTGTTTTGACAAGTTATGTGCTTGATTTGGCAACCGCTCGCCAATTACAATTATCACCGACTGGTCATGCCCATCGTGGGCTTTTGGGGGTTTATCCCAGCCTTAGCAATGTGCATATTGAGGCAGGGGCAATATCACCAGAAAATTTGATGGCGGATATTAAGTCGGGTTTTTATATTACCAGCCTTATGGGGTTTGGGGTGAATGGGGTTACGGGGGATTATTCACAAGGGGCAAGTGGTTTTTGGATCATCGATGGTAAAATATCTCACCCAGTTAATGAAATGACCATAGCGGGTAATTTAAAAGATATGTTTATCCATATAACCCCTGCCGATGATTTGCACTTTGATTATCATAACAATGCACCAACTTTGCGTTTTGATGGTATGACGATAGCGGGAAAATAAAAATTATTTTTTTAAATTTGCACCCGTGAACCAAGAATAACCACTTGGCTTGATGGAATATCAAAATATTCAAACACGGAATTTGAATTGCGATACATCCATGCAAAAATTTCTTCACGCCAAGTTGCCATACCATAGAATTTTGTAGATACGATCCTTGGTTGGCTCATAAAATAAGATATTTTGTCTTTATTGATATTTATGCGGCGCGATTTTAGCAATGTTAGCACCGATAAAATATCGGGGTGTTCCATAAACCCATAACGCAATTTAACCAGAAAAAAATTATCGGTGATTTTTTTTACCGTGAGTCGGTGCTTCGCTGATACTTTTGATATGGCGGCAAATTCAATGGTTAAAAAAATATTCTTGGTATGTAGCACCATATTATGTTTAAGATTATCCACCAATGCCGAAGGCACTGAATTGGGGTTTTCGACCAAATAGATAGCGGTGCGGTCAATGGTGGGGTATTTTTTTCTCTGTGTCAAATTTTTAATATAAGGTTCGGGATAAAAAGTCTCGCTACGCATAACCCTATGCATAATCCGTTTGCCTTGCATCCAAGTGATAACCAAAGTGGCAACCGTGGTGGCTAACATGATGGTAAACCAACCGCCATGCCAAAATTTTCCCAAGCAAGAAAGAAAAAAAGCACTATCAAATAATAGAAAAAATCCCATAATAGGAATGGCTAGCTTTTTTTTCCATTGCCAGCGACTGATTAAAACCTGAAACATCAATATGGATGATATGGTCATGGTCATGGTGACCGAAATGCCATATGCGGCAGCAAGGTTTTCGGCACTACGAAAAAACATCACGGTTATCAACACCAAACCAAACAGCAACCAATTGATGAAGGGGATATAGATTTGGCCAATAACATTTTTTGATTTGTGAATAATATTGAGCCGCGGCAAAAGCCCTAATTGTATTGCCTGCCGAGTGATAGAAAAAGTGCCAGAAATAACCGCTTGCGATGCGATGATGGTGGCAATGGTTGCCAAAATAATGATGGGTAGAATATAATTATCGGGGAATAGATTATAGAATGGATTTTGAATTGCCTCAGGCTGATTAAGCAACACCGCACCTTGCCCCATATAATTAAGTGCCAGCGATGGCAAAACAAAAAATGACCAAGCCAAGCGGATGGGGTTGCGCCCCAAATGCCCCATGTCGGCATATAGCGCCTCGACCCCAGTTATAGCCAATGCCACCCCTGCCAGAACGATAAAAAATATTTTTCCTTCGCCAAATAAAAATTTTAAAGCTACCAAAGGGTTGATGGCTTCTAATATAATGGTGTTTTGGCTGATATTATATGCCCCTGATATGGCTAAGGTTATGAACCAAACGAACATGACATAACTAAAATATTTTCCCACCTGTGCGGTGCCGCCGCTTTGCACAATAAATAAGCCAATCAAAATCAATACCGAAAGCCCAACAATGTTAAATGTTTGCGATTCAAAAGTATGGTGATTCAAACCTTCCAATGCACCCAAAACTGATATCGATGGGGTGATAACGCTTTCAGCCAAAAAAAGCGATGCACCAACCACCCCAAGTAAAAATAAAACCATATAATGGCTGGTATCTTTTTTTACACGGGATATTGCCAATGTAAGCAAGGCGAGTATGCCGCCCTCACCACGATTGTCGGCACGCAAAACCATAACAATATATTTTAAGAAAACAATAATCAACAATGCCCAAATGATAGCCGACACCGCACCAAGGATATTGTTTTGGTTTAAAATAATTCCGCTGGCTTTGCTGAATACCGCTTGCATGGTATAAAGCGGGCTGGTGCCGATATCGCCATAAACGATACCCAAAGATAAAAATGCCAAGGGTATCAAACCTTGTTTTTTTGATGACTGCGTCATAAGGGGAAACTAGAAAGAGGTTTTTTGATAAATAAAATTACACAAGCATTGCGACACGGAAAAACATCATTATCAATTCAATGGATAAGCCATGCCTATCAAATATCGGTTATTGAGTCAAGGGGAGGTATCTATTCAACAAAAAATTTTTTATGGGTTAGGCGGCAATATAACCAACCCACCAGATGCTTGGGTATGGTTGTAAGATGCGCCAAAAGAAATGTCAAAAATTGATAACGCCATAATAAAAAATTCATAGCATATAACAAACGATAATGTGATAAAAAAACAATCGGCTGTTTAAAAAAAGAATAAATTTGCCCAATAATAAAACGCTGGCTAAAAATTTTATGTTGGTTTGATAATTTTTTGCTTTGTAAAAATGGTTTGAAAGCATTTGGTAAATGTTGTTTGTCAAGCGATCTATATTGGGGAAAGGTAAGTAGTTCAGATTTGATTATTCGCCTACCATATGAACTATAACGCGCCAATTCGCCATAAAGCAAGGATAGGAAATGAAAATGGGTCGCCTGTTGCCCGCTACGCCGATAGAAATAGATAGGTTGGTTTATCACCCCGACCGAATATTTTTTTTCTATCACCCGATAAAGAAAATCAATATCTTCACCGATCAACAATGGGCGAAAAAATGGTTGTGGTATTGATGATAAT
>JBPCVJ010000037.1:0-25660 GCA_051010635.1 Alphaproteobacteria bacterium | reverse complement strand
GATATATCCTCAGGCAACCAATGCAATTTTTGTTGCACCAACCATGCTTCATATGCCCAAGGATAATGAAAAGGTTTATAAATAGGTTCGGCATTAAGCAATGACATGGTTTTTCTCCTTCATGGGTATTTTTTATTAGTTATTCATATTCGGGCGATTCTTATCATGATGTCAAATGGTTTTTTAATTTTTTCTGTTGATAAGTTTGTTTGTTGGGTTGATTATTGATTAAAAATTTGAAAAAGAATATTTTTAGATTATTCTTAATAAGTTATCCACATTTATTTTTTTTAATTCTTGACATATAATATGAATAGTTTAATAAAGATAGGCAAGTTTTATATTTTTATTACATTTGATATAATAATGGAAAGTAAAATCATTAATAATATGGAAAAATTTTTTTCTGAAAAACTTATTAAAAAAAAGTTTGAGGAAAAGAGTGATGTTGATATTTGTGACAAAAATATAAGTTATTATGAAAAAATAATCCGCATAAGTATGGATTATTTAATATCTGATTTTTCAAAATTAGAAATTGATAGGCTACTTAAAGAGACCTCTTTTTTGGTGAATAATAAAAACAATAAAGAGGTTATAGATATTTTTTCTCAAAAATACATTGAAATTGCAAAAGATATTTATCAATTAAAAACAAGTCCGTTGCTTGATAAAAAATTACAAAAATTTATTGAAACTAATAATCGTGCTATAAAAATTATTTGGGGCGATTGTTTAGAAACTTTTAAGCGAATAAAGAGTGAGTCGATCGGCTTAATGGTTACTTCTCCACCTTATTATAATGCTAGGGATTATTCGCAATGGGATAATTTAAATGATTATTTAGATGATATGCGTCTTATTATACGAGAAGCATATAGGGTTTTAGATAATCATAGGGTTTTTGTTTTTAATGTTGGTGATATTTTTGATAATGATAATTTAACTACAAAATCAGTTTGGGGCAAAAGACGAATTCCATTGGGTGCTTATTTTACTAAAATTTTTGAAGAAGAAGGTTTTCGTTTTATTGATGATTTTATTTGGGATAAGGGTCAAGTGCAAAGTGAGAGACATAAAAATGGCGATAAACCTTATCCTTTTTATCAATATCCAATGAATTGTTATGAGCATATTTTTATTTTTCATAAACATAGATTAGATGATATAAAATATCCCTGTCCTATTTGTGGTTGTTTGAAAGTAAATGGCAATACTCAATCTGAAATTGGGTTGCGGAGTTGGGAATGTAAAAATTTAGAATGTTTTAAGCGAAGTGAGCATAATAGAGGTAAAAGATTTTCGCTTAAAACTTTAATGACACAAAAAAATCAAGGTGAAAAGTTTAGAATCGATGATGCTTTGATAAAAAAATGGCGAAAAGATATCGTTAAATTTTCACCAGTGATAAAAATAAATTCTAAAGGTAAAAATACTTTGGGGCATACTGCACCATTTCCTAAAGATATACCAGAATTTGCAATAGAGATGTTTTCTTATAAAGGGGATGTTGTGGTTGACCCGTTTGCAGGTAGTTTTACTACCCCTATTGTTGCTCATCAGCGTGGTAGGATTGGTGTAGGTATTGAATTAAATAAAAAAATGTTTAGCGATGGCATTTATAAAAATATTGAAAATAAATTACCCAAAACAAAAATCATAGACTTTGAAATGTAAGGATTAAAATTATGGAAAAGGAAGATAAAAAAAGAATTACCGCTATTTTTGGCGAAATGAATCTTGCAATGGATTTACATAATAAAGGATGGTTGGTGTATCGATCTTATATTGATGAATATATTGATTTTATTATTGCTCGCTATTATTGCAAAAAATGCAAAGAATTTACATCTCTTGAAAAAAGAACAAGGGAAGGCACATCTAAGAGTGGGAGTGCAACCTTTCCTACAAATCTATGCGATACTTGTCAAACTGATAGCATAAAAATTATTACTCGATTCTTACAAGTAAAGACTGCGGAGGGAGTAGAACCAAGAATTAAAAAATATAAAAATCTTCAATGTAAAGATTTTAGTTTTCATGCAAAGTTACGAAGCAATGTTGATGATAGGGCTTTTTATGCTTGGATAGCCTTAATGCCAATGGCTAATAATAATGAGAAATTGATGCCCTACTATTATATTTTTAATCACACAGAAATAAATAAATTTGATGATATCAATATACCTTCTTATCAAAAAACAGATAATCAACAAACTCATCTTTATATTAACCCAGAAATTGTTGTTAAAAATGAAGGGAAAAAATATAATTTTGATTGCTTTAACAAAGATTTTTTTAATAATTTTGCTAAATTAGAAGAAATAAAAAATAGTGATGGGATATAAAAAATATTATTCTATAAAAGAGATTTTGTTAAACATCAAAAACCATGCCCAAAATAAATATAGATAAAGAATGGGGTTTTATAGTACGTGAAATGAAATGCTTGCCAAAGCAATTTCCGCCTGTGGTGGTGGCTTGCCGTGAATTGTTAATGGTTATGCGGCAACTTTTAATCCAATATGAAAAAACCTATCACGATGGTGCTTATATAGATATGAAAAAAATCTATCAAAAGATGAAAAAATCTTTGCATAAATTTTATTAGCTAACTTTATTTTTTATTCTATTTGTGGCAGGAATGGTTTTTAAACATTGATAGAATTATAATACAAAACCATGACACAAAATTATATTTTTCCATTGGCTGATAAGGGCGGTAAAATTGCCTTTCAGGGGCGGTTTGGTGCTTACAGCCATCTGGCGTCAAAAAATTGCTACCCCAATTATATTGCCACCCCTTATGAAAATTTTGAAAAAACTTTCGCCGCGGTTGCCAATGGCGATTGTGATTTGGCGATGATACCTATGCAAAATTCTACCGGTGGGCGTGTTGCCGATATTCACCAACTATTGCCGCAAACAAAATTATTCATCATCGCTGAATATTTTCAAAAAATTAGTCATTGTCTTATGGCCGCCAAACATATTGATGTAAAAAAAATTACAAAAGTTTATAGCCACCCCCAAGCCCTGATGCAATGCCGTGATAAAATTGCTAACAAAAAATTAACCCCGATGGAATTTCATGATACCGCTGGTGCCGCCGCCTATATTGCCGAACATAAATCTGCCGATAATTTATCGGCACTGGCATCGGAAATTTGTGCCGATATCTATGGGCTTAATATCATTGAAAAAAATATGGAAGATAATGATAAAAACATCACCCGTTTTATTATTTTTGCCAAACATGAAATTATGCCAACTGCCACCGCCGATGATATGGTGGTAACCGCAATGATGTTTTCGCTAAAATCTTTGCCTGCGGCTTTGTATAAATCTTTGGGGGGGTTTGCTAGCAATAGTATTAATTTGTTAAAACTTGAAAGTTATATCCCGATGCTGGCGGGCGATACGGTTGCCGAATTTTATATTGAATTTGCTGGCTCACGCCATGAAACATCGGTGCAAAATGCGCTTGATGAATTGGCTTATTTTGCCACCGATATTCGCCAACTTGGCAGTTTTATAAAAAATCATATTTCATAAATGTCACGCCAAACATCATCTTCAGCCGAATTAGAAAAATTATTGGCATCGTTGATGGATATGCATCCTAAGAAAATTGATCTATCCCTTACCCGTATAGAAAAATTATTGGCAAAATTGGATAACCCGCAAAAAAAACTCCCCCCAATTTTTCATATTGCGGGCACCAATGGCAAGGGATCGGTGTTTGCCAATATTGCCAGTATTTTGCGTGCCGCGGGGATTGTTTATCATGGTTATTCTTCGCCTCATTTGGTGCGGTTTAATGAAAGAATAATCATAAAGGGAAATGAAGTTGGCGATGATGATTTAATCGCCGCGCTTCGTCAGGTAATGAATATCAATGATGGTGATGAAATAACTTTTTTTGAAATCATCACTGCCACGGCTTTTTGGTTATTTGCCAAACACCCCGCTGATATTTTGTTATGCGAAGTCGGGTTGGGCGGGCGATTGGATTCGACCAATGTTATATCTGGTGAAAAAATGGCTATTTTCACCCCGATCGATTTAGACCATCAAGAATTTTTGGGCGATAATATAGAAAAAATTGCTTTGGAAAAATCGGGTATCATTACCGATAAAACCCATCATTCTATTATCACCTCACCGCAACGCCAATCGGTCATAGCTATATTAGAAAAACAAGCAAAAAAATATGGCAAGGATATAAAAATAGTGGATTATGAAAATCAAGGCGGTGAATTGGTGGTAAAATATTATGATGGTGATATAAATTGTGGCAAGCCCGCCTTGTTAGGCGAACATCAATATATGAATGGGGCAGTGGCGGTTTTATCTCTTATGACCTTTTGTGATAATAACAAAAATACCCTTTCTATCAGCCGTGATATGATAAAGGCTGGTATCAGCAATGTTAGGTGGCAAGGGCGTTTGCAAAAATTATCGCCTGCCGAGTTTGGTATGGATGAAAAATGCGATATGTGGCTTGATGGTTGCCATAATGCCCATGGTGCAAGGGCAATGGTGGCATGGTTGCGTTCTTTGCCAGCTGTGAAAACAGCCTTGTTATTTGGTTTATTAGAAAATCGCGATGCTAAAGAATTTTTGACTGAATTTTTGCCACTTGATAAACATCAATATCATTTTTATCCCACCTTGATTGGCGGCGACCACCAGCCTCATGATCCCTATGATATGGCGAAGGTGGCAAAAATGCTCCATTTGTTTGCCACTGCAACGCCCGATTGGCAGATGGGGTTAAAAACCATCGCCAAAGGCGATTATCAAAGGGTTATTATCTGCGGTAGCCTTTATTTGGTGGGGCAAGTGTTATCAGCCCGATAAAAAAATAAAATTTTTTGTAAATAATGCTTGACAAGCTATGGGGCTTATGCTTATATGAGAACAAATATAGAACAAAAAATAAATAGAATTATTTTTTTATCTATCCCCAAAAACAATTCTATTGTCAAAAAGGTCAGGAAATATGAAAAAAACACATATAGAAAATAAAAAAGATACCCCCAATATCTATGATACCATTGATGGATTTGATGATATTGCCAATAAAGATAATCGCCAAACTTTTGATAAAAAATGGCAATGGGATGAATTATGGGCAGTGGAAAAACGCTATCACCAAGCTTATCAACAACGCCAAGAATGGTTTTCATGGTGGCGTGAATGTTATCAATATGCCTTACCACAATATGATATGGTGGGTGATTTTGCCCCACAACAAAATGCGGTTTATGATTCGACAGCGGTGTTGGCAGTAGAACAATTGGCATCAAATTTGGTACAAGATCTATTGCCGCATCAAAAACGCTGGTTTGATTTTGTAACATTAAATGATGATGGGGGTATAAAAAAATCGCTGGCTCAATTGGCGGATAATATGGCACAGGAATTACAAAATAGTAATTTTTATCTTGAAGTGCATCAGGCGATGCTTGATTTGGTGGTGGCTGGCACTGCTGTATTGGCAGTTGAAAAAAATGATCGTGGCGGGGTGGGGTTTCGTGCCATACCCATGACATCTATCATTTTGGAAGATGATGGCGATCATCATGGCAACCAACAGGCGGCGGTATTTAAGCAATCACGCCTATCGATTGATAAAATAAAAACCATCTGGGATAATAATGGCTATGACAAAAAACTAACAGAAAAATATATCAAGCAATTGGCGATCGATGCCGATGATATGATAGCTGTGGTCGAGGCTTTGTTGCCAAATGAAGATGGTGCGGTTGATTATATTTTGTTTGTGCCAAGCGATTCTTTGGCTAAAGATGTGGGCGGCGGGCAAACCATTGCCCCGATGTTGATAAACCATGGGCGGTTTCGCCAAATGCCATTGTTGGTGTTTCGTTTTACCAAGGCCCCAGGTGAAATTTATGGTCGCTCGCCCGTGATGCGTGCCTTACCTGATATTATTACTGCCAATCAAGTGGTGGAATTGATTTTAAAAAATGCCTCCTTGAATGTATCAGGGATCTGGTTGGTTGATGACGATGGCGTGATTAATGTCAATAACCTAAAATTGGAACCAGGTGCGATTATTCAAAAAGCGGTCGGTTCGCCGGGTTTGACGCCACTTCGCACAGCGGGGCTTGATCTATCGCAAGTGGTGTTGGGCGAATTGCGTGATAATATTAAAAAAGCCTTGTTGAGCGATAATATTTTGGCAGTGGATAGAATGGCTAGTTTTTCTAAAAAAACCGCAACCGAAGTGCGCGAAATCAGCGAAAGCCAAACTCGTATGTTGGTTGCAAGTTATAGAAGGCTGGAGCATGAATTGCTTTATCCCCTTATCCATCGCCTGTTGGGTATTATGGTTGATGAGGGTCGTGCACCTTTATGGATATCAGAGCGACAAAAAATAAAATTGGTTATATCATCGCCACTGGAACGCCGCCAAGAAATGCGGGAGGCTGAAAATATGCTTAGTCTTTTGCAAACCGCAAATGCGGTTGGGCTTGACCTAACCCCCTATATTGACCGCGCCGAGTTGGTAAAAAAATTATTTCATTATTTTCAACTGACCCTGCCTTCTTATCATAGCAATGACAAAACCGATGAAGATGTTGTGCATAAAAAGCCGGCGAATAATATTCAGCATCAAGATAGCGATGCTATTTCACCAAACCCCGCTTTATATATATAAAAAAATAAGGAGACTATAAATGATGCAACAAAAAAATAGCAATAAACCATCCACCTTAACGGCAAAAAACACACCAGCGGTGGATAAAAACCATTCTTATGAAAAACCTGACCATTTGCCTGAAAAATTTTGGGATAAGGAAAAAAGCACCGTGCGACTTGAGGAATTAACAAAATCTTATCGACTTTTGGAACAACAATATAGCCGTTTGCAACAAAATGCCGAAGCGGTGCATCACCACACTGCCGAAAAATTACAATGGCAAAAAGAACGCGATGTGATGGAAAGCCATTTGCGTGATGCGGCAATATTTGGGGGTAATTGGCAAGATAGAAAATCATCCATCATCGCTTGGAGCGAAAATATGTTTGGCAAAAAATCCACCAGCGATATGATGGCAACCCCCGAGGGTGTTGCCGCCTTGCAATGGATAAGGCAAGGTTTTGCCGAACCCCATTTGGTAAAAGGCAATAGTGCTGGGCGATCTTTTGATGAAGCAGGGCTACGCCGTATGATGCGCTCGCCAGATTATTGGCGTGATAAAAAACCTAACATTTTACAAAAAGTCGAAAAAGGTTTTGATAGATTATATAATCAATCTACCTCGCCGCGTTTTAAAACTTAAACCAACCACAAACCAAAAAGAGAAAGGAAACCATCATGAAGGACCAAACTCCCACCCATCCATCAACCCCCCAAAGCAATAATGGGGGCGATAGTATATCGCCACTGCCAAAGCAACTTTCACCAAAAGATATTGCCCATTTGGCAGAATTAAATAAAAAAATAGAAAACCACCCCGTTGTGGTGGTGGCAACAGCTTTGCAAAAACTTGATGAAAAGGAATTGCAAGATTTGGGTCAAACCATTACCCCCGATATAGCCCGATTATATGAAAAGGCTTTCGGTCCTGCGATATTGCATGTGCTGTCTTCTATTACCCCTAGCGATGATGAGATTGATGATAATGACAAACCATCTGCTGAGACCGATGATAAGCTTGATTCTGCCGACAATGATGATGGGCAAAAATTGAGTGCCGATGAAGTGGCTATTTTGGAAAAAGAAATTCGTGGCTTGATGCGTGACCCGCGTTATTGGCGTGAACATGATCCCCAGCAATTGGCAAAGGTGGCACAGGCTTTTGAAAAACTCTATGGCTAATGATGTTTTAGAGTTATTTGATAAAGGTTAGCCCGCCCCCGCGGCAAAGTTTTTTTTTATAAGAATTTTGTCGCGGGTTATTTTTTTGCCAATAGCGATTTAAAAATCAAAAGCCATCGACATACCAAACCCACCGCCATCATAAGATGTTGGCGATAAAAAAATCTTGGGACCTTTTTGTAATTTTTCTTCATCGCTCAAAGGTGTGGTGAATAGATAAGCGAACAATAATGATAATCCAGTCGAACCTAAAGTATCGGTGATAAAATGTTTTTTGCCGGCAATACGGGAGTAAGCGGTTAAGATGCCAAATCCCCAAAAAGGTAATGCATCGCCAAACCCATAACGCACCGTTATAAAAGCGGCGGGCGCCATCACCGATGCAACATGCCCTGAAGGAAAAGATTGGTGGTCATTGGCATTATTGGGTCTTTTTCGCAAAGTGGCATTTTTTAGCACCGCCATCGTTCCCATGGTAGCCATATAGGTTGTGGAGCCTTGCCAGAATCCATTTTCATCAAGGCGAGAGGCTATCACCCCATACATCAAAGCGGGCGATAGATATTGAAAAACATCGCCGGCGACAAGAAATTGGTGAATGACAACTGGATTTTGGTCGGTAAGAAAATTTGGCGAATCAATATCCCGCCAACCATCCGCATGGGCGGGGCTGATGGCGCATAATCCACCACTTAACAATAGGGCTTTTGTAAGTGGTAATTTTTTTTTAACCATTTTTGCTAATAAATGAATTGATGTTCTGTTGGTATGTTGGTTTTTTTAAAGAGCGGTTTGTTTTATCATTGACCAGCTAGAAAAACAATCAGCTTTATTTCTTGTGATAAAATGATTATCAAAAATAATGATGGCAAAAAAACAAATTACCATTTTGGGGGCCACTGGCACCATCGGGCAAAATACGCTTGAATTGATAGATCAACATCAAGAAAAATTTTCGCTGGTGGGTTTGACCGCCCATTGTGATACCAAAAATTTGGCAAAATTGGCGATGAAATATCAACCCGCTTGTTTGGCTTTGTCTGATGATAGCGTGGCGGTTAAAACATCTTGGCAAGAATGGCAAAATATTATGCCTGATTTAAAAAATATTCCTATCGGTTTTGGTGAAAAGGCTTTGGTAGATGTGGCGGCCCAATCGGTTGATTTGTCGGTGGTGGGGATTGTGGGTATAGCGGCTTTGAAACCCATTTGGCATGCTCTTTTGGCGGGTCATCACATCGCCCTTGCCAATAAGGAGGCGATAGTCGCCGCGGGGCATTTGATTTTGCCATCTTATAAAAATAAAATATTGCCGATCGATTCGGAACATAATGCTATTTTTCAATGTTTGCTGGGGCAAGATAAAGAGGCTTTGAAAAAAATTATTCTTACCGCATCGGGTGGTCCTTTTTTACGGCGGGATAAAAATACTTTTTCCACCATCACCCCTGATGAAGCGGTTATGCATCCCCGTTGGCAAATGGGAAAAAAAATTTCGGTTGATTCGGCTACATTATTTAATAAAGGACTTGAGATGATAGAAGCCGCCCATCTGTTTGCCTTAACCCCATCGCAGATAGATATTGTTATTCATCCCGAATCATTCGTGCATTCCTTTGTTATGTTTGGTGATGGGTCGTATCTGGCACAGATGGGTCGGGCGGATATGAAAATTCCCATCAGTTTTGCCCTTGCTTATCCTAAGCGTTTGGCAGAAAAAAATAGCCAAAAAAATGGTGTGGCAGAATTGATAAAATATAAAGCTATGCATTTTGAAACGCCCGATGAGACAAAATTTTTATCATTGCGGTTGGCACGCGAGGCTTTGGTGGCATCTGGCAGTGCGCCATTGGTTTTGAATAGTAGCAATGAATGGTTGGTGGAAAAATTTTTGGCAGGGGCGATAGATTTCACCGCTATTGAAAAGGGGGTGGCTTATATGCTAGAGAATATGGTATTGCCTGTGGCAAAAGATATTCATCAGGCAATCGAACAGGATAAAGAAATTAAAATCAAAACCAATGAATGGCTGATGAAACACCAAAATATAAAAATACAGAAATATAAACATGCTTGATAGACTTATTGGCGGATTGGGTATTGGCAATTTTTTTCTTGTCTTAACCTTATTGATATTTGTGCATGAATTGGGGCATTATCTGGTGGCACGCTTATGCCGCGTCAAAATTTTGACCTTTTCAATAGGTTTTGGACCAAAGATATTTAATTTTTTTGATAGGCGTGGCACTGAATGGCGGTTTTCTTGGTTGTTGCTTGGTGGTTTTGTAAGAATGTTGGGTGAAATGTTGCCAGTATCTCGTGAAAAACAACAAGATTTGGATAAAGCCATCAAAGCCGATGACCTACCCCATGCTTTTCATAAAAAAGCAGTTTGGCAAAGGTTTCTTATTGTCGCCGCCGGGCCGATCGCCAATTTTCTGTTTGCCTTTGTGGTGTTTACTATGATGGCGATTGGTTTTGGTATTGCCACCCCCAAACCGCCCAGCAGTGATTCAGCGGTGGTGATAGGTCAAGTGGTGCAAAATTCTGCCGCCGAATTTGCTGGTATCAAAACCGCTGATAGAATTTTGATGATGGATAAACAAAAAATCAATGCCCCTAGCGATGTTTTAGAATTTATGAAAAATGCGACAGGTAAAAAAATTGCTATCAGTTTGCTGCGCGATGGCGAAGAAAAACTTATTATGGTCAAACCCAATCCTGCTGGTTCGCAAGATGGCAAAACCATCTATCGTCTGGGGATCGCCTTTACGCCGTTGGGGGGTGGGGTGGATTTTCAAAAAACCAATTTGGGCGGGGCTATCAAACATGGTGCCAATCAAACCATGCTTTTGACAGGTGAAATTTTTGTCGCTATCAAAAATCTTTTTAGCGGTGCGGTGAAACTTGACCAATTGGGTGGGCCGGTGATGATAGCCAAGATGTCGGGCGATGTGGGTGCGGCGGGGGCATATACATTGTTTTCTTTTATGGCATTGTTGTCAATTAATTTGGCAATTATAAATCTTTTCCCTATACCCGTGCTTGATGGTGGGCATTTGGTGTTGTTGGCTATCGAACAGGTTTTTCGCAAACCTTTGCCTCAGGCTTTTCAACAGGTTATTACCGTGATGGGGGCGATGTTTTTGGTGGCATTGATGATAGCTGTGACCGTAAAAGATATTTGGCAATTATGGTTACAATAAAAATGCTTGACTTTTTTTATTTTTATGGCTAGGTAATGATGAAATAATTTTTTAAGGAAATACCATGGCACGCATTACTGTTGAAGATTGTATTAAAAAAATAGATAACCGCTTTGCATTGGTGGTGCTGGCGGCGGCACGCACCCGTGAAATTTGGAAAGGCAATGAAACTTATATTGAAAAAAATAATGATAAACCACCTATCATTGCACTTCGTGAAATTGCCGATACTGATGTTGATTTTGAAAATTTGCGTGGCCAGATAATCGCCGCCTTACAACGGGTAACTTTGCGTGAAGAAATGAGCGATAAGGAGGTGCGTGAAATTTTGGCTGAGGAATCAACCCGTGGGGTGCGTGATGATAAAGATGCCGATGCATTGGGGGAGACGGCACAAATTTTTGAAGATGCCGATGTATCCAAATTAGAAGATTAATGTTTAGCAATAAAAGAGGCCTAACCGATGGATATAAGCAAAGTCGCAGCTGGTGAAAACCCACCATCTGATATTAATGTTATCATTGAAATACCAATGATGGTGCCGATTAAATATGAAATTGATAAAGAGGCGGGTATGGTGGTGGTGGATCGTTTTTTGGCAACCCCTATGTATTATCCTTGCAATTATGGTTTTATTCCCAATAGTTTATCGGGTGATGGCGACCCCGCCGATGCTTTGCTGGTTTCACCTTTTTCTTTGGCGGCAGGGTCGGTTTGTCGGGCACGCCCAGTCGGGGTGTTATTGACCGAAGACGAATCGGGAAAAGATGAAAAAATTATTGCGGTGCCACATGGCAAGATAACCCCGCTGTATGATAAAATAAAAGATATAGATGATTTACCTGCTAGTTTGTTGGAACAGATAAAATATTTTTTTGAACATTATAAAGATTTAGAAAAAGGAAAATTTGTTAAGGTATTGGGGTTTGTGGCGGCCGATAAAGCCAATGATATTATTATGACAGCCATCAAAAATTATAAATAATTTGCCCGATAGAATTATCCACCAACGACTTGATACATCGGGGCTTATGTGCCCCTTGCCAGTGTTAAAGGCACAAAAAATATTACGCACCATGCCAGCCGCTGAAGTGATAGAGGTTATATCTACCGACCCCAAGGCGATTGAGGATTTTCCTATTTTTTGCCATGAGCAAAATTATAAACTTTTGCAACATAGCGAAAATAATGGTAGGTTTGTTTTTATCATTCAAAAATAAACATGACGATTGAAGATATTCGTGATAAGATAGACGATATTGATAAAGACATTGCTCGGTTATTAAAACAACGCTGGCAACAGGTGAATCGTATCAGTCAATTAAAAAAATTAATCCCACAACAGGCGGGTTATCGCCCGTTTCGTGAAAGGGATATTTATGAAAAATTACCCGAAGATGATGAGGTGAAGCGTGATGAATATTGGACCATTTGGAAAGAAATCATGACCACCACGGTGATGCGTGAAAATGCGTTTCAGGTGGCGGTGGCAGAAAATTTTTTTCATCAATATGGTTTTTGGTTGGCACAAGAATTTGGGCGTAGAACAAAATGGCTGACAGATAATATCAAAACCGATGATGAGGCTTTATGCCATATCAGCGAAAGGCGTGCAGGTTTAGCGGTTGTTTCTTTGCAAGCGGTTGATAGTTTTTTGGCGTGGCAAAATAACATTGCTATTGTGAATATTTTTCCATCTTTTATGTTTGCAAATGATAATAAAATATCGCCAGATAATATTTTGGGTCTGATAGTGGCATGGCAAACAATGGAACAGGTCGATGGCGATGCGGCTTTGGCAGTGGTGTTAGATAAGGAGAAAAAAAAATTTGATATCGTGATGCCAAATAAAGCCAAACAACAAAATATTATTGCTATGGTGCCGCGCCCTTATGATTGGCAAGATGAAAAGTAAAAACTTTATGGCAAACAATATGGCTTTAAGACCAAATAGTTGGGTGATGGATATACCCGATTATACCCCTGGCAAACATAAGGGGGCAGGGGCGGGACCAGTTGTGATATTATCGGCAAATGAAAATCCATATGGTGCAAGCCCATATATCGCAAAGCTGAAAACAAAACCTTATCATCGCTATCCCGATAGTCAAGCGGTGGCATTGCGGCAGGCACTTGCCAGTTTTTATCAAGTGCCTGCGACATCAATAAGCTGTGGAGCGGGCAGTGACGAGGTATTGCAATCGATTGCTAAAAGTTTTTTATCGCCCGAAAAATCGGCTATTTATAGTCAATATGGTTTTTTGGTTTATCCGATCGCTATCAAGTCAATGGGGGCAAGGGCGGTGGTGGTGCCTGAAAAAAAATTGCCCGATGGTAATTTTATCACCGACCTTGATGCTATTTTATCATTGGTTGATGAAACAACTGCGGTGATATTTTTGGCAAACCCGAATAATCCAACTGGCACGATGTTATCGCTTGCAGCGATAAAAGCATTTTTGGATAAATTGCCACCTTTTGTGTTGTTGGTGCTTGATGTGGCTTATGCTGAATATGTGACAGCCGATGGCGATTACAGCCAAGCGGTTATGCGTTTGCCTGATACATATCCCAATCTGTTGGTGGTGCGCACCTTTTCAAAAATCTATGGTTTGGCAAGTTTGCGTTTGGGTTTTTGTGTTGGCGAGCAGGCGGTGATAAAGATAGTTAATAAATTATGTAATGTTTTTAATACATCGCAAATAGCACAAGATGCAGGCGTTCAAGCATTGATTGACCAAGCATTTGTTGCCTCATCGTGTGATAGGAATCAAAAAGAAAAAATGCGTTTGCAAGGTGTGCTACAGCAGGCGGGTTTTAAGTTTTATGATTCCCAAACTAATTTTTATTTATTGGAATTTGCTGATGTAGCTACCAACAATGATTTTATTAATTTTATGGAAAACCATAATGTTTTTTTGCGCAATATGAAATCTTATCACTTGCCAAATAGGGTGCGTATCACCATTGGCAGCAAAGAAGAAAATGATATTTTTTTACAATGGGCGCATGAATGGATAAAACGGCAAAATTAAAAAAAATCTATCATTTTGCCGTCATTTTTAACAACACATCAACCATACGATGCGAAAACCCCATTTCATTATCATACCATGATAACACCCGCACCAGTTGGTTTTCTTCATCACCCGATGCACACACCATTGTTTCTGGTAAATCAATACAACTGCTTTCTTTCATACCGTTAAAATCAATCGATACCAAAGGTAGGTCGGTGGTTTTAAGAATATTTTTTAAAAACCCTTTTTCAGCTTGCTTGAACATATCATGTAATGTTTGCCGTTTGATAGGTTTTTTCAATCTGGCAACAAGGTCAACACAAGATACATTGGCGGTGGGCACACGGATAGCCGCACCATTTAACCGCCCCTTAAGACTGGGGATAACATCGCCTATTGATTTTGCGGCACCAGTTGAGGTGGGTATCATTGATAAGCCTGCGGCACGGGCACGGCGTAAATCCTTATGGCTATTATCAACAATATTTTGATCCCCAGTATAGGCATGGATAGTGGTCATAAAACCATTATCAATACCGATATTATTTTCCAAAACTGCCAAAATGGGTGCCAAACAATTGGTGGTGCAAGAAGCCGCCGAAATAATTTTATCGGCGGGGGTTAATTGGTCGTGATTAACCCCATAGACGATGGTTTTATCTGCCCCGTTTGATGGTGCGGATATTAAAATTTTTTTTGCCCCCGATGCCAAATGCTGTGCCGCCTTTTCTCGGTCATTGAATTTTCCCGAACATTCCAGCACAATATCCACTGCCAATTTTTGCCAATTTATATCTTGGGGTTGTTTGATTTGACTATAAAAAACCTTGCCAAAACCAAAATCAATATTATCATCGGTGGCAATGACATTTTTTTCATAAATACCTTGCATTGAATCATATTTAAAAAGATGTGCCATAGATTGTGCCGATGCGGGGCTGTTGATGGCGATCAATTTTATTTCCTTGCCAAACGATGGGTGTTGCAACATGGCACGCAACATCAAGCGCCCGATACGCCCAAACCCATTGATAGCAACATTGGTCATTTGTATCTTTTTTGTTTTCTACGTTTTTTGAGGATTTTTTCTTTCAAAGGGTCAAGGCTGATATGTGGCATTGATTTTTTTAAATAAGCATAGGCGGTGATAAGGGTTAGGCTGGCAGCTATCCATAATAATACAATACCGATGGCACGTACTGGTATGCCATAAAATTCCTTGATGCCAACGATTAAAAATCCCAAAGCAAACATTTGGGTGGTGGTTTTCCATTTTGCCAATTTGCTAACTGGCACTTTGACATTCAAGCCAGATAAAAATTCCCGCATTCCCGAAACCCCAACCTCGCGTATCAAAATTAACATAGCGGGTATAAGGTTAATACCATAGATAGTTCTATCGGCAACCATCAGCAACAACACCGCCATCACCATAATTTTGTCTGATATCGGGTCAAGCATTTTACCAAAATTACTGGTGCGTTTATCGTGCCGTGCCAACCAGCCATCTAAATAATCCGAAAGACAAGCCAATGTATAGATAAGCAAACTTATCCAATCATAAAATTCGGTTTGGTAAGACCAACAATAGGCAAGCAATGGCACCGATGAAATGCGATACAGCGTTAGCAAATTTGGCCAATAGCGTCTTTTAAGGATAAACATTATCTTTTAATTGGTTAAAGGACCGGTGGGTTCGCCACCCAAAAGGTGGATGTGAAAATGTGGCACCTCCTGATGGCCATGTTCGCCATGGTTGGCGATAAGGCGGTAGCCAGTTTGGTCAATACCAAAATCGTTGGCGACTTTTTTTACCAAATTCCAAAACCCTAATTGTTCTTCGTTTGAGGCATTGGCAGTAAAATCGGCAAAAGAAATATGGTTGCCCTTAGGAATAATGAGGGCATGAATTTTTTTGCGTGGCTGGATATCATAAAAAGCCAAAGCATAATCATTTTCATCAATTTTTTTGCAAGGAATCTCACCCCGCAAAATTTTGGCAAATATATTATTGGTATCATAGTTCATGGTTTTTTCTTTCTTATCATTTTGATGTGTTTTTTTAGCAAAGCAAAATAAAGATTTCAACCACTAGAGTGGAATATTATCTATTAATCTTGCCCGCCCCAAATGGGCGGCAACCAAAAGACGCGATGGTTTTTTGTTATCTTGGGCTTCGCTTAAATCATCGCTATGACGCCATTCTAAATAGTCAATTTTTTTAAAACCATTGGATAATAAATCATTCATGGCATCGGGAAAAACATCGCGTGGGTCTTTTCCTTCTAATAATTTCTGTTTGGTTGTGTTGAGGGTGGCAAATAGCAGGGGGGCAATTTTTTCATCATCATTGGTAAGATAGCGATTGCGTGATGACAATGCCAAACCATTTTCTTGTCGCACCGTTTCGGCGGCGATAATATCGATAGGAAAATTCAAATCCCTCACCAATTTTTTTATGATGACCAATTGTTGATAATCTTTTTCGCCAAATACGGCTATGTCAGGCATGATATGTAAAAATAATTTATTCACTACCATAGCCACCCCATCAAAATGGTCAGGGCGGGTGGCACCGCATAGAATATGCGATAAGGGTCCAACGGTGATGTTGGTGGTAAAGTCGCTGGGATAAATTTCAGAAGCACTGGGGATATAAATGATGGGCACTGCCATGGTGGTTAATTTGGCAATATCGTCATGGATAGGTTGGGGATAGCGTTCGATATCTTCTTTGGCAGAAAATTGTTTGGGATTAACAAAGATAGATGCAATAACGATATCGGTTGTTTGTTTTGCCTTTTTTATCAGCGATAGATGCCCATCATGCAATGCCCCCATGGTTGGCACCAAGCCAATTTTTTTTAGGTGTTTTTTTTCTTGCTTAATAAATTGTCGCATAGCCACAAGGCTGGTGATGATGTTTGGCGTCATGGCTTTATTTTATTTTTTTATAGGTTTCATTATCATTGGGAAAGTCGCCTCCTTTAACCGATGTTGCAAAATGCTTGGTGGCATGTATGATGATATTGTCAAGTTCGGTAAATCTGCGAACAAAGCGGGGGGATTTTTTTTGATGATAAGTTAAACCCAACATATCATCGGCAACCAATATCTGCCCATCGCATATTTTTGAAGCACCGATGCCGATGGTGGGAATTTTGACGGCTTTGGTGATTTCGCTGGCAAGGTCAGCCACCACCGATTCGATAACGATGGCAAATACGCCCGCTTTTTCTATGGCGATGGCATCATTGATGATATTTTGCCAACTATCAGATTCTAGCCCTTGTGTTTTGAAACCGCCAAAATCTTTCGCCCGTTGTGGTAACATACCAATATGCCCCATCACTGGAATTTTTTTTTCACAAATGGCAGAAATGGTTTTTGCCATATCTTGCCCGCCCTCTATTTTCACCGCCTTTGCGCCAGTTTTATCAAGCACCCGATGACAATTTTTTATTGCCGAGTTAATATTATTTTCTACCGTGCCAAATGGCATATCAATCACCGATAAAGCATGGGTGGTGGTGGTGGCAACCGCCCGCCCATGTTGAATCATCATATCCAGCGTGACGGGCAAGGTGCTATCAAAACCATATAATACCATACCAAGCGAATCACCAACCAAGATAATATCGACGATCGGGTCGCATAATTGTGCCATCGGTTGGGTATAAAGCGATAGGGCAACAATTTTTTCCTTACCCTTCATGGCTTGTAATTGGGGAATGGTGATATTTGGCACGCACCCCATCTTACACCATGATAAGGTTATTTTTCAATTCTTTAGAGTGATATATTTTCGGCTTGCAATAATTTTCTTTTTATTGCCAAGCCACCACCAAAACCGCCAATGCCACCATGTTTGGCAATGACACGATGGCATGGCACAAAATAACTGATATGATTTCGCCCAACCCCATTTTTGGCAACCGCACGATGGTGGCTGTTGATTTTTTTTGCCAAATCAGAATAAGAAATTGTATTGCCATGTTTGATGGATAACAATGCCCGCCAAACTTTTTGTTGAAAATCTGTGCCGCAGAGGCGCAAATATGCGGCTTGTTTGCCGTCTTGCCAATTTTGCAAGGTGGTTTGCCAATGTTTTTTTTCAGCCATGCTTAGCGAGCGACAATTTTTTTTATTGATAGACAAACGATGCAATAATTGATCGCTGATGGTGGCAACATCTTGGCGGTCAATAAATTCCAATGCTAATAGTTGTTTTTGGCAGGTCATGATAACGCTAGACCATTTTGTTTTTCCAATCAAAAGATTCACCACCCCATGGCAAACAATGTCATCCTTGTTCAGTGGGCGGGTATCAATGATAGGGTGCAAAACCATTATTTATCATAACCCGATTCTTAATTGTCTGCCAAGCTAATTTTATTTTTATGGTTGAAATAATAAATGATTTTGCCTAGAGGTAAAAAAAATGGCGAAGGCAAAATCAATCTATTCTTTTCAAGAAGGTCGGGCGATGGGCAAGGCGCTTGATAAAAATTTGCTTGGTGGCAAGGGGGCGAATTTGGCTGAAATGTGTAATTTGGGTTTGCCAGTGCCAGCGGGTTTTACCATCACCAGCCAGATGTGTCATTATTATTATCAAAATGGCAAAAAATTGCCCGAACGATTGAAACAGCAGGTGCGGGTTTATTTGGCTTGGTTAGAAAAAACCATTGGTTTTGAATTTGGTTCAAGCGATAATCCTTTGTTGGTATCGGTGCGGTCGGGGGCAAGGGTATCTATGCCCGGTATGATGGATACGGTTTTGAATTTGGGCTTGAATGATAAATCGGTGTTGGGCTTGAAAGCCAAAACCAATGATGGGCGGTTTGCCTTTGATAGTTATCGTCGTTTTATGCAAATGTATGGCGCGGTGGTTTTGCATATTGGCGAAGAACATTTTGATAATATTGTTGAGGCGGCACGGGCATTAAAAAGGGTGCAATATGATTCGGAGTTAAAGGAGGAGGATTGGCAAAAAGTTATCAAAGATTTTCAATCGGTGGTTAAAAAATATACCGCTCAAGATTTCCCCCAAAACCCCGAGGAGCAATTATGGGGGGCTATCGCCGCGGTGTTTGAAAGCTGGATGTCGCCGCGTGCCAAAGTTTATCGCAAACTTTATAATTATTCTGAAAGTTGGGGCACGGCAGTGACGGTGCAATCGATGGTGTTTGGTAATATGGGTGATGATTGTGCCACGGGGGTGGCTTTTACCCGTGACCCATCAACTGGTCAAAATGTTTTTTATGGTGAATTTTTGGTGAACGCCCAAGGCGAAGATGTGGTGGCGGGTATTCGCACGCCACAGGCCTTGACCAAACAGGCACGATTAAAACGCGGGGATAAAAAACCATCGATGGAGGAGCTGATGCCGAAGGTTTATAAAGATCTTTGCCGCATTCGTGGTCTTTTGGAAAAACATTATCGTGATATGCAAGACATGGAATTTACGGTGCAACGGGGTAAATTATTTATGCTACAAACACGCAATGGCAAGCGTTCTACCGCCGCGGCATTAAAAATTGTTTGCGATTGGGTTAAGGAAGGGCTTTTAACCAAAGAGGAAGCTTTGATGAAAATAGAACCAAGCAGTTTAGACCAAGTGCTTCACCCTATCATTGACCCCCATGCTGAAAAAGATATGTTTGCCAAAGGTTTGCCAGGTAGCCCTGGTGCGGCTTCGGGGCAATTGGTGTTTGCCGCCGATGAAGCCTTGAAATTGGCGGAGGGCGGGCAGGCGGTTATGTTGGCACGGGTTGAAACTTCGCCCAAAGATGTTCATGGCATGAATGCGGCGGCGGGCATCATTACCGCGCGTGGTGGTATGACATCGCATGCCGCGGTTGTGGCACGGGGTATGGGGCGTGCTTGTGTGGTGGGGGCAACCGAATTGCATATTGATATTGAAAATGGCACCATGACAGCCAAAGGGCGTGTTTTGAAAAAGGGCGATTATGTGGCAATAGATGGGTCAAGCGGTGAAATTTTTGTTGGGCAGTTGCCGACCATTGAACCAACCATAGGTGGTGATTTTGGCACGGTGATGAAATGGGCGGATAAGGTGCGGCGTTTAAAAATTCGCACCAATGCTGATATGCCTGATGATTGCCGCACCGCAAGAAAATTTGGTGCTGAGGGGATTGGTCTTTGCCGCACCGAACATATGTTTTTTGAACCAAGTCGTATTAAGGCGATGCGGGAAATGATACTTGCCGATTCAGAAGATGATAGGCGTAAGGCACTTTTTAAAATAGAGCCGATGCAATGCCAAGATTTTATTGATATTTTCACCATTATGGCTGGCACGCCTGTTACCATTCGCTTGCTTGACCCGCCACTTCATGAATTTTTGCCAAATGAAAAACAAGATTGCCAAGAATTGGCTGATAGTTTGGGTTTATCGATTGAGCGAATCATTGCACGGGTTGAAGAATTGCATGAGACCAACCCTATGTTGGGTCATAGGGGTTGTCGTTTATTGAATTCCTATCCTGAAATTTGTGAAATGCAATCACGGGCGATTTTTTCGGCTGCGGCTGAGGTGATGAAAAAAACCAAAAAATCGGTCGCTTGTGAAGTGATGGTGCCGCTGGTGGGGTTGGAGTTGGAATTGACAAAATTGGCAAATATTATTGATAAGGAGGCTACTGAGGTTATGAAAAAATATGGGGTAAAATTACCCTATCAAATTGGCACGATGATAGAATTGCCGCGTGCCGCATTGATTGCTGGCGAGATCGCCAAACGGGCTGAATTTTTTAGTTTTGGCACCAATGATTTGACGCAGACGACTTTTGGTTTGTCGCGTGATGATTCCAGTAATTTTTTAGAACATTATGAACAAAAAGGTATTTTGGAAAAAGATCCCTTTGCTACGCTGGACATGGTGGGGGTGGGCGAATTGATACGCATTGCCAAGCAACGGGGTTGTAAAACTCGCAAAAATTTGAAATTGGGTATTTGCGGCGAACATGGTGGCGACCCTGCATCAATTATGTTTTGTCATGATATTGGTCTTGATTATGTTTCTTGCTCGCCCTATCGTGTGCCGATAGCTCGTTTAACCGCGGCACGGGCGGTGATAGCCGAAAAAATGGCAAAAAAAGCTAGATTGAAGAAATAATTTTTTTTTGTTAGATTGTGGTTATGAGAATTTTGGTCACGGGCGGTGCTGGTTTTATTGGTAGCTGCTTTGTGCGTAATGTTTTGGCAAATGATAAAACAAAAGATGTAAAGGGTGATGCGGGTGATACACTGGCGGTTTCACGGCTTGTTAATCTTGATAAATTGACATATGCGGGCAATTTGGATAATTTGCAAATGGTTGATGGCGATGCACGCTATGGTTTTTATCATGGTGATATTGCTGAGCAAACATTGGTGGCGGATATTTTGCAAAAAGAAAACATTGATGCGGTGGTGCATTTTGCTGCTGAAAGCCATGTTGATAGATCTATCATCGCACCCGATGATTTTATTACAACCAATGTGGTTGGCACTGGGCGATTGTTAGAAACCTGTTGCGATTATTGGCAAACATTATCGGCAGATCAAAAAAAAGATTTTCGTTTTTTGCATATTTCTACCGATGAGGTTTTTGGTTCTTTAGCCATTGATGATAAGGCTTTTGATGAGACAAGTCTTTATCGCCCCAATAGCCCATATGCGGCATCCAAAGCGGGTGCTGACCATCTGGTGCGAAGTTATCATCGCACTTATCAATTCCCTGCGATGATAGCCAATTGTTCAAATAATTATGGTCCTTATCAGTTTCCTGAAAAATTTATTCCTATGATGATTATAGAAGGACTAAAAGGTAAGCCGATGCCGATTTATGGCAAGGGTGATAATATTCGTGATTGGTTGTTTGTGACCGACCATATTCGTGCCTTGATGATGATATTGTTAAACGGGCAAGCGGGGGAATATTATGGCATTGGTGGCATGGCAGAAAAAAATAATTTGGCAGTGGCAAAAACCATTGCCACTTTGTTGGATAGATGGCAACCCAAAAAAACCAGCTATGCGGCACAAATAACATTTGTTGCCGACCGCCCTGGTCATGATTTTCGTTATGGTATGAATATCGCCAAAATAAAAAAACAATTGGGTTTTGCCCCTAAAGTTGATTTTTTACAAGGATTGGAAAAAACCATTCTATGGTATTTGGAAAATCAATCTTGGGTCAAACGGATAACCAGCGGTGATTATCAGGATTGGTTGAAAAAAAATTATGCTATGCGGTCATGATAAAAAGAAAGGCGATATGATGTATGAATAAAAAAAGAAAAGGCATTATTTTGGCAGGCGGTTTGGGCACACGGCTTTACCCTGTAACCTTTGCTTTATCAAAACAATTATTGCCAATCTATGATAAGCCGATGATTTATTACCCTTTGAGTGTTTTGATGTTGGCTGGCATTAGGGAGGTTATGATTATATCCACCCCCGAAGACACCCCGCGTTTTCAACAATTATTAAGCGATGGCAAACAATGGGGTATGGATTTTACATATGGGGTGCAAGATAAACCCAATGGTTTGGCACAAGGTTTGATATTGGCAGAAGATTTTTTAGATGGCGCACCATCGGCATTTATTTTGGGCGATAATGTTTTTTATGGTCAAAATTTTTATGAAGTTTTGGCACGGGTAGAGCAGATGACAACTGGGGCGATGTTATTTGCCTATCATGTTATCAATCCGCATGATTATGGTGTGGTGGTGTTTGATAAAAATAAAAAAGCTATCAGTTTGGCAGAAAAACCAAAATCCCCGTTATCCAATTATGCCATTACTGGTCTTTATTTTTATGATGAAACTGCCGCGAAACGTGCCAAACATATCAAACCATCATCACGCGGCGAATTGGAAATTACCGATGTTAATAAAAGTTATCTTGCCGATGGAAAATTATCGGTGGAAATTTTAGGGCGGGGTCATGCGTGGCTTGATACAGGCACATGCGATGGATTATTGGCGGCAAGCCAATTTGTTGCTATGATCGAAAAGCGTCAGGGTTTAAAAATTGCTTGCCCCGAAGAAATTGCTTGGCGCAACCAATGGATAGACGATAAACAATTACAATTTTTGGCAAAGCCATTGGCAAAAAACCATTATGGTCGATATCTTTTGTATTTGTTAGAAAAGGGTGAATAAAAAAATAATGCTTAACCAATGCCGATTGATTACCGCGCCTAAAATCAGCGATGAGCGTGGGGCGTTATCTTTTATTGAGGGGGATCATCATATTCCTTTTGCGATTAAAAGAATTTATTATCTTTATGATATGGCAGAATCTTCTATTCGTGGCGATCATGCACATAAAAAATTTCAAAGATTTCTTTTGCCGATCTATGGTTCTTTTCATATTTTGCTTGATGATGGCAAAGAAAAAATAAATTTTTTGCTTGATAAACCACAGGAGGGTATTTTTGTGCCCGCTATGATATGGTCACGGCTGTATGATTTTTCTCTTGGTGCGGTTTGTTTGGTTTTGACCGATCAATTATATCATGAGGGCGATTATATTCGTGATTATAAAAAATTTTTATCGCTGATTGATGGAGAAAAATAATATGGTAAAGTTTCTTGATTTGGCACGCCAACATAAAAAAATTGCCAAAGAATTACACACGGCATTTGAGCGTGTTTTACATTCGGGTGTTTATATTTTGGGTGATGAGTTAAAAAATTTTGAAAAGAATTTTGCGACCTATTGTGGCGTGCGTCATGCGGTGGGGGTTGGCAATGGGCTTGAGGCATTGCAATTAATTTTTTATGGAATGGGTATTGGTAAGGGCGATGAAGTTATTGTGCCAAGCCATACCTATATTGCAAGTTGGCTTGCGGTATCTTATGCGGGGGCAAAACCTGTGCCGATCGAGCCTGAGCCTTTTACTTATAACATTGACCCTGATAAAATTGAAAAGGCAATAACCAAAAAAACCAAAGCTATGATGGCGGTGCATCTTTATGGTCAGCCAGCTGATATGGAAAAAATAAATGCCATCGGCAAAAAATATAATTTACGGGTGATAGAGGATGGTGCGCAAGCACAAGGTGCAAGTTATCGGGGAAAAAAAGTTGGTGCATTGGGCGATGCCGCGGGCATAAGTCTTTACCCAGGAAAAAATTTGGGTGCATTGGGCGATGGCGGTGTTATCACCACCAATCATGATACATTGGCAGAAGATATAAAAATATTGCGCAATTATGGTTCGGCAAAAAAATATACTCATCAGGTAAAGGGTTATAATTCACGGCTAGATGAATTACAAGCGGCATTGCTGGCAGTAAAATTATCATGGCTTGATGAATGGAATGGTTTAAGAAAAAAAATTGCCAGCCGTTATTTGCAAGAATTACAAAATTGCCAAGCGATAACCTTACCCCAAGTGATAAAAGATGCCGACCATGTATGGCATTTATTTGTGGTGCGGGTGAAAGATCGTAAGCGTGATGATTTGCAACAATATCTTCATCAGCAAAATATTGAAACCTTGATTCATTATCCCATTTTACCCCATTTGCAAAAGGCTTATGGTGATTTGGGTTTTGGTTTGGGCGATTTTCCTATCAGCGAAGCCTTACAAGATGAGGTGTTGAGTTTGCCGCTTTACCCCTTGATGCCCGAAGAAGATATTGATCGGGTGGTAGTAGCGGTAAAAAAATTTTTTAATTAATTTTTTATAATTCTAATACCTGCCCATCATAAAGCGGTGCAACATGTGGTGGGCATTGGGCGGTGATGTTATCATGGTCCATAAAAATACTGAGATGGGTTAAAAAAGCATTTTTTGGTTTGACCCGTTTTATCCATGATAATGTATTGGCTAGGTTGCTGTGGCTGCCATGCGGTGATATTTGTAAGGCATCGACTATCCAACAGGTTATACCGTTTAAGGTTGCAAAGGCAAGTTGATTGAGGTGGGAAACATCGGTTGAATAGGCAAAATCAGCGATGCGAAATCCGCTAGAAATTTCCTTGCCATGTTGTTGTGCAAAAGCAATGATATCGGTGTTGCCGATGGTGAATTTTTTTTGATAAAGAATGATGTTGGCATTTAAGATGGGTGGATAGATATTTTGGTTGGGTTTTGGGTGGGGAAAAATATATGGAAATTTTTTATATAATTTATCAAAAGTATCTTGGGTTAAAAATGTGGGCAAGGCCTTGCCTTTTTTTAGCATCAGGGGGCGAAGGTCATCGATGCCATGGCAATGGTCGGCATGGGCATGGGTGAAAAGCACAGCCGATATATCGGTAATTTTTTCACGCAAAAGCTGGGAACGCACATCGGGGGTGGTATCAATTAAAATTTTATCTTTGCCATTTTCAATAAATATTGAAGAGCGGCTACGGATATTTTTGGGGTTGTGGGGATCACAATCGCCAAACCCAAAGGCAATGTTGGGAATGCCCGATGATGTGCCTGACCCTAAGATAGTTATTTTCATAGCATATTTTGTTGGTAGCGGATGAGGGATTTGAACCCCCGACCTTAGGATTATGATTCCCGCGCTCTACCACTGAGCTAATCCGCCAAAAGAAAAATTTTTCTATGG
>JBPCVJ010000036.1:0-78939 GCA_051010635.1 Alphaproteobacteria bacterium | reverse complement strand
TTTGGATATATTGAAAGCGATTGATTCTAACACCATCGATTTGATTTATCTTGACCCGCCCTTTAATAAAAATAAAATATTCACTGCCCCGATCGGTAGCAGTGCCGAAGGGGCAGGATTTAAAGATATTTTTAGAGAAGAAGATGTCAAAGATGAATGGGTGTTTGATATTCAAAGAGAAAATTATGAACTCTATTCATTGCTGAAGGGAATAAAAGAATTCAGCAATGTTTATAATTATTGTTATTCTGCCTATATGGCGATTCGTTTGATAGAAATTTGGCGTATATTAAAACCAACTGGTAGTGTTTATTTGCATTGCGATTCCACTATGAGCCATTATCTTAAATTGGTATTGGATTGTATTTTTGATGAAGAAAATTTTAGGAATGAAATTATTTGGTGTTATCGTGGGGCAGGTTATCCAAAAAATGATTTTGGTAGAAGACATGATATTTTATTAAGATATACAAAAAGCGATCATTATGTTTTTAATGTTGATGATGTTCGCGAAGAATATGCCGAAGCCACAAAAGAAAGATTTAAGCATTATATCGGTAATATAAGAAAAGGCAAAGATTTTGGCACTCAAAAACTCAATAGAATAGGAAAACACCCTGATGATTGGTGGCAAATACAACCTATAGCACCATCGGCAAAAGAGAGAATTGGCTACCCCACCCAAAAACCTATCGCTTTATTAGAACGAATTATCAAAGCGAGTAGTAACGAAGGCGATATGGTGCTTGACCCATTTTGCGGTTGTGCAACCACCTGCATTGCCGCAGAAAAATTAGGAAGAAATTGGGTGGGGATTGATGTGAGCCAAAAAGCATATGAATTGGTTAAAAAAAGATTAAAAAAGGAAGTGCCACCTGATTTTTTTAGAGGCGAGCCGCATTTTACCACCACCCCACCAACCCGCACCGATATGGGTGTGGGCGGTGAAGTGGCAGGGTATATTTATATTATATCGCACCCAAAATATAAAAAATGGCTAAAGGTGGGTATCGCCAAAAACCCCGAAGCAAGATTAAAACAATATCAAACAGCCGACCCCGACCGAAAATATAAAATGGAAAAGATTTTTCAAACACCCCACAATGCCGACATTGAAAAAATGATCCATCAACATTACAATGCACCAACCGAATGGGTAGCCACCGGCGAGGTTGATGAAGTGTTTAATCTTATCAAACAATTTGATACAGAGATTAAGGCTGGATTATTTAAAAATTAATCAAATAAGCCTTTTATTTTTTTTCAAGCCAAATTATTTTATACTCAAATGGCGATTAAACAGATTCAATAAGAATAGCTTGCGATTGGTTTGTAAATGAATGATATTATCAGCGGTTTGCTAGATAAAAAAATAAAAGGAGACCAAAATGACGAATTTGCAAAACCGCACCATCTATTGCCATGATAATTTAGATATATTGAAAGGCATTGATTCTAACACCATAGATTTGATTTATCTTGACCCGCCCTTTAATAAAAATAAAACCTTCACTGCCCCGATCGGTAGCAGTGCCGAAGGGGCAGGCTTTACAGATATTTTTACAAAAGATGTTTTTAAAGATGAATGGGTGGTTGATATTCAAAGAGAAAATTATGAACTCTATTCATTGCTAAAGGGAATAAAGGAATTTAGTAATGTTTATAATTATTGTTATTCTGTCTATATGGCGATCCGTTTGATAGAAATTTGGCGGATATTAAAACCAACTGGTAGCATTTATTTGCATTGCGACCCGACCATGAGCCATTATCTTAAATTGGTGCTGGATTGTATTTTTGATGAAGAAAATTTTCAAAATGAGATTATATGGTATTATACTAATGCCTCGCGTGGCAAAACAAATTTTGCTAAATCACACGATGTAATTTTTTGGTATTCCAAAAGTAATAAATATACTTTCAATAAAAATGATATACTTGTGCCGTTTGAAAGCGGTATGACTAAATGGCGATATACAAAAGGTGGTCAAGCAGGTAAAAAAATGCCAAAAGGTAAAATACCTGATGATGTGATAAAAATGTCTTCGCTTAATGCTATGTCAGGCGAACGCACTGGTTATCCAACGCAAAAACCTCTTGATTTATTAATCCAAATTATTAAAACTTCAAGTAGTGAAGATGATATGGTGCTTGACCCATTTTGCGGTTGTGCAACCACTTGCATTGCCGCAGAAAGGTTGGGAAGAAATTGGGTAGGGATTGATGTAAGCCAAAAAGCATATGAATTGGTTAAAAAAAGATTAAAAAAAGAAGTGCCATCCGATATGATTAGGGGGGATCCCCATTTTACCACCACCCCGCCAACCCGCAGTGATATGGGTAGGGGCGGTGAAGTGGCAGGGTATATTTATATTATATCCAACCCCAAATATAAAAAATGGTTAAAGGTGGGAATTGCCAAAGACCCTGAGGCAAGATTAAAACAATATCAAACAGCCGACCCCAAACGAAAATATAAAATTGAAAAAACCTTGCAAACCCCCCATAATGCCGACATTGAAAAAATGATCCATCAACATTATAATGCACCCACCGAATGGGTAGCCACCGGCGAGGTTGATGAAGTGTTTAATCTTATCAAACAATTTGATGAAGATATCAAAAAAATGGGGTTATTTGACAATTAATCAAATAAGCCTTTTATTTTTTTTATCGCCCGCCTTGACCGAATTTTTTTTATTTGTTAAATAAAATATATGAAACCGCAAACTTTGTTTGATAAAATTTGGCGATCGCATCTTATTCATCAAGATGACAATGGGATTGGTTTGATTTATATTGACCGCCATCTGGTGCATGAGGTTACCAGCCCGCAAGCCTTTGAAGGTTTGCGGCTGAATGGGCGCATGGTGCGCCACCCAGAAAAAACTCTGGCGGTTGCCGACCATAATGTGCCAACCATCAATCGGGAAAAAATTGATAACCTAGATAGCAAAATTCAAATTGATACTTTGGCTAAAAATTGTGTCGATTTTGGTATTGAATTTTTTAATTTGGCAGATAAACGGCAAGGCATCGTGCATATTATTGGCCCCGAACAGGGTTTAACCCAACCCGGCATGACCATCGTATGCGGTGATTCCCATACCTCGACCCATGGGGCATTTGGTGCTTTGGCGTTTGGTATCGGCACATCTGAGGTCGAGCATGTTTTGGCAACCCAAACCCTTATTCAACGCCCTGCCAAAAATATGCGAATACTCATCAAGGGCAAACCACCAGCGGGGGTAACCGCCAAAGATATTATTCTTTATATCATCGGGCAGATCGGCACAGCGGGCGGTAATGGGCATGTGATAGAATATACGGGCGAGGTGATATCTGACCTTTCGATGGAGGGGCGGATGACGATTTGTAATATGAGTATCGAGGGCGGGGCAAGGGCAGGGCTGATGGCGCCCGATGAGAAAACCTATCAATATATCAAGGGGCGACCCCGTGCGCCAAGCGGTGATATGTGGGATAAGGCGTTGGAATATTGGCAAGGTTTGAAAAGCGATGAGGCTGCGATATATGATAAGGATGTGGTGCTAAAGGGTGCAGATATTGCCCCGATGGTTAGTTGGGGCACAAGCCCTGAGGATGTGGTGGCGATAGATGGTGCGGTGCCAAGCCCCGAAAATGCCAAAACCGCCGATAAAAAAAATGGTATGGCACGGGCATTGGATTATATGGGTTTGACGCCTGGCACCAAAATGTCAGATATAAAATTGGATAAAATATTCATCGGTAGTTGCACCAATGGCCGTATCGAAGATTTGCGGGTGGTGGCAGGTATTGTTGATAAATATCTGGCGGCGGGTAAAAAAATTGCTGATAATATCAGTTTGGCGATGATAGTGCCGGGTTCGGGCTTGGTAAAGGCACAAGCCGAACAGGAGGGTTTGCATAAAATTTTTCTTAATGCGGGTTTTGAATGGCGCGATGCGGGTTGCTCGATGTGTTTGGGTATGAATCCCGACCAATTATCGCCCGGCGAACGCTGTGCCTCGACCAGCAATCGCAATTTTGAGGGTAGGCAAGGGCGGGGTGGCCGCACCCACCTTATGTCGCCCGCTATGGCGGCGGCATCTGCCATGACGGGGTGTATCACCGATTTTCGCCAATGATGCCAATGATGATTAGGTGTTAAAGCGATTGGTGATGGGCAATCGCCAGCCATTGCCAAATGCACGGGCGGTTAATTTCGGCCCGGGCGGTGATTGATTTCTTTTATATTCAGATAGATAAAGCAATTTTTCAATCGCCTTATCGCCCTTATCATAATTTTCAATTATTTTTTCCAATGTTTTATCAAGTTGATGATAGGGCGGTAGGGTATCGCTATCTTTTTGTTGCGGCGATAATTCGGCAGTGGGCGGTTTTTGTAAAATACTTTCGGGAATTTTGGCAAAATTTTGGCGATTAAACCAATGGCTTAATTGATAAACATCTTTTTTATAAAGGTCCTTCAACAGGTTAAATCCACCGCAAGAATCGCCATATAGGGTCGAATAGCCAGTCGCCAATTCTGATTTATTGCCAGTTGCCAATAACAACCCGTGATGTTGGTTGGCACTTGCCATCAATATCACACCACGGATGCGGGCTTGTAAATTTTGTGCGGTTAGGCTGACTTTTTTGCCAGTCATTTCATCGATCATAAGATGGCTTAAAAATAAATGATAAAGCGGTGCGATATCAATTTTGGTTAGGGCGATGCCAAAATTTTCGCATAACAACATGGCATCATGGTGGCTTTGCTGGCTGGAATATTGGCTGGGCAAACAATAGGCTTTGATATTTTTTTTATCTATATTTTTTTTATCATAAATCGCGACCAACAATGCCAAACTTAATGCCGAATCAATGCCGCCCGATATGCCGATAATGGTTTTATCAAAACCATTATGGCTTAAATAATCGCCAAAGCATAAGGTGATGGCTGAAAATATCTGTGCCATCTGGTCGTTTGGCTTAAATGGCGGTGGGTTTTTTTTGTGGGCTGATAATTTTTTATGGTTGATAGTAAAACGCATAATATGGTTGGTAAAAAATTGATTATCCAACAGGTTGCCATTTTTATCACACACCATATTATGCCCATCCAGCACCAATTCATCAAAACCGCCAAGCATATTATTATAAATGATCGGGGTTTTTAATTTTTTGGCAGTGGTTTTCAATAAAACTATGCGTTTGGCAATTTTATTTTTTTCAAATGGCGATGCATTGATAACCACCATCACATCGCAACCATTTTTTTTTATCAATGGGGGTAGGGTGGTTTGCCATAATTCTTCACATATCATCACCCCCCATTTTATACCGCGCCATTCGATGGGTTTGGCAAAATATTTATGTTGTGTATCGGCGGGGGTGAAATAACGCGCCTCATCAAAAATATCATATTGCGGTAGGTTATATTTATCACGCATCGCAATTATTTTTCCGCCATCGATTAACATAACAGTATTATACAGCCTGCCATTTTTTTCGGTAGCAACACCGATGATAAATGCTGGCAGGTTTTTGCTATTGGCAATGATATGGTTAATGGTTTTTTTATGGGTGGATAGAAAATTTTTTTGCCAATATAAATCACGCACATAATAACCGCTTAAGGTTAATTCGGGAAAAATAACCAAATCGGTTTTTTTATTTTTTTCATCATTGAGGTGAGATAAAATTGCCCTAGCATTATGGGCAATATCGCCCAGCCGCGCCTGAAAAGGCACGATGGCAATTTGCAAATCGGCATGATTCATAACATTGCTTTACCCCAAAACCATCAATAATGCCAGTTTGGGTGGGGGGGGATGGTTTTATGAATGATTGACAGGTTTTATGGCGGGGTGGTAGATGGGGAGTATGAAAGAAAAAAAGAAAAATACCGAAATTGATATAAATTTTAATCCATTTTCTGGTCTATTCAAAAATGTAAATGCTATCACCTGTTATAGGCGGGCAAATGTAAAATTTGAATTAGAACAATATGAAGATGCGATAGAGGATTTTGATGAGGCGATAGAATTAAACCCAAAATATGCCACTGCCTATTTTGGTCGTGGTGTTGCAAAAGCTAAATTAGAAAAATATGAAGAAGCTATAAAAGATTATGATATAGCTATAAAATTAAAACCAATCGATGTTGATGTTTATCGTTATCGTGCTCTATTAAAATATAGATTAAAACAATATGAATCAGCTGTAAAAGATTATGATATAGTCATAAAATTAAATCCAAATGATGCTAAAGCCTATGGTATGCGGGCTGGTATGAAATATGAATTAAAACAATATGAATCGGCTATAAAAGATTTTGATAGGGCAATAGAATTAGATCCAAAATATGTTAAAGCCCCTGAAGCCCATAATTTTTATGCTGAAATAAAATTAAAATTAAAACAATATGAATCAGCCATAGAAGATTTTGATAAATCTATAGAATTAGATTCAAAAGATGCTGATACCTATTTTAAGCGTGGTGCTATAAAATATGTGTTAGAAAAATATGAAGAAGCTATAAAAGATTGTGATAAGGCAATAGAATTAAACCCAAAACATACTGATGCCCATAATTTTCGTGCCAAAGCAAAAGAAGAATTAAAACAATATGAAAATTTCACAAAAATTTTTGATAAGGCAATAGAATTAAAATCAACAGATGCTCAAGGCTATTTTAAGCGTGGTGTTGAAAAATATAAATTAAAACAATATGAATTAGCCATCAAAGATTTTGATAAGGCAATAGAATTAAATCCAACAAATGCTACCGCCTATCATAATCGTGGTCTTACAAAAGCTGAATTAGAAGAATATTTTGATGCCGTAAAAGATTTTGATAAAGCAATAGAATTAAACCCAAAATATACTCTTGCCTATAATAATCGTGGTCTTGCAAAGGGTGGGTTAGGGCGATATAAAGAAGCTATAGAAGATTATGACAGGGCAATAGAGTTAGATCCAAAGAATACTTTTGCTTATAATAATCGTGGTATTGCAAAAGAGGAATTAAAACAATATAAATCAGCTATAAAAGATTATGATAGGGCAATAGAGTTAGATACAAAATATGCTGAAGCTTATAATAATCGTGGTGGGGCAAAAGAAGAATTAGAACAATATGAGGAAGCCATAGAAGATTGTAATAAGGTGATAGAATTAAATCCAAAAGATGCTATTGCTTATAATAACCGTGGTTTTGCAAAATATCAATTAAAGCAATATAAAGCGTCTATAAAAGATTTTGATAAGGCAATAGAATTAGATCCAAAAATTGCTCATGCTTACAATAATCGTGCTCTAGCAAAAGAAGAATTAAAAAAAGACGAAAATTCCACAAAAAATTTTGATAAGGCAATAGAATTAAAATCAACGGATGCCGAAACCTATTTTAAGCGTGGCAATGCAAAAGGTGAATCAGGGCAATATGAGGAAGCTATAAAAAATTTTGATAAGGCAATAAAATTAGACCCCAAAAATGTTAATGCCTATCTTCTTCGTGGTGGTGCAAAAGCTGAATTAGAACAATATGAGGAAGCTATAGAAGATAGTAATAAGGTGATAAAATTAAACCCAAAAAATGCTATTGCCTATTTTAATCGTGGCAATGTAAAAATGGCTTTAGGGCAATATGATGAAGCCATAAAAGATTTTGATAAATCTATAAAATTAGATCCAAAAAATGCTGATGCCTATTATCATCGTGGCGATACAAAAGCTAGAATGGGAGGGAAACCTTTTGAAGTTATGAAAGATTATGCTAAAGGAGAGGAATTAAAAAATAAATCAAAATAATCTTGGGGCAATCGCCATCGCCCCTTGCCTGTCATCTTGCCGCATAAAAAAGTTTATTTTTTGTTCTTTTTTGCTTGCAAGATGGCGGGCAACTCTACCCCCATTGTTTTTTTAATTTTAATTTATCCCTAACCGCTTGTGGTCCCATTGGTTTTGCCCCGATGGTTTCCAATAGTAATTTTGCCCGTTTTACCAATTCTTCATTGCTGGCGAATTGCCCCTTTGCCAAATAGATGTTGTCTTCCAGCCCCACCCTTACATTGCCGCCCGCCAATGCGGTTAATGCCACCCATGGCATTTGGTTTCTAGCGATGGCAAAGCCCGACCAGATAGAATTTTCGGGTAATTGATGCACCATCGCCATCATGGTGGTGATATCGGCGGGGGCGCCGTAGGGAATACCCATACATAATTGAATCATAGCGGGCGAATCAATGATGCCCTCATTTATCATATTTTTTGCCAACCATAGATTGCCAGTATCAAATATTTCCAATTCGGGTTTGACATTGAGTTTTTGCAATATGGTCGCCATTTGCCTTAACATAGGCGGTGTGTGGCAAGTGATATAATGGGCATCACCGAAATTCAATGACCCGCAATCCAAAGTGGTTATTTCGGGCAGGCATTGTTTGACATGTTTTAACCGCTCGCTAGGGCCCACCATATCGGTCATATTTGATAATGGCACGGGGTCCTCCACCGAGCCAAAATAGATATCCCCCCCCATACCTGAGGTGAAATTAAGCACCACATCAATTTTGTGTTTTTTAATTTCATCAATAATTTGTGGGTAGAATTCTTGCCCCCTGATGCCTTTTTTGGTTTTTTGGTCTCTGGCGTGGATGTGGCAAATCGCCGCACCCGCCCTTACCGCCGCCGCAACATTATCGGCTATTTCCTTAGGGGTGGCAGGGATGTTGGGGTGTTTTTCCTCAGTCGCACCGCTACCATTGATGGCACAGGTAATAAATGGTTCAATATTCATCATCATATTTGGTTTAGAACATTTTTTTTTGCGGGTAAATGATTTTTTTATTGATGGTCGGTTATCATATCTGCCAACATAAATGATAATTCCAATGCCTGTTCGCCATTCAAACGGGGGTCGCAATGGGTGTGGTATCTATCCGCCAAATCATCGGGGCGAATTTCCCGTGTGCCGCCCAAACATTCGGTTACATTTTTTCCAGTCATTTCAATATGGATGCCGCCAACAATGTGCGATAATTTTTTCATTGTTTGGAAAAATTCCTTCACCTCGCCAAATATCGAATCCAGCACCCGTGTTTTGAAAATACCATTTTTTGATTGTTGTTTGATGGTATTGCCATGCATCGGGTCGCACGACCACACCACGCTATGGTTTGATTTTTCCACCGCCTTTACGATGGCGGGTAGATATTTTTCCACCTGCCCGATGCCAAACCGCATTATCAAGGTTATTTTGCCAGCGGTTTTTTCGGGGTTTAATAGGTCTAGAATTTTTACCAATTCTGCGGGGTCGGTTTTGGGGCCGCATTTTATGCCCAGCGGGTTGGCAATGCCGCGTAAGAATTCTATATGGGCTGATTCTAGAAATCGGGTGCGATCCCCCACCCAGACAAAATGCCCCGCACAATCATAGAATTGATGGTTTAAAGAATCTTGTCTGGTGATGGCTTCCTCATACCATAATAGCAAAGCCTCATGGCTGACATAAAAGTCGGTGCGTTTTAATTCTGAACTGGTTTCAGCGGTTAAACCACAAGAGGTCATGAAGGTCATCGCCTTATCAATTTCATCCGCTAGGGTTTGAAAACGCAAGGTGGTTTCGTGGGCTTTGGGGCTTTGGGCAACAAAATCCAACATCCAATTTTTTACCATATGCAAATCGGCATAACCGCCATCGGCAAAGGCACGCAATAGATTCAAAGTGGCCGCCGATTGGTGATAGGCACGCACCATACGATAAGGGTCGGGCAGGCGACTTTTTTCATCAAATGCCATATCATTGATAATATCGCCACGATAAGATGGCAATGTTATGCCATTTTTTTCCTCCATATCTTCTGAACGGGGTTTGGCAAATTGCCCTGCCATACGCCCCAGTTTGACCACTGGTTTTTCGCCAGCGAAGGTTAATACCACTGCCATTTGCAAAATCACCCGAAAGGTATCACGAATACCATTGGCAGAGAATTCTAAAAAGCTTTCGGCACAATCGCCACCTTGTAGCAAAAATGCCTTGCCCCTAGCACAATCAGCCAGCGCGGTTTTTAATTTTTCACATTCGCCAGAAAATACCAATGGTGGTAATTTTGCCAATTCGGTTTCAACATTTTTTAGGGCGGTTTTATCATTGTAATCGGGCACTTGCCTTATGGGTTTATGACGCCAGCTGGCGGGCGACCATTGGTTGGGGTCATGTTTTTGATAGGCGTGTGCGGGGTTGAGATTCATGGGGGTTTTATCGGTTTTTTATTACAATAATTGGTGTGAATCTTCAAGATATTTAAGATGAAAATGGTTTTCGGGTTGGGTTTTTGCCTATCAAATGGTTATGATAGGGTTTTATATGTAAGAATATGCCTAGATCTATGATAATGGTAAGGTTTTTTTTAATAAAATTTTCAAAAAAAGCTTGACATTATCTATGTTTTTTATTACGGGTAGGGTGATTATACAAAAAAATCTTGACAAAAACAACAAATCAGCGGTGATATTTTTTAAAAATAAATTCATTGCTAGGTTTGTTATCGCCATTATTTGTTTTGATGCCATGGCGGAGTTGGCGGGTTTTGTTGTTTTTGATGGATAGGACTGAAAAAGGATTAATATAAACATAAAAAAACAGGCAGATGAAAAACGGCTTAAATATTGCGACTTTTGTGCGTCAAATCATTGGTGAAATGAATAAAGTCAATTGGCCGAGCCGTCAGGAAACGCTAATGGCAACCTTGATGGTGCTTGTGTTTTCTATCATTGTGTCTTTGTTTTTGCTACTTGCCGACCAAGTGTTCGCAAAACTCGTTCGCTGGGTTGTCGGTGGTTAAAAAATAGTAAAAAATAATATGATGGCAACCACAACAACCTCAAAACAAGATATGGGCGGTGCTACCCAAGCCATGATGGCAGAAAAAAAATGGTATGTTATCCATGTGCAACCCGGTTTTGAAAAAAAAGTGCGCGAATCTATCGATGATGAAGCCAAACGCAAAAACCAAACCAATACCATAGAGGAAATTTTAATCCCCACCGAAGATGTGACCGAGGTTAAGCGGAATAAAAAAGTTAAAGTTGAGCGCAAATTTTTTCCCGGTTATATTTTGATAAAAATGGCAATGACCGATGCGACATGGAATTTGGTGCGTTATACCAAACGGGTGACTGGTTTTTTGGGGGCTGGCAAAAAACCCATTCCCATTTCCGACCGTGAAGCCCAACGCATCTTATCGCAGGTGAAAGAGGGGGTGGAGCGCCCCCGCCCATCGGTGCAATTTGAAGTGGGGGAAATGGTGGTGGTGGTGGATGGACCTTTTGCCTCTTTTCAAGGCTTGGTGGAAGAGGTTGATGAGGAAAAATCACGCCTGAAGGTTATGGTAACCATATTTGGTCGTGAAACCCCAGTTGATTTGGATTATGGTCAAGTGGAAAAAATAACCAATTAAAAGGAATAATAAAATGGCAAAAAAAATAACTGGTTATGTTAAATTGGAAGCAGGTGCGGGACAAGCCAACCCTTCCAATGTTGGGCAAGCCTTAGGGCCGCGCGGCATAAATATCATGGGTTTTTGTAAAGATTTTAATGCCCAAACCCAAAAATTAGAATCGGGCGCCCCCATACCAGTTATTATTACTATCTATGAAGATCGCAGTTTTACCTTTATTACCAAAAAACCGCCTGTGTCATTTTATTTAAAAAAAGCCGCAAAAATTAAAAAAGGCACAGGTCTGGCGGGGCGTGAAAGTGCGGGCAAGATAGCTATCAATGATATTAAAAAAATTGCCGAAGAAAAAATGCTAGAGATGAATGCGGCTAGTTTGGCGGCAGCTATCAAAGAGGTCAGGGGCAGTGCTAGGGCGATGGGGCTGGATATTATTGAATCATAATAGGAGAATAACATGACAAAAAATAAACGAATCAAAGCATGCGAAGGGGTGGATGTGTTTGCCATATATGGATTGGCTGATGCGGTTGAGGTTATTAAAAAAACCGCGGTGGCAAAATTTGATGAAACCATTGAGATAGCGGTGAATTTGGGTCTTGATATGAATGTATCAGAACAACAGGTGCGTGGCGCGGTGGTTTTGCCAGCTGGCACGGGAAAAACATTAAAGGTTTTGGTATTTGCCAAAGCCGATAAAGCCGCTGCTGCCAAAAAAGCAGGTGCTGATATTGTGGGCGGTGAAGAATTGGTAGAAAAAATCAATGGCGGTTGGCAAGATTTTGATAGGGTGATAGCCACCCCTGATATGATGGTGGTGGTGAGCAAATTGGGTAAGGTGCTGGGCCCGCGTGGGTTGATGCCTAACCCAAAACTTGGCACTGTGACCCCCGATGTTGCCACCGCTATTCAATCAGCCAAAGGTGGCGAGGTGCAATTTAAAAATGACAAGGCGGGTGTGGTGCATGCGGGTATTGGCAAGGCGAGTTTCAAACCCAATCAAATTATTGATAATGTAAAAGCCTTTATCAAGGCGTTAGAAAGTTATAAACCAAGTGGTTTGAAAAAAGATTATATTAAAAAAGTTTTTTTGTCATCAACCATGGGACCTGGTCTTGCGATTGATGTTACAACCCTTCACCATCAAAACCAAACATAGAAAGGCGAATAATTATTTGTAGAAGAAATTTTTAATGATGATTTTGAAAAAAAATTGCCATTAAAAAAACCTGTCCGAGAATGGCGGCGATATAGATGGAAAATATTATTTTTCATCGCTTAAATGCCAAAAAATGGTAAAGCCAATTTTTGAAAGCCTCCATGAGATAAGGTTTTTTGAAATATCAAAAAAACTCTATTTTGACGACTGGTCAATAACCCTAAACACAACAAACATGGAAAACCAAAATGGATAGACAAGGCAAAGAATCGATTATCAGCCATATCAAGGCTGAATTGCAAAAAGCTGAATTTGTGGTCATAAGCCACCAAACAGGTCTTGATGCAAAACAATCACGCCAATTACGCAATGCGGCACGCAGTAATCAAGCTGGCATCAAGGTGTTAAAAAACACCCTTGCCAAATTGGTTTTGCAAGGTGGTGATTTTGATTATTTGCAAAATGCCATGAAGGGACCTACCGTTATCACTTGGTCGGCTGACCCTGTGGCGGCGGCAAAAACCATAGGCGACATCAATAACACCACCGATAAAATAAAAATTATTGCTGGTGGCACACGCAAAAAAGAAATGGCTTTGGCTGATATTATAACATTATCAACCTTGCCATCTATTGAAACATTGCGGGGTAAATTGGTTGGGTTGCTTTATGCACCTGGTTCGCAATTGGCACGACTATTGACTTTGCGTAGTCAACAATCTGGCTAAAAAAGGTTTTTCAACAAAAAAATAATTTAATGAAAGGATAAAAAAATGGTTGATATAAAAAAATTGGTTGATGATATGTCAAACCTGAGCGTGTTGGAAGCGGCGGAGCTTGCCAAAATGCTTGAAGAAAAATGGGGCGTTACTGCGGCAGCGCCAGTTGCGGCAGCGGGCGGCGGTGGCGGCGAAGAAAAAACATCTTTTGATATTGTTTTGGTAGCGGTTGGTGATAAAAAAATTGATGTTATCAAAGAGGTGAGGTCTATTACCAATCTTGGTTTGAAAGAAGCCAAAGATTTGGTTGAGGCCGCACCCAAACCATTGAAGGAGGGGGTGGAAAAAGCCGAAGCCGATACCATCAAGAAAAAACTTGAAGCGGTGGGGGCGAAGGTTGATATCAAATAACCCTATCTTATTTTGAAAAAATATCGGTGGGTGTGGCAAAAAACATCCACCGAATTTTTTAAATATAAATCTACCTAATAAAAAAATAATTAATGAAATAAAAAAATGGCAATCATCGACGAAAATACATCAAGCAAGGGCGATAGCCCGACCAACAATATGGTGCGTAGTATGTCGCGTGACGAAATGGTGGCGCGTTCTTTTACAGGCAAAAAGCGTCTGCGCCGCAGTTTTGGTCGCCACCCTGAAATTATTGACATGCCGAATTTGATCGAATTGCAACGCGGCAGTTTTGAATATTTTTTGCAACAATATATTGATAAGGATCAACGAGCCGATACAGGCTTGCAAGCGGTTTTGAAAGAATTATTTCCCATTAGCGATGGGCAAGGTCGGTTGGAATTGCATTTTAAATCTTATCATCTGTTGCCGCCCAAATTTGAAATTGATGAATGTTTGATGCGTGATGCAACATATGCCGCGGTATTAAAATTATCTTTGGAAATGACCGTTTGGAATATTGACCCAGTAACTGGCGAGCGTGAATTTAGCAAGGCCAAAGAACAGGATGTGGTGATTGGCGAAATTCCGTTGATGACGAGCAATGGCACTTTTATTGTTAATGGTACTGAGCGGGTTATTGTGTCGCAAATGCATCGCAGCCCCGGTGTTTTTTTTGACCATGATAGGGGCAAAACCCATTCATCGGGTAAATTGCTTTATGCCGCCCGTATCATTCCTTATCGTGGCTCGTGGGTTGATTTTGAATTTGACCATAAGGATATTTTGCATGTGCGTATTGATAGGCGTAAAAAAATTCCAGTTACCACTTTGCTGGCGGCTTTGCCGTCTGATAGCACGCTTGAAAAAATTTCTGCCTTGAAGACAGACAGCAAAGAATGGCATGACCTGCCACGCCTTGAATGGCAAGGTATGAGCCGCACCGAAATTTTACAATTTTTTTATGACCGAGCCGATTGGCAAATAGCGGGGGATGGTTTTTTGGTGCCATTATTAAGCGTGATAAAACGCCCCAAAATGCTTGAAATCAATATCTATGATAATCATGGGGAAGTTTTGTTAAAGGCGGGTGAAACGCCAAGCCAGCGGGTGCTGAATGATTTTTTTGCCAAACAACAGATGGTAAAATTACCAAAAGATAATATCTATGGTCGCTATATGTGGCAAGATGTTATTTTGCCAAATGGGTTGGTGTTGGCAGAGGCGGGCGATGAAATCAGTGAAGAATTGCTTGAAAAAATGATTGCCAATGGGGCAAGTTTTATCCCTACCCTTGATATAGATTTTATTGAGGTGGGTCCTTATATTCGCAATACCTTGATGGTTGATAAAATGTGGCAAAAAAATGGCTCAAGCCGTGAAAATGCCCTTGAAGAAATTTATAAATTAATTCGGGTGGGCGAAACCCCCACCTATGAACAGGCGGAATATCATTTTCAAAATTTATTTTTTGAATCAGACCGATATGATTTAAGCTCGGTTGGGCGGTTTAAGATAAATTCACGCTTGGAATTGGATGAAGAGGAATCCCCCGATGTGGTGCGGGTTTTAAGAAAAAAAGATCTTTTGGCCATTATCAAAAGCCTGTGTGCCACCAAAGATGGTCGTGGCGAGGTTGATGATATTGACCATTTGGGTAATCGCCGTGTGCGAGCGGTTGGTGAATTATTAGAAAACCAATATCGTATGGGTTTTTTAAAAATGGAGCGTTTTATTCGTGAAAAAATGCAACAAGCCGATATCGAAAGGGTTATGCCACAAGAATTAATCAATGCCAAACCTTTGAATGCGGTGATTAGAGAATTTTTTGGCTCATCGCAATTATCACAATTTATGGACCAGACCAATCCGTTGGCTGAAATTACCCACAAACGCCGTCTGTCGGCTTTGGGACCTGGTGGTTTGACGCGTGACCGTGCAGGGTTTGAGGTGCGTGATATCCACCCCACCCATTATGGTCGTATCTGCCCGATTGAAACACCCGAGGGGCAGAATATTGGGCTTATCAATAGTTTGGCAACCTTTGCATCGGTTAATCATTATGGTTTTATCGAAACCCCCTATCGCAAGGTCGTAGGTGGCGTGGTGCAAAATGATATTATATTTATGTCGGCAATGGAGGAAAGCAAATATACCATTGCCCAAGCCGATGCCAGACAAAGCGATGATAAAAAATTATTGGATGAATTGGTGCCTTGCCGCCATAGGGGTGATTATGTTTTGGCAAATCCACAAGATATTGATTATATTGATGTATCACCCAAACAATTGGTATCGGTGGCGGCGGCGCTTATTCCTTTTTTAGAAAATGATGATGCCAATCGTGCCCTTATGGGTTCAAATATGCAACGCCAAGCGGTGCCATTGTTAAGAAATGAAGCACCTTTGGTTGGCACAGGTATGGAGGAACGGGTGGCTTATGATTCGGGGGTGGTGATCGTTGCCAAACGACCAGGGGTTGTGGATCAGGTTGATGCCAAACGGATCGTTATTCGTGTTACCGAAGATGTGCAGGCGGGCGAATCATCGGTGGATATTTATCCATTAAAAAAATACAAACGCTCAAACCAAAGCACCTGTATCAATCAGCGCCCATTGGCGATGATAGGCGATGTGGTAAAAAAAGGTGATATTATTGCCGATGGTCCTTCAACCGATTTGGGCGAATTGGCTTTGGGGCAAAATGCCTTGGTCGCCTTTATGCCATGGAATGGTTATAATTTTGAAGATTCAATTTTGATTTCAGAACGCATTGTGCGTGATGATGTTTTTTCTTCTATTCATATTGAAGAATTTGAAATTGCGGCACGTGATACCAAATTGGGTCCCGAAGTTATCACCCGTGATATTCCTAATGTGACCGAAGAAGCCTTAAGAAATTTAGATGAAGCGGGTATGATTTATATTGGTGCCGATGTGGTGCCAGGCGATATTTTGGTTGGCAAGGTAACCCCGAAGGGTGAAACCCAAGTGACGCCTGAAGAAAAACTATTGCGGGCGATATTTGGTGAAAAGGCTTCTGATATGCGTGATACTTCGTTGCGGGTGCCGCCCGGTGTGCAAGGCACTATCGTTGAGGTGCGGGTGTTTTCCCGCCGTGGCATGGATAAAGATGAACGCGCCATATCTATTGAGCGGTCGGAAATAGAATCCTTAACCCAAGATCGCGAAGATGAGAGAAAAATTTTGGAACGAGCCTATCGCTTACGATTTTTGGAATTGGCAAAGGGGCAAAAAATAAAATCGGGTAGTATCAAGGGCGATATCAGTGAAGCGGTGGTGGAAAAAACACCTGCTACGCAATTATGTCAAGTTTTGGTAAGCGATGCGGTTATCAACAGCCAATTGGAGGATTTGAAAAAATGGTTTCAAGATTCTCATGATGAAATGGGCAATCGGTTTGAAAGCAAAGTTACCAAAGTAAAAACTGGTGATGATTTATCGCCCGGTATTTTAAAAACCGTTAAGGTATTTATTGCGGTAAAAAGAAAATTGCAACCTGGTGATAAAATGGCAGGGCGGCATGGTAATAAGGGGGTTATTTCTCGCATCGTGCCGATGGAGGATATGCCCCACCTTGAAGATGGCACAGCGGTGGATATTGTTTTGAATCCTTTGGGTGTGCCATCACGCATGAATGTTGGGCAAATTATGGAAACCCATTTGGGTTGGGCTTGCCATGGTTTAGGGCATGAAATTGCTATTGCTTTAAAAAATTATAAGCAAGAAAAAAATATTGAACGATTAAAGGCAACCCTTATCAATGTTTATCAACATAATGATATGGAAAAAGTTATCACCTCTATGAATGTTAATCAAACGCTTGAATTGGCAAATAATACCAAAAGCGGTATTCCTGTGGCAACCCCAGTGTTTGATGGGGCAAGGATAGCCGAAATTGATGGTTTTTTAAGTCGGGCGGGGCTTGATGCATCGGGGCAAGCCAGATTAATTGATGGTCGCACTGGTGAATTTTTTGTTCGCCCTGTTACGGTGGGTTATATCTATATGATAAAATTACACCATTTGGTTGATGATAAAATTCATGCACGGTCGGTGGGTCCTTATAGTCTTGTGACCCAACAACCTTTGGGTGGCAAGGCACAATTTGGCGGTCAGCGGTTTGGCGAAATGGAAGTTTGGGCATTGGAAGCCTATGGTGCCGCCTATACTTTACAAGAAATTCTTACCGTCAAATCAGACGATGTGGCAGGGCGTGGCAAGGTGTATAAGGCGATTGTTGAAGGCAATGATAGTTTTGAAATTGGCATTCCCGAATCATTCAATGTGTTGATAAAGGAATTGCAAGCACTTGGTTTATCGGTTGAATTGCTACAAGACCATCAAGAATAAAATAATATCAATGAAAGGAAATCAATATGGATAAAAATGATCATTTAACGCCCACCGTCGCTAACCCGATGATTCAAAACCCAACCTTGCGGTTGTTTGATAAGGTGCGTATCAATATCGCCAGCCCCGAACAGGTGATGTCTTGGTCTTATGGCGAGGTGAAAAAACCCGAAACCATTAATTATCGCACCTTCAAGCCTGAACGCGAAGGATTATTTTGTGCCAAAATTTTTGGTCCAGTTAAAGATTATGAATGTTTGTGTGGTAAATATAAAAGATTAAAACATAAAAATTTGATTTGTGAAAAATGTGGCGTTGAGGTAACCCAAAGCAAGGTGCGGCGTGAACGCATGGGGCATATTGAATTGGCGACCCCAGTTGCCCATATTTGGTTTTTGAAATCTTTGCCATCTCGTATCGCTATGGTGGTTGATTCAACCTTAAAGGAAATTGAAGCGATTCTTTATTTAGAAAAATATGTGGTGATCGAACCTGGCACCACCGAATTGAAAGTATATCAAACTTTGGATGAAGATGAATATGCCAATGCACGCGATGAATATGGCGAAGAATTCAATGCCATGATAGGTGCTGAAGCGGTTAAACATATGTTGGCACAGGTCAATTTGGATGATGAAATTGCCAAATTGCGGGTCGAAATGCACGAAGGAACTTCTGAAACCAAACGCAAAAAATTGGTTAAGCGGTTGGGGTTGATGGAATCTTTGAAAGAAGCAGGCGTTAAACCCGAATGGATGATTATGAATGTTATTCCAGTTATTCCGCCTGATTTACGCCCCTTGGTGCCGCTTGATGGCGGGCGGTTTGCCTCTTCTGATTTGAATGATCTTTATCGGCGAGTGATTAATCGCAATACCCGTTTGAAAAAATTGATGGATTTGCGTGCCCCCGATATTATTATTCGCAATGAAAAACGCATGTTGCAAGAATCGGTTGATGCGCTTTATGATAATGGTCGGCGTGGTCGGGTTATTATGGGGTCAAATAATAAACGACCATTAAAATCTTTATCTGATATGTTAAAGGGCAAACAAGGGCGGTTTCGTCAAAATTTGCTTGGTAAAAGGGTTGATTATTCTGGTCGCTCGGTGATCGTGGTGGGGCCCGAATTGAAATTACATCAATGTGGGTTGCCAAAAAAAATGGCATTAGAATTATTCAAACCTTTTGTCATTGGTCGCCTTATCAAACGCCATGAAGATTTATCGGTTAAGATGGCTAAGAAATTGGTTGAAAAAGAAAAAGATGAGATTTGGGATATTTTGGAAGAAGTTATTCGTGAACATCCTGTATTGCTTAATCGTGCGCCGACCTTGCATCGACTTGGCATCCAAGCCTTTGAACCACAATTGGTTGAGGGGAAGGCCATTCAATTGCATCCTTTGGTTTGTTCGGCTTTTAATGCCGATTTTGATGGCGACCAAATGGCGGTGCATGTGCCCTTATCGATCGAGGCACAGCTTGAGGCTAGGGTGTTGATGATGAGCACCAATAATATTTTATCGCCTGCCAATGGCAAACCGATTATTGTGCCATCGCAAGATATTGTGCTGGGGCTTTATTATATCACTGCCGAAGGTGGCGGAAAAACATCGCAAGCGGTTGTTTTTAAGGATAGGGCAACTTTTGAATTAGCCTATAGCCATCAAGAAATTGAATTGCGTTATGCATCGGGAAAAGAAACTGCAGAAACCCATGCCGATAAATTGTGGGAAGGTTTAGAAAAAAAAGAATTGCTTGCCTATCGCTTGCCGTTGTTTGCCTCGGTGTCAGAAATTCAATTGGCATTGGAACATGAAATTATTTCTATCAATAGCCGTATTAAATCGCTGTTTCATACCCATAGCTCGGGTGGCAAATTAGTGATGGAAAAAGTTATGACCACCGCGGGGCGGATGTTGTTATCAGAAATTTTGCCAAAAAATTCAAAATTGCCATTCCATGTGGTTAATAAAACCATGACCAAAAAAGAAATTAGCCATTTGATTGATATTGTTTTTCGTGATGTTGGTCAAAAAGAAACGGTTATTTTTTGCGATAAATTGATGGAGCTTGGTTTTTCATGGGCTTGCAAGGCGGGTATTTCATTTGGCAAAGATGATTTGATTGTGCCACCGATGAAGGAACAACTTATTCTTGATACCAACCATGAGGTGAAAAGAATCCAAGGGCAATATCAAGATGGGCTTTTGACACCGCTTGAGCGTTATAACAAGGTGGTTGATGCTTGGGATGATTGTTCAAAAAAAGTGCAAACCGAAATGATAAAAGGTATTGCCGAAAAGAAAATTTTGAATTCGGTTTTTATGATGAGCGATTCGGGTGCGCGTGGTTCATCGGAACAAATTAAACAATTGGCAGGTATGCGTGGTTTGATGAGCAAACCATCGGGCGAAATTATTGAAACCCCGATTATTTCTAACTTTAAGGAAGGTCTATCGGTTTTAGAATATTTTAATTCGACCCACGGGGCAAGAAAGGGGCTTGCCGATACGGCTCTTAAAACTGCCAATGCGGGTTATTTGACCAGACGGCTGGTTGATGTGGCGCAGGATGTTATTATCACGATTGATGATTGCGGCACTGATAAGGGTATCAAGCAAACTCTGATAATGGATGGTGGCGAGGTTATCGTGCGTATATCGGAACAATTATTGGGGCGGGTTTTGTTGAATGATTTGATTGACCCAAAAACTAAAAAAGTTGCGTTTGAAAAAAATACCATCATCGATGAAGAAATGGCTGACCAGATAGAACTTTTTGGTTTTGATAATGTTATGGTGAGGAGTCCTCTAACATGCCAAGCCGAATCTGGCATCTGTGCCAAATGTTATGGGCGTGATTTGGCAAGGGGCACCGCAGTGAATATTGGCGAAGCGGTGGGTATTATGGCGGCACAATCTATTGGCGAACCTGGCACACAATTAACCATGCGCACTTTCCAAATTGGCGGTATTGCCCAAAAGGGCAAACAAGATAGTTTGATTGATGCATCGGTAAGGGGAAAAGTTTCTTTCTTGAATAGCAATGTTACCGAAAATTCCAAAGGTGATAATATTGTTATGAGTCGCAATATGGAATTGATTATCCATGATGAAGGCCAAGTGGAAAAGGCGCGTTATCGTGTGCCCTATGGTGCAAAATTATTAACCAAAGTTGGGGCGATGATTGAACGGGGAGAAAAATTGGTTGAATGGGATCCTTTTTCGATTCCTATCATAGCACAGGTTAATGGCAATATTGCTTTTCATGATTTGATAGAGGGCAAAACCTTAAAGGATTCTGCTGATGAAGTGGGGACAGGTGGTCGCACCATGATAGTCACCACCCGTGATAAATGGAAAATTCGTGGTGGCAAGGAAGAATTGAAACCACAAATTGGTTTGCATGGTAAAGATGGCAAGGTTTTAACTTTGCCATCAGGTGCGGTAGCCAATTATGAATTGCCTGCCCAAGCTATTTTGGAGGTGAGCAATGGTCAAGCGGTTAAAGCGGGCGATATTATGGCAAGGATTTTGCGGGATTCGGCAAAATCAAAAGATATCACTGGTGGTTTGCCACGGGTTGCCGAATTATTTGAGGCACGCAAAAGTAAAGATGCGGCTTTTCTTGCCGACCAAGATGGCATTGTGCATATTGGTAAAGATTATAAGGCAAAAAAACGCATCACCATCGAACCCCATGATAAAACATTACCATTAACCGAGATATTGGTGAATAAAGCACGGCAAATTATGGTGCAAGAGGGCGATGAAGTGCGTAAGGGCGATTTGATAGTTGAAGGTACAAAAATTTTGCATGATATTTTGGAAGTGATGGGGTTAGAGGCATTGGCGAATTATATGATAAAAGAAATCAAAGATGTTTATCGGGCGCAAGGTGTTAAAATTGATGATAAACATATTGAGGTTATTATGCGACAGATGTTGCAAAAGGTTGAAGTGCTTGATGCGGGCGATACCTTGTTAATCAAGGGTGATATGTATGACCGCATGGATTTTGCCGAAACCAATGCCAAGGCGGTTGCCAATCAACAAAAACCAGCGGTTGGTAAGACCTTGCTACAGGGGATTACCCGAGCATCATTATTGACCAGAAGTTTTATTTCCGCGGCATCTTTCCAAGAAACCACCAGAGTATTGACCGATGCTTCGGTGAGGGGCAAGGTGGATGAGCTTGATGGCTTAAAAGAAAATGTGATAGTCGGGCGGTTGATACCAGCAGGCACGGGTGCAGAAATGCGCCGTTTGCGTCAATTGGCTTTGGCGCGTGATAATGAATTGAAAGAATTACAAAAACCAAGCGAATAAATATCAGGGGGATATTTTATGAAAAATTGGAGCAATGATTCTTTTAGTGTTGTATTGCAAGATGGCGTTTGTGAATTCACACTTCACGCTGGCAAAGCCAATGCTATATCGGCTGCTTTGAGTCAAGAAATGGGGTTGGTGTTTCAAGATGTGCGTGATGACCCCGCTGTCAAGGTTTTGATTATCACCGCCAAGGGCGAAAAATTTTTCTGCCCAGGCTGGGATTTAAAATCCGCCGCCGCTGGCGAAGCTGCCGATAGCGATTATGGGGTTGGCGGATTTGCAGGTTTGCAAGAATTGCCCGATATGAATAAACCTATCATTGCGGCGGTGAATGGTATTGCTTGTGGTGGTGGCTTTGAATGGATGATATCGGCTGATTTAATCATTGCGGCCGACCATGCCAGTTTTGCCTTGCCCGAAATTAATGTTGGGGTTTTTGCCGATGCGGCAACCATAAAATTGCCGAAGCTCATTCCCTATCACATTGCGATGGAGATGCTACTATTGGGGCGTTGGATGAAAGCCGATGAGGCGTTGCGGTGGGGGTTGATCAATGAGGTGGTCGGCATAAAAGATTTATTGCCGCGTGCCCACAGCATTGCCAAGACTTTGGCTGAGGGACCGCCCTTGGTGTTTCAAGCTATCAAGGAGGTGGTGCGTCAATCGCAAAATATTTCCATTCAAGATGCTTTTCACAAAACCCGCGATGGCGGTTTTCCCGCTGTTTATAAATGCAACCATTCCCAAGATATGTTGGAAGGCACAAAGGCTTTTGCCGAAAAACGCAAACCAATATGGCAAGGCAAATAATGCGCCTTGAATAAAATAGATGAAAAATTGGTCTGGCGATAATTTTACCCTTCAAGTGCAAGAAGGTGTTTGTGAATTCACACTCCATGCTGGCAAAGCCAATGCTATATCGGCTGATGTGAGCCAAGAAATGGGGTTGGTATTCCAAGATGTGCGTGATGACCCCGCTGTCAAGATTTTGATTATCACCGCCAAGGGCGAAAAATTCTTTTGCCCAGGTTGGGATTTAAAATCCGCCGCCGCCAAAGGGGAGTTCCCCGATATTGATTATGGAGTCGGGGGATTTGTTGGTTTGCAAGAATTGCCCGATATGAATAAACCTATCATTGCGGCGGTGAATGGTATTGCTTGTGGTGGTGGTTTTGAATGGATGTTATCAACCGATATTATTATTGCCGCCGACCATGCCAGTTTTGCCTTGCCCGAGGTGCGGGTAGGGGTTTTTCCCGATGCCGCCAGTATCAAATTGATGCGCCGGGTGCCTTATCATATAGCTATGGGTATGTTGTTGTTGGGGCGTTGGTTGAAAGCCGATGAGGCGTTGCGGTGGGGGTTGATAAATGAAGTGGTTGGTATAAAAGATTTATTGCCGCGTGCCCACAGCATTGCCAAGACTTTGGCTGAGGGACCGCCCTTGGTGTTTCAAGCTATTAAAGAGGCGGTGCGTGAATCGCAAAATCTTCCCATTCAAGATGCTTTTCACAAAACCCGCGATGGCGGGTTTCCCGCTGTTTATAAATGCAATCATTCCCAAGATATGTTGGAAGGCACAAAAGCTTTTGCCGAAAAACGCAAACCAATATGGCAAGGCAAATAAATTTTATAAAAAGGGCGATTTTTATTTTGTTTTTTGATATAATAGCAAAATGACAAAAAATGATATTACTTGGGTAGAATTGCCTGCCTTGGCTAATAATTATATTTATGTGATTATCAATCAAGCCGAAAAAAAATCTATCATTATTGACCCGAGCGAAGCCAAACCAGTGATAGATTATTTGACCAAACATCATTTATCGCTGGATTCTATTCTTATCACCCATCACCACCCCGACCATGTGGATGGGCTTAAGGATTTGCAAAAAAAATATCAATCTGTTTGCTATGCACCCCAATATGATATTGATAAAAATCTTATTCCCCATTTGCCCGACCTAAAACCAAATGGTGTGGCGGCGGGCGATGTATTTTCTATTTGGGATTTGGAATTTCATGTGATGGATTTGCCCGGCCATACATTGGGGCATATTGGTTTTCATTTGCCAAAACAAAAATGGCTTTTTTCGGGGGATGTTATTTTTTCAATGGGTTGTGGTTATGTTTTTAGCGGTGATTATGATTCTGCATTTTTGTCATTACAAAAAATCAATCATTTGCCACCCGAAACATTGCTATTTATCGCCCATGAATACACTGCCACCAATATTAATTTTGTTCGTTATTTTTTTGGTGATGCCAAACCGCCATTAGAAAACAGGATAGCCGAGATAGAAAAATTAAGACAAGATAATAAACCCACCGTGCCGATCGCCTTGTCGGTTGAACAAGCCACCAACCCTTTTTTGCAAATAACCAAATTGGTTGATTTCAAAAAATGGCGTGAGATTAAAAATAATTTTTCTTATTAAACATTGGCAAAAATATGATGACCATCATCAATGATTTGGCAATTTTGTTGGGTCAAGATAATGTTATAGCGGGTGATACTGCCGATGCGATGCCTTATCTTATTGATTCTTATGGGCGAAAGGGTATGGCAACCGCCATTGCCTTGCCGCGTAATGTGAAGGCTTTACAAAAATTGGTTGCATGGGTTTATCAAAAGGCTCAGCAAAAAAATTCTCAATCTATCCCGATGTTGATTCCCATGGGCGGTCATAGCGGGCGTTCGCAAGGTGCTTTGATAAAAGAATCGTTGCCCGCTGAAGACACCCATCGCCCGATTATTATTGTTTGTTTAAAATATTTTAATAAAATTTTATCGGTGAATGAAAAAAATAATTCGCTATTGGCAGAGGCAGGAGTGGTGTTGGATGATATTTATAGGGCGGCAGATAATATCAATCGCATTTTTCCCATTGCTTTGGGTTCATCGGGGTCGTGCCATATTGGTGGCGTGCTTTCTACCAATGCTGGTGGTTATAATGTTTTTCGTTATGGTATGGCACGCCATTGGGTTTTGGGGCTTTCGGTTGTTTTGCCAAATGGCGATCTGTTATGCGATGAAAAAAATTTACAAAAAGATAATAGCGGTTATGACCTAAAGCAACTTTTTTTGGCAAGCGAAGGGACGCTTGGTTTTATTGTTTCTGCCCAGCTTGCCCTTGCGGTTAAACCAAAACAGAAATTGGTTGGTTTGTGTAAAGCGCATCATTTGTCAGAGATAGTGGATAGCTATTGGCAATTGCAACATCATTTTGGTTCTTTGTTAGTGGGGTTTGAATTAATACCTGATGAAGGTAGGGTATTGTTGGAATCCATAGGAAAATCAATTCCACCATTTTTAAAAAATAAAGACCAGCAAGATAATTTCTATGGTTTGTTTGAAATAGATAATTTTTTAACCGATCATTCAGATGATTTTATAGAAAAATTATCAACCATGAATAATATCATGGTGATAGCCAAAAACCAAAAAGAACAAAAAGCTCTTTGGGCTTGGCGAGAAAATATTGTTTGGGCGTTAAAGGCAAAAGAGCCAGTTGCAAGGCATGATATTGCTATACCGCTTGACCAATGGTCTGGTGCCACAGATGATATTCAGGCGGCGGTTCATCGCATTGTTCCCGATGCCATAGCATTTGTTTTTGGTCATGTAGGCGATGGCAATTTTCATTATCATTTTTTGCGACCCGACCATCTATCAATCAATGATTGGTTAAAAAAAATCCCTGTTATACAAAAAGCCGTTTATGATAAAACAATGGCAAGCGGAGGTAGTTTTTCAGCCGAACATGGTATTGGGCGAGAAAAAATTGATGCATGGCATATTTATAAAAACCCTGTGGCACAAATGGTTAGTCAAAAAATTAAAAAACTTTTTGATCCATATAATATTATGAACCCTGGGGTTATTTTTTTACCAACCAAGCCCACGCCAAAAAAATTGTGATTGATTTTTATGATAGCGATATTTTGTGCCTATCGGGCAAGCCAACCGCGCCAAACAGCCACCAGTAAGGCAAGCCGCATCACGATGGTGATGTAAATAATCATGGCAGGTGGTGGTATCAAAATAATTTTCATGCACCGCCTTGGCGGGGCAAATGGCAATACAAGGTTTGGTAAGGCAGGCCGCACAGGGTGATGCGATACCAGACCATCTGGATCTATAAGGTGGCAGTTTTTGATGTATGAATCCGCCACGAAACCCCGCCCATAAACCAAATGTTGGGTGAATAAATAAACCAAGTGGCGATGCAGAAAAACCAAATTTTTTACTTATATTTTGAAAAGGTAGTGGTTTGTTATCACGCCCCTTATGATAGGGAAAAACCATCGCCGATGTTTTAACCCCCATAGTGTGCCCGATTTTTTTCATAGCTATGCGTGACCAATTATCAAATGGATGATGGTAGCGCCGACTGGCACGATGATGGTTTTGTAAAAAATATTGCCAATAATTTTGCCCCGCCGCCACCCATAATGAAAAACCGCGTGCCTTATAGGGTAAATGATATTGCCGTCTTTCATCAATGGATAGATAACAACTACCAAGATTTATTAAACCAAAATGATGTTTATGTTTTTTCATGGTTTTATCAATGGTATTATGTTATAGCTGATTTGAAAGAAAAATGAAATTGGCAATATCAAAAATTCAAAAACAGGTAGGTCTATTAATTATTGGCGACGAAATTTTATCTGGTAAAACCAAAGATGATAATATCCACAGCATTGCCAGCGCTTTATTTGCCCATGGGGCAAAATTGACTGCGGTGTGTGTTGTGCCAGATAATAAAATTTTTATCATCAAACATCTCAAGGCATTGTTAAAAGACAATGATTTTGTTATCACCACGGGTGGTATTGGTCCTACCCATGATGATATAACGGCCGCTGCTGTGGCGGAGGCTTTATCTTTACCATTGGTGATAGATAAAACTGCTGATACATTATTATCCGCCCATTATGCCAAAACTGGTGTTGTGTATAATGATGAAAGAAAAAAAATGGCGATGGTGCCCAAAGGTGCAAAACTTTTACCTAATCCTATCAGCCTAGCCCCTGGGTTTTTTGTTAAAAGAATTTTTGTTATGGCGGGGGTGCCACGCATTATGAAAGAAATGTTGCAAACCGCTCTTAGATTTATTCCCGAAGGTCCCAAATGGTGGCAAGATGAAGTGGCAACTATTTTGGGCGAGGGTGCTTATGCCAAAGGTATCACCGCCATTCAAAAAAAATATCCAAAGGTTATGATTGGTAGTTATCCAAAATTTGACCAGACAAGTCAAAAACTTTGGGCATTATTGACGCTAAAAAGCCTTGATAAAAAAAATGGCATAGCATGCAAAAAACAGGTAGAGATATTGCTAAAGCAATTAGAAAAAAACCAATTATGAGCGATAAAATTGTTCCTCTGTTTAAACCATCATCAAGTGATATAAAAAATGGTAAATTATTATTCATCCCCTTGTCAGGGGTGGAGCAGATCGGTATGAATTTTTATGCCTATGGTTATAATGGCAAATGGTTGATAGTTGATTTTGGTATGGGGTTTGCCAGCGAAGAGCGGGGTTTGGAAGGGGTTGAAATTCTTTTTTCTAGCCCACAATTTTTTGCCAAACAAAAAAATAATATTGTTGGGTTGGTGCTAACTCATGCCCACGAAGACCATATAGGTGCTATACCTTATTTATGGCCAGAATTAAAATGCCCCATATATGGATCGCATTTTACGCTTGGTGTTTTGCGGGAAAAATTGCGTGAAACTGTTTTTGGTCGCCAGATACCTTTGAAAGTTTTTAATAAAAATGAAACCCTTGCTTTAGCGCCTTTCACCATTACGCCTTATAGTATGCCCCATTCTATCTTGGAACAGCAAGCCCTGTTGATAGAGGTGGGGAATGGGCATGATGAAAAAAAATTATCTATCATACATACTGGTGATTGGAAAATGGATCATGACCCTTTGCTTGGCGAACATATGGATGAAGCGGGGTTAAAAAACTTAGCGACCAAAAATATTTTGGCAGTGGTTAGTGATTCAACCAATATATTTGATAGCCAACCATCGGTGAGCGAAGGGTCGGTTAAGCAAGGGTTGATTAAAACTTTTCAAAAAATTCAAAATGGCGATTATAGAATCGATGACCAGCCTTTGGGGATGATTATTGCCACTTGTTTTGCATCAAACCTAGAGCGGGTATTTTCTATCGCCCATGCCGCCGAACAAATTGGACGCAAAGTCGCTGTGGTGGGGCGGGCTTTTGAACGCTATCTTAAAGTGGCTTATGATACAGGCTATTGGTCGCAGTTTCCTAAATCATTGCAACAGGCTTTGGGGGAAAAAGATATCAAACGCATTCGGCGTGATAATCTGGTGGTGATAGCTACAGGTTCGCAAGGCGAAACTCGGGGTGCGGTGGCACGCATATCACAATGCGAACATCGCACTATCAAACCTACCAAGGGAGATTATATGTTATTTTCATCACGCGTGATACCGGGCAATGAAGTGGCAGTTGCTGAAATAAAAAATAAACTGGTGCAAAACGGGGTGCGTCTTTTAGATGTTGCCGATGAGGTTGATGATATTACGCTTCATGCTTCGGGGCACCCTACACGCCACGATTTACAGCAACTTTATGATTGGATAAAACCCAAAAGTCTTATTCCCGTGCATGGCGAACCACGCCATCTGGTCGAACATATTGATTTTGCAAAAAAACAATGTTCGATTGATTATCATATCATGCCTTATAATGGTGCGGTGATAGAAATAAGCCATAATAATGACAATCCTTTGAAATTAATCGGTTATGTTAATGTTGATTGTCTGGCGAAGGATGGTTATGATATTTTATCCATTAAAGACCAAGCCCTTGCTATGCGGCGTAATATGGCAGAGGCTGGCACTATTATGATAAGTGCGGTTTTTATATCGGAGCGTATTCGTGAATACCAATGGTCGCTTTTTGGCATTTCGCTGTCTGGCGACCAAGAAAATCAAATGGAAAAGGTTGTTGTGCGTGCGCTTGAAGCTGTTTCGCATTCAGCACACAAGAATAAAACAGAAGAAGAATTGAAGAAAACCATCAAACGCTATATGCGTAAGAATTTTAATAAAACACCCCTTGTGCAGATTCATTTTTTATATGCTTAAAATCCTTATTGTTTTTTTCTATTAATTTTTGTAAGATGAAGTGGTTGGCGGTATGCCATTATGAAATCTATAAGATAAATTGAACCATGATTGATATTATTTTTTTAGCCGTTATAGCGGGCATTTTAATTATTCGCCTATTGATGGTGCTGGGTGAAAAGCGTGATGATGACCCCACGCCGCCTTTTTCATTGCTTGATGCCACCAAAAAACAACCAAAGAATCAAAAAAAATCGCCTGCGGAAAAAACCATTGGCAATCAAGTTATCCGCAATGACCATCAACCTACCGATGCATCATTGCCTGATGCTGAAGTGGTTGAACCTGAAATGGTTGGTTTTTATCTCAAGCCTAAAACAAAACACAAAGATTCAAAGAAAACATCTGACAAATTAGATGCGGTGATCGAAGATAGTAAAGACCCACGGTGGGCGGAGGCTTGGTCGGGTATTATGGCTATTAAGGCACGGGTAGATGGTTTTGTTGCCAATGAATTCTTAACCGCGGCTGAGAATGCTTTTGAAGTGATTTTGGATAGTTTTGTGCGCGGTAATGAGGTTGTTGCCAAAGCAACTGCTGATAAAGAAAAAGATAGCGAAAAAACTATGCTTAAAAAAGAAAATAAAAAATTAGAAAAACGCCCGCTTGATATATTGAAAGAATATGTCGCAGATGATTTATTGGTGGTTTTTGTTGATGCGATTAAACAACGGGAAAAAAATTCTTATCGCCAAGAGACAAAAAATCTTATCGGTATTAGACAATCCAGCATTATTGATGCGCTGATTGATGAAAAAAATAAAAATTGCCAAGTTAAGGTGTTGTTTGAATCTGACCAAATTTATGCTCTTTATGATAAGCATAATAAATTGATAGAGGGCGATGATAGCCAAATTATTCCCAAAAAAGATATTTGGGTGTTTGAAAAAAAATTGACTATGAATGATGATGGTCGTTGGTGGTTGGTGGCAGTGGAATCATAATTTTTTTTAAAATAGTATGTTGGTATAAAAAATGGCGTGGCAAAGTTAATGGCGCATCCGCCTCAACATTCTTTTTCCTTGCAAGATAGCCCCAGCATAGCGATGATTGATTCGGGTGTGGGTGGTTTATCGGTGTTGTTGGCAATAAAAAATATTGCCCCTTACCTTGATATTTATTATTTGGCGGATGCTAAATATGCCCCCTATGGCGAAAAATCACAAGAATTTATTATCAATCGTGGTCATGACCTGATCGATTGGTTTTATGATAAAAAAAAATTTCCCCAAAACCCCAAGGTGGTGGTGGTGGCTTGTAATACCTTGACGGTTTATGGCATTGCTGATTTTCGTTTAAAAAAACCAGCCATTCATTTTGTTGGGGTTGAGCCCGGTCTTAAACCTGCTAGCGACTTGACAAAAAATAATCATATTGCATTATTGGCAACCCGTGCCACGCTTGCCAGTCAGCATATGATAGAAAAAATAAAAAATTATGAAAATATTCCTGATAAACATTTTACCATTTTACCGATCGCAGGTGTGGGGTTGGTTGCAGAAATTGAAAAATATGGTTTGCAATCAAAAAAATTACAAAAATTACTTGATGATTATATGGATAGGGTGCGTGATTTTGAAGCTGATATTTTGGTATTGGGTTGCACCCATTATTCTTTTTTACAACCGATGATAAAAAAATCTTTGCCGAATGTTATGATCATTGATACATCAATCGCTGTTGCTGAACAGGTTTTGCATTTTATTTCTCCACCACCTACAGATATAAGCGAACAACCTCAAGGTCAGGTGCGTATTTTCACAACTGGCGATAAAAAAAATATGCAAAAATTCATTGATGGAATTTTTTCTTTTGCCAGCACTGCGGTTGAAAAAATAAATCTTTGATTTTTTGTGATGCTTATCTATAATGTTTGTTGCTATATCAAACATATGATGAAAAAAATTATCATTGGTTTTTTTATTGTTGCAGGTTTTTGCATCTGGTTGCCGACCAGTCATTTTGCCAGTGGGCAAACAAATGAAACCATTATCATTGGTCGGGCAAGGGCGATTGATGGCGATACGATAATGGTTTGGCAAAAGGGTTTTTATAAAGGCAAGGGGATAAAAATTCGCCTCTATGGGTTAGATGCCCCCGAAATGGATAGCCGTGCTGGGGTGATAGCCAAAAAGGCAATGGCACAATTATTAACCAAAAACCAATCTTGGGTGGCTTGCCGCACCATCAATCGTGATGTTTATCATCGTTGGGTGGCTATTTGTTATTTTGGGCGGCAGCCATTAGCCAAAAATAATAATAGCATTAATTTATCTATGTTGCGGTTGGGCTATGCCTTTGCTTATCGCTATTTTTTGCGACTTGATAATTTTCGTGATTATTTATCTGCCGAACGATATGCCCAAAAATCTAATTTGGGTTTTTGGGCGGATAAAAATTTTGTGCGTTATTATCGTAACAAGAAAAATTTTTGATATTTTTCAAGCTTGATTTTTTCTTAAAAAAACCACCATAAAAACTTATGAAAATTTTAAAGCTTGAGCCGCTGACCCGTGAAGCCTTTCAACCATTTGGTGAGGTGCTTGCGGCAGATGATATTGCACATCATTACCCTATCAATCATGAACGCTGTGTGCGTTATCATCATTTGGCAACCGCTGATGCGGGTGATGGAAAAACCATTGCATCGGTTTTTCGTGGCAACCATGCTGTCTTGCCTTTTTTGCTTGAGGTGATGGAGCGGCATCCCTTGGGGTCGCAAATTTTTATGCCTATGACGCATCACCCCTATGCGATTATTGTGGCTGACACCACATCCCAACCAAACGAACATGATTTACGGGGGTTTATTGCCCGCCCAAAAAACCATATTCTTTATGGTGTGAATTATCATAAAAACATTTGGCATCATCCATTGATAGCCCTAAAAAATAAAACTGATAAAACTTTACCCGATGTCACATCTGATTTTTGGGTGGTAGATCGTTTGGGCGATGGGGTAAATTTGGAAGAAATTGATATTACCGCTTGGCAATTATATATTAACCAATTTTGAAAAAATATGATTATCGGTATTGACGAGGTGGGATATGGACCAATCGCAGGTCCTTTGGTGGCGGTGGCATTGACGGGTATAGAATATTTGCCACAAACTATTAAACAACAATTAGATGATTCTAAAAATCTTACCCCGCAAAAACGCCAAACCTTATATGATAATTTAAAACAAGATAATAATATTCTTTTTTCTTATGCGATGGCTGAGATTGATGATATTGAACAGCATAATATATTGCGTGCATCGCATTTGGCAATGGTTGCGGCGGTTGAAAAATTATTGCCTAAAATGGATAAGCGGCATCATTGTTTATTGCTGGATGGTAATAAATTACCAAAAGAATGGCAGGGAAAAAATTTTGCTAGATCTATTATAAAAGGCGATGGGCTTTATACATCGATCGCTGCCGCCTCTATTATGGCAAAGGTTTATCGTGACCATTTGATGCAAAATTATCATCAACAATATCCTGATTATGGTTTTGCCAAACATAAAGGCTATGGCACGGCACATCATCTGGCACAGATTCGTGCTATCGGGCCTTGTGCTATCCATCGCCCATCATTTTTAACCAAGATTCTACGGCGAAAAACAGCTTGACATGACGATGGGTTTTATGGTTTTTTTAGAATCATTCTAAAAAAATATGAATAAATTATCTTGGGAAAAATCATTAACTTCGCTTATTTTACCCAGCGAACTTTTGCATATATGGGGCGGGGCGTCTTATCAATCTATGGTAAAAAAACGCAACAGGGTGATCGCCGCCCTTAAAGAAAAAAAATTGGCAAATGAACAAAATTCGACTTTACAAAAAAAATCTGAGGTGGCACTTTATGGTATGTTAAAATCTGCCAACATTACCCCCACCCATACACGATTATTGGTGATGCAGATATTGTTTCAGCAAAAGGCTTATCAACATATCACTGCCGAAGATATTTTTAAAAAAATTCGTGATCGTCAAGCTACAAAATTGATGAAAAAAAAACCATATAAAAATAAAAATATGAAAAAACTTAAACAAAAAAAAATGAAATCTATATCATTGGCATCTATCTATAATAGTCTTAATTTATTGGTTGAAAAGGGTCTTTTGGCACGCCATGATTTTCGCTATGTTTTTTTGGATAATAAAAAATACCAATCTATTTTTTATGATACCAATATCATTCCCCATCATCATGTTATTGATAAAGCATCAAAAAAAATTTATGACCTATCGCTGGATATATTTGATATTGAAAATTTAACCAACCACATCACCCACAATGTTAAAAAACAAAATATGATAGCAAAAAACCTGTGGCGGATGCATGGTATGAAAAGAAAAATTTTTATTGCTCCATTGATTTTTATATTGGAATAAAATATCTGATTATTGATTTATGTTGCCTATCTATTTACCGCATCGTGCTTGTTTATCTTTAAGTTTGAAAGATTCGGCAAAACCCGATGTGATGTTTGCTTTTTTAGAAAAAATTATCACTGCCGATACCCAGCCGCTTATACAGCGGCAACCTATCTATTCGGCTTTGCTAACCCCCAATGGTAAATATATTGCTGATTTTTTTATGATTGCTTGTGATGGCGAATGGTTGATCGAAACCGATGATCATTTGGCAACCAATTTAATGGCACAACTGCAAAAATATATTTTGCGTCAGCCGATCATTATCAAACCCAATGATAAAAAAACCTATATTACATTTTTTGAACCAGATGATGATGTTTTTTTTATGCGTGACCCACGGCTTTATAACCATGATGATAAAATATGTTATCGTATCTATGGTGATTTAAAACAATATGAAAAAAATCAAACCGCCTATCATCAATGGCGTATCGATCATCTGTTGCCAGAGGGATTGATGGATTTTACCATCAATGATTCGCTTATTATTGAATATCATTTTCATAATATCGGTGGATTATCATTGCAAAAAGGTTGTTTTATCGGGCAGGAGGTTACGGCAAGAATGTTTTATAAAAATGCCGCGGGGCAAAAATTAAAAAAACATTTGATTAAAAAAATCATTGATGAAAATAACCCCGCCCATAGCAATGATAAAATTCTATCATCAATTATGATTAATCACCAAACCCACGCCTTGGTATTAGAAAAAACATTATGATAAAAAAAACTTCATCAAAAAAACCTGTGGTGTCGGTTATTATACCAAATTTTAACCATGGCAACTTCATTGCTATGGCGATTGAATCAATTTTGAAACAAACCTTTCAAAATTTTGAATTGATTATCATTGATGATGGCTCAACCGATAATAGCCTATCGGTGATTAAACAATATATGAAACAAGATAAAAGAATTCGCCTTTATCAACAAACCAACCAAGGCGAGGCGGCGGCACGCAATCGGGGGTTAGGATTGGCAAGGGGGGAATATATCGCGTGGCAAGACGCCGATGATGTTTCGCATAAAACAAGGTTAGCATATCAATTAAATGAATTTTTTAAGCATAAAAATTTGGGCGGGGTAGGTGGTTGGCTACAAGCGATTGATGGCGATGGCAAAAAAATTGCCCCACCTGAAAAATCGGCAAAATACCGCCCGCAAAAATATCTTAATATAAAATATCTTATTGATGGTGGAAAATATCGTTATGGTGCTTTGCCTAGTTTTATGGTGCAAAAAAAAATGATTAAACATAAATTTCGCAATTTACAAATTGGCACAGATATGGATTTTATTTTTCGCCTAGAGGAGGTTGCACCCATTACCAATTTACAAAAGCTGTTATATTATTATCGTTCCCATGGCAATAACAGCCAACAACGGCTTGCCAAAAAAACATCTTATTATGGCAAAAGATTAACCATGACTTTGGGGCATTTGGTTTTTTTTCTATCCGCCTATGCTAGGCGGCTATATGGCCGCGACCCGATAGGGCATTTGCCAACCCATCAGCCTTTGGAACGGATGAGGTATTTATTTTATTTTATTCCCTATCTGCGTATCTATCGTTTTGTGCCGCGCATTATGTATATTAATAAAATGTCATGGATAGAATTTTTGGCACGATTGGTTTGGCACTCCATCATAAAAAAAAATAAATCATGATAAAAAACCCCCTATCAACCAAACCTGTGGTGTCGGTTATTATGCCAAATTTTAATCATGGAAACTTCATTGCTATGGCGATTGAATCAATTTTGAAACAAACCTTTCAAAATTTTGAATTGATTATTATTGATGATGGCTCAACCGATAATAGTCTATCGGTGATTAAACAATATATGAAACAGGATAAAAGAATTCGCCTTTACCAACAAACCAACCAAGGCGTGGCGGCGGCACGCAATCAGGGGTTAGGATTGGCAAGCGGGAAATATATCGTGTGGCAAGATGCCGATGATTTTTCGCACCCCGATAGATTAAAAATACAATATAATTTTTTAGAAAAAAATAAACATATCGGTGGCGCGGTGGCATGTTATGATGCGGTGAATCAAAATAATCGCACGCTTGATAATAAATTTTATGATTTGCAAAAAATATTTCGCCAAAAAATCATGGCAAATGATATTTCCATTATTTATGATAAAAACCGCCATAGTCTTTATTTGAAAAAAAGTTTTAAATTATTCTATGCCAATATGATGGCAAGAAAAAAATGTTATGACCAGATGGGCATTCATCGCAATTTACAATTTGGCGAAGATAAAGATATGTTTTGGCGATTGCAAGAAAAATTTCAATTGGTTGAATTGGGTTGTGCTACCCCGCTTTATTTTTTACGCAGTCACCATGATCGTAGCAAACAGCGTTTAAGAAAAAAATTTTACGGGCAGTATCATATCTGGCTTGGGCATTTTTTTATCAGCCTTGCCTGTTATGCCAGACGGGTTTATGGCAATGACCCGCTTAATAAAATACCAAAAGAAAAATCCATTGCCCGCCTGTGGCATATTGTTTATTTTTTGCCTTACCCTTTGGTGTTTTATTATTATATTAAAAATAAATTTTCAAAATAACCCCTATAAAATATCTTGCAAAATATCTTGCAAAAATTATTTTTTCGCCTTATATTGACAATATAGAAATAATGACCAATCCTCTGCTTGACCCCAAAAAATGGTTTTGTGAAAAATTGCAATTAAGCGAATCTGCCATTTTAACTGAAATTAAAAAAGCCCTTCAAGGTGCTGATGATGGCGAATTATTTTGTGAATTGACATTAAGCGAAGCCTTATCTTTTGATGATAATAAAATTAAAGATGCCAGCTATAGCGATGTTGCGGGTTTTGGTTTGCGTGCGGTGGTGAATGATTTAACTGGTTATGCCCATTCGTCTGAATGGTCGCCCAATGCCTTAAAGCGAGCGGTGGCAACGGTGCAAGATGTGTTAAAGGGTTATCATTTTTCCCATAATCTTGATGCCAAAAAAACCGCTATGTCATCGCCACCCCAGCATACCAATCAACATCTTTATGATGTGGATAATCCGATCGATATGATATCTTTTTCTAATAAGGTTGCTTTGCTATCGGCAATGAATGGTTATGCTAGAACATCTGACCCAAAGGTCAAACAATTTTCGGCAAGCATCGGTATGAATTGGCAAGTGGTTATGATATTGCGTGCCGATGGGTCTGTTTTTACCGATATTCGCCCATTGGTGCGGGTGAATATGTCGGTGATGATGATGGATAGCAATGGCAGGCGTGAAATGGGTAGTTATGGTTATGGCGGGCGGGGCAATATCATTGCCTTATTTGAAAAAAATCAATGGCAATCTGCACTTGATGAGGCTTTGCGTCAAGCAAGGGTTAATTTAACTGCAGAAAATACACCCGCTGGTGAAACCACGGTGGTGTTGGGACCTGGTTGGCCGGGTATTTTGCTCCACGAAGCGGTGGGGCATGGGTTAGAGGGGGATTTTAACCGCAAGGAAACATCTGCATTTACTGGTAAATTGGGTGATCAAGTGGCGGCAAAGGGCGTTACGGTTTATGATGATGGCACATTATCGGATAGGCGTGGTTCATTGAATATTGATGATGAGGGTTCGCCCACCCAAAGCAATGTTCTTATTGAAGATGGGATATTAAAAAATTATATGCAGGATAGGCAAAATGCCCGATTGATGAAAAAATCTATCACTGGAAATTGTCGGCGTGAATCTTACGCCCATGTGCCCATGCCGCGTATGACCAATACTTTTATGACCGCGGGCGAACATGACCCTAATGAAATTATTACTTCGGTAAAAAATGGGGTTTATGCGGTGAATTTTGGCGGCGGTCAGGTGGATATAACCAATGGCAAATTTGTGTTTTCTTGCACCGAATCTTATTTGATTGAAAATGGCAAAATTACCAAACCCTTGAAAGGGGCAACTTTGATAGGCAATGGACCTGAATCATTAAAATATATTTCAATGATAGGCAATGATTTGGCATTGGATACAGGGATAGGCACTTGCGGTAAGAATGGTCAGGGTGTGCCCGTTGGGGTGGGGCAACCGACTATCAAATTGGATAAGATGGTTGTTGGTGGCACCAGGGCAGATTAAAATTAAGATAAAAAAAAATTAAATGAGGTGGAGGAAACTACCCATAATATTTTTTTTTACTTGACCATAATCGCCTAATTTTTTTTGTAATGAATCCTTGACTGCAAACAAAGGATGTTTGTCGCCAGCGATTTCACGGCAATAATGAAATTCATGGCCATAGAGTGGCTGTTTGATATTTTTGTCAAAAATTTTTGTCAAAAATTTTTTTTGTGCAGTGGTTAAATTTTTTTTATATGGCAAAATATGGCGATAGCCCAAATGTAATATATTATTAGAAAAATCTGACCCATGTGGCAAAAGCCTGAGGGTGGGAAATGATGTGCCATTTTTATCAATAATATATTGCCCCAGCATCATAAAACCGCCACATTCGCCATAAATAATTTTACCCGCTTGGGCGGCTTTATGTATAGCAAAAAAAAATTTTTTAGCCTGTATCAATTTTTCTAAATGCAATTCGGGATACCCCCCTGGCAAAAAAATTGCATCGGCTTTTTCGGGTGGGGTCTGATCGGCAAGCGGAGAGAAAAATTCTACGGCAATATTTTTTTTTTGCCAAGATAATATATGATGGGGATAGATAAAACCAAATGCCGTATCATATGCCACCGCCAAATGGTAAGTTTTTTTTGTTGATGGTGTGATGGATGGTTTGGCAATGGTTTTTTTATTCAGCAAAATTTTTTTATTTACCAAACTAGCTACCCATAATTTTTGCCACACATCATCGCCCGCTATATGTTTGAAATTTTTTGCCATGATATGGAATTTTTTTTTCAAATCCCGCCATGCATGGTTTGACCATTCTTCCCCCTGATACAAGCCCAAATGGCGATGCGGTAAGGTAAAATTTTGTTGTGGCAAAAATACCAATGGCGGATAATTTTTTTGCCAAATATTTTTCCATGTTTTTTTTATCAACCGACCTGTTATATCATTCACCACCACGGCTAGTAAATGATATTGTGGGATAATTTTTTTTATTGCCTGTTTGATATAATTGGGGTCTTCATCACCCCGCACCACCAGCAATAAAGCAAACCTGAATTTTTTTAAAACATCATTGCTACTGCCCGCACCATATCGGCTTTTGCCCCTTGCGCCATCATATAATCCCATCACGCCTTCGATAATTCTTGGCGCCCCGATCGGTGTGTGATTAAGAAGTTCAATTATTTTTTCTTGTGGCATGGCATAACTATCAAGATTAAAACAAGCCCGCCCTGTGATACGGCTATGAATTTTACCATCTAGATAATCGGGACCAATTTTATATGCATGGGGATTTTTTTCTTCCCCCGCCACTAACAAGGCAGCGGTTAGGGTTGTTTTACCCGAACCGCTTGCGATATTTTTGGCAAGCGCTGCCACCACCAAACCACCATAATTTTTTTCCATTTGTTTTTTTAAATATTATTCTGGTCGCCACCAAGCCAATTCGCTGGCAAGATCGGCATTTTTACCAACCACCACGATAGCAGGGGTTTCGGCTTGTTTGGCAAGTTCGGGTAATTCACATAATTCGCCATAAAGCGAGCGTTGTTTGGCAGTGGTGGCATTGCTAATAATAGCCACCGATTCATTTTTATCACGCCCTGCCACAATTAATTTTTTGGTTATCAATTCGGCATTTTTGATCGCCATATAAAGCACCAATGTTGGAGCGGCAAAAGCTACCGCTTGCCAATTTATATCTTGGGGTAAATTATCATCATTGCCACCTAGCGATTCTATCATCGAGTCATTTTTCCCTACGCCATGACCAGTTAGAAAAATGACCGCGCTGTTGGTATCGCGGCTTGTAAGGGGAATACCCGCATAAGCCAAGCCACCGATACCGCTGGTGATGCCGGGCACGATGCGGTATTTTATGCCTTGTTTTTTCAAAGCCGCTGTTTCTTCGGCACCACGACCGAACACAAATGGGTCGCCACCTTTTAAGCGGCAGACTCGTTTATTTGCCTTTGCTTCCTTTATTAAAATGGTAGAAATATCATCTTGTTTTAGGGAAGGCTTACCACCTCTTTTGCCAGCATAGATTAATGTCGCATTTTTTTGGCGATAATTTAATATGGTATCGGCAACCAGAGCATCATATACCAATACATCGGCAGTTTTGATAGCCTCAAGTGCATAGATGGTTAAAAGCCCAGGGTCGCCAGGACCTGCCCCCACCAACCAAACTTCGCCTTTTTGGATGCCAGTTTTTTTTTTGCGGTTTTTGCTTGTCATTATTTTATGTTTAGGTTTTTTATTATTACCATTTTTATGGCAAAAAGCCTATAGATAAAAATATGGCGACCTATGATGAGAAAAAAAAATTACGCCGTGGCTGGACCACTGGTGCCAATGCCGCCGCCGCCGCCTTGATGGCATTGAAAGGTTTTCACTATGGCGTGAAAAATATCACCCATCGGTCGGTGAAAATTGATTTACCGCATCATTCATCGGTGTTGTTTCATGCCGAATCCTTGATAGAAAAAAATGGGCATATCATTGCTAATTTTAAAAAAGATGCAGGTGATGACCCTGATATTACCCATGGTATTATTATTTCTGCCGAAATTTTTCCTATCAAAAAAAATAACAATGACGATACCCCAACCATTATGTTAGAAGGTGGTGATGGCGTAGGGCGAGTAACACGCTTGGGTTTGCCGATAGAGGTTGGTGCCCCTGCTATCACTAAACACCCGATGAATTATATTAAAAAAAATTTTTTGCATTATCTTGAAAAACATCCAGATTTGCCACAAAATTTTCAAATTATTTTTCATTTGGAAAATGGTGCCGAGCTTTCCAAACAAACTCTTAATCCACGATTGGGTATTGTGGGTGGTTTATCTATCTTGGGTAGCAGTGGGGTGGTTATACCCTATTCTTGTGCCGCTTGGATAGATTCCATCCATCGTTCAATTGATGTGGCAATGGCTAATCATCAATATCATCTTATTGCGGCAACTGGTAGTGTTAGCGAAGCCACTGCCAAAGAAAAATTGCACCTTGGTGAATTGGCGATGATTGATATGGGTGATTTTTATCATGCCACCATGAAATATTTAAGAAAAAAAAATTATTCTGGTCTATTAACCATAGCGGGCGGGCCTGGTAAATTATTAAAATTGGCACAAGGTTATGGCGATTTGCACAATGAGCGTAGCCGTGCCAATATGGGTTGGTTAGCCGATAAATTAACAGCCGATTTGCATTTTATAACCGATGATGAAAAAACAAAGATGACTACCACCATTGAAAAAGCCAATTCGGTGGCAGAGGTTTTGGCAAAATTATCAGATGACAATATCAAACAGACACTATGTCAAATTATTTTGCATCATTGTCAAAAACAACAGCAACAAAAATTTTCCCATAATAAAATATCTTTTATGATGGTGGATCGTTCGGGCAATATCATAGCACAAGGATAAATCACCATGACAAAAAATATCTTAATATTGGGCGGAACATTTTTGGCGCGTGATTTATTGCAAAAAATTATAAAAAATCAAATAGATGTTTTTTGTTTTTATAGTTTAAAAAATATTGCCAGCCATCGTTTTTTGCCGCAATTTGATTCCCCTCATGCTGGCAAGATTATAGCGGGGGGGTTTTCACAATTTGCTGAAGATAAAGATCCTGAACAGGGCTTAAAAATTTTTTGCCAAAGAGAACATATTGCCCTATTGGTGTTGGCGGTGAGCCCTTTTGCCTATATGATCGCCCAGAATGTAAAAAAAACCAGCCGTGATATGGGCTTGCCATTGTTGGTGTTAAAACCTAAAAATTGGGATTGGGGCGATGCGATAAAAAATAAAAAAATTTTTATGGTTGATAATTTATCAAAATTGGCAGATTTGTTTTTACTACATATACCGCGGCAAAAAAATATATTTTTAGCTTTGGGTAAAAAAGATGGCATGAATTTTTTATCATTGATAGGGGAAAAAATTTTGCAATCAACCGATATGCCAAAAATTTTTTGGCGCACTATCTACCCGCCTGATAGTTTGCCTGTGGCAATACAAACATTGCCTATTCACAATATCTTATTGCCACCCCAAAATTATCAAGATGAAAAAAAATTTCTAGCAGAAAACCATATCGGTCTTGTGATAGGAAAAAACAGCGGTGGTGATAACACCAACAGCAAAAATAAAATTATGGCTAGTTTATCATTGGGCATCCCCAGCCTGTTGCTATCGCCACCTTTAGAAAAAGCCAGCGAAAATACGGGTGATATTTTTTTTAGCCCTGAGGGGGTGATAGAAAATATCGCAAAAATTATTCGCGATTGATTTTATTAAATAAAGTGGCGGCATCGGCACGCCAAGCCCTTAAATGGGCACTGGTATAATCTTTTAATAACATGGCTTCATAACGCAATTGCCTTTCACCAGCCGATTTCACCCCTGCCGCCTTTGCCACCAAACACCAGATATAGGCTTTGGCAGGGTCGGCAACCACACCCTCGCCATACTGATAGGCCTGTGCCAAAGCATCCATAGCGGGGGTAATGCCCTTCATAGCGGCTTTGCGAAAATGTTTTATTGCCATAACTGGGTTGCGGCGACCATCACCATTGCCATGAAAATATAAATTGGCAACATGATAACTTGCCATGGCATGACCGCCAGATTTGGCAGTGGCGGCCTCATAAGATGCTATAGCCCCATCTACATCGCCACGCTTTTCACGCAAAACACCTTGGTCAAATAATTTTTCAGCTGTATCGGCATCTATTGTTTCGTCAATCTCAGGTTTTTTACCATAACCAAATAGGCGAAATATCAGGCGTAATAATGAAACAAGGATAGCAATGGCAAAGCGCAAAATCACCACCGATACCAAAACTATAACTGCTAATAACAAAATGCCCGGCAAACCCGATTCTATCATAATGGATGCCCGTTCATTGATATAAGGTACGATGTCGTTCATATATTAACCTTAAAATGTGTTTTTTGGTTTTTTAAATTTTACATAATTGTAATGAAAATAATTATTTTTGGCAAGTGTTTTTTTCTTAAAATTTTATGACCGATGAGCATTATTATTTGGGGGTAAAACCATCAAAGATTAACAAAATATTAGCGTTTTGAAAATTGAAATGAACGGCGTGCCTTGGGATGACCATATTTTTTACGCTCCACCACCCGTGAATCACGGGTTAAAAACCCTTCTTTTTTTAACATAGGGCGTAGATCGGCTTCAAACAATGATAAGGCTTTGGCAACCCCATGTTTGATAGCGCCCGCTTGACCGCTTAATCCACCACCCTTGACCTTTGCCATTACATCTATTATACCTTTTTTACCCACCACATCTAGCGGTTGCTCAATCACCATACGCAATACCGCACGACCAAAATATTTTTCCATAGTCTGGTTATTGATAGCCCATTTTCCCGAACCTTGTTTTATCCAAACTTTGGCAATGGCATTTTTTCTTTTGCCCGTGGCATAACTACGCCCCCATTCATCACGGCTTGGTTTTTCCGCTGGATGGTTGCTATCTAATTGTTCGGTTGATTCGGTGGTTGCCATATTGTTAGTTCCTTTTTAAAAAATTATGCAACTGATGGCAGGTTTTTATCTTGAAGTCTATGGATGTTTTTACGATTTTGTTTGGCAAGGTCCAAAACGATCGGATTCATGCCTTGATGCGGATGGTCGGGGCCTGCATAGATTTTTAAATTTTTCAATTGTTTTTTACCCATGGTGGTGCGGCGTATCATGCGCTCAACCGCCCGTGCCACCAGCCGCTCGGGGAAATGACTTTTTAATTGTTTTTCGGGGGTGATGCTTTTTACCCCGCCCGGAAAACCGGTGTGCCAATAAAAAATTTTATCTTGCCTTTTTTTACCTGTCATAGCAATTTTTTCGGCATTGATGATAACCACATGGTCGCCACTTTGCACCGAAGGGGTAAAGGTGGGTTTATGTTTGCCCCGCAATATTTTTGCAACCTCGGCCGCCATACGCCCCAGCACCAAACCATCGGCATCAATCAGATACCATTTTTTATCCCATTGTTGTTTGCTGGATTTTGGCGTTAAAAGAAAACTGCCACGCCCGCCCTTACGAATCATTGGACCTTTTTTTGATAAAGGCACTGCCAGCGAGGCGGGTTTTTTTGCATGGTTTTGTTTTTTATCCATAGCCATTGCCTAGCAAAAAACCAAAACCAATGCAAGCACAATGATGAATGTTTTTTTTCTAAATTTTTTGCCTTACTAGATAGGTGTAGTTTTATGGTATTATCCATCGTGCGATGGTGTGCGGGCAATAAAATTTATAACTGCCACCACCAATTTTTCTATTGCCCGATGCCAATGATAGGGATTATCTGGAAAAATAACATCCACATCAGGATACCATTCCATATGCGGCATATCATGAAAATAACCATCTTTGCGCAAATGATGGTCGATGCCTTTGTTGCCGATGATAAAACGCCATGCACCTTCAAACGGGCAAAGCAATATGGTTGGTCGCCCCAGCCCTGCCGCCAGATGCACCCCCGCGGTATCAACCGATATAATCAAATCAAGCCCCATCATCAATTCGGCAGTGCTGTGAAAATCATTTATCCATGGCGATAGGTCTGTAATGATTGATTGAAAACTTTCTTGAAAAATTTGTTGTTTTGCCTGTTGTAATTGCAAACTATAAAATTCTGCCTGCTTGATGGCAAACAATGGCAAAAAATCTTTCAATGATAATGACCGCACATGATGGTCTATGGCGCCCGGTCCTGATGACCATATTAAGCCAATTTTTTTTTTGGCGGATGTTTGTGCCAATGGCGTTTGTGTCAATAGACCACTATCTTGACAAGCAAGATAGGGGATGGGTGCGGGGATTTTTATTTCCCCCTTTTTATCGGCAAGGTCATCCGCCAACACATGGGGTAGGCTGGCGATCGGCAACCATGCGGTCATATTTTCGGGATAAACCCCTGATGGCACAATGGTGATATCCTTGCCGCAAGGCGAAGTTTGTATCAAACGCACCAATGGTTTTTGTGCCGCCACCGCCAGATATTTGACTTTGGTTTTTATCAAAGGTAAGAATCGTGCAAATTGTAAAAAATCACCAAACCCCTGTTCATCAACCACATATAAAATATCATTATTTTTATCTTTGTTTTTTAACTGGTCCCAGCGGGGAAAGTTTTTTTGAAATTCCATTTTTCTAAAAATAGGAAAATCATGAAAATCAAATCGTGATTCAAAATAGGCAAACCCCTGACGCCATTCACGATTTACCATATAGGCAAACATCCGATGAAAGAAAAAATATTGTAATTGCGAAAAATATTTTTCTTCAACTTTGGCAATTTCTTCAACCGATTTTTGTGAATTGTGAAACCGCCTCATCAATATGGAATAATCATAATGGCAAGCGGCATGGGTTAAGCCATCTAAATCACTGCGTGCCAATAATTCAATCAAGACTTTTTCGGCAGAACGAAAATCCAATTGGTCATACAGCACACCAAATAAAAATCTTAGCATTTGAATCGTGCGTTTGCTTTTATCAACCGCTTGCTGGGCAAAAACACGCGCCATAGCATAATTTTTTAAACCCAAATGCACCGATGCGGCAAGATGCCACACCTCAGGGGTGGGGGAAGCTAAAAAAAGCAAACGAGACAAATGCGGCAAACCCGCTTGAAAATTTTTATTCGCTACCGCATCATTGACTTTTTGCCATAACTGGTTGGCTTCTTGTAAAGCTGCCTGTTGACGATCGGTTTTGGCAATGTTATTCGTCATAAAAATTTTTTTGGAAAAAAAAGTTTCTTATTATTTTATATTTTTGCACTTAAATTATCAAAAGACGGATCCACCTTTTGATATTTTTCTGTGCCTGAGATTCTTTTTAGAAGAACCCGCCGCCCCAATTGGTCATTAACCTCCATTTCTTGCAAAGTGGGATCGCGAGTTAAGTTTTCTTGCCATAATCTTTCCAACATGGTGTCAAAATCTTCCGATGCCTGTTTTGTTATACTAAAGGTTTTGCTGGTGGGTATTTGTGTCTTATTATTTTTTTCTTTATGACCATAACCGACATGCATATCATCACCCTCTACATGCGGGATGGGATAATTTTGGGCACCAAACAGATGATAAAAACTATCATGTTGTATGGAATCTTGATAGATAAGTGGCCAGATGTGATTTTTTAAAAGCACTTGGTCGTGCCAGCGGCTACTTGATTTTTGAAACATACCACCGATTAATTTTATCATATCAGGTAGCATACCCGCTATACCGCCCCACATACCCGCCATCATCAATTCATTATGCCAAATATGGTCACGCATGATATGAAATGATTTTCCTGAATTGACCCATTGCTCTACCGCCGCCTGTTCACGCACAAAAGGTCGGCAATCGGCATCACGACAACAGAAATAATAAACCGATGGGTCATTGGTAACCGCAAACCGCCACATGGTGGGATTCAATTCTGCCAATTTGCCTGTTACCAATATGGTTTCACCACCTGCGGCTTGAATATTTTGTATAACATCATTGGGCACTGATGTATCATGATAAACCCGCACCCCCCAATCGGGGAAAAATTGTGGCATGATTTTGGTATTTTCAATCATACCATTGCAATAGGTGCCATCCGCACCCCATAGTGAAAAACTAAAGATATTTTTCATATTGGGCGTTTTATTTGGTTTGGGTTTTAATTTTTTAAGGTCGCTGGGTAATTTTGCCTTTTCAAATTCTGAAAGGGCATTTTTGTGTTTTTCCATCAAACCCAAAGCACCAAAAGTGCGGCCTTCATTATGCCGCCCTTTTTCGGTTAGATACATACAAAGGGCATTGGTGGTTACAAAATCACTGGGATTAAGCTGTAAAGACCTATAAAGTGCTTCAAAGCCTTCTTCGGTGTTGCCACTTTTATATAAAATCACACCATAATTACGCCAAGCCTGTTGATGAAATGGTTTAAGCGTCAAAGCATGTTTGACATATTTTTTGGCTTTGATAAGATCGCGGTTGGGATTATCAAAATGAAAAGTGCCAAGCGCCATAGCATAATCGGGATTGTTGGGTTCTTTTTCACAAACTTTTTCTAAAAGTGCCAAGGAATCTTTTACCTTACCCAAATCATAATACAGCACCGATAAGCGATAGGGGAACCATGAATTATGGGGATATTTTGTTATGCCATCTTGTAGCAAATGAATAGCCTGTTCATTATTTTTATCGGCAATGAATTTTTTAATTTGTGTTATAGTGGTTTGCTCCTCGGGGGATTGCACTGATGGTGGTGCCCCCGATGGATGAGCCATATTGGTTGCCGATGCGGGGCTATTTGCCACAGGGGGTTTTGTAGCAAAATTATTTTCAGGGTTGGCGGGTGGATTGACTGGGGTATTTTCTATAAGGGGTTTTATAGCAAAATTATTTTCAGGGTTGGCGGGTGGATTTACTGGGGCATTTTCTATAAGGGGTTTTATAGCAAAATTATTTTCAGGATTGACAGGCGGGGTTGCCACCATATTGGGTGGCGTCATTTTTTTTGGCATTTTGTGTTTGGGTAAATTACCCACCCGTTTTGGAATAATATTTTTTCTTGTCATATTTTTTATCAAGTATTTTTTTGGCTATGTTTATTTAAAAAATTCAATAGGCATGATTTTACTGCTACCATGACCTCTGACCAATCGCCATCGGCAGTTTGGCAAAAAACCACATGGCTTTCAGGATACCAAAAACTGCTGGTAGCATTTTTTATACCATGCCAATTTTTTTTTGTCAATTTATCCCAACGCCAATCATGTTTTAAGGGAATCAACACGAATGTTTTTTTGCCCAACCCGCCTGCTATATGCACCACAGCGGTATCCACCGTTATGAGCAAATCTAATGATTCGATAATAGAGGCACTATCGGCAAAATTTTTCATAGCGGGCGATAGGTCATGTATAATCCCGCTAAAACCTTGTGCGGTAATTTCTTGTTGAGCAGAGCCTAATTGCATGGCATAAAAATCTACCGATTTTACAATTTTTTCATCTGCCAACAGCGGGGCAAAATCAATCAACCGCATGGTGCGTGCCTCACCCGATGGACCACCGACCGATGTTGCCCACACCAAACCAATTTTATATTTTTTACGCTGTATAACAGATGGCATATTTGCAAAAAAATCTTTTTTCTGGATTTTTAAATAAGGTTGCGGTGGTTGATAGAATGGTTGCATTGCCATTTCATTATATGGGGGTGAAATTTTTTCTTGTAATAAAAATGGCAAAGAATTTAAAAAACACCAATGGTCTATTTGCTGAGATGGCTGTGTGCCAAAAGGCATCAATACCACGCCATGGCATACAGGGCTTTGTTGTAATAAACTTATCAAGGGTGGTTGTAGTTCAAAAATAATTTTTTTTACATAAGGTTTGATAGCGGGCAAGAATCGTACAAATTGCAACGCATCACCCAAACCTTGTTCGGCAGTTATTAATAAATTGTCGGTTGCTTGCCCCAGCCATTTTTTATTTTTTTCATGCAAAGGATTATCAGGAAAATAGGGATAGGCTGGGTCAGCCATCATGGCACGGTATTCATAATAATGAAAACCCGTTTGATAATCGCCAAATTTTAAACAGGCAAAACTATAGATACGCCAGAAATTATTCACATCGGGTGGTGATAATTTTTTTTCATCAATTTTTTTCATGATGGCAATCGCTGTGGCAAAATCATTTTCTTTCATTGCCAAATCCGCCAATTGCATATAAATCCATTTGGTTTGCGATTGTTGGTTGGTAGATGGTTCTTGGTTTGATAAATATTGCAATAAATCTTTTGCCAATAATTTTGCCTGTTGCCCACGATTCAATTTGATAAGCACTTGCAACCAATTGCTACCGAAAAGAATTTTTTTTGTATCAGGTTGTTGTTGATTTAAAGCATTGATATAAAGTTTGCGTGACACCATCAAGGCTATTTCATAATGGCGTGCATTGATAGCCAAAGATAATATCTGCCACCAAATTTTTTCTATATCGCCAGCGATTTCTTCGTTTTGTAAAAAAGCATTTTCGGCATAATGCATCACCGCACGAAATTGTGCCAAAGCAGTGGGATAATTTTTTTGTGCCATTGCCGATGAAGCCGATTGCAAGGTTGGGGTGAGCAAAGCCTTGTCTTGAATAATGGGCGGTATGAGTGGGGCGGGAAATTGTTGTATAGGCATTTTAAAAAAATTTAAACAACTTCATGCTGTAAGGTTTTGGTCATATTTTTGATAACCTCATACCATCTTGTCATTATTTTGCTATGATGAAATGTTGGATAATGAAAAGGAAAAAAATTCTTATCATACCAAAAAGATGGCTCGCCCGATGGAATGCCCGCCCAACGCCAATCGCTAGTAAAGGGAAGAAGTAAGAAAATTTTTTTACCAAAACTAGCAACCAAATGTGCGATCGCCGTATCAATCGAAACCATAGCATCTAATTGATAGATTATTTTTGCTGTATCGTCAAAATTTTTTATATGCGGTGAAAGGTCGGTGATGAGTGCAGAAAAACCATAAGCCGCAATATCTTGATTTTGTGGTGGCATTTGTAATGAAAAAAACTGATATTGTGGCAATGATAAAAGTGGCAAAAAATTTTTTAAATCTATTGAACGATCTTGCGCATGGCTGTCGGTGCCGCAAGACCATACCAACCCAATTTTTTTACTTGAGGTCGGTTTGGGTGGTGCTATATGTTTGCCGAATAATTTTTCAAAAGAAAAATAAGGTTGGTGGTTGGGTTTATCAACGCCAAGCAAATAAGGTAGAGACAATAAAAATACCCGTGCGGTTGCCTTTAGCTTGAGATGTTTCACCCGCGGCATATTTATCGCTTGGTCATAACAACCATAGGGGAAAACTAATATGTCGGCTTCATTTTTTTTATTGTCATCTTCGTTTGACCAATCGGTGTTAAATTGGCTGGCAAATAAATTAAGCATTTCGGAACGCACTTCAAACAAAATTCTTGTTGCCCGAGGATAAATTATTTTTATAAAACGACAAAATTGTATGGCATCGCCAAACCCCTGTTCAAATGATACCAGCAATGTTTGGTCGGGATGTAGCGGGTTGCCATCCCACAAGGGAATGGTTTTATGATAATCATGTTCAACGAAAGATGTTTGCCAGTTAAGGTTTTTACGCCATTCTAAATTTGCAAAAGATTGTTTGATGGTATCAGCGCTTGCCGATTTTTTTATGCGATGCAAAGCCACATGGTAAGAACGGCGATGATACATTGCCAATTCCGCTTGATGGTTTTTATCGCATAGCCTGTAGGCTTGGTGCAAAGCATCAACCATTTTTTTTTCATCGGCAAAAAATTGCCCTAAGCGTGATAGGGTTAGATAGGCTTTGAATCGCACAAGGCGTTTGATATTTTTTTGTGCCAATAGTTTTTGTAAATATTTTTCAGCGGTTAAAAGAAAAAAATTATCAGCAGATAATTCTATGATTGATAAACATAAATCTTCATCAAATTCGGTTTGTAAAGAAAAAATTCTTTCTAATATAATTAAACCCACCTGATAATTATTTTTTTGAAATTGTTGCTGGGCTGCCGCCACCAATTGACTAATATCACTTGATAATGCTACATGGTTATCTTGATTCATGTCGCCTGTCATTTTGGGCGTGATAATTTTTCAGAAATACCAGATAGGGCTTCGCGTTTTGCCAATTCGCTTCTTACATCTTCGGGGGCGATGCCATGTTTTTGCCATAAAACCACCAGATGATAAAGCACATCTGCCGATTCTTTAATGATTTGTGCTTGGTTTTTTTGTTGCGATGCCATCACCAATTCCAATGCCTCTTCACCAAATTTGCGAATAATTTTTTCACTATCGCCGCTTAGTAATTGTGCCGTCCAAGATTGATTGGGGTCGGCATGGGAACGCTCTGCCACCCGTTTGACCAATTTTTCTATCATGTCTGTTTTTTCGTTCATAGAAATTACTTTAAGCAAATATGATAATAAAATCAAAAAAAATTTTTAATCATAATAGGTTAAGATGATAATCTGGTGGCAAACCCTGCGGTTAATAATTTTTTTTTCACCTCATCAATTGTTACTTCACCAAAATGAAAAATACTGGCCGCCAAAATAGCACTGGCGCAACCTTGTTTGGCGGCTGCCACCATATCATCTGCCGAACCACCGCCACCCGATGCAATAATCGGCACCCTTACAGAGGAGCTTATCATTTTGGTCATGGCAAGGTTAAAACCTTTTTTTGTGCCATCACGATCCATTGCGGTTAATAAAATTTCCCCCACCCCACGCTCAACCAATTCTTTTGCCCAAGCCAGAGCATCACGCTTGGTGGGGTGGCGTCCGCCATGGGAAAAAACTTCATAACCAGAATCTTGATGTGACGATTGTTTAGCATCAATTGCCCCAACGATACATTGTGCACCAAAATGATTGGTGGCAGTTGAAATAAATTCTGGATGTTCTAACCCCGCACTATTGATAGCTACCTTATCGGCACCCGCCAATAGCACAGAACGAATATCATCTATATTGGCTATACCGCCGCCCACTGTAAGGGGAATAAAAATTTGGCTGGCAACTTTTTCAACCACCTCTCTGATGATTTTGCGTTTTTCATGGCTTGCCGAAATATCTAAAAAACAAAGTTCGTCAGCACCAGCCTTATCATAGGCACGGGCAATTTCCACTGGGTCGCCTGCATTTCTAAGATTAACAAAATTCACGCCCTTGACCACTTGCCCATCTTTTACATCAAGGCAAGGTATAACACGAATAAATTTTTTTTCGTTCATTGTTTTTTTTACATCAAGGCAAGGGCATCTTGCAATTTTATGGTTTTTTCATAAAGCGCACGCCCAATGATAATACCGTCAAACCCTTCGTTTTTAATTTTTTTTACATCAGCCAAAACCTTAACGCCACCCGAGGCAATAAGCGCTGTTTGGCTATGTTGCTTTGAGCTTAAAAATTCTTTTAACATTTTGCTATCGGCTATATTTACCCCCGCACCTGTGCCATCACGCCCAATATCGGTATAGATAATCGACGCCAAACCCGATAGCGATAATTGCCCCAGTAATTTTTTCCAATCCAAACCGGTTGTTTTTAACCAACCGCTTGTCATCACTAGACCATCTTTGACATCTATTGCCAAAGAAATTTTTTGTGGATAATCACGCAATAATTTTTCAAATTCTTGCGGCTTTTCTGCCGCCAATGTGCCAATGATAATTCTGTCAATGTTGGTGGCAAGCCATTGTTTGGCATCGTTTGATGTTTTTATACCACCGCCCAATTGTATTTTTAAATCTTTTGCCGATTGATGACGCCAATCTATAATTTTTTTTACAAAATCATAATTTTTTTTTATAGACGATGAATCGGTGATAGCCTTACCATCTGGGTTATCAAATACGGCGGCATCCAAATTGACTAGGTGAAGCCATCTGGCACCATTGGCATAGAATATTTTTGCTTGTGCCAATGGGTCATTGCTATATTCGCTTGCCTCAGCCATATTGCCTTTTCGCAATCGCACCACCTTGCCATTTTTCATATCTATGGCGGGGTAGATGATAAATTGCCTCATGCTATACCACCATCCCAATTTAAAAAATTTTTTAAAAATTGCAAACCCGCAAGTTGGCTTTTTTCGGGGTGGCATTGAATACCCGCCACATTGCCGCGTGCCACCACCATTGGGTAATCTATGCCATAATGGGTCATTGCCACCACATCATCATGTTTATAATCATCAAAGGCAAAACTATGCACGAAATAAAAATAATTGCCATTTTCTATATTGGTCATCAAAGGGTGGCGTGGTTGTTTGATTGATATTTTGTTCCATGCCATTTGTGGCAAATTATAATTTGAAAAATCTTTTTTATTTTTTTGCCAAATATCTTGGAAACTACGCACCTGACCTTTTATCAAACCCAAGCCCGAGATGGTTTCAAATTCAAAACCATCATCGGCAAGTAATTGCATCCCGACACAAATGCCCAATAGAGGTTTTTTTTTATCTGTGATGGCGGGCAACAATGTTGCTAAAAATGGTGATAAGGCACGGCGACAAGCGGGGAAAGCCCCTTGCCCCGGTAAAATAATTTTATCAATGCGCGGCATATTTTTTTCTAAATCTATCGGCTGGGATATTATCATAACATTCCCGCCTACCGCTGTGAGGGCTTTATTGACTGAAAAAATATTGCCATAGCCATAATCAATAATCGCAATGGTGGGATTGTTGCGTGGCATGTGATGATGATTTTTATAAATGCAATTTACAATGCACCTTTGGTGGAGGTAACCTGACCTATTTGCCGTTCATCAAGCATCATTGCTTGGCGTAGTGAGCGCGCCAAACCCTTAAAACTTGATTCAATTTTGTGATGGTTGTTTATGCCATAGCGATTCACCACATGGATATTCGCCGCCAAATTGATCGCCAAGGCATGAAACCATTCACGAAATAATTCGGCTTCCATTTCGCCCAATTTATCTTGGCTAAATTTTACTTGCCATACCAAAAATCCCCGACCGCAAATATCAATCGCCACTTCGGTTAAGGCATCATCCATCGGTGACAGGGCGTTGCCAAAACGGGCGATGCCTTTTTTATCGCCTAAAGCTTTAAGCAAAGCCTGCCCCAGCACAATGCCACAATCTTCGGCGGTGTGATGATTATCAATATGCAAATCGCCCCGACAATTTAATTCAATATCTATTAGACTATGGCGTGATAATTGTTCTAACATATGGTCTAAAAAACCGATGCCAGTGGAAATTTTATATTTCCCATTGCCATCAAGATTGACGGTAGCGGAAATATCAGTTTCCTTAGTTTTGCGATTGAGGGTGGCTTTACGCATTATTTTTTTTATGACCTTATGTTATGTAATCTATTGTTAGAAATTTTGCAATGATTTTTCAAGGTTAAAATATTTCCATTTTTTATTTTTTTAACTTTTATTTTTTGGCTATTTGGGTTGCTTGACTTATTATCACAAGTAGCATAGAGCTTACCTATAATTATTTATCCAAAAAATGTTTCACGCCACCACTATCTTGGCTATCAAAAAACATCGGCATGTTGTTATGGCTGGCGATGGGCAAGTATCATTCGGCACAACCATTATGAAATCCAATGCCAAAAAATTACGCAAATTGTCATCGGGCAAGGTGTTGGTGGGTTTTGCGGGGGCCACTGCTGATGCCTTTACCTTGTTTGAAAGATTAGAAAAGAAATTGGAACAATACCCTGAGCAATTAACCCGTGCCGCGGTGGAATTGGCAAAGGAATGGCGGTCGGATAAATATTTAAGGCGGTTGGAAGCCATGATGGCGGTTGCCGATAAAGATACGCTATTATTAATTTCTGGCAATGGTGATGTGATTGAACCAGAGGATGGTATTATTGCCATAGGCTCAGGGGGTAGTTTTGCCCTTGCGGCAGCTAGGGGTTTGATACAAAATAGCGATATAGCTATTGATAAAATTGCCCGTGATGCTATGAAAATTGCCGCCGATATTTGCATCTATACCAATCACAATATTATCGTTGAAACATTATAAAAAAATTTATGGATAGCACCATCGCCCCCTTAACGCCAAGACAAATTGTTGCCGAATTGGATAATCATATTATCGGTCAATCGGATGCAAAAAAATTGGTGGCAATAGCTTTGCGTAATCGCTATCGCCGTGCAAAATTGCATAAAGAATTGGCAGATGAGATATTGCCTAAAAATATTCTTATGATGGGACCAACTGGTTGTGGTAAGACCGAAATTGCCCGCCGTTTGGCAAAATTGGTCGGTGCTCCTTTTGTTAAGATTGAGGCAACCAGATATACCGAAGTGGGTTATGTGGGGCGTGATGTAGAAAGTATTATTAGGGATCTGTTGGAGGTGGCTATTAAAAATGAACGGCAAAAGCGGGAGGTCAGCACCAAGCCAAAAGCCGAACAAAAGGTGGTTGAACGATTGTTGAAAGCCCTGATAGGCAAGGATGCCAAGGGTGAAACCCGTGAGCAATATAAAAAAAAATTATTATCGCATCAATTGGATGATACTGAAATAACCATTGAATTCACCGCCGCACCAAAAAACAACAATACAATGATGGAGATCCCTGGTGCCAATGCTGGCATTGGTATGATTCAAATTTCTGATGCTGTGGAGGGTATGATGGGAAAGATGTTTAAGCAAAAACAAGAAAAAACCATGTCGGTCAAGCGGGCGAGGGAAGAATTGCTGGCAGAAGAAATGGATAAATTGCTTGACCATGATGAAATTATTAAGGTGGCGATGGATAATGTTGAACAAAATGGTATTGTTTTCATTGATGAATTTGATAAAATTTGTGTGCGTGATTCTAATGCCCGCCAAGATATTTCCCGTGAAGGTGTGCAACGCGACCTGTTGCCGATGATAGAAGGTGCTACCATTGCCACCCGCCATGGTATGGTTAAAACCGACTATATTCTTTTTATTGCCTCGGGGGCTTTTCATTTATCAAAACCTGCTGATTTATTGCCCGAATTGCAAGGGCGTTTGCCGATTAGGGTGCGGCTTTCTCCTTTGACCCGAGATGATTTTATTAATATCCTTACCCAAACACGCCATAATTTGTTGGAACAATATCAGCATCTGTTGGCAGTGGATGGGGTTGAATTGCAATTTGCCGAAGGTGCGATTAACAAAATGGCAGACCTTGCGATGGCTATCAATGCGGCGGTGGAAAATATTGGCGCCAGGCGATTGCATACTTTGATAGAAAAATTGCTTGAGAATATTTCATTTGAAGCCGATGGCTCGACCACCACCACCATCGCCATTAGCGAAGATATGGTGGATGAATGTTTATCGCCATTGGTTGAAGACCAAAATTTACAAAAATTTATTTTGTAAATTGTTCAAAAATCTAAAGGGTCAATCGATTTTGTTATTTTTTACTTTGCAAGATTTTTTTGCTATGGTGAATCATGATGGCAAAAACATGGCTTGACCTTAAAACATCCGATAGCAAAAATTTTGCTGGGGGTATTTTGTCGGGCTATACCATTTTGTTGGTGGTATCGGGTGGTATTGCGGCATATAAATCGCTGGAATTGGCACGGCTGTTGAAAAAAAATGGTGCAAGGGTTTTGGGGGTTATTACCAAAGGCGGGTTAGAATTCATTACCCCTTTATCTTTGGCGGCTTTGATAGAAGATAAAGTCTATAGTGATTTATTTTCTTTAACCGATGAACAAGAAATGGGGCATATTCGTTTGGCGCGTATTGCTGATGCGATTATGGTGGCACCTGCCTCCGCCAATTTTATTGAACGCATAGCCCAAGGTCGTGCCGATGATTTGGCGGCGACTATTTTATTGGCAACCACCGCACCGATTTTTATTGCCCCTGCTATGAACCCCACTATGTTTGCCCATAGTGCGACACAAAAACATATTGTTGATTTACAACAACGGGGTATGATGGTGATAGACCCCCATGTGGGCGATACGGCTTGTGGCGAAGATGGCAAGGGGCGGCTACCTGAGGCGGGTGAATTATTTTCTATTTTGGTAAATTATTTTAAGACAGGTGGTAAATTATCGGGTAAAAATTTTTTATTAACCTGTGGTGCCACCCGTGAAAAATTAGATAGGGTGCGTTATATCAGCAATTTTTCATCGGGCAAACAGGGGGCGGAATTGGCAAAAACCTTATCAAAATATGGCGCCGAGGTGGTGATGGTGGCTGGTGTGATGGATGAAAAAATTTTAAAAACTTTGAAGGGTATAAGGGTTATTCATGCCGAAACGGCGATCGAGATGGCAAGATCTGTGTTGGCAGAAATTGAGCTTAAACAATATGATGGTTTTATGGGGGTGGCTGCGGTGGGTGATTTTCGTGCCAAGCAAATGACAGATGGTAAATTGAATAAACAAGCTTTAAGCCAAGATGGCGATGTGGTTTTGCCCTTGACTATGAACCCTGATATTTTGGCACAAGTGGCACAGCATAAACATCGCCCGCATTTGGTGGTGGGTTTTTTTGCTGAGGTGGATGTAAAAAATGCGGCAACCGCCAAAAAAATTGCCGAAAAATATCATGCTAAAAATTGTGATTTATTGTTGGTGAATGAAATTGGCGAAGATGGCGCACCATTTAATCAAGACGATACCAATATTATATTTTATGATGGCGATAAAAAAACCGATTGGGGTTATTTACAAAAAAAAGAGGTTGCAAAATTATTGGCTGAGGTTATTGTAGAGAAATTAAAATAATAGAATTTTTCATATTATAAAACCTATTCCCATTTGGTGCGGGGTGCATGGCAAGCCCTACCAGTTTTTTCTACATAGCCTTGATGATAATCTTCGGCAGGGGTAAAATTGCTAAAAGGTAGAATTTCGGTTGTAATATCTTTATCAAAATATTTTTGCACCCGCTGTTTGATGGCGATGGCTGTTTGTAATTGTGTATCATCAAAGGTAAAAATACAAGAACGATATTGCGGACCAACATCAAAACCCTGACGGTGAAATTCTGTTGGGTCATGCAGGCGAAAAAATAAATCCACCAATTCTTCATAAGAAATTTTTTTATCATCAAATTCCACCAACACCACCTCGGCGTGCCCAGTGTTGCCATGACATACGGCATCATAGGTTGGGTTTTTTAAATGCCCACCGCCATAGCCCGATGTTGCCGATAACACGCCATGGGTTTTATGAAAAATTGATTCCACACCCCAAAAACACCCGCCACCAAAAATAATTTTTTGTTTTGTCATAGTATCTTTGCCTTCATCAATAGCACAAAAAAACATTATTTAACAATTTTTGTTTCGCCTATTTTTAAGGTAATAAATTTATCGTTCTTCACCCCTTGTAATTTTTTTGCCTTGGTTAAATCATTCATCGGTTGCAAGGTATCTTCGGTGCTTAATACAAATGTTCCCCAATGCACGCCAAACGCCCGCTTGGCACCAATATCTTTTTGTATCAATAATGCTTCGGCAGGGTTGTTATGTTGCGGCCGCATAAAATCGCGCGGTAAATAAGCACCTATGGGTATCATCGCCCAGTCGATCGGTGCAAATTGTTTGCCTATCATATCAAACATATCTTGGTTATAGCCAGTATCCCCCGCATGATAAAAAGAAAAACCATTCCATTTGACCACAAAACCACCCCATAGACTGCGATTGCGGTCAAGAATATAACGGGTGCTCCAATGTTGTGCGGGCACAAAATAAATATCAATATTGTTGAGCGATTGTTTTTGCCACCAATCCATTTCAATTACATTTTTGACACCCCGCAAACGAAACCATGCTTTTAAACCAAGCGGTACATAAAAAACCGCCGCCTTATTATGTTTGGCAATATATTTTATTGAATAACTATCCAGATGGTCGTGATGATTATGCGATATCAGCACAATATCGATCGCTGGCAAATCCCTGATAGCCAATGGCACAGGGGTAAGGCGTCTTTCACCCAGCCATTTGATGGCTAGCCATGTTGAAAAATTTGGGTCGGTGATGATATTTTTCCCCGCCAACCGCCATAATACGGTTGATTGACCGAGCCATGAAAAATCAATCCCATCGCGCGGTTGATGCAACCATGCCGCATCTGTTTTCATTTGTGGCACTTTTTTTGCCTCCATGTCCCAGTCAAAATTTTCTTTTAATTCGTCATAGGCTTCAAACATCGCCTTTCTTACTTCGGGCGATTTTGGTTTCATACTATTGGCGTCAAGATTGGCAAACCCCTTAAGACGATGATGGGATTTGGTGCTATCGTAATAGGGGTTAGTGCGTTTGTTCCATAGATACAAACCGCCCACCCACAATGCCAACAACATAACCAAAACCAATAGGCTATAGATGATGATCATAAGATATTTTTTCATATCAATCCCAATAGCGCGGCAATAATTCTATTAGATAACCATCGGGGTCTTTGATAAATGCCAGCATGGTGCCATCGGGTTTGCCACCCATATGACCTGGCGGGCGGGGAATAGGCACATTTTCATTTTTTAGATATTCACAAAATGCCACAAGATTATCACAACGAATTGCCAAATGACCAAACCCATCACCAATATCATAAGGTTGTTTTCTATCCCAATTATGGGTTAGCTCTATCACCGAACCCTTGTCTTCTGTTTCATAACCAACAAAAGCCAAAGTAAATCGCCCGTCAGCGTAATCTTTTTTGCGTAGCAATGCCATACCTAAGATGCGGGTATAAAAATCAATCGACTTATCTAAATCAAACACCCTTATCATACTATGAAGTAGATGCCGATGCGATGGTTGTTTATTATCACCCATAGATGCAATATAAACCAGACTATATGAATTGGCAATAAAATTTATGTTTGATATGGCAGTGCCATTTTATTGTTTATAAATTGACTTGATAATTTTTTTATTCTATTGCCTATGACAAGCGAGGCATAAAAATTATTGCTATGAATTATTTGTTAAAAACTTTTTATGGGTTTTGGCAAGCATTGGGGTTTTTAACCACCTTGCCATTGCCACGCTGTTTGTTTTCTAAAAAATATAATTTGATTTCGCCCATCGCCATGGGGTGGGTAGGGATTTTTATCGGGGCTATCAATGGGGCGGTGTTTGTTGGTTTATTATATTTGAATGTTTTTCATGTTTTTGCGGTGATGATGACAATAATATTTGGTTTATTGTTGAGCGGAGCATTGCATGAAGATGGTTTTGCCGATTTTTGCGATGGATATTTTGGTAAAAAAAATCCAAAAAAAATATTATCCATTATGCGTGATTCGCGTATCGGTAGTTTTGGCACGCTGGGTTTGATTATTTTAATTTATAGCCGTTTGACCGCTTTGGTGTTGATGTTTGAATGGCAAGTATTTTATATTATATTGGTGTTGGCAATGGCGGCGGGGTTATCACGCATGGCTATGGGTTTGGCAATGTTTTTACCGATCGATAACAACCCACAAAGTTCAATCAAACATATTGCCAAACCAAATATCTTATCATTGATGGTGGCACCACAAATTCTGTGGCTGACAATTTTTTTTCCCAATGATTCGGCATTATTATGGTGGCGTTTGCCATTGTTGCTTGCAGTGATAGTATTTGGTTTGTTGATATTATTTTTGTTGTTGCATCGCCAAAAACAAATCCCCCTAACTGGTGATGGTTTGGGTTTTTTACAATCAATCACCGAAATGGCTTTGTTATTTTTCTTTTTATCTTATTTTGGCTTTCAACAATGATGATAAAAAAAAATGGTGGAGCTGATGGGAATCAAACCCACGACCTCATCATTGCGAACGATGCGCTCTATCAACTGAGCTACAGCCCCCAATTTTTTAAAAAACATTTAGCAAAAAAATACCTTTATCGCAATTCGGCAAGGCTTGATGCTAGCCTTACCATGGCCTTTTCTAAAATATCCATGCTGGTCGCATAAGAAATACGCAAATAGGGCGATTGCCCAAATGCCGACCCTGCGACCAATGCCACCTCGCCTTTTTCTAAAATATATTCTGCCAAATCATCATCGGTTTTTATCACCTTGCCATCGGGAGTTTTTTTGCCAATAAATTTTTTGACCGATGGATAAAGATAAAAAGCCCCATGGGGTTTTATACAAAAAATCCCATCCATTTGTAATAATTTGCCAAGCACAAAATCGCGTCTTTTAACAAACTCTTGATTATGGGGTAGAATGAAATCATGCGTGCCCTCAAGCGCGGCGACCCCCGCCCATTGCGATATGGTGCTGGTTGAGCTGGTTAATTGCGATTGTAAAATATTCATAGCATTGATAATATCGCTGGGGCCCGCCCCATAGCCAACCCGAAAACCGGTCATGGCATATGCTTTTGATAAACCATTGAGGGTCATGGTGCGAGAAAATAATTCGGGAACGGCGGCGGCAAAAGTTATAAATTCAAAACCATCATAAACCATAAATTCATATATTTCATCAGATAAAATATAAATGTTTTGATGTTGTTGCAAAACATCGCCCAAAGCTTGTAATTCTGTTTTGTCATACCCCACGCCCGTTGGGTTTGATGGGTTGTTGATGATAAACCATTTTGTTTTATCGCTGATAGCTGTTTTCAAATCATTGGCAGTTATTTTAAAATTATTTTCTTCTTGCCCCATCACTATCTTTGGCACCCCGCCAAACAATAATACCAAATCAATATAACTTACCCAATAGGGGCTTGGAATAATCACCTCATCGCCATGGTTCAAGGTTGCCATCAAGGCATTGGCGATCACTTGTTTTACACCAACTCCAACATGAATTTGCTCGGCGGTATAATGTAATTGATTATAGCGTGCCAATTTTTTTACAATGGCATCACGAAATGCTGGCAAGCCTGCGGGGTTGGTATAACGGGTATGACCTTTTTCCATTGCCATTTGGGCGGCGGCAATAATATGGCTTGGGGTTTTGAAATCAGGCTCGCCCGCACTTAAAGATAAAATATCACGACCTTGTTTTTTTAAATTCGCCGCCCGTGCGGTCATGGCGATGGTGGGTGATGGTTTGATAACCGCTAAACGCTGTGCCAACAGATGTTTATTCATGATATTTTATTTGCTATCTTGATAGCGAAACCAAGTTGAAAAAGCAATTAACATGGTAACAATACCAACCCATTGATGTAGCATTGCCAATTTCAAAGGTATGGTATTTACCACCAGCATAATCCCCAATATCAATTGCAATGTTACTGCCATCACCAACAAGATTGATTTGCTAAGCGATGTTTTATCCCGACTGATATTTTTTTTGGCTTCACGCCACATGGCAAAAAAATACATATAAATAATAAAAAAAGAAAAATAAGCAAACAGCCGATGGTGAAATTGTATTGCCGATGGATTCAAAATGGCATTATGCCAAAACCCCAATTTTTGTGCCATGATATTATCTTGATGATGATGGTCGCCCGTAGAATTTTCTAATTGATAATCCCCGTGATGTCCTTGCCACCAATAATCGATCGGTATGAAACCATCACCCATCAATGGCCATGTGCCATATGCATAGCCCGCCTTTGCCCCCGCGGTAAGGCTACCCAAACATAATGTTGTCAAAAGAATAAAACTCAATAAACCATGCCATGGGCGATAAAAAAATTTTTGCCCACGATAGCCCGCCATCATGGCATAGAGAATAAATAAAATCACTATGGCGATAAAAAAATGCACGACCAAATTTAATGGTGCTACCGCATTGGCAACAAACAAGCCTGATTCCACCATCCATTTACCTACCCATGCTTGTGTGCCGCCCAGCAATAATAAACTGACAAGTGCAAGAATTTGTCGCTGAGAAATTTTACGCCAAAACCCATTGATAGCCATTATTATCAACCCGCCTATCAATATAAAACCAAGTAGCCTTGCCAAGAGGCGATGACTATATTCCCACCAAAAAATTTTCTTAAAATTATCCAGCGAGAAAAACTCTGCCACTTCTTTATATTGTTCGGTTGTTTGATAAAGCAGGAACAAACTCTGCCAATCTTTTTCATTGATGGGTGGTAAAATATCCATCACCATATGCCACTCTACGATAGATAACCCTGATTGGTTAAGCCTTGTCAAACCGCCCACCACCAAAAGCAACAGGGTTAAAAAAAATAATGAAAAAAGCCAGCGTGCATAGATATCATGCCCGATAATTTTATCCATCAAAGATGCCTTGCCTTGCATAGATCACCGCTATTCATCATCATAAAAGATTGATATTGAATCTTCAAGCACTAAGCTGTGCGCCCAAATAATTTTTCTAAATCGGTTTGATATAATTCTATGTAGGTTGGTCGTCCATGATTACATTGTCCTGAATTATCGGTTAGCTCCATATCACGCAATAAACCATTCATTTCGTCAATGTGTAATTCCCTGCCTGCACGAATAGAGCCATGACAAGACATACATGATAATATAGCATCAATTTTTTTGCTGGTATCATATAATTGAAACCAATCATGGCAAGAATCAATAATATCATTGACAATATTTTCGGCATGGGTTTTTTCTAAAATGGCGGGTAAGGCACGAAACATAATTTTGCCCGTTTTGGTTAATTCATAAAAAATTCCTAAATTTTGAAAAGCCGTTTGATTTTTTTCAAACCCCTCTGTCATTTCGGGGGTGATATTTTTTTCAATCGGTAATAGTAGATTCTGTGCGATGGGTTTATTTTTATAAAATTGTTGTTTTAATTTTTCATAAACCAATCTTTCATGCGCCGCATGTTGGTCAATCAGCACGATGGATTGTTGTTTGATAGCAATAATATAGGTTTTGGCAAATTGAAATATTGCCGACCCCAAATAGATATCTTTTGTATCATCGCCGTTTTTTTCATTTTGGTTATGGTGGGTGATGGGTTGGTTTTTTGAAAATAATTTTTCGATTGCGGTTATATCATTTGGCAATTTGATACTATCAAGCGGGGGAAGGTTTTTTTGAAATAATTCATCATTTGGTGTTTTGGTTTCTTCATATAATCTATGGCTGGGTGATTCTTTTCTAGATGCCATTGCCATGGGGGTGATATGTTTCATAGCCACATCACGCACCGTTGGGAAAGCATCGGCAGTTTGTTTGCTATGTTGGTGCAAGGCATCACGGATTCTTTTTATTATCAAACCATGAATTTCTTGGGGAAATTGAAACCGCACTTCGGCTTTGGTGGGATGCACATTGACATCAACCATTTTATAAGGGCAAAATAAATTCACCACCACAAATGGTTGGCAGTGAGATGCCAACACATCTTGATAGGCGGCACGCACAATACCATAGAATCGTTTGTCGCTGATGGCACGCCCATTGACAAAAAAATACATACCCGAATAATTTTTACGAAAAATAGTTGGTAACGAACAAAAACCTGATAGCCAAATATCATCGGCAGTTTTTTCTTCATATTGTTTGCCAGCTGGTTTTTCTGATAAACCTATAAGATTTTTTACTATGTCATCGCCCCATAAAATTTTTAATCGTTCATATAATGTTTGGTTGGGTAAAAAACGATATTTTTGCGCCCCTTCTTCCCAATAATCTATTGCCACTTTAGGATAAGATAGGGCAATTTTTTCTACCACTTCGCGCGATCTGGTTTGTTCGATCCGCTTGCTACCTAAGAATTTTAATCTTGCGGGTGTTTTATAAAATAAATCATCAACCATAATTTTTGTGCCTGATAATAATTTTTGCGGCAATTTTAAACCAAATCCCTTATCTTTTTCTACCGCTGTTAATTCTCCGCCTGAAACACTGATGGCAAAAAAATCATCCATAGTTTTTGTTTTGCTGATAATTTTTAATTTTGCCACTGCCCCGATCGCACTCAATGCTTCGCCACGAAACCCTAAAAAACTTAAATGGAGAATATTATCATCGGTCAATTTTGATGTGGCATGGCGGTCAATCGCCAATGGCAATTCTTCTTTTTCAATGCCTGTGCCATTGTCAGCAATGGTGATATTACCCATACCCCCGCCATCGCTGTGGATTTCAATATAACTGGCTTTTGCGTCTATGGCATTTTCTAATAATTCCTTTAAGACCGCGGCTGGCCTTTCAATTACTTCGCCTGCCGCTATACGATTAATCATCGCCGATGATAATTTTTTTATTGTCATTTTTTTCCTATGAATAGTTTTTTTATAGTTTGCTCTGCCTGATGCGTTCTAATTGTTGGCGAATTTTTTGCTTGCCATCTTCTACGCGTGGCTGACCAAACGGGTCAAACCCACCCCGCAAAAACCCAACAAACAATGTTTCCATCATAAAATGCATCAACAAAGCACCGATTGATTCTTCATTCAAATGTGAAAGACAAATTGTTCTTACTGGCAAATGAAATTCTAAAAATACATCATTGATACCGCTGGCACAGGCATCCATCATATCTTCTAAATTGATGCCTTGATAATGGGATAATTTATCATGCAAAGCCAATAATTTTTCATTAGGGCTGGCAAGCTGAATTTTTTCGGCAGTGGTTAAGATGGTATAGATTTTATCCATCGGTCCGCCCAACCATAATTCCAATTGGCTATGTTGGTCAACCGGTCCAGTTGCAAATATCGGGGTAGAGCCTTTGCCGTTTTTTCCCAAACTCTCTGCCCATAATTGGCGAAACCAACGGCATAGGGTGCTAAGGCGGTCGGCATATGATAACATCACCACCGCCGATTTTTTTTTCACCTCTTCCAAACCAAAAATTGCCAATGCCGATTGTGCGGCAGGGTTTTTTTCTAAATCATAAGATAAACAATGGCGCAACATATCGCTTGCCCCCTTTCTAATGTTTTTAACCGATAACCCCGCCATCGCCGCTGGCAACATACCCACCACCGATAAAACCGAATAACGCCCCGAAAGATAGGGGTCATGGATTAATTTTTGTGCATTATAATTATCGGCTAAATTATTGAGTGGCGATGATTTTTTTTCTGAAACTACCCAAAAATGGTTTTTTATGTTTTCTCGCCCAAGCGATTTTTCCATCAAGGGCAAAATATAAAGGGTTTGTAAAATGGTTTCAAGCGTATCGCCCGATTTGCTTATAGCCACCAAAGCCGTTTTTTGCCAATTGATATGTTTGGTTTTATTGTAAAAATCTATCGGGTCAAAATTGATAAAAATATCCAAACGGGGATAGGCCTGACCATTTGGTTTGGTTTTTGAAATTTGGCTTGCCATTTCATATAATGCTTGCGAGCCGAGGCTTGACCCGCCTGTTCCCAAGATAATCACCTCGCTGATATTTTGCTTTAGTAATTTGTTGGTAATTTTTTCAAAATCTAAAATATCATCTTGTTGAGTTGGCAAGGTTAAAAGCGCATATAATTTTTTTGCCACATTTTCGTCTATGATGGATGTGGTGTTTGGTTTGTGCGATAGAATATTATCAATATGGCTGATAATATCTTTTAGCTTTGAGAAATTTTGTGGTAAAAATTTTTCTTCTAGCAAGTTTTTATTGCTCGGTTGGTTGGTTAAAAAACCGCTGATATCTTGCGAAAAATATTGATATGTAAATTTCATTTTTTTCTTGCCTGTAATTTTTTTTCTAGTGAGTGCCAGATGTCATCTGCCAGATGGGTGCCCATCAACTGGTCGCTTAAAAATATACCAGTGGGTGAGGTGACATTGATTTCGGTTAAAAACCCGTCGATCACATCGATGCCAACAAAAAATAATTCTTCTGCTATCAGCCATGGTTTTAAGCGTGCTACAATTTCTTTGTCTTTGGTTGAAAGGTCGCAAGCCATAGCCCCGCCGCCTGCTCTGGTGTTGGCACGGATCTGCCCTACAGCTGGGGTGCGGTTGAACCACCCCAATGCCTCGCCATCAATCAACAGAATGCGTTTATCGCCTTTTATAATATTTTTTACAAAAGCCTGTGCCATCAAGGGTATATTTTTATTAAATGATTGTTGCAATTCAACATAAACCGCAAGGTTAGGGTCGGTTTTTTTTAAAAAAGCCACCCCCAAGCCACCATTGCCATAAAGCGGTTTGATGACCATATCACCGATGGCGGCATGAAAATTTTGTAATTCGCTTACATCATTTGAAATGATGGTGCGTGGCATCAAATCGGCAAAATATAACACCGCCAATTTTTCGGGGTGTGACCGCACCGAGCGTGGATTATTCACCACCAGCACCTGACTGGTGGCTTGTAATAATTCTAACAGATGGCAATTTGTAATATAAGCCATATCAAAAGGCGGGTCCTGCCTTAACCAAATAACATCGCAACTATCAAGCGGCATAGATTCGATGGTTTCATCGATGGAAAAATGCGCCGCCTTTGCTGGATGATGTAAGTTAACAAAATGCCCACGAGCGGTGAGGTTGGCAATTTTTTTGCCATCAACTATTTTGTCGCCATGGTAGGTGAGATGGTGTGGTGAATAATGAAAAATTTTGAACCCGTGCCGTTGTGCCGCAAGACCGATAGCAAAACTACTATCAAGTTTTACATTGATAGATGTTAAGTCATCCATCTGCATCGCACAGATTTTTTTTGTCATGGCGGTGATTTACCCGTTTTTGCCTTTATCTGCAACCATAGCTCTTAAGCTGGCTATGAGAGAAAAAAAATCATCACGCTTAAGAATTTTGGTATTGATGTTGCGTTGCGAACAATGGTAGCTATTGACGATGGTCATCGATCTTTTATCAACCATGATGCGATGGATTTTTTTATGGGCAAACATATAATGATTTTTTTTGATGGTTGTATCGATCGCTTGGCAAGCTTCCAAAAAAGCCAGATGGGCGGTTTGCCCTAAGGTAAAAATAATTTCTAATTTATCCAATCTATGAAATTCATCACATAAAAAAGGGCGACAATTTTTTCTTTCAAGCGGTGATACATTGCGATGCTGGGGTGGGGAGCATTTGACCGCATTGCTGATAAAAACATCTTGCAATTCTAAACCATCATTTTTTTTGGCTTGGTAATTGCCATGGCGTATAAAACCATTTTCGCCCAAAGCCTGATAAAGATAAGCCCCTGCCACATCGCCGGTAAAGGGCCTTCCCGTGCGATTGGCGCCATTGGCACCAGGCGCAAGCCCAATGATAAAAATACGCGCCTTCGGGTCGCCAAAACCAATCACTGGTTGATTATACCCATCAGGAATTTTTTGTTGCAACCATAACCGATGGGATAAAAGCTCGGGGCATTTACTGCAATTTTTGGCTGGTAATAACATAAAAAAATTATAACATAAGATATCAATATATTTTGTGATAACCGATTTATTTAATGTAAGCATGATAAAATTTTTATCATATCTTCGGCTTTCAAACTTGCCGCCCCTACCAATAGCCCATCAACATCTTTTAATGATAAAATGTCTTTGGCATTGGTTTGATTCACCGAACCGCCATATAATATATTCACCCGTTTTCCCAAACGGGTTTTTAAAAAATGATGAATTTTTTTTATGGTATCGGTGGTGGCATTTTCGCCCGTGCCTATAGCCCACACTGGCTCATAGGCAATGAATATCTTGCGCCCCTTAAACCCATTTAATGCGGTTAATTGTGCCGATAAAACATCATATGTTTTTTTTGCCAAATGGTCATCTTTTTGTTCGCCCACACAAAAAATCGGGATCACTTGATGATTCAATAATTCAATTATTTTTTTTGTCAAAATACCATGACCTTCATGGTGATATTGTCGCCGCTCTGAATGGCCGATAATGCAATACCCCGCACCAACCTGTGCCAACATTTCTGCCGATACCTCGCCAGTAAAGGCGCCATTGCTGTTGGCAGATACATCTTGCCCTGCCACCTGAAAACCCCTTGTTTGCAACATTGAAATAAAAGGGAAGGGTGGGGCGATAATCATTTTGGCTTTTTGCGCGGCATCAAATTTTTGGCAATATCTATCCACCCCCAGCACATCGCCGTGCGGTAAATTCATTTTCCAATTGGCAATGATTGTTTTGACCATCATCTTGACTTTCATATTATATTTAAATGATTATACCGAAAAACGAAAATGAAAAACATCACCATCTTGCACGATATAATTTTTGCCTTCAAGCCTTATTTTACCCAATTCTTTTGCGGTTGTCTCCGAGCCGATATCAAGCAAATCTTGATAATGTATGGTTTCTGCCGCAATAAATCCACGGGCAAAATCGCTATGGATGGACCCTGCGGCCTGTTGTGCGGTGGCACCTTTTTTGATGCTCCAACTGCGTGCCTCTTTTTCACCTATGGTAAAAAATGATACAAGATCTAATAATTGATAACCATGGCGGATAATTTGGCTTAAACCTGTTTCATGTAATTCAAGTGTTTTTAAGAATAAAAAGCGTTCATCAATAGGCAACATGGCAATTTCTGATTCTATCTTTGCCGATATTTTTACCACCGCCATAGAATTTTTTTTGCCAAATTCTTCCATAGCATGGCTAACAGAATTGCCCTTGATAATATCCTGTTCGGCAACATTGCATATCAACATCATTGGTTTTAATGATAGCAATTGCCAATGCGATATCACCGCCATTTCGTCAGGCGATAATGCCATGCCGCGCAGTGCCTTTGCCATATCATCGCCGCCTTCTGCCAATTTTAATAATCGCAATAACAATGGTATTTGCGTTATGGCATTTTTATCTTGCAGGCGGATTTTTTTTTCCATAGCGTCTTTTTGTTTGGTTAATGATTGTAGGTCGGCAAGCAATAATTCGGTGCGGATGGTTTCATAATCGCTTAAAGGGTCAATTTTGCCAGCCACATGGGAAATATCATCATCGGTAAAGCATCGCACCACTTGGGCGATAGCATCCACTGTGCGAATATGCCCCAAAAATTGATTCCCCAAACCTTCGCCTTGCGATGCGCCCTTCACCAACCCTGCAATATCAACAAATTCCATTTGGGTAGGCACAATTTTTTGTGATGGATGCAATTTTGCCAATTTCATCAATCGTTCATCTGGCACTGCCACCCGCCCGATATTGGGTTCAATCGTGCAAAATGGATAATTGGCTGCCTCCGCCGCTTGGGTTTCGGTCAAGGCATTGAAAAGGGTTGATTTACCAACATTCGGCAAACCAATGATACCGCAATGAAAACTCATAAAATAGATAGATGATAGAATCTTTTGCTTGTCAAGCCCAGTCTTGGTTGTTATAGAATATCATAGTGAAAGAATTTTTATGTCAAAAGAAGAATTAATAGAATTCAAAGGCACGGTGACCGAAAAATTACCCAATGCTATGTTTCGGGTAACTTTAGAAAATGGTCATCTTATTGTGGGGCATACAGCGGGTAAGATGCGAAAACATCGTATTCGTATATTGGTTGGCGATAAGGTGACGGTGGAAATGACGCCATATGACCTTTCTAAAGGGCGTATAGTTTTTCGTGAAAAACCAAATTTGCCTCCCCCGCCAAGATAAATTTATGTTTATTTTTGCTTGCTATTTTGACATAATACTATAAGATAGGAATAGATCGTTTAAAAAATATCATGACCACCGCACTTAACAAAGTTTTTTTATTGGGCAATTTGGGTGCCGACCCAGTTATTCGCAACACCCAGCGTGGCGAAAAAGTTGCTAGTTTTAGAATAGCCACATCTGACCGCTGGAAAGATCAGGAGGGCAATTTTCAAGAACGCACCGAATGGCATAATATTGTTATATTTGGTAAGGCCGCCGAGATAGCCGAGCGGTTTTTGAATAAGGGTAGCCGTGTTATGATAGAAGGCCAATTACGCCATCGCAAATGGCAGGACCAAAATTCTGGGCAGGATAAATTTATCACCGAAGTTGTTATCAGCGCTTTCAACGGGCAGTTGCATTTGCTTGATGGGCGTAGCGGTGGTGGTGCAGGGGGTGGCGGTATGGCAAGTTCGGCTGGTGCCGCGAGCGGTGGCGGTATGGCAAGTTCGGGTGGTGCTGTGAGTGGTGGTGGCAAGCCAACCCCCGCTACTGATACAGCAAAAAAATCTGATATGGATGATGATATTCCTTTTTAAAATTTGGGGAGAAGAAGGTTTTGGGATTTAAAAAAAATCTAAGCGGTCAAACAAGGTTTTAAAAAATAATGTGAATATTGTGCGATAAGAAAAATGGCACTATTGAAGGGTTGATAAAGCGAATATCTATATGATAAAAAATAATATCGCTGATATAAGAAAAAAAATCGCTACTGCCGCAAAAATATCGCATCGCCCGCCAGATGCCATTACCTTGATAGCGGTCGGCAAAAACCATGGCATTGATAAAATACAAAAAGCCTATGCCCATGGCATAAATAATTTTGGCGAAAATAAATTACAAGAAGCGATGGCAAAATTTATTGACCCATCGTTTCGTGAAAAGATTATTTTACATTTTATTGGTCATTTACAAAGCAACAAGGTCAAAAAAGCCGTGCAGTTTTTTGATTATATCCATAGCCTTGACCGTGAATCGCTGGCAACCCAACTTGCCAAAGAAAAAAATAATTGGCAATTACAAAAACCATTTCCAAAATTATTGATAGAGGTTAATTTTGGCGAAGAATCACAAAAAAGTGGTGTGGTATCAAAACACTTGCCCGATTTTTTTTATCATTGTAAAAATGAACTTGATTTACCGATTGTCGGTTTGATGGCAATTTTGCCATTCGATATGCCCGCCGCACCATTTTTTGCGTCATTAAAAAAACAAAGCGAAGAATTGAATCTTTTGGAAACATCAATGGGCATGACCAATGATTATCAACCGGCTATTGAATTGGGGGCAAGCATGGTGCGTATCGGCACGGGTATTTTTGGCGAACGATAGGTTTTTTTATTTAACCTAAAATATCTATTTTGTTTTTTCTAATCTGGTGGTGGCATCGGCTGCGGCAAAAGCCGTCATATTGATAATGCCGCGGCTGGTGGCGGCGGGGGTCATAATATGGGCTGTGTGGTTGCACCCCATCAATATAGGGCCGGTTGAAATCCCTTCGGCCGCCACCATTTTTACCATATTATAGGTAATATTGGCGGCATCCAGATTGGGGAAAACCATTAAATTGGCGGCAGCTTTGAGATGATTTTTTGGCAAAAAATTGGCACGAATAGTTTCATCAAGCGCCGCATCGGGGTGCATCTCCCCCTCGATTTCAAATGGGCAAGTTTGCCTTAATCGTGCCACCGCACGGCGCATTTTTTTTGCCGATTCTGATTCCGATGAACCAAAATTTGAATGGCACAGCAACGCCACTTTCGGTATCACGCCAAATAATTCCATCACCTTTGTTGCCATCAAGGTCATTTCTTCTAATTCTTCTTCATCGGGATTATACGACACATGGGTATCGGTAAAAAATAATGGCAAGGTTGGTTGGCCTAATTTTTCTAAAACCAACATATAAAGACTATGTAGGTTTTTGTATTTTTTATTCACCCCCAAAATATTACGCACATGTTTTAGGTGGCGATGAAATACCCCTATGGTGCCACAAATTAATCCATCGGCTTCGCCCCGTTTGACCATCAAACAACCGATGACGGTGTTTGATGAACGGATCATGCTTTTGGCATATTCGGGCGATGCCCCTGAGCGACCGAGTAATTCGTGATAAGCTGTCCAGTATTGATAAAAACGACTATCATTTTCTGGGTCGCAATTTTCAAAATCCACCCCTATTTTCAAAGATAGATTTAATTTTTTGATTCTATCTTCTATCACACGGGGGCGACCGATTAATATCGGGCGGGCAAATTTTTCTTCAATCATCATCGGCAAGGCACTTAAAATTTTTGGGTTTTCGCCTTCGGCATAAACAATTTTTTTATCACCCCGCCTTGCTATTACATTGATGGGGCGCATAATTTCATTGGTGCGTATGGTTAAACTTGCCAATGATTCACGATATTGTTTGATATCTTTTATCGGGCGAGTTGCCACACCGCTATCAATCGCGGCCTTTGCCACCGCTGATGATACTTCAATAATTAATCTTTCATCCAGCGGTTTGGGGATAATATAATTCTTGCCAAATGATAATTCGTTCAAATCATATGCACGCAAAATTTTTTCTTCAACCGCTTGTTTTGCCAAATCAGCAATCGCCATAGATGCCGCCTGTTTCATGGTTTCATTGATTTCGGTTGCCCCCACATCAAGCGCACCACGAAACAAAAAGGGAAAACATAAAACATTATTCACCTGATTGGGGTAATCAGAACGCCCGGTGCAGATGATGGCATCTTTGCGTATTTTTTCAATTTCTTCGGGGCGAATTTCAGGTTCGGGGTTTGCCAAAGCCAAAATCATGGGGTTGGGCGCCATGGTTTTTACCATATCGCCACTGACCACTTTACCCGATGATAAGCCAAGAAAAACATCTGCCCCCACCATCACATCTGCCAAATTTTTATCAGCCTTAACATCTTGGCGGGCAAATTGTTGCTTAAATTCATCAACCCCCTTACCACGCCCTGACCAAATTAATCCTTCCTTATCGCACACCCAGATATTTTCTTTTTTTGCCCCCAAACTAACCAAAAAATGCAAACAAGATAGCGCCGCCGCACCAGCCCCTGAGGCAACAATTTTTACCAGACTTAATTCTTTTTTCATAATCGCCAAGCCATTTTTTATTGCCGCCCCCGCTATGATGGCAGTGCCATGTTGGTCATCATGAAACACTGGAATGTTCATTTCTTTTTTTAAAGTTTGTTCAATCACAAAACATTCGGGGGCTTTTATATCCTCAAGGTTAATACCGCCAAAGGTTGGGGCAAGGCTTTTAATAATTTCTATCAATTTCAGCGGGTCTTGTTCGGCAATTTCTATATCAAACACATCCAAATCGGCAAATTTTTTAAATAAAACCGCTTTGCCCTCCATCACTGGTTTTCCTGCTAATGGTCCTATATTACCCAAACCCAACACCGCTGTGCCATTTGATATGACTGCCACCAAATTGCCCCTGGCGGTCATATCAGAAACCAAAAGGGGGTTTTTGGCAATTTCTTCACAGGCCGCTGCCACACCCGGTGAATAGGCTAATGATAATTCCCGTTGGGTGTTTAAGGGTTTTGATGCCACCACCCGCAATTTGCCAGCGGGTTTTTGCCGATGATAAGCCAAAGCCTCCGCCCGCAATTTTTCACGCATATCTGGTTGGTGGTTTTTTTTATTCTGTGACATTTTTTTTATATTCTATATTTATAACCTAAAGATGATATATGATTATCATATTTTGATTAACTTAACAAACCATCGCTTAAAATTTGCTTTTGAAATCAAAGCGAAAATTCTGTTCAATATCATAAGGTCCTTTGCTATAGGGGAAAGCCCAAGAAAGCACGATAGGTCCTATTGGGGTAACAAAACTACCGCCCAAGCCCCATGAGGCACGAATTTTTGCATCATCATAAACACCAAAAAAACCTTTTTCATCGGGATAAGCCAAATAGCCAACATCATGAAATAGTAAAAATTTTGCCCCAAGGTCAGATAACAAATCTATTGGCAAACGCAATTCGCTGCTTTGGATAAAATATTGGCGACCGCCAAGAAAATTGGTAAAGATGTTGGAAAGTCTATAGATAGGTCCTGCCGAATTATCTTGAAAGCCACGCAAATTTTGCCCGCCCAAATAAAATCTATCAACATTTCTTAATGTGGTATTATTAAAAGGAAAAATATAACCCGAATCAAAACCCATTGCCAATATTGGGTCATTTTCAAAACCAATGGGGATTTTAATATAACCTGCCAGTGTAGCCGAGGTGCGTAGATAATAGGTATCACCGCCAAGCCCTGATAGATCATTGCCAAAGGTGGCATAAACCCCCGAACGGGGATCGTTGGGATTATCACGGCTATCATAGGCTATCTGTTGGCCAAATATAGAATTGATGCCACTGCTGGTGGGGTTGATACCACCGCTTTCATTTTCAATGGTATCATAATAAAAATTATAATAAAAATATTGTGATAAAAGACTATTGTAATTAAAACGAAAACCCACCGAACCGCCTGTGCGGGTTTGGGTTTGCAAACTGGCAATGTTATCGTTGACGGAGCGATATATGGTTACCGTCATGGATAAATCTTTGTCTGCCAAAAATGGTTCGGTGTAAGAAACACTATAAGATTGGTCAAAATTGCCGCCCTGTTCTTCGGTAACGGGAATGGCAAATTGCCCTTGAAAGGTTAAAACGCGTGCCGTGCCGAGTAAATTATTTTCGCCAAAGGTGACGCCTAAAGTTATGCCATCTTGGGTTGCATAGCCTGCACTGAAGTTAAGAGCGCCTGTTGAGGTTTCTTCCACATCAATGATAACATCCACCTTATCAGCTCGCCCTGCCACAGGGGCTATTTGTGGGGTGACCCGACTAAAATAACCGGTGTTTCTAATTAATTGCACGCCGCGGCGAATGGCAGTTTCATCCAATGCATCGCCCTCGACCAATGGTATGCGGCGGCGGATAATATTATCCAATGTGCGCCCATTGCCCTTGATGACGATGCGATTGATATAACGCCTTTGCCCGCGCACAATATCCAAAGAAATATCTACGGTTTTTTTCTTGGGGTGGGTGAGGGTTTTTACTGCCACCTGCATAAAAGGGTAATTGTAATCATCGTTTAGGGCTTTGACAATATCACGCTGGGTTTTTTCTATCATGGCGATATTGTAATAATCACCTTTTGTGATAGCAATCAAATCTTCAAGTTGTTTGATGGGGATGCGTTTGATTTTAGTTTTAAGCCTTACCTTATCCACCCGATAGCGTGGCCCTTCCTTGATGGCATAGGTGATGGTGAAATCACGGCGTGATTTATTTAATTGGGTGGTGGCAGATAAAATGGCAGAATCGGCAAAACCTTTTTCACGATAAAATCGTAACAGGTTATCTTTGTCGGTTTGGATGCGATTGGGGTCATAGCGGTCGGTGATGGTAAAAAACTTTATGGGATTATAGATAGTTGATAATATCTTATCACGCAATTCACTATCAGAAAAACTATCATTGCCATAAAATTCAAATTCGCCAATCACTGGTGCTTCGCCTTCGGTAATTTCAAACACCAATTGCACACGATTGTTGCCGATATCTATTAATTTTGGCGCAACATTGGCTTGAAAATATCCACGCTGAAGATAAACCTGTTGAATAACATTGACGGCTTTTTTAATTCCAGAGCGTGAATAGATGGCACGAATTTTTATTGGGCTATATTGGGCAAGCACCATCAAAAAATCTTTGTCTTCTATTTCTTCATTGCCTTCAAAAGCAATTTGGTCAATGATAGGGCTTTCCATGATATTCACCGTTACCACCCCTTTATTTTCTGTGATGGTGATGATGGCAAATAAACCGGTATTGTTAAGAATACGCAATGCACGATTGCCCTTTGCCGCTGACCAGCGGTCGCCAATTTTAAACGGCAAATAAGCCACCACCGTGGCAGAGGCAACTTTTTGTGCACCGATGACTTTTATGGTTTTGATGGTATTGCCGTCTTGGTCTTCTTGTTTGGGTTGGGCGGGGGCAAAATTAAATGGACTATTGGTAGGGGCGATCTGTTGGTTAGGGGATTTGGGGATATCTTTAGGGGAAAAATTCTGTGCGATTGCCACAGGTGCGATAGATAGCATAAAAAAATATATCAAAGCCAACCAGCCAAGATATTTTATTTTCTTGATGGTTGTTATTATTTTTTTTTGAAAGATGGCACAAAAAAAGCAGGGTATATTTGCTGGTGGTGGCGGCGGGAAATGGGGCAACAAGATAGAAATCTCCTGATAAAAAACAAAAAATGGTCAAGCCATCTATAAAAGTTAACCAGATAAAAGTCAATTATGGGCTGGGGCGATAGGGCTATGGTTTTTTTTATAGCCAATGATGATTGCCACCATTTGTGGCTAAATTTTTTTAAGATATGTTTGATAGGAATTATGTAGGCATAAAAAAAACCTGTTATCTGAAGGCTAGGCAGTGACCTACTCTCCCATTGCCTTAAGACATAGTACCATCGGCGCGGGAACATTTCACTTCCGAGTTCGGGATGGGATCGGGTGCTTTGCGTTCCGCTATAACCACCAAGCCATCAGATAACAGGGATTTTTTAATATGAAAAGCGAACAAAAATTCTTTTGTTGAACAATGAATGCGAGATTTGGGATTTAAAAAAATTTAAATTTTTATTTGCAACCCATGCGCATATTAACCTAATCTTTTCAGCTAAGAAAAGATGGTTTTTATTATGAAAAAGAATCAATCGAACGATTAGTATGAATAAGCTCCACCGTTTGCACGGTTTCCACCTTTCACCTATCAACGACATAGTCTATATCGGTTCTAATAGTGAGATCTAGTTTTGAGGCGAGTTTCCCAGCTTAGATGCTTTCAGCGGTTATCTCTTCCGAACATAGCTACCCAGCAATGCCACAGGCGTGACAACTGGTCGACCAGCGGTTCGTCCTTCCCGGTCCTCTCGTACTAGGGAAAGCTCCTCTCAAATCTCAAACACCCATGGCAGATAGGGACCAAACTGTCTCACGACGTTTTGAACCCAACTCACGTACCGCTTTAAATGGCGAACAGCCATACCCTTGGGACCTGCTTCAGCCCCAGGATGCGATGAGTCGACATCGAGGTGCCAAACACCCCCGTCGATGGGGACTCTTGGGGGGTATCAGCCTGTTATCCCCGGCGTACCTTTTATCCGTTGAGCGATGGCCCTTCCACTCGGGACCACCGGATCACTAAGACCGACTTTCGTCTCTGCTCCAGCCGTCGCTGTCGCAGTCAGGCGGGCTTTTGCCTTTGCACTCTATTGTTGATTTCCGACCAACATGAGCCCACCATCGCGCGCCTCCGATACTCTTTAGGAGGCGACCGCCCCAGTCAAACTACCCACCATGCAGTGTCCTTGCCCTTGGTAAAAAGGGATAAGTTAGACAGCAAAAACTTAAAGGGTGGTATTTCACCTTATGACTCCACCGAATCTAGCGACTCGGTTTCAAAGTCTCCCACCTAGGCTACACATCAACTTCCTACTGCCACTGCAAAGCTATAGTAAAGGTGCACGGGGTCTTTCCGTCTAACCACGGGAACTCCGCATCTTCACGGAGAATTCAATTTCGCTGAGTCTATGTTGGAGACAGTGGGGAGATCGTTACGCCATTCATGCGGGACGGAACTTACCCGACAAGGAATTTCGCTACCTTAGGACCGTTATAGTTACGGCCGCCGTTTACTGGGGCTTCGATTCAAGGCTTGCACCTCTCCTCTTAACCTTCCAGCACCGGGCAGGCGTCAGACCCTATACGTCGTCTTGCGACTTCGCAGAGCCCTGTGTTTTTAATAAACAGTCGCTACCCCCTGGTCTGTGCCCCCACCTAAAAGTTACCTTAAAGGTGGGCCTCCTTCTCCCGAAGTTACGGAGGCATTTTGCCGAGTTCCTTCAGCATCGTTCTCTCAAGCGCCTTGGTATTCTCTACCTGTCCACCTGTGTCGGTTTCGGGTACGGTCTTAATGTGGGTGCTATTTCCTGGAACAGTTTCGCAGCCCTTCCAATCCAATAAGGAAGAACAACTTACACCATTCGTCACATCCCACAGGTTGAGGAATATTAACCTCATTCCCATCGACTACGGCTTTCGCCCTCGCCTTAGGGGCCGACTAACCCTGCTCTGATTAACATTGTGCAGGAACCCTTGGACTTTCGGCGGGAGGGTTTCTCACCCTCCTTGTCGTTACTCATGTCAGCATTCTCACTTCCGATACCTCCAGCACAACTCGCATTGTGCCTTTACAGGCTTACGGAACGCTCCGCTACCGCGCTTGATTTAACTCAAGCACTCGCATCTTCGGTGTATGGTTTTAGCCCCGTTACATTTTCGGCGCAGGGCGTCTTATTTAGACCAGTGAGCTGTTACGCTTTCTTTAAAGGGTGGCTGCTTCTAAGCCAACCTCCTGGGTGTCTGTGCCTTTCCACATCGTTTCCCACTTAATTGTGATTTTGGGACCTTAGCTGGCGGTCTGGGTTGTTTCCCTCTCCACGACGGACGTTAGCACCCGCCGTGTGTCTCCCGTGATTGCACTTCTCGGTATTCGGAGTTTGCATCGGTTTGGTAAGTCGGGATGACCCCCTAGCCGAAACAGTGCTCTACCCCC
>JBPCVJ010000035.1:0-16635 GCA_051010635.1 Alphaproteobacteria bacterium | reverse complement strand
CCCCCCCCCCCCCCCCCCCCCCCCCCCCCCAGCATTATGGTTGTTTTTCATGTGGTGCGATATTGGTTAAGAAATAATTATAGGCATCTTTGATACCATCTTCCAATGATTTTGTTGGGGCAAAACCCAATTGATGAAAAAATTTTGAATCCATAATTTTTTGTTTCATCCCCACTGGTTTATCAAGCAAATATTGCCATTCGCCATCAAAACCAATGATGCTGGCGGCCGCGTTATAATAATCCAATATGGTTATATCATGGTTGATACCAACATTGGTGACGGCAGGTAATTTTTCTAAATGTTCAAGGGCGAACCATATTGCCTCTGCCACATCAAAAGCCGACATCAATTCACGCCTTGCACTGCCATCGCCCCATAATGCGACCGATGATGTTTTGTCTTGCACCGCTTGGTGAATTTTTCTAATCACCCCCGCGGGAAAATGCGAAGTGGTGGCATCAAAATTATCATAGCGACCAAATAAATTGGGCGGGATAAGGGTTTTATATTGTAAGGTTTTATCATCTTGTGAAAAAAATTGGCATAATTTTAATACTGCCATTTTTGCCAAACCATAGCCTTCATTGGTGGGTTCAAATTTGCCACTTAACATTGATTCTTCTTTTAATGGGTTGGGTGCGGTTTTGGGGTAAATGCAAGAACTGCCCAAATTGATAAATTTTTTTATACCCAATTCTTTGGCGGCTACCAGCAAATTTTTTCCCATTTCAAAGTTTTTTATTAAAAATTCCCCTTGTGCCTCCATATTGGCAATGATGCCGCCTACCTTGCCTGCGGTGTGAATAACCACATCAGGGGTAGAATCTTGCATGGTTTTTTTAACCGATAAAAAATCCAAAAGATCAAGCTCTTTGTGGGGTGGAGCGGTGATGTGATGTTGTTTGGCTTTGGGGTGTTCGCGGCTGTTTCGCCCCACCATACCATGACCGCCAGTTAAAAAAATTCTCATAGTAATTAACTTGCTTATAATTTTTTTGCTATTGCCAAATCGCTTGCTACCATTTCCTTTACCAACTGATGAAAAGAAATTTTTGGTCGCCATTTTAATTTGGCACGGGCACGGGCGGCATCGCCCAACAGGGTATCAACTTCGGTGGGGCGAAAATAACGCTTGTCAATTTTTACAATATCTTTGCCATTACTACTTCCCACTTCATCAATGTCTTTGCCGCGCCAAGTGATTTCCATATCAAGCTCACGCCCCACCAATTCCACAAATTCTCTTACCGAATGTTGTTCGCCACTTGCGATAACAAAATCTTCTGCCTGAGGCTGTTGTAGCATCAACCACATGGCTTCAACATAATCTTTGGCATGGCCCCAATCACGCCAAGCATCAATATTGCCAAGGTAAAGACAAGGCTGTTTGCCCAATTTGATGCGGGTTAAGGCACGGGTAATTTTGCGGGTAACAAATGTTTCACCCCGCATCGGTGATTCATGGTTAAATAAAATACCATTGCAGGCAAAAATTTTATAGGCCTCACGGTAATTGACCGTTATCCAATAGGCATATAATTTTGCTGCCGCATATGGGCTACGGGGATAAAAGGGCGTGTTTTCATTTTGGGCTTTTTGATAAATACCGCCATATAATTCTGAGGTTGATGCTTGATAATAGCGTGTGGTTTTTTCTAAACCTAAGGTGCGTATGGCTTCAAGCAATCTTAATGCCCCCATGGCATCAGAATTGGCAGTATATTCAGGCTCTTCAAAAGATACTGCTACATGGCTTTGTGCGGCAAGGTTATAAATTTCATCTGGCATAACCTTTGATAAAATATGAATAAGGCTTGATGAATCGGTCATATCGCCATGGTGAAGAAAAAAATTATTTTGCCCTTCATGTTCGTCTTGAAACAGGTGGTCAATGCGGGCGGTGTTAAACAGCGAAGTGCGTCTTTTGATACCATGCACCTCATAATTTTTTGCCAATAAAAATTCGGCAAGGTAGGCACCATCTTGCCCAGTTATGCCAGTGATGACCGCTTTTTTTTTCATAAATATTGTTTTAAACAAATTTGTTTTGTCTCGCAACCATTAAAAAAACTTTTGCCTTTTACTGATGATATTGATACATCACATTGTGTGATAGAAAAAATTTCCCCTATTTTGTTATGCGGTGGCACGGGAACAAGATTATGGCCATTGTCTCGTCAAGCAAAACCAAAGCAATTTTTATCACTTTTAGATAAACAACAAAGCCTATTTCAATCAACCCTGTTGCGTTTGGCAAACTGGCAGGGTGATATGACATTGGGGGATATGATATGCGTTGGCACGGGCAGTCTTGATGGTGGTGCGGCACATCAATTTTTTATCCATGAGCAGTTAAAAGCTACCCACAGCAAAGCTACCATATTGCTTGAACCTATCGGGCGCGATTCGGGACCAGCTATTTTGGCGGCGAGTCTTTATCATCAAAATATCATTGGTGATAAAAAAACTGCCCTGTTGATTTTGCCATGCGACCATCATATCAGTTATGCGGATAAATTTTATAAATCGATCAAGGTGGCTTTTTCGGCATTGCAAAAATATCCCGATGCGATTATCACCTTTGGCATTTTACCCCATTACCCATCAAAAAATTATGGTTATATCTTGCCTGCCTATGCTGGTAAAAAAACATTCGTTATGGATATTGTTTGTTTGCCCTTAAAAAATTTTAAAGAAAAACCCGATGAAAAAATTGCTAAAAAATATATTGCCGATGGTTATATGTGGAATAGTGGCATATTTTTATTGACGGCTGATACGGTGATAGAGGCTTTTCAAACATATCAACCTAGAACTTATAAAAAAATCTATGCGGCGGTTCAGGGCATCCATCAAGATATATCACCCGATTGGTCATTTCATTGGCTGTCTCCCGAATCATATGGTGATATTGATGCCTTATCATTTGATTATGCGATTATGGAAAAAAGTAAAAAAAATATGGTCACCATCATGGATAAAAAAAATAACTGGGGTTGGTCAGACCTTGGCAGTTTTGATGAAATCAAACGCATTCATAAAAATGATAAAGATAATAATTATATCCACCAGCATGATAAACATACACCACCTACTATTTTAGAACATGCAAAAAATAATCTGGTGATAAACCAAGGCGAACAAACAATCACCCTGCTAGGGGTAGATAATAAAGCGGTGGTTGCCAGCAAAGATGCCCTGTTGGTAGCCGATATTAACCATTTGGATAGGATGAAAAATTTGATAAAAAAATTAAAAGAAAAAAATCCCAATATTGTTATTCACCATAGCGAGGTGGCAAGACCTTGGGGGTATTATCAATCGCTTAAAATAGATGAAGGTTATCAGGTTAAAAAATTATTTTTAAAACCTTCTGCCAAAATTTCATTGCAAAAACATCAGCACCGCTCAGAACATTGGGTGGTGGTGAAGGGTAAAGCCAAAGTTACTTTGGGGGATAATCAAGAATCATTGAGCGAAAAAATTTTGCTTGCCAATCAATCGATCTATTTACCAGTTGGGATTATCCATCGTTTGGAAAATATTGGTGATGATAATTTAGAATTGATAGAGGTGCAAACGGGCAATTACCTTGGCGAAGATGATATTGAACGCATAGAAGATATCTATCGCCGTTCATAATGTTCAGGAAATATAAATTAGCGATAAAGATTAGAAATGGTTGATTTATATTTTTCTAGCACCACATGGCGGCGTAATTTTAATGTTGGCGATAACATTTTATTATTGACGCTGAATTCTTCTTTGGCAATCGCAAATTTTTTTATTTTTTCAAAATTTGCCAATTTTTTATTGGCACGATCAATCGCGGTTTTTAATTTTTGTTCTTGGGATATTTTTTTTAAGTTATGGTTTTCTTCTGCCTCTTCTGCCACCAACAGGGCAATGAGATAAGGTTTTTTATCGCCATAGACCATTGCTTGTTTGATTTCAGGTTCAAGTTGTAAAATATTTTCAATACGCTGTGGGGCAATATTTTCGCCACCACTATTGACAATAATATCTTTCTTACGCTCGGTGATGACCAAATGACCATTGTCAATTTTGCCAATATCCCCCGTTTTTAAATAACCTTCTTGATTAAAATTATTTTTGGTGGCTTCAGGGTCTTTCCAATAACCTTTCATCAAGGTGGGACCTTTTAATAAAATCTCACCATCTTCGGCAATTTTAACCTCCAAACCTTTGATAGGCACGCCAACCGAATCCATCCTTTCATCAAATGGTAAATTGACCGATGCGGCGATGGAGGCTTCGGTCAAACCATAGCCTTGCAATACCCGCACCCCAAGGGCGGCAATAAAAGCACCCACATCGGGGGCAAGCGGTGCCCCGCCTGAGATAAAAGCCTTTAACCGCCCGCCAAAAGTTTTTCTTATTTTGCGTCTTACCAAAAAATTTAAGAAAAAATTGCCAAGTTTTTCCCCTAACCCCATCGGTTGGCGGTTGGCTTTTTTCATGCCAAGGGTAATGGTGCTATTGAGTAAAAATTTTGATAATTTTTTTTGCTGTTCCAGTCGGGTTAAAATTTTACCACGCATAGCTTGGTAAAGCCGCGGCACAGCGGTAATGATAGATGGTTTAACCTCCGCCATATTTTGTGATAATTTTTCTAGCGACTCGGCAAAATAAACCCTTGCCCCCAAATTCATTGCTATCACCGATATAACATGCAATTCATAACAATGGCTTAAGGGTAGAAATGATAAAAATGACTCCTTGCCATATTTGAATTTGGGAATGCGGTTAAACAATGGCATTAAACTATCCACCACTGCCAATTGTGCACGGTGGGTCAGCATCACGCCGCGTGGTCGCCCCGATGTGCCAGAGGTATAAAGAATAACCGAAACCGCGTCTGGCAAGATAGATGATGCCCGTTCATTCAATGAAACCTTGTCGCCCTGTGCGGTGCTATGCATGCGTTGGGTGCCGTGAATAATTTGTGAAAAATAATGAAATTTGCTGTTTTTGGCGACATGCTGTGCCACATCGCCACTGAAGCCGATAAGATGTTTTATATATTTTTGCATATAGGCACCTTCGGCTTGGCTAAAAAGATTTTTGTTGGAGATAATTGCCACTTTGGCTTCGGCATTTTGCATAATAAAATTAATATTGTCGGGTGCGGTGCCGGGCATAATAGGCACAGGCACACCACCCATTGCCCAAATGGCATAAAGACTGATAATCCATTCGGGGCGGTTTTCTGATAAAATAATAATTTTTGGTTCGGGTCCTAAATTCATTTGTTCAAGATATCGTGCCAAAAAATTCACCCGCTGTGCGACCTCCCGCCAAGTTATGCCTTGCCAATAGCCCTTATTATCGTTGTGGATCTTGGAAAAAAGCCATGGTTTGTTTTTGTATTTTTCAACTTTTTCTAAAAATAGTGATAGTACATTGTTGGTCATAGATGATTCCTTGATGTTTTGATGTATTAGGTATTTATCTTTATAGACTAGCTGATGGTGGTTTGCAATAAAGGGCAGTGAGTTTTTGGCATATATCTATTCCTAGATGATAATCAGGCAGGGTGCGATTATCAATGGTTGTGATGGGTTCTAAACGCAGGCTGTTGCTGGTGAAGGCAGCTCGGGCTTTTTTTATGGCGGATAGCGGAATGGTTTTTTCTTTCACCGTGATAAGCGGGCTTTGTAAAATTTTGGCACGGGCAATGCCAGAAATAATACCATCGCTTGGTTGTGGGGTTTGCCAATCATCCAGTAAGATAAAAATATTGCTTGTCGATGCCGACACCAGATGATCTTTACCATTTAATAATAAAATATCCTGAGTGGCATTATTTTTTTTTCTAATGATATGGCTGTGGTGTGCCAATATATTATCGCCATACCCCCCTAACCATTTTATACCACTCAAGGGCGATAGATGATTTTTGCGGGTGATGGTGGCAATATAGGCGTCAACCGATGTTGCCACAGGCGATGGGTGATGCAAGGTCAGCAAAATGGTCGGTTTTTTTTTTGCCTTTTGCCATAAACCACGCATCATAAAAACACCCCGTGATAGGGTTAAACGCAAGACATAATTTTTATTTGTTTGGCAATGATTAGCCGCCAATAATTTTTTTGTATCTTGCCATAGTTTTTTATCATCTATCGGGGTATTGATATGTAAAATTTTCATACCATGTTTTAGCCTTGCTAGATGTGCCTGCCACCAGATGGGGGTAGCATTTTTTATCAAGATGGTTTCAAATAATCCATCGGCAATGGAAAACCCGCGGTCAAAAACCGATAGGGCGGCATCGCCCACCGATAGCAATTTGCCATTTAATAGACAATGGCTGATAGAATCCAGATGGTTTGGCATGGGGTTATTGTTTGATAGTTATATTGATAATTTTTTTTAAGGATTCCATCACCCCTGCTATTTTCCAATTTAATTCTTGCCATTCTTCTTCGGGGTTTGAATCGGCAACAATGCCACCGCCTACCCCAAGACTATAATGCCAGTGGTTTTTTTCTAAAACCATCACCAGAGTTCTAATCACCATGGCAAGGCTGGTGGCATGGCCGATATAACCCATCACCCCTGCATAAACACCCCGTTGCCGATTTTCAAAATGGTGAATCCATTCCATGGCACGAATTTTTGGCGCCCCAGTCATTGACCCGCCGGGAAAACTTGCGGCTAAAATATCCATAATATTTTTATTGGCTAGAAGGTCGGCATTGATGGTGCTGGTTAATTGATGCACCCGATCAAATGATTCCAGCTCACAGATTTTTTTTACCTTGATAGAACCCAAATGGGCGATGCGGGTTAAATCATTGCGTAACAGATCAACTATCATAATATTTTCGGCACGATTTTTTTCTGATGCCAATAATGTTTTTGCTAATTGGTTATCATCGGTTTGGTTGTCACCACGCCTTATTGTGCCTTTGATGGGTTTGGTGGTGATGTTGCCTTTTTGTGTGACCTCTAAAAAAATTTCGGGGCTGAAACATAATATAGCGGATGTTTTTTGCCATGATAAGAATCCACGATAGGGGGTGTTGTTGTCATGGCGTAGATGGCAATAGATAGCAAAAGGCGAAGGCGATGCGTGGTCGGCAGGTATTTGGGCATTTAATTGGTTGGTGAGGCAGAGTTGATAGATATCGCCATTTTTTATGGCGGCGATGGCACTTTTAATATTATCTATATAGGTTTTTTTTGGCATAGCAAAAGACCAAGTTAAGTGAGGCGATGGATGATGGGTGGGTGGTGTTTTATCATTTGCCATTTTTTTTATTTTGGCAAACCATTTTTTAATATCATGTTTTTTGTTTTCATCGTCTATGGCAATAAGATATATTTTTCCATTGGTTTTATTTTCTATGACCAAGCGATCGGCAATAATAAAAAATCCATCAAACGGGCTGTTGGGATAGTTTTTTGGCAAAGGATTTTTATGAAAAGCATCGGCACATAACATACGCCCTTCATAGCCTAAAAATCCCATCGCTCCGCCAAAAAATTTTGCAGGGTGGTTTTTATCAATAAGATCTTTTGGCAATGATGTTAGGTTTTTTTCATCCACCAGATATGGGTGGATGGCGGCGGTGAGGCGTTGAAAAAAATTATCATCCAGTGATAAAAAAGAATCTTTTTTTATCACACCATCTGTATGACTGGTTTCGTTTTGTTGGCTTGTGCCGATATAAGAAAACCCATCATACCCCCAACCTTTTTTGCTATCGCCATCAAGCCAGATAGCGGCTGTGTTGGGCAAAAAACATTTTGCAAAAATATCCTGCATAGCGGGGGCATTATGCCATCTGTCGCAAAATATTTTTTTGTTGCTGGTTATTTTTTTGGCTGGCGGTTTTATATGAAAAGCGGTAGATGGTTTGTGGTTGGTTAAAAATGTTTGGCTGATGTTAAAAAAATTCTGCATAATTTTTTTGCCATCAGGGGTTAAAATTGATTCGGGATGAAATTGCACACCAAAAATTGGCTTATGGCGATGCGCCAACCCCATAATATGCCCTGCCTTGTCATGGGCAATGATTTTCAAGTCGGGTGATAGATTTTTTTCCACAACCATCAATGAATGATACCGCCCCGCCCAAAAAGGGTTGGGTAGGTTGGCAAAAATACCCGTGCCATCATGAAATATGGCACTTGCCTTGCCATGCATGGGCGGGGCAATGGTTATCACCTTATCGCATCGCCCGCCAAAATGATAGGCAATGGCTTGATGACCTAAACAAACCCCAAGCATAGGTTTTTCATTATTGGCTATTATATCAAGGCAAATACCAATATCGTTTTTTTTGCTGGTGGTGCCAGGGCCGGGTGAAATAATAATATTGTCATATTTTTCTTTTAATAATTGTTTGGCAGTGAATTGATTATTTTTAATCACCCATGGTTTTTGTTGAGACACCTCTGCCACCAAATCAACCAAATTGAAGGTGAAGGAATCAAAATTATCAATGATACAAGTTTTTATTGCCATTTATAAAAAAATAATTTAAAACTTTAATGGTTTCTTTACTATCACCCTGCTTTAGCACGATGCAAAATAATAATCACCCTGACCAGCAAACACCTGAGATAAGCTCTACCCCTGAGGTTATGGCACAGGTGGATTCCCCCTTGCCAACTCCACCAAATTCTCCGACTCCACCAACTTCGCCAACTTCGCCACCACCTATGGATGATAAGACAAAAATCAACGGTGATGTAAAAGCCCCTTCCCATCAATCTGCCAGTGATGACCATAGCAAATCAAATAAAAAATGGCGAGTGGCTTTGGCAGAAATATCCAGTGGCAAAAATCCCGCTCGCAACATTCTTCTCATCACACGGCTGATAAAAAAAGCCAAAAAGCGGGGGGCGTATCTGATTGCCTTTCCCGAAGTTTGTAATATTATGGAGCAAGATAAAAATAAAGCGTGGGATGTTTTATCATATGAAGAGGATGATACCCATCTTACCACCATCAAAAATTTGGCAAGGGATGAGGGTATATGGGTTTTGCTTGGCTCTTATTTGTTAAAGGCAAAAAACAATGATGCCAATATCAAAAAATTTCATAACCGCTCTTATCTTATTTCTGATAAGGGCGAGATAGTTGGGCGTTATGATAAAATTCATTTGTTTGATATTAATTTGGCGAATGGTGAATCGCATCGTGAATCAGAATCGGTGGTGGCAGGATCGGTTATTGTTACCTGTGTGGGACCTTTTCCTGAAAAATATTTTGGCAAATTGGGTTTGACGATTTGTTATGATGTGCGTTTTCCTTATCTTTATCGCAAATTAAATCATTTGGGGGCAGGGATTATTTTTGTGCCATCTGCCTTTACCATGACAACTGGTCGTGCCCATTGGTATAGTTTGTTAAGGGCAAGGGCGATAGAAAATGCGTGTTTTATTATTGCACCCGCACAAACTGGTCGGCATAGCGATGGGCGGCGCACCTTTGGTCATAGTATGGTGATAGACCCTTGGGGGCGGGTGATAAAATATGCCAGAAAAAAATTATTTGGCACTACACGATTAATTTTGGCTGACCTTGATGAAGCGGCGATGATGGCGGCACGCAACCAAATTCCTGCTTATCGGGTGCATCTTGATTATGCTATGTCTTAATTTTATGAAAAAAAAATTTTGGCTTACAAAAAAATTATCTGATATGACCATTCAAGAATGGGAATCATTGTGCGATGGTTGCGGGCAATGTTGTTTGCATAAATTGGATGATGGTATAGAAAAAACCTTTAGCAACATTGCTTGCCATCTGCTTGATGGTGATACTTGCCAATGTAAAAATTATCCACAGCGTAAAAAATTTGTTAGGGATTGTGTAGCCCTAACGCCGCAGGCATTAAAAACCATCGATTGGTTGCCCGAAACTTGTGCTTATCGGTTGGTGGATGAGGGGAAAGATTTATATGCTTGGCATCATTTGGTATCGGGCGATAAGATGGCGGTGCATCGCGCGGGTATATCGGTTAAGGGAAAAACCATTAGTGAAAAAGATATTAAGGAAAATATTCTTGATGCGATGGAACGCCCCGAACATCGTTTGCAAAAGTGAGATAGATATAGAGAAGTGCTGTATTATTTTAAGAATGAGGCTTTGGGGGGCTTAAAATTAATATAAGTGATTTAGTAAAAAAATGTTTATTATCCCTATTGATAAATGGTATAAAAATTGCTAAATTGAAGGTAAGTGCCCTAGTGATTTCATATTAGCTTATGTCGCACTAGGGATTGTGAAGCGGTGGTGGCTTAGGTCATCGCCGCTTTGCTACATTTTAATAACAAATATAATATGAAAAATAGAATAATCGCTTATGTTGACGGATATAATTTTTATTTTAAATGGATCATCATAGATATTCAATTATTTTTTATATCATGCAATTTTTTATTATAATTTGTCATTTTGTTTTGTAATGCCACTTTATATAAAACATCTTGATTTTTTGTTAATAAAATAGTCTCTCTGCTATAGTTTGATAATATTACATCATGGATTTGAAATTCTAATATATTATGAATATTGCTTGTTTGTGTTAACTTTGCATGATTATAACCATCAATATAAAGCATATTTTTCCAATCATCTAACAATAGAAAATGCTCCCTAGAAGTAGACGATGATAGTGGAATAATATGATGTAATTCAAAACCAATTTTTTTATCAATGCTATGTTCTTTTAAATATTGTTTTTTTTCTTTCAAAGATCTGTTCAATCTAATGTCGTCTTCTTTAGCAAAAGAATTAGCATCAGCTCTTAAAACTACCCTGTGATTTTCTTTATGTCTATCTCTTTCCTCAAAATAAACTGTTTGCCCCAATAAATCAAAAATTTGTTGAGACTCATTTTTCCAGTTATGAAAATCTCGTTTATTTTTTTTATTACCTTTATAATTAATTGGTTTTAATTCCTTTTTTAATGTTGTAATAACGCCTTTGCGTTGCTCAATAGATAATACCCTGAAAGATTGAATAAGTGATATCAATTCTTGTATAGTAACATGATTTTTTTGTTTATTTAATGCAGTAACAAAAAACATATATTCATAAATACCAATATAATTAATATTATTTTCTTCACTTATGATTAATAATAATGCATCAATAATTCCTTTTAATAATTGATTTACAGATTGTGAAAATAAAAAATATTGTTTTAATATATCATTTTCTTTTAATAATCTTTTTGCCTTATCTGTTAAAGAAACAAATTTCTTTATGCCCCTATCATAAGGACCATAAATTTCTTTTTTTTTATTATATCTATCAATTAATCCCATGCGATGAAAATCAACAAATAAATTTTTTCTTAAAGGATCTTGTGTGCCAATGCCTGTAATTTGTTTAACTTCATTACAAAGCTTATCATATTCTATTTCGTCAGGATTATTTTTCGGTCTGTTTGTAATATCAGTTGTTCTAATAGTTAAAAATCCTTCATTATCTAAATATTTTGATAATAATTTTAAAATATCTAATACTTTAAGCATATTATACCTATTATGTTGTGAAAGATGTTCACCCCGATAATCATGGTGTTTAATTCTTTCATTTAAAAATTGTAAAGCTGTATTGCTTCGACTAATATCCAAAATCGACATTTTTCTCTCTCCCCAATTTTATATTTTTTTTTGCTTCTAAAAAATATTCTTTTGTCTTATCATTAACAATAAAATTTCTACATAAATCTTGGGCAACAACAGCGGTTGTGCCACTACCAACAAAACAATCCATAACCAAATCACCCCTATTGCTTGATGCTTTTACCATCCGTTCTATCATTGTATAAGGTTTAGGTGTAATATGAAATAATTTTTGCACCTTGCCATTGATTTTTTTATGATGGCGTTCACTAGCTATGTGCCATACCTCGCCGCACAATTTGCCATTAGAATTAGGAAACCATCTTTTACCATTTTTTAAAATACCCTTTTCTTTAGCGTGATTAATTCTTTCTGTTGATTCATAAGGGACTCTTATATCATCATAGTTAAAAATATGATCATTGCTTTTGGTAAAGAATAAAATAGTTTCTTGCCCATTACTATATTTTCTTTTAGCACCACCCATGCCATCGCGTTTATCCCATGTAAGCCAATTTTGAAATATCATATTTTTTTGACATAAAAATAAAAGTATATGTGCTGAGTTATAAGGTGTATTAAAAACATATAAACTACCATTGGCTTTAATTTTATCTACAACTTTTTCTAACCATCTGTAAGTCCATGTAAAAAAATGCTTCTCAGATAAAAAACAATCCCATTCTTCTTTTTTCATATTATAGGGTGGGTCGGTAATGACCAAATCAATAGATTGATTATCAATTTTATCTAAAAAATCAAAACAATCCAAATTATAGATTTTATTGATATTTAACATCTCTTACAAAAAGCTATTATGAGACAATTTTAAATTAATAATTCTTTCATAGCTTTTTGAAATTTCATAACCAACATAGCGTCTTTTCATTTCTTTTGCAACTTTTAATGTCGTTCCACTACCTGCAAAAGGGTCAAGAATCGCCTCTTCATAAAAAGTATATAATTTTATACAGCGGCGAACAATCTCTTCAGGCATAATGGCTGAATGTTCGCCATAAGCTAAATCTTGTTTGTTGGGTATAGCAATATTCCAAATTTGCTTGGTATATTCTACCCACTCATCTTGACTTAACATACTTTTCTTTTTGATGTCTTTATGTATAGAATTTTCAGGTTTGCCATCTTTAACAAAAACATTAATAAATTCAATTGTGTTTTGTGCATAAAAATTTCTTGGATACGGATAACTACCAAACATTAATTTTTTACTAGGATTTGTTCTATTCCAAATATAAAGGTCTAATAAAAATAACTTTGTCTCGTGCAAAATTGAATGTTCTATATCATTATTAATATTAAAAATATGGCGATTATAATGTGTATTTAGAGATTTTTTAAGCATTGGCATTAAAGGTGTGTTTATAACCAATTTGCCATTCGGTTTTAACACCCGCTCACATTCTTGCCAAACTTTTAATAATTGGCGAATATAATCATCATAGGCAATAATGTCACCAATCTGCCCTATTGCATTATCTGCTTTTTTCTTTTTTTGATAACCATCAAGAGAATAGTCTTTAATATTAAAATAAGGTGGGCTGGTAACAATAAGCTGTATAGATTCATCAGGCAATTCTGCCATTTTTCGGGCATCACTAAAAAACACTTTATCTAGATAATTTTGATTTTTTTTATCTAAATTATTTTTGATTCTTTCTATTTCCATATTTTCTCAGCCTCCATCTTATTGCCATTAACCCTAGCCAATTTCGTTTTATTGTGCAACTTATAGAAACAAAAAATTAACACGATTTCTCTACACTATCATATTTTCCCCCTCCACCATATCCATAACTAACAAATATGATTCAAAATTTTGCACCACCAGTGAAGCCGATAACCATATAGGTTAATTTTAAGTGTTGTGATGCAAAAACATATCCGCCTGCCAATCCACCGATAAAACCATTGTCTTTTAGATTATAAACAATCGATAATTTCGGCGCCACCACAAAACTTGGGGTTTGAAATGGCACAGCACGCCCATCGGTTTCTATATCATATGCATGGCTGGTGGTAAAACTATAACCAAAACCCAAAGAGGGAATAAAAGATACATTTGCCACATTCAAACTAATACCATAATTGATGGTTAAGGGAATATGAACGAAAGAAAATGCCCTGATGGTTTTGCGATTAAAATCATAATTTGCGGCCTTGCCACTGAGATAATGGATACCGCTGTTGATAAAAATACGATGATGACCAAACAAATAACCCATATCAAAAGATGAACCACCCCCCAGCCGAACGGGCAAATTCGCATTGCCATTCAGTGCTATTTCGGCATTGACATTGCCATAAAAATTATTTTTGGCAAAAGTTTTTTTTGCCATAGCATAATGGCTTATCAACATAATAGCTAAAATATAGCGGATAATTTTTCCCCTATAGAATGGTTTTGGTTGTTTTTTCATAAAATATTATTGAATCCCCACCAGATAACCCTTTTTATTGACAAACAAGATGGTGTTTTTGGCGGCGATGGGCGGGGAGTCGCTAGCATAGATGTCGGATTGACCTTTGGCTATCATATTGCCATTGAGTGCATTGACAAAAGCATATTTGCCAACCGAACTGGTTAAAAATAATTGCCGACTGACCAATAGGGGGCCATGCCATTCTATCAATGATAGGGAGCGTGTGCCAGGGTAAAGATATTTATCAAGGATGCGATTCCAAAATAAATTCCCCGATGATTTGTTGATGGATTTCAAATTGTAATCGGCATCAATAATAAAAATTGTTTGGTTATCAATGGTTGGGTTTTCTGTGGTTGCCAATTTTTTACGCCATAATCTTGCACCATTGCTGGCACGAAAAGCCGCCGCATCACCACCAAAGGTAAAGGCATAGATCACCCCGCCATCTAGCACCATATTACCAATAATTTCTCGGTAGCGTGTATCATCGCCCACCGTGAATTTCATGGCACCATTTTGCCATAGCACCGAGCCTGATGATGCATTCAAAGCGGCAACATTGCCCGAAATATAACCCACCCAAATACGCCCCGCCGCCACGGTGGGGGCAGAACCTGCCTTAAAACCTATAGCATCAACCGAACCTGCGTCGCTGATGAAGCCGCTGTTTTGCCAAATTTTTCTGCCATTTTTTAGTGATAGGGCATAAATGCCGCCATCAATGGTTTTTACAATGGCTATTCGCCCACTGATGGCAGCGGCATTTTTTATCGGTGTGATAAGATTGGTTTCAAAAATAATATCGCCATTGTTGGCATCAAAAGCCACCACCCGCCCATAACCAGTGGTTAATAGCAACAGCGGGGTTTTACCATTTTTGCCACCCCGTTTGGTAAAAGCCATACCACCGCCATTGGCATAAGCATAGTTGTTGGCATCGGTTAGAATATAACTCCATTTTAATTTTGGTATATCGCTAGATTTTTTCCAATCAAACGCAGAAATTTGATAACGGCTATCTATGGTGAAAATTTTATTATCGGCAACTATGGGTGCTATATTAACCACATTGGCTTTGCCGCGTGGCGATATGGGTGCCGATCGGTCGCGTAATTTTACGGGGTAGGTGGTGGCATAGCCTGTGCCCGCACCAACCTTGATATGAAAAACTATCTTGCCCTGAGTGCCGCCCTTGGCGTGCGGGGGGTTACGGCGATAACCACCTGATGATGATAACCATTCACGGTTGCTGACGGGGCGGGTGAGGCGATAACCACCGCCAACGATGCGTGAATCGGTGGCACGCACATCATCAATCGAAGCAATATCAATGGATTGTCTTTCGCCAGTTAGCACCAATTTATCATCTACACATGCCGATAGGGGCAAAAGGGCGATAAGCGACAAGATAGATAAGAATCGTGATGGTTTTTTTGGTAGCATGGGGTTAGTAGGCAGGTAAAAGCTGAAGGGTGAAAATACCCAAGAGATTATTTTTGTTGTTGATAGAAATTTGCTGTAGGAGTTTTTTTGCCTCTGCCATTTTGCCCTTTTGGGTTAAGCGGTCGGCAAGGGCAAGGTTGGTGAGGGAAATATTTTGCCCCGCACCGCCCGCTACCTTTAATCGCCTTAGGGTTTTTTCATTGCCGTTTTGTAAGTTGGATATATTTTTAAGATGGCGATTTTCGGCAATGGTGTTTTCTAATTTTTTTTGTAAATTTGGGTTTTGATTTTTTGCCAACATATCAAGTGCCATCATCGATGCCAAGGCGCCATAACCCGCACCCGCACCCGATGCGTTGCGGGTGGCAAAATCAATTAGGGTTTCGGGGTTGGGCTGGCTGGTGATTTGGTAAAATTCTTCGCTGATATATTTGATTTGGTTTTTTTGATAGATGCCAAAACCGATGATGAACAAAATTGCCAACAATAAAAAAGCCAATAGGGCGAATAATGGTTTTTGATAGCGGTAATAAAATTGTGATAATTTTTCTAAGCCCGCGGAATAATTGACATCAATTAACAAAGATTCGCCTTGCAGGCCTTGGGTGATGCCTTGCCCGTTGGTGGGGGATTTTAAATTTTGTTTTTGGCGGTTGGATTTTTTTTTTGCCATAATGTTTGGGGGCAAGGTGGTTTTGATTGGCGTGGTGAGTTTTTTGGTTGGTTGGCGTGGGTGGTTTTTTATTTGGTGGGGGATTTTTTTGATGGTTGCTGTTAGGGCAAGGGGCGAACGAATGATTTTATAGATGGTTTTTATAAAACCTGTATAAAACGAATAGGCGAAAATTGCAACTGGGTTGCTAGTGAAAATGATTCTCATTTTTAATTGATAGGTTTTTTTGCTTAACGGAAGCAGTATAGATGATACGCACCAAATTGATAAAAAATATGTTGGAAGATTTACGCTAAAATATTTTTTTAAAATTTATAATATTTTGATGTTGATGATTAATTTTATAATCAAAAGGATAGCCAAATGGGTATAAAGGTTTATTATTTTGTAGCAATGCAATAGTTCCAGAAAATTCAAAACCTATATTTTGCATTAATTTTACAATATCTGCTTGTATACATA
>JBPCVJ010000034.1:0-19908 GCA_051010635.1 Alphaproteobacteria bacterium | reverse complement strand
CATGTCTCATTTCTGGGTGGGTTAAGTTTGCACCAGCTAGATTGATGGTTTTAAACCAAGCTAATTTGTCTTCTGCAGTACCCTTGAAGACATAAATCATGAATGTAGAAGCAAGTATCTTTTTTTTTATATTGTCGGGTTGATTATGAAAACTTAAATTTTTGTAAGAAAATTCTTCTGTTTTAACATATTGGCAAATAGAAATGGTGCGTTGTTGTCCATCCAAAATTTCATAATTGCCATCATCTTTTATTGCCCAATACATCACATTCAATGGCAAATCCGCTAGAATTGATTTGATAACATCTGCTCGTTGTTTGTCTTCATAAATAAAATTTCTTTGATAGGGCGGGCGAATATCCAATTTGCCATCATAACCAACAATGCCTTTTTCTTCTTCACCCCTAGCATAGCCATCATCATATCCCTTTATTAGATCTTTTATGGTAACTTTTTTTCGTGTAGCTTTCATTGTTATTTCTTTTCTGGTTTTTTGATTAAGATTCTTATATATAACTCTTTGCCATTTTTCAATCTTGCGTCTTTTCTTTGACCGCCTATTCTTAAAGCCTCTACCTTTGGCGATCTATCCCAACCTCTAGCAAGACCCAATATTTCAAATTGGTCGGGGTTATATTGACTTAAAAAACTTAATGGCACCCCCATCACTCCATCATAATCTTTTGGTATTTCTACTAACTTATTAACATTGATAGCATTGTAATTATCATATTTGGGATAATCTGTTTCATTATATTCATCTACTAAATCTATATCTTCATTTCTTTTATGATGTTCTAAATTGGTAAACCAGATGGCTAAAGTTCTGCCTTTGATAACTCCATCTACTACTTTATATCCGCTACCTTCTTTTTTTGTTTTTATTAATTGGTTGGCAACATGTTCAGGCACATCAAATAGCATATCTTTTGCCATAGATTTTATACCTAACCATATTTTATTTTCCTTTATCAATGGAAATATTTCTTTATAGGCAATGGCATTTGGATTACCAATGATTAGAAATTTTTTCTTATAATCCATTAATTGTGCCATATATTCCCTGAAAAGAGGGAATGGTGGATTGGTGCAAACTATATCGGCTTGGTGTAAGAATTTCATGCATTCTTTATTTCTAAAATCACCATCGCTATTTAATTGGTTAACAATTATTTTTTTTGGGTCGGGGATAGGTTTCTTATCGCCTGCATATTCTAACCAAACCGCTTTTTTATCTTTATGTTGGCTGAATAGGTCGGGGTTTTGATTCTTATAGCAGGTGGTGATGAGTCTTTTTAAGCCCAAAAATTCAAAATTATAAGCAAAATAGTGAAAAAATTTGCTGATTTTTGGGTCATCGCAATTACAATAAATCACCTTGCCCTTAAAATGATGGCGATAATGCACCAATTCATTTTCTATATCTGCTAGCTGGGTATAGAATTCATCTTGCTTATTTTTTTTAGCTTCATCAAGATCTTTTTTTGCCATTTCCTACTCCTTAAAAAAAATTGATATTTCAACGATATGGTGATTCGCCTATCTGTGCAAATTTATTATGCAATTTTTATTCCCCCTACCCACTCCCACTGAATCTATGCTATAAGGGGCAAAAAAACTGCCCCGCTATGTTAGAAGATAACATCATCAATATCATTGAAAAACCCATGTTGGGGTTGGGGTATCGTGTGGTGCGTATAAAATTATTTGGTGCAAAACATAACCCCATATTGCAAATTATGGCAGAAAGGTTAGATGCCACCGCAATGGCTATCACAGATTGCGAGGCGATTAGCCGCCATATTGGCGTTTTGCTTGATGTGAATGATGCGATGGCTACTGCCTATCGGCTAGAGGTTTCATCGCCCGGGATTGATCGCCCGCTTATCAATGTAGAAGATTTTATAAAAAATAAGGGATATTTATGTTCATTATGCTTGAAAAATTCTACAGAAAAAGGTAAAAGGTTTAAGGCAACCATTGAGGATGTTTATAAGGAAAATGGTGGCTGGTGGTTGGACCTATCGCTGGATGGCGATGGCAAAATTCACCGCAAACCATCAACCGATAAAAAACAAAAACAAAAAATTTTAAACAACCAAACAACCAAAACAAACCTAACCATAGAATTTGATAATATTGAAAGTGCAAAATTGGTTATCACTGAAGAATTGATGCGCCAAGCCATAAAAAAACAAAACTTACAAAGGGAATAAAATATGATTAATGAAAATATATTGATGATAGTTGATAGCGTTGCCCGTGAAAAAAACCTAGATAAAGAAGATATTTTTCAAGCGGTTGAAATGGCGTTATCTCGTGCGGCTGAAGAAAATTATGGTCGCGAGCAGGATATTCGTGCCACGATGGATAGGAACAGCGGTGCGGTGCATTTGCATCGTTATAAACAGGTGGTAGCGGAAATTGAATTCCCCGAAAAACAAATCAGCGAAGCCGAAGGCAAGAAAAAAGGTTGTCAGCTGGGCGATTTTTTTAAAGAGGAATTGCCGATGATGGATGCTGGGCGGATAGCGGCATATGCATCAAAACAGGTGATAGTGCAAAAAATTCGTGAAGCCGAGCGTTTGCGACAATATGAAGAATATAAAGATAAGGTGGGGGAAATTGTTTTGGGCACCATTAAGCGTGAAGATTATGGTAATTTTATACTTGATATTAATCGTGCCGAGGCTATTTTACGCAAAGATGAGGTTATTCGCAAACAGCGTCATAAAATTGGCGAAAGGGTGCGTGCCTATATTTTTGATGTGAAACGCGAAGCGAAGGGACCGCAGATTTTTCTATCGCGCACTCACCCCGATTTTATGAAGGCTTTGTTTAAGCAAGAGGTGCCAGAAATTTATGATGGCGTGATAGAGGTGTTGGCGGTGGCACGCGACCCAGGCTCACGGGCAAAAATTATCGTTCGTTCAAAAGACCCTAGCATCGACCCAGTTGGCACTTGTATCGGTATGAAGGGGTCGCGGGTGCAACAGGTAACCAAAGAATTATTTGGTGAAAAAATTGATATTATTCATCACACCGAAGATATGCGTGCCCTGTTTATTGAAGCCATGGCGCCCGCCACGGTGCAACGGGTGGTGATAGATGAGGCGGAAAAAAATGTAAAAATCATTGTTGATAATAGCGATGAAAAACAACTTGGTATGGCTATCGGTTCGGGTGGGCAGAATGTGCGTTTGGCATCCATTTTAACTGGTTATGATATTGATATTCTTACGGTTGATGATTTTAATCAACAACAAGAAAAACAAACTATGGCTACGGTGAGTCTTTTTAAACAGGCATTGGATGTTGATGATATTTTGGCACGCTTGCTTTATACCGAAGGCTATAAAGCGGTGGAGGAGGTGGCATTGGTTGACCGTGAAGAATTGATGAAAACCGAAGGTATTGATGAAGATATTGCTAGCGAATTACAATCGCGTGGTAAGGCATATTTGGCAAAACACGAAAAAGAAATGGGAAAGAAACTTGATGAAGTTGGGGTGGATAAAGATATTCGCCATATAGCGGGGTTATCTTATGATATGATTTTTCATCTTGCCAGCCAAGGCATCAAAACCATTAATGATTTTGCCTATCTTGATACCGATGAATTATGTAGCTATAAAGATGGTATGTTAAAAGATTTCGCTATCAAGCGTGATACCGCCAATCAATTGATTATGACGGCGCGTGAAATGGTGGGGTTGGTTGAAAAAGCATCATGAATTTTTAATAATTTTTTTAGATTTTGCCATGACAATATAATTTTTAACCATCACAAAAAAAGGAGTCTTTCTTTCAATATAGGTAAAAAAAAATGAACGATAATCAAAAAGAAAAGAAAACATTAAGTCTAAAGACTCCGGTAAAAACGGGGCGGGGCGATGATGTTAAAAAGAAAATTTTTCAGCGTGATAGGGCGGGGCATATGCGGGTGGTATCGTCTGATAATATCGGGCAACATCAAAGCCGTGTGCGACAAACTTTAAGCGATAAAGAGCGTGAAACAAGGGTAAAAATTTTGGCACGGGCGGCACGCTCCAGCGATTTGGCAAAAGGTGATAGGGAATATATTAAATCGCTAGAAGTCAAAGAGAAAAATCGTAAATTGCAAGAAAGTGAAAAAGCGGTTGAATTAAAAAAAAGCCAAGAGCAACGCCGCCGCCTTGCTGAGGAAGAACGTAAAAGAAAAGAAGCCGAGGCGCGGCGTAAATTTGAACAAACCGCCAAACGAGCGGGGATAGGCGATGATATCATTGATAATAGAGCAAAATCCCCATCGGGTGCGCCGCAAAAACCCACCAGCCAAGCAAAGCGAAAATCTCGTGGTGGCGGGCGGGATATGCAACGCAACCAAAAACGCCGTGGCAATAATTTTAATAAGACAAAACTTATTTTAAGCGATGCCGATGATGAACGCCAGCGCTCAGAGGCTTCGGTTAAAAGGGCACGCGAGAAAGATCGCTTAAAGGCTTTAAATCAAGATACCATACAAGAAAAAGTCTATCGTGAGGTAACCTTGCCAGAAGCAATCATGGTGGGCGATCTTGCCAATCGTATGAGCGAGCGATTGCAAGATGTTATCAAAAAATTAATGCAGATGGGAATTATGGCAACCCAGCAGATGGTGATTGATGCCGATACGGCTGAATTGGTGGTGCAAGAATTGGGGCATCGGGCGCGTCGGGTGGCGGAATCGGATGTTGAAAATATCTTAAAAGATGATGCCGAGGAAGACAACCGATCTTTAAAACCTCGCCCGCCGGTGGTGACGGTGATGGGGCATGTTGACCATGGCAAAACATCTTTGTTGGATGCTTTGCGTGCAACCGATGTTGCCGCTGGTGAAGCAGGCGGGATTACCCAACATATTGGGGCGGCGCTTATCCATTTGCAAAATGGCAAGATGATAACTTTTCTTGATACACCAGGTCATGAAGCCTTTACCGCTTTACGGGCAAGGGGTGCTATCGTTACCGATATTGTGGTTTTGGTGGTGGCCGCCGATGATGGCATACAGGCACAAACCATTGAGGCTATTCATCATGCGAAATCGGCTGGGGTGCCTATCGTGGTGGCTATCAATAAATGCGATAAACCCGATGCCGATGCCGATCGTGTTAGGCAGGCTTTGTTAAAAGAAGATATTGTGGTTGAAGCATTGGGGGGTGATGTGCAATCGGTTGAGGTGTCGGCAAAATCAAAAATGAATTTAGAAAAATTGGAAGAGGCTATTTTGTTGCAAGCCGAAATTTTGGATTTGAAAGCCAACCCCGATATGATGGCACGGGGTATTGTGATTGAATCAAAAATTGAACAGGGGCGTGGAGCGGTGGCAACGGTGATAGTAAAAAAAGGCACATTAAAGGTGGGGCATATTTTTGTTATGGGCTCTAGCATCGGCAAGGTGCGGGCGTTGCTTGATAATTATGGCAAGAAGGTGAAATTGGCAACCCCAGGTATGCCAGTTGAGGTATTGGGATTACAAGCCTTGTCAGAAGCGGGGCATGATTTGGTGGTGCTGGAAAATGAAAATAAGGCGCGTGAAATTGCTGATTATCGTTTGCGTAAGAAAAAAGAATCCGATATGGCAAAAACTCGCCGTGGCACGATGGAACAGATGTTTGCTAATATCAAATCGGGGATGCAAAAAAATTTACCTATCATTATGAAAACCGATGTGCAAGGTTCGCTTGAGGCTTTGTTGGCAGCATTTGATAAAATGACCACCAGCGAGGTCAAGATAAAAATTTTACATTCGGCTGTGGGTCCTATTACCGAATCGGATGTGGCTTTGGCAAAATCGGTTGGCGGTATTGTGATAGGTTTCAATGTGCGTGCGGTCGCAGTGGCGAGGCAAAATGCCAAACGGGATAATGTTGATATACGCTATTATTCGGTTATTTATCAGGCGATTGATGATTTGAAAGAAATGTTGGGTCATCTACTCGCCCCCGAAGAACGCGAAGAATATCTTGGCGTATTACAAATTCGTGAAACCTTTAAGATAACAGGAGCGGGTATGATAGCGGGCTGTATGGTTGAGGAGGGGCAAATCAAGCGTGGTGCGACGGTGCGGTTGTTGCGTGATAATGTGGTTGTTTATGAAGGTTTGTTGAAACAATTAAAACGCTTTAAAGAGGATGTGAAAGAAGTCGGGGTGGGGTATGAATGTGGTGTGCAACTTGATAAATTTGAAGATATACAAATTGGCGATAAGGTGGAATGTTTTGAAATCAAAACGGTGGCAAGGCGGCTTTCATAAAAATGCAAAAAAGGCAATTACAAATGGGCGAAATGGTGCGGCGGGCCTTGGCAGAAATCTGCCTTGCATCGGCTTTTCATGACCCTATTTTGGCGGGGGTATCACCAACCATTTCTTCGGTGGTGATGTCGGCTGATTTAAAAAATGCTTCGGTGTTTTTTGTTGCCGCAGGTCGTGAACAGGAAAAGCAAGTGGTGGTAGCGCTTAATCAATTGGTGCCGTTTTTTAAAAAAAACCTTGCTAAGAAATTGGATATTCGTTTTATACCGCATTTGCGATTCATTGCTGATGATTCATTTCAAAAGGCCGCCCATATTGAAACATTGCTACATCATCTAAAATAATAATTATGATGCCATTAAGAAATGCAAAATTTTTCCCACGGTTGGTGCAATATCAGGGCGTTTAAGCACCATATCAATCACGCCATGTTTTTCTAAAAATTCAGCGGTTTGAAAATCTTTGGGTAAGGTAGCACGGGTGGTTTGTTCGATAACACGGCGACCAGCAAAACCTATCATCGCCCCCGCTTCGGCAATATGAATATCGCCCAACATGGCAATCGATGCGGTTACCCCACCAGTTGTTGGGTCAGCCAAAATAACAATATAGGGCAATTTGGCTTCACGCAATTTTTGTATGGCAATGATGGTGCGTGGTAATTGCATTAATGAAAAAATGCCCTCTTGCATTCTCGCCCCGCCCGATGATGTTACGGTGATAAAGCCAGCCGCTTGATCGATGGCAGATATGGCGGCATTGTAAAAAGCCTCCCCCACCGCTTGCCCCATGGTGCCAGCCATAAAATAAAAATCAAAGCAAGCCACCACTGCTTTTTTGCCACCAATATAACCCGAAGCCGCCACCAGAGCATCAGGGCTTTCGCCACTGCGAGCGGTTTCAAGGCGGTCGGTGTATTTTTTTAAATCAACAAAATTGATAGGGTCATCCATGACCTTGGGGTGCGGTAGAATTTTATATTTGCCATCATCAAATAATTGCAAAAAACGCATTTTCGGGCCAATACGCATATGCGCCCCTGATGGGAAAACATATAAGTTATTTTCTAATTCATCGTGATGTACCATTTGCCCCGATAGGGGATCTTTTTTCCACAGATGGTCGGGCAGATCGCCATTCTTAGCGTTTTTTTTATCACGCGATGATAGGGTTTTTCTTTTTCTATTAAGCCAGCTCATGGTGGTATGATGGTTTGTTTATGATTTATAAACCGCTTGCGATTTGTTTTACCCTATTTAATACCAATTGGGCAATGGTTTTTTTATCTTGCTGGTTGTTGATGGCGGTGGCAATTTCACGCACGATAGCCGAACCCACCACGATACCATCAACATGATGATTGAGTTGGCTTGCCTCCTTTTGGTTGGTAATACCAAACCCCACCACCACAGGTAGCGATGTTTGTTTTTTTATATCGGTCATTTTTTTCTTCACCGCATCAATATCAATTTGTCGCCCGCCAGTGATACCCAATACCGATACATAATATAAAAATCCACTGGCATGGTTGATAATTTTTTTTATACGCTGTTTATCGCTGGTGGGGGTTAATAGGCGGATAAGTGATATATTATTTTTTTCGGCAGGGTGGCGTAATTCATGGTCTTCTTCGGGCGGTAAATCAACCACGATAAGACCATCCACCCCGTGGCGGTTGGCATCTTTTAAAAATTTTTCTATGCCATAATGTAAAATGGGATTGAAATATCCCATCAGCACCAGCGGGGTGGTTTGATTGGTGGCACGAAATTTTTTTACCATCTCTAAGGTTTTTTCCATAGTATGATTTTTTTGCAATGCCCGTTGATAAGATTCTTGTATGGCTATACCATCGGCAACTGGGTCAGAAAATGGCATACCGAGTTCAATAATATCTACCCCTTGCTCTGGTAGATGTAATAAAATATCGGTTGCGGTTTCTAAATCGGGGTCGCCAGCGGTGATGAAGGCAACAAAATTGGTTTTTTTGTGAGCGAAGGTTTGGGCGATGCGTGACATGATGATAGGGTTATAATAATTTTAAGATAACAGGTTCTTCCAACAGACTATCGCGTTTTTTAATTTCGGCAAGGGCACGCTCGGCAGCATGGCGGCTGGTGGAGTGGGTGATGATGGCAATATGAACTGGGTGATCATCATTTTGGTGTAATTTTTCTATTGATATATTTTCATCACGCAGAATGCTTGAAAAACTTGCCAGCACCCCAACCTTATCGGTAACACTAAAACGCAAATAAAATCGCGCCATATCATTGCCATGTTGTTTTATTGGTAATTGGTTATCTTTTATAGTGGCGATCGAACGACCAAAAGGCAAGATATGTTTGCCTTGATGGTGGCAAGCCATGACAATATCAGCCAACACCGCTGACCCAGTGGCATTGCCACCCGCACCATGCCCAATGAATAATAAAGGACCACGCACTTTACTTTCAATATTGATAGCATTTAAACTATCGCCAACTTTTGCCATGATACGATTTTTTTCTATCAATATCGGTTCAACGCTTAACACCATACCATCAGATTCTTTTTTGGCAATGGCGAATAATTTGATAGAAAAATTAAACAATGCCGCATAATGGATATCAATGGTATTAATATCACGAATACCATAGGTGGCAATTTTTTTTATATCTGGCAATATACCAAACCCCAACATAGTTAAGATAACCAATTTGTGCAAAGCATCTATACCATCAATATCAAAACTCGGATCGCTTTCGGCATAGCCTTTATGTTGAGCGGTTTGTAAAACTTCGGCAAAGGATAAATTTTTTTTTGCCATATTGCTTAAAATATAATTGCAAGTGCCATTGAGGATACCATAAAAATTATCTATCATCAGCGAGGGCAGGGCATTTTTCATCGCATCAATTATCGGCACGCCACCCATCACCGCCGCCTCAAAATATAATTGGCTATTATGTTTTTCTATTGCCGAAATAAATTCATCTGCCCGTTCGGCAAGCAAAGCCTTATTGGCGGTGATGATGGTTTTTTGTTTTTCAATCGCAATATGCCATATGGCAGGTGCGATGCCATCGGCACCGCCTATCAATTCAATCAATGCGTCATAGTCAGTCTCCCGTGCCATTTTTTCGGCATCGGTAAAAAATGGATAGGGCGAAATATCCACCATGCGTTTTTTCTTATTATCACGCGCCGCAACCGCAACGATGTTGATGGGGCGACCCATTTGGTTGGATAATTGTTCTTTTTGGGTTTCCAACAATTGAATAAGCCCCAATGCTACATGACCAAGCCCAGCAATGATGATACGAAAAGGCGATGATGAATGGATGGTTTTTTTCATTGATAGAAAATAAATTGGTTGTTAGATGATTTTAGAAAAAAATGATAAAGATGAATGAAAAAAAAATCCACAAAAAAAAATTTATCATAGCACTCTTCTAAAATAAAGAATACAATAGAAATAAATCATATAAAAAATTAAAAAAGAGAAAAATATTCTCTTTTTAGCCGTTTTATTGGCAAATTTTAGAATATCATTCTATTTTTTTATGATTTATTGCAAGATTACTCTATATCTTTTGTTTTTTGCTTGAAATGTTGATAGAATGGTTATAAAGTGGCAAATAATAAACATCATGGCTGATAAAATTACAACCGATGTGGTTATCGTTGGGGCGGGACCTGTGGGTTTGTTCGCGGTGTTTGAGCTGGGTTTGCATGGGTTATCTGTCCATGTGATAGATATTTTAGGTCGGGCTGGTGGGCAATGTTCCGAGCTTTATCCCGATAAACCTATTTATGATATTCCAGCCTTGGCAGTTGTGTCAGGGCAAGAATTGACTGATAATTTATTAAAACAGATAGAACCTTTTTCGCCGACATTTCATTTTAACCAGATGGCGGAAAAGTTAGAAAAATCGGGCGATGACTGGCAACTTACCACCGATAGCGGGCAAGTGTTTGAAAGTAAAATTGTGGTGATCGCCGCGGGTGGCGGATCATTTCAACCAAAAAAACCTAACATTGATGGTATAGAAAATTTTGAAGGCAAGGGGGTTTCATATGCGGTGCGTGATATTAAACAATATGATGGTAAAAAAATTTTGGTGGCGGGTGGCGGCGATTCGGCACTTGATTGGGTATTGAATTTGGCTGACAGGGTAGAATCTTTGGCATTGGTGCATCGGCGGCGTGAATTTCGTGCCGCGCCTGCTTCGGTAAAAAAATTGGAAGAGTTGATTGATGCAGGTAAGATAAATTTTTATCTTGGCAACCCGATAAAATTATTGGGCGGTGAGCATCTGGAAGGCGTGGTTGTAGATAATGAAGGTAAGACAGAAACCATTGCGGTTGAATATTTTTTACCCTTTTATGGCTTGAGTATGAAATTGGGTCCTTTAGATCAATGGGGGTTGGATTTGGGAAAGGGCGATAACAATCCCGCTGATAAAAATTTGATTTTGGTTGATACCGAACATTTTCGCACCAATTTGGCAGGGGTTTATGCGGTGGGGGATATTAATTATTACCACGGCAAATTGAAATTGATATTATCAGGTTTTCACGAAGCCGCCCTTATGGCAATATCAGCAAAAAGATTTTTATCACCCGAGCAAAGGGTAACTATGCAATATACCACTTCATCAACCAAATTGCAAAAATTATTGAAAGTGGTATAGTGGTTATAGTTATGTCTATAAAAATAAAAGTTAATAATTACAAAACTGGTCAGGCAAGCCATATTGATGGCAATGATGGTTATCAATTGATGGAAGCTATAAGGGATAATGATTTGCCTATTCTGGCTGATTGTGGTGGTGCGATGGCTTGTGCCACTTGCCATGTGAAGGTTGCCAAACAGTGGATAGATAAATTGCCAGCGATACAAGATGATGAAAAAGATATGCTTGATATGGTGTCGGGTGCTGATAAATCATCGCGTCTTTCTTGCCAAATTATTCTTAACAAAGACCTCAATGGGATAGAGGTTACATTAACCCCCGAGTCGCTAAGGCATGAATAAAATATATGTATAGTTTTCCTATATTCTTAAATTTGCGTCATGCCACACCATTGGTGATAGGCGATGGGCATTTGGCAATTGCCAAAGTGCGCACTTTATTGTTGCGTGCCACAAGGGTTGATATTATGACAAAAAAACCATTGGCAACCAACAGCGAATTAAAAAAATTTTTGGCAAATGGGCAATTGCATCGTTTGCCTATGCCAAGCCCTGCTACCACGCTAGGGGGGTGGAAAAAAATTTTGGCGGGGCGACCATTGGTGATACTTGACCCCCGTTTGGAATGTTTGATAGCGAAACTTTATCCCTTATGTTTAGAACTTGGCTTACCCATCAATGTTGCCGATAATATTGATAAGAGTAGTTTTTCTTTTGGTGCATTGGTTGATAGGCGGCCGCTTACGGTGGCAATAGCGACCGATGGTATTGTGCCAGTGCTTGCCACCGATATAAGAGAAAAATTGGAGCAGGCTATTCCATCTGCGGTTGGCGGCTTGATGGGTTTGGCACAGCAATATCGCAAACGGGTGAATAGAATTTTGCCGATGGGTTTGAAAAGACGATTATTTTGGCAAGATTTTTTGCGTGGCGAGGTGGCAGAATTGGTTAAAACTGGTCATATAGTAGCGGTGGATACGGCAGTGGAAAAACTATTGGCAAGGTTGGTTGATGGCACGCATCAAGAATTTCGTTATCGCAATGATTTGTTTTTGTTGGCGGTGCGACCTGATGATGGGTTAGATGATTTATCATTGGGTATGGTGCGGGCAATAAAAAATGCCGATGTGGTGATGTTGTCAGGGTGGATTGATATTTTTTCTGAGATATTAAGTTTGGCAAGGCGGGAGGTGGTGATTAAAAAAAATATCAAACCATTGCATCAAGAAAAGCAGATAAAAAAATTGATAGCACAAGGATCATCGGTGGTGATGTTGGTATCAGCTGATGATTATCGTTTGGTTAAAAAAACATTAGATAAACATGGTATGGCACCAAAGGTTTTTCATAAAACCTATCAACCCTATGTCATGCAAGATAAAAAAACTATCAAGCTAGCAATTTATGGTGGAGATAAGCATGGATGAAAAAATTCATATCATTACTGCCAATCGATTGGATGATGGGTCGGTGGTTTATTTTCAATCAGAGGGGCAATGGACGATTGATATTCAACAGGCGGCAAGGATCAACGATGCGGAGCTTGAGGCACATTTGCTTGAAGCCAAAAAAGATTCAAAGGCAAGGCTGGTGATTGGTATCTATAATTTCTTGGTGGCGATAGAAAATGGCAAGGTTTTGCTGTTATCAGAAAAAGAAAAAATACGCTCTTTGCATAAACCCACCATTGGTCCTGAGGCATAAGGTTAACATAAAAAAATGTATCAATATCAACCAGCGGATAAGCAATTTTTAAGCGAACGGGTGCGTGAATTTCGCTCTCAGGTGGCAAGGCGTTTGGCAGGCGATTTGAATGAAGATGAATTTCGCCCTTTGCGTTTGATGAATGGATTATATTTGCAACTTCATGCCTATATGTTGCGGGTGGCAATACCCTATGGGGTTTTATCATCAAACCAGTTGCGACAATTGGGTATGATAGCACGAAAATATGACCGCGGGTTTGGGCATTTTACCACCCGCCAAAATATTCAATATAATTGGGTGCGGTTGGTTGATACACCAGATATTTTGGCAGATTTGGCAAAGGTGAATATGCACGCCATTCAAACCAGTGGTAATTGTGTGCGTAATGTTACCACCGATCCTTTTGCTGGTGTGGCGGCCGATGAATATGAGGACCCGCGCCCTTGGGCAGAAATTATGCGTCAATGGTCGACTTTACATCCTGAATTTGTTTTTTTGCCGCGTAAATTTAAGATAGCCATCACTGGCGCCCGTGAAGATAGGGCGGCTATTGCTTTTCATGATATTGGTATTAGGCTTGTTCCCAACCCCAAAGATAAAAATGAAATTGGTTTTCAAATGTGGGCGGGCGGTGGGCAAGGCCGCACACCATTTGTGGCAAAATTGGTGCGTGATTTTTTGCCGAAAAAATATCTTTTGAGTTATCTTGATGCGATGTTGCGTGTTTATAATTTATATGGGCGGCGTGATAATTTGTATAAAGCCCGCATCAAAATTTTGGTGCATGAATGGGGTATTGAAAAATATCAAGCGGCGGTCGAAGCCGAATGGCAAAAAATAAAAGACAAAAATTTTGACCTTGATGAAAAAACCAAACAGCGTATCTTGGCTGATTTTAAACCAAAACATATACCATTAAAAGATAATAATTTTTCTTCGGCTGATTTAGAAAAACAAATGGCAAGCGATGAGCGATTTGCCGAATGGGCTAGCATCAATCTTGATAAACATAAAGATGCAAATTATAAATTGGTCACCATTGTATTAAAAGATGATAAGCGTATGCCGGGCGATGCCACCGACCGTGAAATGGAGTTGATAGCCGATGTGGTGGATGAATTTTCACAAGGCGAGGTGCGGGTGAGTTATATTCAAAATTTGGTTTTGCCATATGTGGAGGTATCGCAACTTTATAAATTATTTCAAGCTTTGGATAAATTGCAATTAACTGATGGGCGAAAAGATAGGGCATCGGATGTTATCTGTTGCCCAGGGCTTGATTATTGTAGCCTTGCCAATGCTAGGTCGTTGCCGATAGCGATGGATATTATAAAAACCTTTGCCAACACCAAACTGGAAAATGATTTTGGTAAATTGCGTATCAATATGTCGGGTTGCATCAATGCCTGTGGGCATCACCATGCGGGGCATATTGGTATTTTGGGGGTGGATAAAAAAGGCGTTGAGGCTTATCAAATTTCTGTCGGTGGCGATGGAGCGGATGATGCCGCTATCAGCCAGATATTGGGGCGAGCCATAGCGGCGGATGAAATTCCCGAGGTGATGAAAAAATTTTCTGCCATCTATCATGCCAATAAAAAACACAATGAAACATTTATTGCTACGGTGAAAAGAATTGGCATTGTGCCATTTAAAGAAGCGATGAGTAAAGAGGAAAAACATTGATGTGGATAGATTTAAAAAATGGCACAACCCTTGATGAAATATCGGCTGTAGCAAAATTTGTAACCGATATAGATATTGATGTGGTTAGAAATGAATCATATCATTTTTCAAAAAATGATATGGTGGCAATAGAATTTTTGACCTTTCGTGATGGTCGTGGTTTTTCGCTTGCCCATCTGTTAAGGCGTGATATAGGATTTGTGGGGCGATTGGTAGCTTTGGGGCGGGTCTTGCCCGACCAAGCACAGATGCTTTTTCGTTCGGGGTTTGATTATGCCGATATGGGTAATAAAAAAATTGCTGATTGGCAAGCCGCGATAAAAAATTTTTCGGTGTTTTATCAAAACGCATTTCGCTAAATTTTTAGGGTTGTTTTTATGACTGAAAAAAATTATTCCTCTTCATCTTTGGATAAAAAAAATTTTTTATGGCAAAAACCCATCGCTGTTGTTAGCGATAAAAAAATAGATGAGCTATCAGCAAGGCTTGATACGATCGCCAAAAAAAGCGGTATAAAAAAAATTGCCAATAGTTTATCGGCAGAGGATATGTTGTTGTTGCATCATTGGCATCTAGAATTAAAACTTTCGGGTGGTGATTTTTTTATGCTAGAAACTGGGCGGTTGCATCAGGCGACGCTTGATTATTTATATTTGGTGGAAAAACATTATTCTGTGGTGATTGAAAAAATTATACCCAATGAAATGGATGTGAAACAGATGGTGGCAGAATATGGCTTGAATGGTTTTTATGATTCTATTGAGGCAAGAAAAGCCTGTTGTGGGGTGCGAAAAGTTTCCCCCTTAAGGCGGATATTAAGCCATGCCGATTTGTGGGTAACTGGGCAAAGGCAGGGGCAAGGCATCACCCGTGGCACTATAGAATTTCAAGAAAATGATATAGGTTTTGGTTTAGAAAAATATAATCCCCTGTTTGATTGGCATGAGGGGGAGGTGTTTGCTTATATTAAAAAATATGCCGTGCCGCTTCACCCGCTTTATGATAAGGGTTATGCGTCAATAGGTTGTGAGCCTTGCAGTCGTGCGATTAAAGCGGAGGAAGATATTCGTGCGGGGCGTTGGTGGTGGGAATATGCCACCAACAAGGAATGTGGTATTAATCAAATTAATTTACAAAAATAAAATGAAAGATAAAAAAAATACCAATTCCCATTTGGATGCATTGGAAAGGGAAGCGATTTATATTATTCGTGAAGTGGTGGCTGCGGCTGAGCGAGAACATCGCCGTGCCGCTGTGCTTTTTTCGGGTGGCAAGGATTCGATGGTGCTACTCCATCTAGCTTGGAAGGCTTTTTATATCAATGGGGTGGTGGTGGCTTTGCCTTTTGATGCGGTGCATATTGATACTGGTCATAATTACCCTGAGGTGTTGGATTTTCGTGATGAGGTGCAAAAAAAATATCAAGTGCCCATGGTGGTGGGGCAGGTGGAGAATTCTATCAAAAAAGGTTCGGTTAAATTGGCAAGCATGACCGCATCACGCAATTCGGCACAATCGGTCACTTTGCTTGAAACCATAGAACAAAATGGCTGGCTTGCCTTGATGGGTGGTGCAAGGCGTGATGAGGATAGGGCACGAGCCAAAGAAAGGGTGTTTTCTATTCGTGATGAGTTTGGTGGATGGAATCCCAAAGACCAACGACCTGAATTATGGTCGCTTTACAATAGCCGTGTTAAAACGGGTGAGCATTTGCGGGTTTTTCCTATATCTAATTTTACCGAATTGGATATTTGGGAATATATTGAGCGTGAAAATTTATCTCTGCCATCAATTTATTTTGCCCATCAGCGCGAGGTGGTTAAACGGGGGGATATCATTGTGCCGATTAATGATTTGATGCCAATGAAAAATGGCGAGGTGTTAGAAAAAATGTCGGTGCGATTTCGCACGGTGGGCGATCGCAGTGTTACCTGCCCAGTGTTAAGCGATGCCGATACGGTAGAAAAAATTATTGCCGAAACGCTTGGTTCTAGTATTTCAGAACGGGCTGCCACCCGTATGGATGATAAAATAGAGGTCGGAGCAATGGAAAAGAGAAAAAAACAAGGTTATTTTTAAGGGGTATTGTTGATGATAGAAACTTTACGGGTGATGACAGCGGGCAGTGTTGATGATGGCAAATCAACCCTTATCGGGCGGTTGTTATATGACGCCAAAGTATTAACCCGTGACCAATTGGCTATTTTGAGCGATGATGGTAAGAATAATCTTGCACCTGATTTTGCCGCCCTGACCGATGGGTTGATAGCCGAAAAAGAACAGGGGATTACCATCGATGTGGCTTATCGTTATTTTACCACGCAGAATCGCCGTTATATTTTGGCTGATTGCCCAGGGCATGAAGCCTATACCAGAAATATGGTAACGGGGTTATCAACCGCTGATGTGGCAATTATTTTGCTTGACCCCACCAAATTGGATTTTGCCAAACATGGCGATGATTTATTATTAACCCAAACCAAACGCCATAGCGCCCTTTTGGTGATGCTGGGGGTGAAGCATATTGTGGTGGCAGTGAATAAGATGGATGCGATAAATTTTGACCAGACAAAATATAAAAAAATTGAATCGGCTTATTTGGCATATTATAAAAAAATCATTGATAGTTTTTGGCATGGCGATGCGGATTATCCCACCTTGCCATTGGTTATTCCCCTATCGGCACTTCAGGGTGATAATATTATTATGCCATCAACCAACCTATCTTGGTATGAAGGTAAATCGCTACTGCCCTACCTTAATCAATTGTCGGTGGCAAGCGATGGCAATGATGAAAATACCGATGGTATTATGCCTGTGCAATATGTTTTAAAAGAAGCAAGCGGTGTAGGGGTAAAATTTCGTGGCTATCAGGGGCGGGTGGAATCGGGTGGCTTTCAGGTTGGCGATAGGGTCAAAATTATACCATCGGGCGAAGCGGTGGGTATCAAACATATTTATAATGAACAGGGTGAAAAAACCTCGGCTGTGTTGGTTGATGAAGTGGCAACCATAGAATTTGATAAGGCGGTGGAGGCGGGGCGGGGTAATTATATTCTAAAACATAGTGAAAAAAATTCTGCGGGGGTTTTGGAATCTCAGCAAGATATTGAACATACCATGTTATGCTGGTTTGATAAGGAACCATTTAATCCACATGGTAAATACATATTAAAACATACCACCTGTGAAACTTTTGTTAAATTGACTGATGTTAAGGTGAAGAATTTGGATGATATCGCCCATCCATTGGCAATGCCATCAACAGCGGATAAAAATATGGTGGTGATGAATAGTATTTTTTCGGCAAAAATAAAGTCGCAAATTCCCCTATTGGTGCGGTGTTATTATAAAATGGGTGTTATGAATCGGTCTTTGGGGTCATTTATTTTGATAGACCCGATAAATTTTCATACTGTTGCCGCTGGGGTGATATTTTAGTCATTATTTGTTGTGAAAATAGGGCTATATTTTTGTATTTTATAGTTGCATTTTTATTTAAAAACTATATCATAGAGGTCGTTCTTGGCTTGATTAGGCTGGATGTGCTGGCTTGGGGGTCTAGGAATTAAACATTTATTTATGATAGGAGAAAAATATCATGAAAAAACTTTCAAACAAAGCCAAATTGCTTGCGGTTGGCGCCATTGCGGCGGCGGTTGCGGTGGTTGTGGCTGTTATACCAAAGGGCTCTAAAGATCAGGATGTTTGTAGCACTGTTCACATGGCGAATCCCGGCTGGTCTGATGTTGCTATTACTGTTGATTGGTTGAGTACCTTGTTTAGTGCTTTGGGTTATACCCCAAAAGAAACCACTGTTAGCACAGCGGTTAGCTTTGCTTCTTTGAAGAACAAAGACATTGATATTATGCTAGCCAATTGGTTACCTGCCGATGACGAATTGATGGCACAATATAAAGGTGATTATGATGTGCTGGGCACCAATCTTAAGGATGTGCCTTATACATTGGCAACCACACCAACCGCTTATGCGGCTGGTTTGAAATCATGGCAAGATATCCCCAAATTTGAAAAAGAATTGGGTGGAAAAATCTATGGTATCGAACCGGGTTCAGCGGGCAATACCATCGTTATGAAATTTACCCAAGATGTGGGTATTGATAAAACATTTCGGGTTATCGAGGCATCAACCGTGGCTATGTTAGCCGAAGTTGAAAAAAACCTTGATGGTTTTATTGTTTATCTGGCGTGGGATCCACATTGGATGAGCAAATATGAACCACAATTTTTGTCGGGCGGCGAAGAATGGATGGGCACAAACTCCCAGGTCGTTACTTTGGGTCGTAAAGACTATCGTGCCGATTGCCCAAATGTTGCGCGGTTCTTTGATAACTTTGAACAAGATATCCCTGAGCTAAACAATGTCATCGTTGAGGTTAAAGATGGCACACCACTTAATCAAGCGGCAACCGCTTGGTTGGAAGCCAACCCCGATGCGGTGAAAAAATGGATGAAAGGCGTCAAAACCATTGATGGCGGCAATGGTTGGGCGGCAGCATCTGAGGCTTTAGGCTATTAATCTAAAGCTTTTTGTTTTTACAAAAAACCTAACCCCCCGTCGATGAATAATAAAATTATTTTGTCGGCGGGGGTTTTTTGTTTTAAAAATTTTATCAATCATATTTCAAAAAATATAATATGACGCAATATGGTTTTATCGGCTTAGGCCATTTGGGTGAAAAAATAGTCGGCTGTTTGCTGCGTGGTGGCTTGGCGGTTAAGGTTTTTGATTTGGATAGTAAAGCGGTGGAGCGCGTGGTGGCATCGGGTGCATCGGCGGGGGCATCGGCTGGCGATGTGGCACGGGCAAGCGATGTGGTGATAACATGTTTGCCATCGCCAACGATTTCGGAAAAAGTTTTACAACAAATGCTTTCGGTTTGGCAAAAAAATGCCACATGGATAGAAATGAGCACGCTGGATCGTGATAATATGATTCGGCTTTCTACATTGGCGGCGGCCAAAGGTATCAAAACGCTGGAATGCCCGGTGACGGGCGGGGTGCATCTGGCGGCGGTTGGCAAAATAACTATGTTGGTGGGTGGCGATAGGGAATTATTTCAACAGCACGAAAAAGCTTTGCGGTTGATAGCATCACGGGTATTTTTTATGGGCGCGATTGGCTCGGCCGCACTTATCAAGGTGATAACCAATATGTTGGCATTTATCAATTTGGTTGGTTCAAGCGAGGCTTTGATGTTGGCAAAAAAGGGCGGGCTGGATTTGGCAACTGCATTCGAAGCTATTAAGGCAAGTTCGGGCAATAGTTTTGTGCATGAAACCGAAGGTGCGTTGATTTTAAGCGGCAGTTATGAAATTGATTTCACGATGGATTTGGTATTGAAAGATTTGGGTTTTGCATTGGGGTTTGGCAAGGAATTTGATGTGCCGTTGTCGCTGGCGGCGGCTATATTGCCAATGTTTCAGGCGGGTAAAGAAAAATATGGTGGCACGGCACAATCGCCCAAGGTGGCAAAATTGTTGGAAGAAAAAATGGGCACCGACCTGCGTGCCACAGGCTACCCCAAAAAATTAAAGGCTT
>JBPCVJ010000033.1:0-20860 GCA_051010635.1 Alphaproteobacteria bacterium | reverse complement strand
CCCAAGGCAGTGCCAAACGATGGTTGGCTATCACCTCCGCCAATTCTTCAAGCAAATCAAAATGCCGCGCCTGACATAATTCGATGATGGCGGTTGATAGCGTATCATAATCCACCACCGCTTGAATAAAAAAACCGCTTGGCTTTTGACAGGTTAAGGCAATATCCATCAAAACCGCTTGGTGGTATTTTTTTTCATCAGGGTGAATGCCAAGCGACATCATCACCCGTATGTTTTTCAAATGAATTTTATAATCCAGCATGCTATAAACATAAAACCATAAAATTCATGACCTTGCAAGAATTATTGTCTTACCACGAGCGACCATTGGTGATGGCTATCATCAATGCCACGCCAGATAGTTTTTCAGGCGATGGTTTATTAACCACCAACCATAATGTGATAACAAAATTGGTAAGGGAAAAATTATGCAGTGGTATGGATATCATTGATATTGGCGGCGAAAGCACACGCCCTGGGGCAACCCCCATCAGCATTGACGAAGAAATAAAACGCCTCAGCCCTTTTGTAAAAACTATCCGTTATCATTTTCCATCCCTTTTGATAAGTATTGATACCCAAAAACCATCGGTGGCACAGGCGATGCTAAAATTGGGCGCCAACATTATCAATGATGTTGCTTTTGGGCGTGATAAAAAACGCGACCAGACTATGTTGGCAGTATTAAAAAAATATCAAAAAAACCTCACCGCTTATATTGTGATGCATAATACTGCCAGCCCCGCCTTGTTGGAAAAAAATTATCAATTGGGGCATAGTTATCACGCCGCTAATAATAAAATGCTAATAACCGATATAGAAAATTTTTTTAGCACATCGCTAAAAACCATAAGCCAATCTGGCATAGCAAAAGAAAAAATTATTTTGGATGTTGGTTTTGGTTTTGGTAAATCGATCGCCGATTCGCTTAAGTTAATAAACCATCTCAAACGCTATCGGGTATTTGATGCGCCCTTATTGGTTGGCGTAAGCCGAAAAAGTTTTGTTGGCAAATTATTGGGGCGAACAATCAAACAGCGTTTAATCGCCAGCAGTGCCATCGAAACCCTAGCCATACAACAGGGGGTGGATATTATTCGGGTGCATGATGTAGCGCCCGCTTTTGATGTGGTGCGGGTGATGGCGGCTATCAAACAAAAAAAATGCCCCGATTATATCTTAAGTTTTGGTAGCAATATGGGCGATAAGAAAAAAAATATTCGCCATGCCATTTTTTTATTAAATAAAATCGGCAAGGTAAAAAAAATATCGCCACTTTATCAAACCGCCCCACAATATAATCAACAACAGGCTGATTTTTTGAATGGTATATTAATTTTTCACACCAACCATGAACCATTATCATTATTAAGCGAATTAAAAAAAATTGAAAAAAAATTAGGGCGGGTTGATAGCAAACAACGCCATCAACCCCGCCCAATAGATTTAGATATCATCGCATATGGCGAACAGGTTTTATTATCAAAGCAACTTACCATTCCGCATAAACTTGCTTTTGAAAGGGCATTTGTTTTACAACCTTTGCTTGATATAAAACCATGGTTTGTTTTTCGCAATGTGGGTTGTTATGGGCGCGACCTTTTGCCCGAGGTATTAAAAACACAAAAAATAAAAAAAATAAGTGATGCGATATGATAAAAAAATTATTTTCATTATTGTCTGCCGCTTGGCACTTGGCAAAAATTATTTTGATATTTGGTTTGTATGATTCGCTGTGGGTATTTCGCCCCTTTATCAAATCGCCCATTCTATATTATGGTTTAAAAACTTTATTTTTTCCCATAGCAATTTTTTTTCACTTCGCTTCACAGCGTGGCAAAAATTTAACCCGTGCCTTGATACAGCTTGGCCCAATCGCCATCAAATTTGGGCAGGGGTTATCGGTGCGGGGCGATATTGTCGGCGGCGATGTTGCCTTCACGCTAGCCAAATTGCAAGATCAATTACCACCATTTGCTTTTCGCCATGTTGAAAAAACCATCGCCCAAGATTTTACCACCAGCGTTTCTAATATGTTTTCAAGTTTTGAAAAAACACCCATCGCATCGGCATCAATCGCTGGTGTGTATCGGGCAACCTTTCACGGCAAAAAAGTGGCGGTCAAAATTTTGCGGCCGCATATTCGTAAATTATTTTTGCGTGATGTGCGGCGCTTAAAAAATTTAGCCCATTGGGTTGAAAAATTTTTACCCATTGCAGTCGAAATGAAAATCACCGATATGGTTATAACCTTTGAACATATCACCGCCAAAGAATTAGATTTGCGTAGCGAGGCCGCAGCGGCAAGCGAATTACAAAAAAATTTTTATGATATAAAAGAAAAATTCTATGTGCCAAATATCCACTGGCAAGCCGTATCGACAAATATATTAACTATGGAATGGGTTGATGGTTTTCGCATCGATGATGATAAAAATTTCAAACGCTATCATTTGGATAAAGAAAAATTATTAGCCATCTCAGCCGAAGTTTTTTTCTTACAAATTTTTCGTGACGGGTTTTTTCATGCCGACCTTCATCCGGGTAATTTATTTTTTACCAAACAGGGGGCATTGATACCGATTGATTTTGGTATCATGGGGCGCATCGACCGCTCGCACCAATTATTTTTAGCCGAATTGCTATCGGGGTTTTTAGAAAAAAATTATGAAAAAGTCGCCCGTGCCCACGAAAAAATTGGTCTTTTACCAAAAGAAAAAATTAACCCCCAAGACCAAAAAGAATTTATTGCCGCTTTGCGTGCCATCGGCGAAATTTGGTTGGTAAAAAATAGCAATGATATTTCTTTGGCACAATTTTTACCGCATCTATTTCAAACCTTGCGACAATTTGGTATGACGCCACGCACCAATATGTTGTTATTGCAAAAAACCATCATCATGGCAGAGGGCTTATCACGCATGTTATCAAACAAAACCAGCATTTGGCAATTGGCAGAACCTTTTATGCAAAATTGGTTAAAACAAAATTATACCCCCCACCAACAATTATTATATCTATTAAAAAATTGGCACAAGGAAAGCCATGAATCTCGCAAAAAAATTTTTAATGATATTATCGAACAACTTGCCGAATGGTGGCAAATTTTATTTCTATCCTATGATAAAAAAAACTGGCAAAATTTTCCTTGGGCGGCTATCATCAAAGATATAGAAGATTTATGGCACAATTTTCATGGTCATATAAAGACCACTCCACCACCACATCACCCTGATAACCAACCAAATAATAATGATAAAAAATAAATTTGATAATTATTGTTATGATATTGCCAAATTCACCAATGGCATGATGGGTTTGCTGGGGCGGGCCTTACCGCCATGGCGTGATAAAATAAAAAATACATTCAACCCCAATGCCAATAGATCTTATAATATGCGCCCTGAAGATATTGACGCATTACAAGAATTAAGCAAACGGCAAGCGGCAAAAATCAAATCGCTTGAGGCAGAATTAAAAAATTATAAAAATAAATAATTAATGGTCTAAAAAAAATTCTACCAGTGGCAACACCACCAACACCAGCCAAATGATGGCATTAAACGCATAGCATAAAAAAACTGCCGCCGACCCCATATCTTTAACCGCCTTTATCAATCGGTGATAACGCGGCTCCACCATATCGCATAAAATTTCTATCCCTGAATTAATCAATTCAAATGCCAATAAAATAAAATAACCAATGAATAAAAACAGCCATATATTTTTATCCAACTCAAAATCAATATAATGATTTACCACCAATAGACCAAAAAAAAATATCGCACCAATATAAATGCCCCAACGAAAAGCCTGTTCTGACACAAATACGGCACGAAACCCCGCCAGCGAATTCCCTAAGGCGGCATAAACCCGCACCCACCCATCTTGTTGCCAACGGCGGCTACGCCCGATAGCATTGAGCGAAGGCTTATTTTTATGAGAAATTAATGCTGTGGGGCGAATGGTTTTTTTTCTTTTAGCCATATAGAGATATTATTTTTTTCTTTACTTTTCTAATTGATTTTGCTTAAAATTCCAGCAAAGCAAGCATCAACCTACCTTATTATCATCATTATGGCAAATAAAAAAACTATTATCAAAAAAATGTTGGCTATAAAAATTGCCGAAAAGAATAATTTATCGGTATTGCGCTGTGAAAAAATTTTAGATGACATGATTATATCCATCGTTAAGCAATTGGTGATGGGGCGCAATGTTAAATTGGCTGGTTTTGGCAGTTTTATATTACGCGATAAAAAAGCCCGCCCTGGCCGCAACCCGAAAACAAACCAACAAACCATTGTGGCGGCAAGGCAAGTGGTATTATTTAAACCTAGCATCTTTATTAAAAATAGCTTAAAAGAAAAACCTTTGGCAAAAAATAAATCAAAAACCAATGGATGACATTATCCATGATATCATTATCATCGGGGCGGGGCCGGCGGGCTATACCGCTGCCATCTATGCGGCACGGGCGGGGCGAAAACCCATCGTCATAACTGGCTTACAACCTGGTGGGCAATTGATGGTAACCACCGATGTTGAAAATTATCCGGGGTTTCGTGTCACCATACAAGGCCCCTGGTTGATGGAAGAAATGCGTGAGCAAGCTATCCATGCTGGTGCCGATATTATCAATGATACCATCACCCAAGTTAATTTCAAAATAGAAAATGGCAAACCATTTTTTTTAATGGGCGATAGTGGCAAAAATTATTATGGGCGTGCCATTATCATAGCCACTGGTGCCAATGCCAAATGGTTGGGCATACCTGCCGAAGAAAAATTCAGGGGTTATGGCGTATCGGGTTGTGCCACCTGCGATGGATTTTTTTATAAAAACCAAGATGTGATGGTGGTGGGCGGCGGCAATACCGCTATGGAGGAGGCACTTTATCTTGCCAATCTATGTAAAACCGTCAATTTGGTGCATCGCCGTGATAATTTTAGGGCTGAACAGATCTTACAAGATAGGGTTATGGCAAATGAAAAAATAAAAATTATCTGGAATAACCAATTGGTTGATATCATGGGGGAGGGCGACCCCGCGGTTGTAACTGGTGCGGTAATAGAAAATGTTAAGGATAAAAAACAAACCACATTAACATTACAGGGTGTATTTATTGCGATTGGTCATAGCCCTGCCACCGATATTTTCAAAAACCAAATTGATATGGATAAGGCGGGGTATATCGGTGTTGCCCCTGGCACCACCAACACCAATATCAAGGGCGTATTTGCCGCAGGCGATGTTGCCGATAGCGTCTATCGCCAAGCCGTTACTTCGGCTGGTATGGGTTGCATCGCCGCGCTTGATGCCGACCGCTTCTTAAAAGAATAATTGATAAAAACTATCGCTTAAATTTTTGATGTTAGCCAAGTTTCAATTTGTCCCTTGGTCATAGCACCCAATCGCATATCATCAACCTTGCCATTCTTAAATAATAACATGGTGGGGATAGAACGAATTTTATAATCGGCAGCTATATCGGGGTAATCATCTATATTGAGTTTGGCGATAACCAATTTTTCTTTTTGCGATTCGCCTATCTCTTCCAAAATAGGTCCCACCACCTTGCAGGGCCCGCACCATTCAGCCCAAAAATCTACCAACACTGGTAAAGGATTTTCCAAAACCTGTTGATGAAAATCTTTATCGGTTAAAATGGTAGCCATTATTTCTTTTTACACTTCATAAATAAAATTATTGTCGCACCACATCTTCGGTTTCTTCTTCCTTGATGGGTTTGGCGATCGGTGTATCATCTTCCTTATCTTCCCAAACCACTGGGGTTAATTTTTGCGTCAAGGCAGAATTCAAAACATCATCAACCGTTTCCACCGTAATGATTTTTAAATTATCCTTAATCACCTGCGGCAATTCTTTAAGGTCTTTTTCATTTTCTTTGGGTATCAAAACTATTTTAATGCCCGAACGCAATGCCGCCAATAATTTTTCTTTCAAGCCACCTATGGGCAATACCCGCCCACGCAAAGTTATCTCACCAGTCATCGCCACATTGTTTTTCACTGGAATACCAGTCAAACTGGAAACCATAGATGTCAGCATAGCTATGCCTGCCGATGGACCATCTTTGGGCGTAGCACCCTCTGGCACATGAACATGGACATCATTTTTTTTCATGGTTTTTTTATCAATACCAAAAGATGCGGCGCGAGATTTTAAATAATTTTCTGCCGCCTCAACCGATTCTTGCATCACCTTACCCACATTGCCTGTTTTACTCACCTTGCCCGAACCGGGTTTTAAAATTGATTCTATCATTAAAATATCACCACCCACCTCAGTCCAAGCCAAACCTGTCACCACGCCAATCAAATTTTTTTCTTCAGCCAAACCGAAACGAAATTGCCGCACCCCAGCATAATTTTCTAAATCATTCGCACCTATCATCATAGCGGGCAATTTTTCTTGCTGAATTTTACGCATCGCTTTGCGTGCCAATTTTTGTAATTCACGCTCCAAATTCCTTACCCCAGCCTCACGGGTATAATATCTTATCAAATCACGCACCGCATCTTCGCCCACCGACCATTCTTTTGATTTTGCCCCTGATTTTTTATCGGGTTTGGCGGTTGTGTTGGCGGACTTATCATCTACAACTACATCGGTTTTTTCTTTATCCGCCCCAGCCACTTTATCCGCCTTCACCAGCTTATCATCATTATTTTTGAATCCATGGTCTTTGGCAATTTTGGGCAATAGATGTTTTTCTGCTATTGCCACTTTTTCATCTTCGGTATAGCCAGGCAAACGAATAATTTCCATCCTATCCAACAGGGCGGGCGGAATACGCAAACTATTGGCAGTGGCAATAAACATCACTTGCGATAGGTCATAATCCAATTCCAAATAATGGTCATGGAAATGATTATTCTGTTCGGGGTCAAGCACCTCCAACAAAGCCGAAGATGGGTCGCCCCGCCAATCGGCACCCAATTTATCAATTTCATCAAGCAAAAATAAAGGGTTATTGCTACTAGCTTTTTTCATGGATTGCAAAATACGCCCTGGCAATGAACCAATATAGGTGCGGCGATGACCACGAATTTCTGCCTCATCACGCACGCCGCCCAAGCTCATACGCACAAATTGCCGATTGGTCGCCCGAGCAATCGATTGCCCAAGCGAAGTTTTGCCAACCCCCGGTGGTCCCACCAAACATAAAATCGGACCTTTCATTTTTTTAACCCGTTGCAACACCGACAGATATTCCAAAATACGCTCCTTAACTTTTTCCAAACCATGATGGTCTTCGTTTAAAATTTTTTCGGCTTGATTCAAATCGGTTGATAATTTGCTGTTATGACTCCACGGCAAGGCTAATATCCAATCAAGATAATTTCTAACCACCGTTGCCTCAGACGACATCGCCCCCATCATAGATAATTTTTTTAATTCGGCATTAAATTTTTCCATTGCCTCTTTTGGCAATTTTAATTTTTTGGCTTTGGTTTTCAATTCATCAATTTCATTTTTGGGCGAACCATCTTCACCCGAGCCTAATTCTTTTTGAATAGCCTTCATCTGTTCATTCAAATAATATTCCCGTTGAGTTTTTTCCATCTGCCTTTTCACCCGACTACGAATTTTTTTCTCAACCTGCACCATAGAAATTTCGCCCTCAAGATAACCCAAGATTTTTTCCAACCTTTCATCCACCACCAACATTTCCAAAAGAGCCTGCTTGTCAGATAATTTTATCATCAAATTTTGTGCTATGGTATCTGCCAATTTTCCCGGATCGGTCATTTTTTCAATCGATGATGCCAATTCGACTGGAATCTGTTTGCCCAATTGAAAAAATTCTTGAAACTGCTCGATCAGCGTTTTCATCAGGGGATTTAATTCTTCACGATTTTTTATTTCTTCTTGTAATTCCATCACCTCTGCCGACATAAATTTGTCGCCTTCATAAAATTTTTTCACCCTCACCCGCTTACCGCCCTCAACCAAAACCTTCACCGTGCCATCGGGCAAACGCAATAATTGTAACACATTACCCAATGTACCGACTTGATATAATTCATCTGGTTTGGGGTCTTCAATATCTTCGGCTTTTTGTGTTAGCAACAATATCTCACGGTCAGAACGCATCACCTCCTCCAAAGCACCGATGGATTTTTCACGCCCGACAAACAATGGCACCACCATCGATGGAAAAACCACCAAATTACGCAATGGCAATAGGGGAATAAGCCGTTTCATCACCACCGCACCCTTATCAAAAGGGCTGGGCGATTTGGTCGTTTCGGGGTTGGTTATATTATCGGTCATGTCAATTTTGTTTTTCAGATTAAAGATTGCAAATTATATGCCGTCTCTGGTGATAAGATAGGTATGATAAGCTAAAATTACAAGATGCCAATGGAAAAAAATATTTTACCCATCTGGCGTTAAGCAGGTTTTTTCTCCCCCTTATCATAAATAATCAAAGGATGGGGGGTTTTATCACTGGTTTTTTTATTATCGCTTTTTTGATGATTATCACTGATAATATCATCGCTCAAAGAATCCACCATATCGCCATTAAAAATAACTTCGGCAACCTTTTGCCCACCCTTATCGACTGCCTGTTGCCAGTTGGGCAAATGAAACATGGTATCGGTTAATAATTTTTCTAAAATACCACGCAAACCCCTTGCGCCAGTTTTTTTCTTAAGGGCAAGAATAGCAATTTTTTCCAATGCTTCATCGGTCATGGTTAAAATAGCCTGGTCCCAACCAAACAGCATTTGATATTGTTTCAATAAGGCATTTTTTGGCTTGGTAAGTATTTCCACCAAGGCTTTTTTATTCAAATCATGAAACACGGCTACCACTGGCAAGCGCCCCACAAATTCAGGTATCAAACCATATTTTATCAAATCGCTCGCTTCGACCTTTTGCAAAAATTCATTTTGCTTATCAGTAATATCTTGTTCATCAAGCAACGGTTGGGCATGAAAGCCAATGCTGGTTTTGCTCGAACGGGCTTCAATAATTTTTTCAATACCAGCGAATGACCCGCCACAAATAAATAAAATATTGCTGGTATCAATTTTCAAAAAATCCTGCTGGGGGTGTTTGCGCCCACCCTGTGGCGGCACCGATGCTATGGTGCCTTCAATAATTTTTAACAAAGCCTGTTGCACCCCCTCACCCGAAACATCACGGGTGATGGATGGGTGTTCTGATTTACGGCTAATTTTATCAATCTCATCAATATAAACAATACCTTTTTCGGCACGCCCCACATCATAATCGGCGGCCTGTAATAACCGCACCAAGATATTTTCTACATCTTCACCCACATAGCCCGCTTCGGTTAAGGTTGTGGCATCGGCGATCGTAAAGGGCACATCAAGCAATTTGGCAAGGGTTTGTGCCAGCAAGGTCTTGCCACTACCAGTTGGGCCCACCAATAGAATATTTGATTTTTGCAACTCCACCGCCGAAGATACATCGGGCGATAGAGATAATTTATCGCCAGATGACTTATCACCCTTTATCGCCTGTTCGATATGTTTTAATCTTTTATAATGATTATAAACTGCCACCGACAGAATTTTTTTTGCCGCAACTTGACCGATAATATATTGATCTAAAAAATCGGCAATTTTTTGTGGGCTCAGCAACATCGCATCAGAAAAACCGCCGCCCACCGAACGCAATTGCGGTTTTTGTTCGGCAACAATATCATTGCATAACATCACACATTCATTGCATATATACACACCAGGACCGGCTATCAATTTTTGCACCTCCTGCTGTTTTTTACTACAAAAAGAACAAGATAAAACGGCTTTGGTTTTTTTCACCACCGGTTGGCTGGTATCGCTATTTTTATTATATTCACCCTTGCTCGATTGATGGGTTATCTTGATTTTTTTATCCAATGATTTATCGCCATCATTTTTTTTGCTATCCTTATCCCCCGCATCTTTACCCACAATTTTGGGTGGCTGAGATTTTTTCCCGCCCGATTTATTATCTGCATGATCGTCAGAAGGTGTCTGGTCGTCGGTCATATTGCTTTTATATTATACCATTATCATCAAAAAAACAACTAGTAATCCATAGCAAAAACCCTTAACCAACATCATCTTGCTTTTTCTTTATAAAAAGATATATAATAAAAAAATTATGGTGCATAAAAATACCCTCACCCTCAATGGCGAAACAATCGATTTTGAAGATGGCGAAACCATTTGGCAAATTGCCAAGCGGGCGGGCATTGAAATTCCACATCTATGTTATTTACCCAAAACTGGTTATCGGTCTGATGGTAATTGCCGTGCCTGTATGGTTGAAGTTGCGGGGGAGCGGGTATTAGCCGCATCTTGCCTAAGAAAAGCAACCAGCGGTATGGATATTAATACCATAAGCCCACGCGCCAAAAAATCACGCCAGCTTGTTTTTGAAATGTTGCTTGCCGACCAACCGCTCGACCAAACAGGGCAATTCAAAAATCCCGATGGGCAATTTGCCCAAATGATGGCACAACATCATTTTGCCAGCGAAAGCCGTTTTCCCAAACATCGGCAAAAAACCAATGGTAAAAAAGATATGTCGCACCCCGCCATGGCGGTGCAACTTGATGCTTGTATCCAATGTAATCTATGCGTGCGGGCTTGCCGTGAAGTACAGGTGAATGATGTTATCGGCATGGCATATCGCGGGTTTGAAAGCGAAATTGTTTTTGACCAACATGACCCCATGGGGCATTCGACCTGCGTTGCTTGTGGCGAATGTGTCGCCGCTTGCCCAACCGGTGCATTGATGCCGCAAAGCCAAATCGTCAAACAGGCGGATAAAATTCCTAACCTTAAAGATGGTGATTTCAAGCCGCTCAAATTAAATACCACCGATAGTGGTTGCCCATTTTGTGGGGTGGGTTGCCAAACCAAAATCTATACCAGCGAAGATAAAAAAAATGGGATGGATTTTATTGTCAAGGTGGAGGGGCGTGATGGACCAGCCAACCATAATAAATTATGCGTCAAGGGGCGTTTCGGTATGGATTATGCCCGCCACCCTGACCGTTTGCAATATCCGCTAATTCGCCGTGATGATGCGCCCGCCAAACAATGGGATAATGAAATAACCAAAAAGAATTTTGATAAATATTTTCGCCAAGCCAGCTGGGAAGAGGCACTTTCGCTGATTGGTAAGAACTTTAACCACAGCCTTAAAACACATGGTGGCAAATCATTCGCAGGGTTTGGTTCGGCAAAAGGTTCAAATGAAGAGGCTTATCTTTTTCAAAAATTGGTGCGCAGTGGTTTTCAAACCAATAATGTAGACCATTGCACCAGATTATGCCATGCATCATCGGTTGCCGCCCTGATGGAGGGTATATCATCTGGTGCGGTTTCGGCACCCTTTACCGATGCTTTGGAATCCGATGTGATGATAGTCATCGGTGCTCGGCCAACCGAAAACCACCCCGTGGCCGCAACATTTTTTAAACAAGCCGCCAAAGCGGGCAAAAAAATTATCGTCATGGATCCGCGTAAAAGCGAATTGAGTCGCCATGCTTGGAAACATTTGCAATTCAAAGGCGGTATGGATGTGGCATTGCTGTCTGCCATGATAAATTGCATCATCGATGAAGATTTGGTTAATCATGATTATATTGCCAAATATGTTGATGGGTTTCATATTTTAAAAGAAAAAAACAAACAATTTACCCCAGAAAAAATGGCAAAAATTTGTGGTATAGCGGCGGATGATATTCGCCATGTGGCACGAGAATATGCCAAAGCCGAAAGGGCGATTATTTTTTGGGGTATGGGTATTTCACAACATGTGCATGGCACCGATAATTCCCGTTGCCTCATCGCCCTATCGGGTATCACAGGTCATATTGGTAAAAAAGGCACAGGGCTTCACCCCTTGCGGGGGCAAAATAATGTGCAAGGTGCATCGGATGCAGGGCTTATCCCGATGTTTTTTCCCGATTATCAGTCGGTGGAAAATGCCGCGGTGCGAAAATTCTATGAAGATTTTTGGGGCGTGGCATTGGATAGCAAACGGGGATTAACCGTGGTGGAAATTTTAGGCGAAATTCTTAAAGGCGTTATTCGCACCATGTATATTATGGGCGAAAATCCAGCGATGAGCGACCCCGATACAAAACACGCAAGGCTTGCTTTGGCAAAACTTGATTTTTTGCTATGCCAAGAAATTTTTCTTACCGAAACTTGTTTCTTTGCCGATGTTATTTTGCCTGCATCAAGTTATCCTGAAAAATCGGGTAGTTTTACCAACAGCAATCGCCAAGTGCAGTTGGCAAAACCTGCCTTAAAATTATTGGCTGAATGCAAACAAGATTGGGAAATTATACAATTGATCGCCAACCAAATGGGGCTGGATTGGCAATATAACACGATAGGTGAAATTTATGAAGAAATGCGTCAGACCATGCCATCGATAGCTGGCATTTCTTGGCAAAGACTCAATCAGGAAGGTGCGGTAACCTATCCTTGCATTGATGATAATCCGGGCAAGGCAGTGATATTTGAAAATGGTTTTCCCACTGCCAATGGCAAGATGAAATTAGTGCCAGTTGATTTATTGCCACCCGATGAATTGCCCGATAAAAAATTTCCCAATATCTTAACCACCGGAAGATTGTTGGAGCATTGGCATACTGGCGCCATGACCAGACGAGCCAAAATTTTAGATGGTATGGAATGGGCATCGGTGGCGCATCTTCACCCCAGCGATATGGCAGATAAAAAAATTCGCCCAGGCGATGATATTACCATATCCACTAGGCGGGGCGATATTATCGTGCCAGCCCGTGCCGACCGCGATGTGGCACGCGGCACGGTGTTTGTGCCATTTTGTTTTGCCGAAGCTGCCGCCAATATGTTAACCAATCCCAAATTAGACCCATTTGGTAAAATTCCCGAATTTAAATTTTGTGCCGCCAAAGTCACCAAAACCCATAGCAAAAAAAATATAGGGCATAACCGCTATGCCAATTTATAATAAGCCCATGCCATCAGCCAATCCACCGCTTGCCAAAACATCCCTGCCCGACCCATTGCCCAGCCCTTGTGTAGGGGTTTGCAAAATGGACGATGAAAGAAGATATTGTAATGGCTGTTTGCGCAGTATTCCTGAAATCAAAATATGGTCAACCGCCAGCGAACAACAAAAACACCATATATTACAAGCATTAAAAATAAGACGGCGGGAGCGGGGTATAGTTAGTGCCGCATCCTTAAAGCCACGCCGTAGGCAAAACCCCAAAGCCAACCCTTAAGCAAACCATCTATCTTAAAAAAGCGACTTTGGGTCGACCATCGGCAAACCAAATTGGTCGGCGATGGCTTGATAGGTTACCTTACCCTCGCACAGATTCAAACCATGCAAAAGATGCTCATCATCCTCCATGGCTTTTTTCCAACCCTTATTGGCAATTGCCAAACCAAAAGGCAAGGTGGCATTATTCAAAGCATGGGCGGATGTTTTGGCAACCGCACCCGGTATATTGGTAACACAATAATGAATGATACCATCAACCTCATAAATAGGGTCTTGATGCGATGTTGGTTTTGATGTTTCAAAACACCCACCTTGGTCGATCGCAATATCCACCAACACCGAACCTTTTCGCATGGTTTTCAACATTGCTTTGGTTACCAATTTGGGTGCTTTGGTGCCAGGTATCAATACCGCACCGATCACCACATCCGAATCCTTCACCGCCTGCTCCAAACCCCCTTTGGTTGAATAGGCAGTTTTCAAACGCGGTCCAAAAATATCATCAAGATAACTTAACCTTTCAGCATTTTTATCAAATATCGTTACATCGGCACCAAGCCCCATTGCCATACGAGCCGCCGCTGTGCCCGACACACCGCCACCTATCACACTCACTTTGGCTGGCAACACACCCGACACACCGCCCAACAACACACCCGAACCGCCTTGGCGTTTTTCTAAACAATGGGCTGCCACCTGAATAGCCATACGCCCTGCCACCTCGCTCATTGGGGCAAGCAATGGCAAACGATGATATTTATCGGTCACGGTTTCATAGGCGATCGCAACCGCTTTTGATTGCAATAATGCTTTGGTTAATTTTTCATCGGCCGCCAGATGCAAATAGGTATAAAGAATTTGCCCGATTTGTAATTTTTCGGTTTCATTTGGCTGCGGCTCCTTCACCTTAACCACCATATCGGCTTTTTGAAAAACTTCATCAGCGGTTGCCACTATATCACAACCCACCGCTTTATAATCATCATCGCTATAACCCACACCCAAACCTGCCGATGTTTCCATCATCACCTTATGACCTTGATGAATATATTCGGCGGCACTACCCACCGTCAAGCCAACCCGATATTCATGATTTTTAATTTCTTTGGGACAACCGATAAGCATATTTCTTTTACTCCCTTGCTAAAAAATACCTCTCTTCATTTTATCAACCAAGCGTCTGTGCCACCCAAAAACACCCTAGCAAATAACTATTTCATCGTCAATCACAAAAAATATCTATCAATTAAAAATTCAAACCCAGCGAACTACCAACATAGATACCAACCTGACCTGATTCATCAATAAAATTTTTATCTGCACCATAATTCACATCCACAAAAGAATAGATATATTTACTATTGATATCGATATGCATAACACCATTATCATATTCCATCGCCAAAGATGGCAACAGCAAAACCCCAATATCGCCTTGGTAATCAAATGATTGATTATCATTATTTTCAACCTGCAAATTAGATAATGACATACCAATCCCCAAACCAATTTTCATGCCCCAATATTCTGTTATGCCAAACCCCAAACGATAACTGGGGGTCAAGCTAATAATATGGGTCGAGGCAGTAAAATTATCATTCTCCATATTCTCCATATCCTCCGTTGTCCATTTTTGACTAAAACCAAAATAATCTACGCTGATACCCAAACCTGAGGTATGTTCATAACCAAAAGAACCACCAAAAGCAAAATTAAGTGCATTAGCTTCCGTTTCAGTAAGTGATGCAACATTATTATCAGTATCACCATCCCCCGACCATTTACCAGCAAAATTATAAAGCCAACCGCCCTCGCCCTTGATAATCAATTTACCATCAATCGCATCCCTCAACAGATTAACATTAATAATTGTTTTGAATGTTTTGCTTTTTTTATTCTGTGCCATAGCAACATTGCCCAGCCAATTGCCTGCCATCAAACCGCATAGCAAAAAAAAGCCAGCACATAATTTATAAAATTTTATTTGACTCATAGATGATATTTTATTTTTTTATGACGCCACTTTTGATATATTGGGTAAGCCCAATACCAAACCCGATTTTATTATTTTTTCATCATATGGTTTGCGGGCAAAAACTCGCCGCAAGGCTGGTTCAAAATCATCCAACGCCTTTGATGAATAGGCGGGGTCAAAAGATGATTGATCCCACCTTTCACAAAAATCAACGCAAGTTTGATAATAGGGGTGGTTTTTATATTTATCTCTTTCATAGCATTGCCAACCATAATGATGGGCATAATAAACCATTTGAAATAAACCATGATGTTCTATCGTCCATGATATTTCTTCACGCACAAAAGGGCGAATAATTTCCGCGGCAAAGCGGTCATGGTTTTGTGGTGCCAAGCCATCGCCAATATCATGTAGCAATGTTGCCACCACCCAATCATCATCAGCCGCATCATTCACCGCACGGGTTGCCGATTGCAAAGCATGGTCAAGCCGTGTGATTTGATAACCTTGGGTTGTTTCTTCGGCGGCAAAACGCAATTCACGCAACAAACGATCGGGGGTTAGAGCATGATGCGGTGACTCCAACTGACTCAATATTTCATAATCCTCCCTTGTGCCATCTTTCATCTGGGTAAATGACACCTGACGACCATCATGTTGGGGTATAAATTCTTTTGCCTGTTTTGCCATCATTTTCACCATCAAGCACCTACCTTATACAAAATCTATCAATCATGCAAGTTCTTTATGGCTTGATTTTTTTTACCCCATAGACTATCCCTGCTATCTATAGGTTTTTTTTTAAGCGGGCGTGGCGGAACTGGTAGACGCGCCAGACTCAAAATCTGGTTCTCTTTGGAGAGTGTGGGTTCAATTCCCTCCGCCCGCACCATTGGTGGCTTGAAGCCATTCAAAAAATCGGGCATAGATATAAAACGATGACACAGCCCATCTTAACCTTGAGACGCCCTGATGATTTTCACTTGCACTTAAGGCAAAATAATCACCCAACCAACAATGGTGGCGATATGTTATCATCGGTTTTACCATTTTCAGAAAATATTTTTGGTCGTGCCACCATCATGCCCAATATCATTCCACCCATCATTGATGGCGATATGGCTATCGCCTATAAAACCATCATTGAAAAAAATTTAAAAGATAGATCTTTTATTCCACTGATGACGCTTTATCTGCATAACACAATGCACCCCGAAAAAATTGCCAACCAATATCGCCAAAAAAAATTCTTTGCTATCAAATATTATCCCAAAAATGCCACCACCCATAGCGATAGCGGTGTTGATGATATAAAAAAAATGACCCATATGTTAAATATGATGATGGATGAAAACATTCCCCTGCTTATCCATGGCGAATATATTGGGCGTGATAAATATAATCGTGTGGTTGATATTTTTGACCGTGAAATGATGTTTATTGATAATATTTTATCATGGTTGTTGGAAACATTTCCATCGCTAAAAATTTCGCTTGAACATATCACCACCCAGCATGCGGTAAAATTTTTACAAAAAAGTGGTAAGAATTTAGGGGCGAGCATCACCGCCCATCATCTTTTGATTAATCGCAATGATATATTTCATCATAAGGGCAAGGCGGGGCTTAACCCACATCATTATTGTTTGCCGCTTGCCAAATGTGAAAGCGATCGGGAAGCCCTGTTGGCATTGGCAACTTCGGGTTTTGACCGAGTCTATGGTGGTAGCGATAGCGCCCCCCATAGAAAAAATGAAAAAGAATCCGCCATCGGTTGTGCTGGTATTTTTTCGGCACCATTGGCGGTCGAGGCTTATGCCATGGCTTTTCAACAGGTTAATCAATTATCAAAATTAGAAAATTTTTTAAGCCAACATGGGGCGGTATTTTTTAACCTAACACCCAATGAGCAAAAAATTGCCCTCATAGAAAAAGAATGGCAAGTGCCACCAGAAATAAATATCTTAGCCAGCAACCACACCATCTTACCTTTTATGGCGGGTGATATATTGCCGATAAAGGCTGTTCGCTTGCCATAATATTTGCTAACCATTATCTTTAACTTTATCTATAAAAATAATTTGACTTTATCTATAAAAATAATATGACACATCATTTACATAAAAAAATTTTCTTTGGCAGTATGATAGCCATTGCCATGATATTTGCCAACATCAATATATCATTCGCAATCAATCATACAAAAACATCTATCAGCCAACCAAAAAATTCTTTTACAATATTTTTGCAATCCATTGCCGCCATCGCAAGAAAAGAGGGCATTAGCCAAGCCACAATCGACACCCATCTTTTTAGCCTAAAACGCCCCTTAGCCACCGCCATTGCCAAGGACCGATCGCAAAGCGAATTTATTTTAAGTTTTCGCACCTATTTAAGACGCACTGCCACCCTTCAGCGTATCGCCCGTGCCAAACAATATGCCATAAAATACAATAACCTGTTGCTGGCGGCAGAAAAAAAATACCAAGTGCCACCAGAAATTATTTTAGCTTTTTGGGCGCTGGAGAGCACCTTTGGCGATAATATGGGGAAATCCCCAGTGATTTTAAGCCTTGCCACCCTAGCATATGAGGGGCGGCGGAGAAAATTCTTTACCAATGAATTGATAGCCGCATTAAAAATTATTGATGACAACCATTTCCAACCATCTAGCAAAACCGATTTTGTAAGCTCTTGGGCGGGGGCAATGGGGCAGGTGCAATTTATGCCATCAACCTATTTGCGATATGCGGTTGATGGCGATGGCGATGGTATTCGTGATTTATGGCACAACCCTGCTGATATTATTTTTTCCACTGCCAATTTTTTATCAAAACTCGGCTGGGATAAAAAAAAATCTTGGGGTCAAATCATAACCTTACCGAATAATTTTCCCTATCATCATATTCATGATAAAAATTATCGTTCATTTCATTATTGGCGAGGTTTGGGTGTGAAGGATAGGCGTGGCAATGCGATCGGCGATCATTTTTTTCATAAAGCTAGTATCATCATACCTATGTCGGCAAAAGGACCTGTTTTTTTGGTTGAAAATAATTTTGCGATTATCAAAAAATGGAATAATTCAAATTTTTTTGCCCTATCGATCGGTTTGTTATCCGATTACATAGCGGGGCGTTTGACCGACCCTTTGGTTATCAATAACAACATTCCTGATTGGCAAACCAGCGATATTCTTACCATACAAAAAAATTTGCAACGCTTACATTATTTAGATAAAGACCAACCGATTGATGGTGTTTTGGGGCCTATCAGCCGCCGTGCCATCCAACAATATCAAAACCAACATGGTATGATAGCCGATGGTTATCCCAGTAAAGAATTATTCACCATCTTAAACAATGATGTTAAATTTCAACCTTAAACCATGCCAGCCATAAAATCTGAATTCCTGCATATTCTCACCAGCCGTGGTTTTTTGCATCAAGCCACCGATGTGGCAGGGCTTGATAATTTGTTATGTCAAAACAAACATCAGGTCGGCTATATTGGTTTTGATGCCACCGCCGCATCATTACATATCGGCTCGCTCATAGCTATCATGTTGCTACGCCATTTACAAAAAACTGGCGGGCGACCAGTGGTATTGATGGGCGGCGGCACCAGCATGATAGGCGACCCATCTGGTAAGGATGAAGCCCGCCAAATGCTCACCCTTGATACCATTGAAAAAAATCTTAGCAGTATTAAAAAAATTTTTAACCATTATATTGATTTTACCGACCAGCGTGCCCTGATGTTAAATAATGCCGAATGGCTAAGGGATTTATCTTACATAGAAATATTGCGTTCCATCGGCAAATATTTTTCGGTCAATAAAATGTTGCAGATGGAATCGGTGAAATTGCGTCTATCACGAGAACAGAATTTATCATTTTTAGAATTTAATTATATGGTATTGCAGGCTTATGATTTTATGGTGCTAAACAAACAATATGATTGTCGCTTACAAATGGGCGGTTCAGATCAATGGGGCAATATTGTTATGGGTATTGATTTAACCCGCAAAATGAATCAAACGGAGGTGTTTGGCATTACCTGCCCGCTTTTAACCACCGCTTCGGGTGCCAAGATGGGTAAAACCGCCAATGGTGCCATATGGTTAAATGGCGATAAATTATCACCCTATGATTTTTGGCAATTTTGGCGCAATGTGGAAGATGCCGATGTGGGGCGTTTTTTAAAACTTTTTACCGAATTGCCTTTGGATGAAATTGCCCGTTTAGAAAAATTACAAGGTGCAGAATTAAATGAAGCAAAAAAAATCTTAGCAAACCATATCACCCAGCTATGCCATGGCAAGGCGGCGGCGGCCACAGCCTCTGCCACCGCAGAAAATGTTTTTCAAAAAGGTGCGGGCGATGACAACCTGCCCACCATCATGATGACTAATAAAATGACTTTATTGGCACTCATAAAAAATATCGGTTTTGCCGATAGCCATTCTGAGGCACGCCGTTTGGTAGAACAAGGCGGTATAAAATTAAATGACCAACCGATCAATGACCCATTATTAACCATTGACCATGATAATTTTTCGGGTGAGCCTTTATTAAAAATATCGGTGGGCAAAAAAAAACATGGCTTGATAAAATGGCAAAAATAGACTATATTAGAAAAAACTAAAAAAATCTTATCAATTGATATAACCATGAGCGACGATAAAAAAACTTCACCCATTTTGGTCGCCCCCGATGGCAAAAAAGCTAAAAAATCAAACGACCGATTTGAGGTAAAGGCGGGCGATAAATCAAGCAATAAAACAACCGATAAACATAGCGAGCGGGAATTTATCACCCTGTTGAATGTGAGTTATGATACGCTTGAGGACCGCCTAACCCTAAAGGTTGCCACCAATCAATCGCGTGAATTTTGTTTTTGGATAACCCATCGTCTTTACAAACAATTATCCGACCTATTTGAAAATATTGAAAAACAGGTTTTGGTAAATCCCAAAGTGCCGATCGCCAACCAAGATGATGCGCGTAAATTTCAAAAACAAAATACCCTTGCCAAGCAAAATTTCAATGTCAATTATCCACGCCAAGAAAAATTGGTCAGAATGTTTGGCGATCAACCATTGCTGATAGATAAAATTGAAGCGGTATTCAATAGCGAATTCGTGCAATTTACGGTTTCATCATCAGATATGCAAGCCACCTTGCCGCTGCATCAAGAAACCGTTACGGCTTTACGCCATTTGATGGATTCTGCCGCCAACAAGGGCGATTGGTTAAATGCCAGCGAACAAAAAGAACGCACCGAAAAACGGGTTTTGAATTGATTAATCAATGGGAATGATAAGGAATTTGAAGGTTAGGTTTTCTTCAAACTCATCTTTAAATTTATTTTGTACCTCTTCATCTTTAGAAAAATCTTCAAAATAAGCAAAATAATTATTTTTATCCTTATCAGCAAGTGTAGAATAATCTTGCCATGTAATTTTATAACCTATCTTGCCCCCTTCATTATCTTTTCCCCTTTTTAATTCAACATCTTTTTTTCTTTTTATCTGAATCTTATATTTCCGATTTTTTATTATTGCACCATCTAGCGGCCTTAAGTCTTTCACTCTATTATTA
>JBPCVJ010000032.1:0-15562 GCA_051010635.1 Alphaproteobacteria bacterium | reverse complement strand
CCATGGATACAATCTTATCAAACAATATGATTTGAAAGAGGATGCTGAGTATTTAGGAAAATTATTTATTAATTACCAAAGTGATAAATATACACATGGTTATGAAATTATCTATGCTTATGTATCTAATATCTTATTAAAAAAAAATAATATCAAAAAAGTTTTAGAATTTGGTTTAGGAACAAAAGATCCAAAGATGCCTTCAACTATGGCTTTTGGTAAGGTGGATAATATAGTTGGAGGATCGCTGCGTGCATGGCGTGATTATTTTCCAAATGCTAAAATATATGGAGCGGATATTGATAAGGCAACTTTATTTCAAGAAGAAAGAATAGAGACGCATTTTGTTGATTCGCTGGAGCAAAGAACGCTTGATAATTTATTGGTGACAATAGGTGGTGAATTTGATGTGATGATTGATGATGCACTCCATTACCCCAATGCTAATCTTAATTCATTGCTTTTTGCTTTGCGTGCCTTGAAAATAGGTGGTGTTTTGGTCATAGAAGATATTTCAGAACGCATGTTATCTTTTTGGCAAATGATTGGTTGTATTTTGCCAAAAACCTATGGTTATAAAATTATTAAAAGTGATCATTTTATGGTGGTGGTACAGAAAAAATAATAATGATAAAAAAAAATTATTTTGTTGATAGCCATTGTCATTTGGATTTTTTACAGAACGATGGGCTTGATGTAGCAAGGGTGCTTTCACGGGCGCGTGATAATGGTGTAGAAAGATTTTTAAGTATTTCAACCAAGATGGAAACTTTTCCTACAATACTGCAGATAGCCGAAAAGTTTTCTGGCGTTTATGCATCGGTTGGTGTGCATCCACATGACAGCGATGGAGCGGTTGGTGTGATATCGGTTGATGATTTGGTTATTGCCACACAACATGAAAAGGTTATTGCTATTGGCGAATCGGGTTTGGATTTTTTTTATGATAATTCTGATAGAATGAATCAAGAAAAATCTTTTCGTATGCATTTGGCGGCCGCACGGCAAGCGGATGTGCCGATGATTGTGCATAGTCGCTCGGCTGATGTGGCAACGCTTGATATATTATGCTCAGAATCAGATGGTACAAAATTACAAGGTTTGCTTCATTGTTTTTCATCGGGGCGTGAGCTTGCGATGGGTGCGTTGGATTTGGGTTTTTATATTTCGCTATCGGGAATTCTAACCTTTCCCAAAGCAGAGGAAATTCGCTCTATCGCAAAGGATATACCGCTTGATAAATTATTGTTGGAAACCGATTCGCCTTATTTGGCACCATTGCCTTATCGTGGCAAAAAAAATGAACCAGCCTATTTACCAGAAACGGCAAAGATATTGGCAGATATAAAAAATATATCGGTTGATGAGATAAAAACCATCACTACCGATAATTTTTTTCGGTTGTTTAAAAAAGCAGCCTAGCTTTTTGGTTTTATAAAGATAATTTTATAAAAATAAGAATTGTTAAAAATCGCGTCGTCTTTTACCACCGCCGCGGTCACCAAAGCGATCATTAGAATCATTATCTTTAAATTCACGCACCCGACCACCGCCAAAACCACCTCGTTTGCCAAATCCGCCGCCACGACCGCCGCTGCCACCACGACCACCGCCATCGCCACGACCAGAAAAACCGCCGCCGCCACCTCGACCAGAAAAACCGCCGCCGCCGCCACGACCAGAAAAACCGCCGCCGCCACCGCCTCGACCAGCAAAACCGCCACGACCACCACCGCGTTCATTTTTATTATTTTTGGGATCTAAATTTAAATCTTCTCCCGTTTCTTGGTCAACCGTGCGTATTGACAAACTAACTTTACCACGCTCAGCCCCCAAACATTTTACCCAAACCATATCGCCTTCCTTTACCATGTCGCTGGGGTGATTGATACGATGTTCTGCCATTTCTGATACATGAACCAAGCCATCTTTTGCCCCCATGTAAGTTACAAAAACACCGAAATCCACAACCGAAGCAACTTTGCCATGATATATTTTTCCAATTTCGGCTTCGGCAACAATGCCTTGAATCCAATCATATGCCGCTTTACCCTTTGTTTCATCAGTGGCGGCGATGGTGATAACCCCTTCATCATCAATATCCACCTTTGCACCTGTTACCTCCACGATTTCACGAATCACCTTACCACCTGTGCCAATGACTTCACGGATTTTTTCTTTGGCGATCGTAAAGGTTGTTAAGCGTGGTGCATTTTTAGAAACCTCTTCACGACCATGGTCAATAACTTTTGCCATTTCGTTCAAAATATGCAAACGACCATCTTTGGCTTGTGCTAGGGCTATTTTCATAATATCAGGGGTGATGGATGTAATTTTTAAATCCATTTGGAGAGAAGTGATGCCATTTTTGGTGCCTGCGACCTTGAAATCCATATCCCCCAAATGATCTTCATCGCCTAAAATATCAGACAATACGGCATAATTATCGCCTTCTTTAATCAACCCCATAGCAATACCAGCACAGGGCGATACCATCGGCACGCCAGCATCCATCATTGCCATTGAACCACCGCATACCGATGCCATTGATGACGAACCATTTGATTCAGTTATTTCGGATACCAAACGAAGCATATAGGGAAAATCATCTTTTTTGGGTAGTAAGGGACGCAGTGCCCGCCATGCCAATTTGCCATGACCGATTTCACGCCGACCGGGCGAGCCGACTCTGCCTGCCTCACCGACTGAAAAGGGTGGAAAATTATAATGCAGTAAAAATTCTTCTTTGAATTCGCCATCTATAGCGTCAATAATTTGTTTATCTTGTGCGGTGCCCAGAGTTGCAACCACCAGTGCCTGGGTTTCACCACGGGTGAAGACAGCAGAGCCATGGGTTTTGCGAAGCACCCCCACAGCACAATCAATCGGGCGGATATTTTCTAAACCACGACCATCAATGCGTTTTTTGGTTGATAAAATATTGCCACGCACAATATTTGATTTTAAGTCACCAAGCAAATTATCCATTAATTGTTTAGCACCGAGTTGTTCCATATCATTGGCGGCATCTTTGGCAAGTGTTTCTCTGACTAGTTTTTTTATAGCATCTAATTCGCTATAGCGTTCTTGTTTTTTTGTTTTTTCATAGGCTTTTTTGAGCGGTTCGGTAGCGACCGCATCAATAATTTTTTTCAAATTGTCAGCATGGGCGGGTGGTGGGTTAACTTGCCAAGCAGAGTTGCCAACCTTATTTTTTAATTCATTTATCATATCAATAATATCTTGCATCATTTCGTGGCCGAAGGTGACGGCATTAAGCATGGTTTCTTCACTTAATTGATTTGCTTCTGATTCAACCATCAGCACACCATCTTTGGTGCCTGCCACGACCAAATCAAGCGTGCTATCAACCATATCCGCTGTGGTAGGGTTTAAAATAAATTCATTATTTTTGTAGGCAACTCTACAAGCGCCGATGGGTCCTAAAAAAGGTATTCCTGAGATAGCAAGAGCCGCCGAAGACCCTATTATGGCCGCTATATCAGGATTATTTTCTAAATCATGTGACAACAAGGTGGCAATGATTTGTGTTTCATTTTGAAAACCTGTTGCAAATAAAGGACGGATGGGTCTATCAATAAGCCGAGAGGTTAAAACTTCCTTTTCGCTGGGGCGACCTTCGCGTTTAAAAAATCCACCGGGTATGCGACCTGCGGCATAAAATTTTTCTTGATAATGAACTGATAAGGGAAAGAAATCTTGGTCAGGCTTTGATTCTTTTAAAGCCACCACGCTACACAAAACTTGGGTATCGCCATAGGTAACCAACACTGCCCCATCGGCTTGTCTTGCTAAATGTCCAGTTTCCAACTTTAACATCTTACCGCCCCATTTTTTTTCAATAACATGATAATCAAACATAATATTTTCTTCTTTCTTTTTTATTTTTTGGTGTTTAGCGACGGCACTATTTTCTTAATTCAAGCTTTTCGATGGTCGTGGTGTATAGTTTTTCGTCTTTTTGCTTTAGATAATCTAGCAAACGGCGACGCTTACCAACCAGCAACAAAAGCCCACGCCGCGAATGAATATCCTTAGGATGGGTTTCTAGATGGCTGGTGATATCTTTTATTCGTGCGGTCATGATAGCAACTTGCACCTCTGGTGATCCAGTGTCTTTAGAATTTCTAACAAAATTTTTAATAGCTAATTTTTTAGTAGCGACGGAAAGGGACATGGCGATATGATATAACAGACTGCGGACGGACTTTTTATAGGATAAAAATTCTTTTTGGAATGATAGTTTTTGCTTGATAAGACACAAAACCAACAGGTCGTTGGTCGGGATCTATAGCTAATAAAATATCCAATTTTTTGTTTTTTTCTTTTAAGTTCAATTGATTGGTTATAATTTTTCTTCCTAAACGCAAGGCGAATGCTTCGTCTTTATTTAGGAATATGGATTCTAATCCCATTAGGGTTGCCAAATTTTTTTCAACATCATGTTCTGTAAAAAGATTTTTGTTGGAAAAATCTATCAGCGTAGATTCCACCCTTTGACTATAGTCCATTTTTTCTAGTTTGGCAAGCGAAAAAGCATCGTTTAATAAAAAATTTCCTATGGCGATTCTTTGTAATTTTATCAAATGCCCCACGGAATCCAATTTTTTTGCTATATCATGCCCCAATGTTCTTACATAAAGCCCCGATTGACCGCGCACACCAAAAACAAAATCATTGATATTGGATTGTTCTATCAATCGCAAATCATCTATTCTTATTGGGCGTGGAGAAGGTTTTTTTCCTGTATGATGGTCGGTTTGGTGGCGGGCAATATCATAAGATCTTACACCATTAATTTTAATAGCTGAGAAAATAGGCGGTGTTTGTAATGTTTTGCCAATAAATTGTGGTAAAATATTTTCAATAGTTTGACGACTGGGGATATGGTCGCTGGTTGCCACAATATGACCTGTTATATCTTGACTATCAGTCTCTGTGCCAAAGCGTAAGGTGAATTTATATTCCTTGTTGTCTGATAAAATATAGGGGAGAGCTTTGGTAGCCTCGCCAAATGCCACCAATAATAGTCCGCTGGCAAAAGGGTCAAGCGTGCCACCATGACCGGCTTTTTTAGCAGCGAGTAATTTTCGTGCCTTTGCCATAGTTTGGGTTGATGATAAACCGATGGGTTTATTGACTAACAGAAAACCATTGATGGGTTGTTTAGTTATAGCGACCATATTTTTTTGCGATACCCATTTGGTTATCAAAAGCAAAATATGTATTTTCTTCCATGTCGGCTATGGCATCATGGATATGAATAGGGCAGGTGGCAGTATCACCCAAAACAAGGTTGGTTTGTTGGCATAGCCATAATTCGTCAAGATAATTTTGTTGTTTAAGTGGCAATAATAATTTGCCACCAGTTTCAATTAATAAACAATTGATGCCGTATTTGGCGATTTCTAAAAATATATCTTTCCAAGAAAAATGGTTTTTATCATTGGTGGGTAGAATAATTTGTATGGCGTCGGCTGGTAGGGTAGTATTTTTTTTGGCACAAAAAATAAAAAGTGGTTGCATTTTTGTGGTAGTAAAAATTTTTTCTTTGCCTTGTAAAAGATTTTGATGGTCAATGATGAAGCGTGTTTTTTCTAAAATTGGCAAACCACGCTCTCTTATGGTTAAAAGAGGGTCATCGGTAAAAATTGTTTTTGCTGATACCAATAATCCATCATAAATACATCTAATATATTGTGAAAAAAATTGTAATTGACCATTGGTAATTTGATGGTGCTTTTTTTGATGATGTGCATGGCTGGTTTTAAAATTTTTTGGTAAAATAGTTTTATTATCTGCCGATAGAGCTATTTTTATTGCCACCCATGGTTTTTGTTGTTTGATGCGTGAAAAAAACCCCTGATAAATTTTTTCGGCTTTTTTTTGCCAATCTTCATTTCCTAATAAAATAGTCGCTCCTGATTTTTTTATAATATCAAAACCAGCACCATTGGTTTTGGGATTGGGGTCGTGGCAAGCCACCACCAGTCGCTTGATGCCATTTGATACAATATTATCAGCACAGGATTTTGTGCGATATGGCGAATGATGCGCACAAGGTTCAAGTGATAGATAAAGAGTGCTATCAAGCGGAATAAATGGTTGCTTTGCCAATAAAATTTCTTCGGCATGGGGGCGACCACCGATGGCGGTGATGGCAATATCAATAATTTTTTCTGGGGTTGCCAATACAGCCGCAACGGATGGGTTTTTGCCACACAAGCCGATATGTCGTTTGCTTAAAGATAAACAAAGCGATAGATAATTTTCATCTTGCGGTGAGAGAGATGACAAAGAAATTTGTGTATTATTTTTTTTCATCAATTTCTTTTTCAATAAAAACTTCAAAATCTTTTACTTGGTCAAAATCTTTATAAACCGAAGCGTAGCGAATAAAAGCTACCTTATCAAGTCCAGCCAATCTTTTCATGACCCATTCGCCGATGCCACTGGTGGGGATTTCACTATCGCCACTGGTTTCCAATTCACGCACCAAACTAGAAATAATTGATTCTATTTTTTCATTGTTGATGCCACGCTTGCGACAAGCCAAAAAAACTGAGCGTGCTAGTTTTTCACGCTGAAAAATTTCGCTTTCACCATTTTTTTTTACCACCACCAATTCGCGTAATTCAATTCTTTCAAAAGTGCTAAAGCGTGCTCCACATTCTTTACATTGTCGGCGGCGTTTAATGGTTTTGCTATCGTCGCTTAGCCGTGAATCTTTCACATCGGATTCTTCATGGGCACAAAAAGGGCACCGCATCGCCGCATTGTTTTAAAGTTGGCTATAGATAGGAAAATCTTTACAAAGCTTCAATACCGATTCCTTGACCGATGTTTCAACCTCTGGGTTTTCGGTTTTTCCACCCTGCAATCCATTTAATACTTCTAATATATATTTTGCTACTAATTTTATTTCTTGGATGCCAAAGCCACGACTGGTAACAGATGGCGTGCCAAGTCGAATACCTGAGGTGATGGTAGGTTTTTCAGGGTCATTGGGGATACCATTTTTGTTACAGGTTATATGCGCACGATCCAGTGCTTTTTCGGCAATATCGCCAGTAATTTTTTTGGGTCGCAAATCAACCAGCATCAAATGGGTATCGGTGCCGCCAGAGATAATTTGCAAACCGCCTTTGGTTAATTCATCTGCCAGCGTATGGGCATTATCAACCACTTGTTTGCTATAGGTTTTGAATTCTGGCTTGAGGGCTTCACCAAATCCAACCGCTTTTCCCACCATCGAGGCAAGCAATGGCCCCCCTTGCAGACCGGGAAAAATTGCTGAATTAATTTTTTTTGCAATATCTTGATTGTTGGTTAATATAAGCCCGCCCCGTGAACAGCGTAAAGTTTTGTGAGTGGTTGAGGTAACTACATCGGCAATTGGCACAGGGTTGGGATGCACACCACCCGCTACCAAGCCAGCAAAATGTGCCATATCAACCAGTAAAAATGCACCAACCTTGTCGGCAATAGCACGGAATTTTTTGAAATCAATAATACGGGCATAGGCAGACCCGCCTGTAATGATAATTTTTGGTTTATGTTCAATAGCGATTTCCATTGCCTTATCATAATCAATTACGCCATCTTGACGCACATCATAGCCAATGGGGTTAAACCATTTGCCACTAATATTGGGGGCGGCACCATGGGTTAGATGCCCGCCAGAGGAAAGACTAAGCCCCATAAAAACATCACTCGGTTGCATCAAAGACATAAAGACCGCTTGGTTGGCTTGTGAGCCAGAATGCGGCTGTACATTGGCAAATTTGGCATCAAATAATTTGCACGCCCGTTCTATGGCTAAAGATTCCATTTCATCGGCATATTCGCATCCCCCATAATAGCGTTTGTTAGGATAGCCTTCTGCATATTTATTGGTAAAGATAGAACCAATTGATTCTATAACCGCGCGTGATACAAGATTTTCTGATGCTATCAATTCTAATCCGTCCGATTGACGATGCAATTCACGCTGATGAATGGCATAGATATCAGGATCGCTATCCTTGACCGATTGATGAAAAAATTCTTTTGGGTTTGATAGATTGTTCATAAAGTAGGATTCATAATAGGTGACCAATAAAAAAATAGTTTTTTATTTACTAAACGATTTTATCGTGTTATTCAAGTGAAAATACAAAAAATGATATTGGCACAAAAAATTCCCGTCACCGTGATTACTGGATTTTTAGGCAGTGGTAAGACCAGTTTGATGGCACATTTGTTGAAACATAGTGGCGGTAAGCGTATAGCGGTTTTGATTAATGAATTTGGCTCGTTGGGAATGGATGAGGCTATTGTTAAAAGCCAATGCAATGATGGTTGTAAGCCAGAAGAAATTATTGAATTGGCGAATGGTTGCATTTGTTGCACTGTGGCAGATGATTTTTTGCCCGCTATGAAAAAAATATTGGATGGTGATAAAAAAATTGACCATATTCTTATTGAAACCTCTGGGTTGGCTTTACCCAAACCTTTGTTGAAAGCTTTTCAATGGCACGATATTTCGCCACGCGTTACAGTCAATGGGGTGGTGGCAGTTTTGGATGGACCTGCCATTGTGCGTGGGTTGTTTCAGGCTATACCCCAAACGCCATTAAATTTACCAAAGAATCAAGAACAAAAAATTGACCATGAAAATGAAATGGCTGAATTATTTGAAGATCAATTATTATCGGCAGATGTTGTTTTATTAAATAAAAGTGATCTATTGTTAGCGGATGATAAAAAAAATATCATTGCCGATTTGCGTTCAGGGAAAATAGCGGGATTACGACCTGCCGCCAAAATTATCGAAACCAACCATGGATCTATTCATCCAAATTTATTGTTGGGTTTAGATTATAAGGTTGAAAATGATTTGGTCAATCGTAAAAGCCATCATGATTCTATGGGCGAAGAAGAACATGGGCATGATGAATTTACTAGTTTTGTTGTGTCATTGGGGGTGGTGGATGATGAAAAAAAATTAGAAGAAAAAATTTTGATGTTATTGCAAGATTATAATATTTTGCGGCTCAAGGGTTTGGTGGCACGGGCGGGTAAGTTATACAAAGAAATTTGGCAAGTGGCAGGTCCTAGGATAGAAAGATATTTCAGCACCATAGAAAAAAATAATCATCAATCGCAGTTGGTGGTAATTGGTCTAAAAGGATTGGATGAAAAAACCATCGCTACAGAATTGCGATCGGCAGTCAATTAAAAAAATATTTTTTATTTTGTATTTTCTTTATATAAATTTTTTGTTGTTGGTTTTTTATGATTATTTTTTTTATGTAAATGTTTAGTGATGTCGGCAATCGGTTTTGTTGTATCATTTTTTTTAGAAATACCTTTGACCATCAGGCTTTTGATAATGCGGTTGGTTGAATCTTTAATGATAAAAGTTATTTTTTTATCTTTGGTTTTTATTTTTTCTTCCTTTTGTGGCACATAACCTGCCAATGCCAACACCACCCCACCCACGGTATCAATATCAATATCATCAACTGGCGCACGCAACTTTACACCAAAATATTTTTCAAACTCAGCGGTACGCATTTGGGGGTCAACCAAATAGCCATTTTTGGTAGCAATGATGCTTAATTTTTGTTTGATAAAGATATCGCTTTTCATCTCGCCAATAATTTCCTCGGCAAGGTCGGTTACGGTTACCAACCCATCGGTGCTACCATATTCATCAACCACGATAGCCAAGTGGCGTTTTTCTTCGCGCATTTTTGCCAATAATTCAAAGGCTGGCATGGCACTTGATACAAATATAACAGGGCGAGCGAGGTGTTTGAGTGAAAAAAAATTTTTTTCATTTTCCTTACTGCTGATTTTTTGTTCGCCATTTTTTGTATTATTTTGTTGCTTGCTATCGATGCTATAATGGTGCAAAGCCCATAGGATAGATTTGGAATGGATAAAACCTATGATATGGTCGTGGTCATCAGTATAGATGGGATAGCGGGTTTGTGGCGATTTCACCACCTCGGCTATTACATCAGGCAATGTCATGTGGCTGGATAAGAATTTTATATTGGTGCGTAGCACCATAACATCTTCCACCGTCATGCGTGATGCGGTCATGATATTGTTTAGCATTTCCATTTCTTTTTCGCTTAAGCTATCTAGGTGATGCTCGTGCGCCATCGCCAATTGATCCAATTGTTGGCGCATATTTTTTTTACGAAAACCGATAATTTTTTGTAATATCATGTTTTATTGATAGGGGTTGTTGATGCCGATATTTGCCAAAAGTAAGATTTCCAGCCTTTCCATCTTTTTTGCTTCATGTTGCTTCTTATGGGTAAAATGAAAAAGATGCAATAAGCCATGGAGCCCGAGATGCAAAAGATGGTGGTGAAAGATTTTTTTTTGTTGCTGAGATTGTTTTTTTATCACACCATAACCAAGTGCAATTGACCCCAAAAAATTATCAGCAGGGTTATCAGGGTCGTGGGGAAAAGCCAAAACATTGGTGGATTGGTTTTTATGTAAAAATTTTTTTTGTAATTGTTGCATATGTTTATCATTGGTGAAAAGAATTTCAATATAGGCTTTTGGCGGGGCATTGGGTATGTGATGATAGATTTTTTTTAATTGCCGTAATAAAAAACGCCTATCATCTTTTTGCCAAGATTGACTATCGCATATTGTGATAACTTTTAAGCGATGAAAAAACAACCACATTATTTTTCCTCCCTATGGTCATCTGCTTCATAGGCGGCAATTATTTTGCCCACCAAAGCATTTCTTTGCACATCATTGACCTGAAAGGTCACCACACCAATTTCATCAAATGCCGATAATTTTTTCAAAGCATCGTTTAATCCTGCATCATTTTTTCGGGTCAAGTCGGTTTGTGAGCCATCGCCAGTGATAACCATTTTGCTTTTTTCGCCCAAGCGGGTTAAAAACATCCGCATCTGCATTTTTTTGGTATTTTGTGCTTCATCAAGCAAGATAAAAGATTTTTTCAAAGTGCGGCCACGCATATAGGCAAGCGGGGCAACCTCTATTTGCCCTGCCTCTTTTAATTTTTTCATTTGGTCATGCCCCAAAATATCGCTGATGGCATCATCTATCGGTCTTAAATAGGGGTCAATTTTTTCAGTAAGGTCGCCCGGTAAAAAACCTAAATTTTCCCCCGCTTCCACCACTGGGCGGGTGATAATCATTTTTTCCACAGCGCCCGATGTCACCAATGATAAACCATAGGCAACCGCAAGATAGGTTTTGCCACTACCTGCGGCCCCGATACCAAAACTTAAATCTTTTTCCTGCATGGATTGTAGAAATTTTTGTTGATTGGGGGTGCGTAAGGTAATTTTTTTGTGTTTGACGATGATCGATGCAACCTCATCATGTTGATGGTTGATGATTTGTTGCATCATCACATCCATATCATCGATCGGTTTTTTTTGTTCATAGATGGTGCGTAAAATTTTTTCTGCCAGAACAATATTTTTTTTATCGCCAGATAATTTCAACATATTACCCCTATCGGTAATATCAATTGCCAATAGTTTTTCTAATGCCGAAAGATTTTTCCTGCCGACACCATAAAGCTTAACCAACCGCTTATTATCATTAAATTCAAGGAGTCTTTGTTCCATTTTTTATCCCTGTGGTATGGGTGCGATATAAAATTTAGGCTGCAGCATATTCATGGCTATTGATTAATTCACCAAATAAGCTGTGTTTTTCGCTGTGGTTTATTTTAACCGCTATCATCTTGCCTATCATAGACATATCGCCATCAAAATGCACGGGTTGTAACCATGGCGACCGCCCCATCAATTGACATGTTTGCCCCAGCGGATGTTTAGCTTGATATCGGTTGGTGGATTTTTCAACCAAAATATCAATGGTTTTGCCAATGGTGGCTTGGTTGAATGATTGTTCTTGTTGATACAATAAAGATTGTAATGTTTGTAGCCTTGCCATTTTAATATCATGCGGTATTTGCGGCATGGCGGCGGCGGGGGTGCCAAGCCTTGGTGAATAACAAAAGGAATAGCAAGCGGTGTAGCCAATTTTTTTCACTGCCGATAGGGTTTGGTTAAAATCATCATCATCTTCTTGTGGAAAACCAACGATAAAATCAGACGATAGGGCAATATCAGGGCGTGCCGATGTTACCTTATCAATTATTTTAAGATAATCTTTCATATTATGCCCACGATTCATGGCTTTGAGTATTTTATCGCTACCGCTTTGTAATGGTAAATGTAAAAAAGGTTGCAATTTTTTATTTTGGCGATGCTCGGCTATCAAATCATCATCCATATCCAATATATGCGATGTAACATAGCGTATTCGCCATAGATGATCTATTTCTGATAATTTGTTTATCAATTTTGCCAAATTCCATTCTTTGCCATCTTGCCCCCGCCCATGCCAGCCATTTACATTTTGCCCCAAAAGGGTTATTTCCCGTGCGCCCTTGGCAGTTAGCTGTTTTGCCTCCTTGACGATCGCATCATAGGGGCGAGATGATTCGGCGCCGCGGGTATAGGGCACCACGCAAAAACTGCAAAATTTATCACAACCTTCCTGTATGGTTAAAAATTGCGATACGGGTATATTATCCATAATCAATTCTTCTTTTAGATAATCAAATTTACTTTCGACTGGAAATTCAATATCGGCAATGCGTTTTTTAAAGCTTAAACGCCGTTCTAATAGCTGGGGTAAGCGGTGATAATTTTGGGTGCCAACCACAATATCAATGCGTGGTTTTTGTTTTTGCATTTCAACCCCAATGCTTTGGGCGGTGCAACCTGCCAAGGTGAGAATAGAATCCCTTTTCATTAGTTTTTCTAAACGACCAATATCAGAAAAAACCTTGTCATCGGCTTTTTCACGAATATGGCAGGTGTTAAGAATAACCATATCGGCTTCTTCGGGGTGGGTGGTTTTGCTAAAACCGAGCGGTGCCAATTGCATTGCCATGCGTTCGGCATCATAGACATTCATTTGACAGCCGTAGCTTTTGATAAATAATTTTTTGTCGTTTATATGATCGTTTGGCGGCATGAAATAATATTTTTGGCTATAGGTACTATAATGGTAAAAATAAAAAATTGCAACCATCTATGACTTATGATATAAAAATTCTTAAACATTAACGGCTTTATTCGCCATTCCTATTATTTTAAGGGCAATTTTTCCCCTATGTATTTTATACTACCATATGCCAAGCGATATAAAAACCAACCATTGGCTTTTTGTCATCACGCCAAAGAAATGGCATGATTATATTTTGTTGATGCGGCTTGATCGCCCCATCGGCACTTGGTTGCTTTTAATACCTTGCCTTTGGGGCTTGGCAATTTATCATCAACAGTTGAGTTATCAAGATTGGTTGCGTTATGTGGGTATTTTTGCCTTGGGGGCATTTGTGCTGCGTTCGGCAGGGTGTGTGTGGAATGATATTTTGGATAGAGAATTTGATAAAAAAGTGGTTCGCACAAAAAACCGCCCCCTTGCCAGCGGTCGGGTGGGGGTGGATGATGCCTTGAAATTATTGGCGGTCTTGTTGGCAATAGGGCTGGTGATGTTATTTTTGCTTGGCAATCACCCAGCGCAGGTGGTGGCACTTTTGTCATTGGGGTTGGTGGTGCCTTACCCTTTGATGAAGCGGATATTCCCCCTGCCGCAATTATGGTTGGGATTTACCTTCAATATCGGTATTTTGGTGGCAGGGATGCTCACCACCAATGATTATTTTAATATCGGCTTATGGTGGCTTTATATCATCGGTGTGCTTTGGACCTTGGCTTATGACACTATCTATGCTTTGCAAGATAAAGATGAAGATGCCCTGCTGGGGTTAAAATCATCGGCTTTGTTGTTCGGTAAGCATATCAAAACTGCTATCGGGGTATTTTATCTATCTATGGCGGGGCTGTTGTTAGGGTTGATTTATTATTTGGGCGATGGCAACCGATTTGCCTATGTTTATTGGTTGCTGGCGGGGTTTGCGATGTTTGATAGTTATGACAAGGTTCACCTAAAACAACCTTATAGAAATTTGCGGGTGTTTCGTCGTCAATGGCTGGTGGGGTTATTTATTTTCCTCGCATTATATTATCGCTAAATCTTTGAGCCAAAATTTTGGTTGTGGTAAAAATGGTAGAAAACACATTTTCCAATAAATTTTATCAGGGTGATTATTGGCTTGCACCATCGGTGGCACAGCAAGATAAGCTAACCAGCCCGATAGGGGTGGTGAATGAAAAAAATCAAGATATCACCCACCCCGCTATTAGTGAAAAACCCTTGACGATATTTTTGAATAGCCAAGAGATCATTACCGCTATGACGATAGGCGACCACCCGAATTATTTGGCAATAGGATTTCTAGTTAATCAAAAAATATTAACCAGCGATGATGCTATCACCGCTGTTGAGGTTGATGATGAGCTTGGGGTGGTGGTGGTGCGCACCAAACAACCGACCCATTTTGAAATTAAAACAAAAAAGAAAATTGTCACCTCAGGCTGTGGGCAGGGCACCGTGTTTGGTGATATTATGGATGAGGTGGATAAAACAAAAATCACCAGCGATACAAAAATATCTACCCAGCAATTACAAAATTTATTAAAAAAAATTGCCTTGACCCCCAGTTTGTATCTTACGGCGGGGGCGATACATGGTTGTGCCTTGGCGGTGGGGGATGTGCCAAAAATTTATGTTGAAGATGTCGGGCGACACAATGCGGTTGATAAAATCGCTGGCTATATGTGGCAACATGGCATCAGCGGGCATGATAAAATTTTCTACACCACGGGTCGGCTGACATCTGAAATGGTTATCAAATGTTTGCTGATGGATATACCCATATTGGTATCTCGCAATGGTTTCACCCTCTATGGTGCCAAATTGGCACGGCACGCCAATATGACCATGGTGGCACGGGCACGCGGTGATAGGTTTATGATAGTTGCGGGTAAGGATAGAATTCTGTTTGCCAAATAGAAAAATATTCCTTAAGGTAAAATCCATGCGACCATCCACCAAACATTATGTCAGCGACAGCTCGGCTTATCAAAATGATGATAGGGTTGATTTCGGCTTTGCCAAAATTCACCCCAATGAAAAAACCGCTAGGGTGCGTGATTTATTCGGCAAGGTGGCAAAAAAATATGACCTGATGAATGATGTGATGAGTTTGGGGCTACACCGTTTGTGGAAAGACGAATTGGTGGCACAAATACCCAAAACAGGTCATTTGCTTGATGTGGCGGGTGGCACGGGCGATGTGGCACTTCGCTATTTGCGTTCAGGTGGCAATAGGGCAACGGTGCTTGATATCACCCCCGCTATGTTACAACGGGGTCGGCAAAATGCCGATAGTCTGGCGGTGTTCGCGGCGATCGACTTTGTCAAGGGATCTGCCGAAAAATTGCCATTCCCCGATGGCAGTTTTGATGCCATCACCATCGCCTTTGGTATTCGCAACATCACCAATAAAGAAACGGCATTGCGTGAGGCACGGCGCGTTTTGAAAACGGGCGGGAAATTCTTGTGT
>JBPCVJ010000031.1:0-51625 GCA_051010635.1 Alphaproteobacteria bacterium | reverse complement strand
CAACCAGATATATCCATCATCGGCATTGATGATGAATTTTGTCGTGACTATTATGAAAAAAATAAGCATGATTTAAAACTTATTCCTATTTCGGGGGTGGTTTTGCCAGATGGCGGGGTGGGGGTTTTGGATGGCAAATTGATAGATACCCGTAGAGTGGCAGGTATGAAAGAAAAAACCATTTTATCTTTACCATTTCATAAAAATTTAAGAGGCCCCCACCATGCACAAAATATGGCAGCAGCCTATTTGATAGCCGATTATTATGGTGTATCGGTTACAGATTTTTTATCGGCATTGAAAACATTTACGCCATTACCGCATCGCCAAGAATGGGTGGCACATATAGCGGGGGTTGATTATATCAATGATAGCAAAGCCACCAATGTTGATGCGGCTTTGAAATCTTTATGTGGTTTTCAAAATATTCGCTGGTTGGCTGGCGGGGCGTTGAAAATGGGCGATAGGTTTTTTGAATTGGCGGCGGCGGCCAGCCATATCAAACATGGATATTTTTTTGGTGCGGGGGCAAGAAAATTGCAAAATGAGGTTATGGCATATATTGCAAGTGATATGTTTGATGATTTGGCGGGTGCATTATCGGCGGCAAGGCGCGATGCTCAGTATGGCGATGTTGTGTTATTATCGCCACTTGGGGCGAGTTTTGACCAATATAAAAATTTTGAAGAACGCGGTGATGATTTCAAACATCGGGTGCTGGCTTTTCAAAATAAAACCTAACATATAATTTATTTTTTTATTATGGATCGTTTGTTATTTACCCGTGCTGATAAAAGCCCGCTGGCACGATGGTGGTGGTCGGTTGATATTCAGAGTTTGGGGTTGGTGTTTGTTTTGATGGCGATAGGTTTGTTGGCAGTTTTTTCCAGCATGGCAAACCCCGTCACACCATCATCGGCTTTTGTCAAACATATTGTTTTTGTCATATCTGGCATGATGGTTATCATCATGGTGAGTTTTTTATCGCCGCGACAGGTGAAGGGTTTTGCGGGGATATTGTTTTTTATTGCCTTTGGTATGATGTTATTTATTTTGATAACTGGTGGGCAGGAGGTGAAGGGGGCACATCGTTGGGTGCGGTTGTTTGGCTTTGGTTTGCAACCATCTGAATTTATTAAACCAGCCTTGGCGGTGTTATTTGCCAATTTGTTTGTGCTTGGCAAACAACAGCAACAGAATTTTTTTTATGGTTTGGCAGGCGGGGTTTTATTGGCAGTGATGGCACTACTTTTATTACAACCTGATATTGGTATGACCATTTTGGTCTATGCGACTTTTTTGGCAATATTATTTTTGGCAGGAACATCTTGGCGGTTTATTTTGTTGTTGGTGGTTTTGATGGCGATCGGGGTGGTGGTGATGTATTATTTATTTCCCCATGTGCAAGATAGGGTGTTGGGGTTGAATGATTATCAAATCAAAAAATCGCTATCGGCATTTATCAATGGTGGTTTTTTTGGCACTGGACTTGGCAATGGCGTGGTAAAATTAACTTTGCCCGATGTGCATACCGATTTTATTTTGGCACTTTTGGGGGAAGAATTGGGGTTATTGCCGACCTTGGCGGTGATGGCGATTTACCCGATCATTATTTTAAAATGTTTTAAGCGGCTTTATGAAAGCAAGAATGATTTTGTTATTATAGCGGGCGGCGGATTGGTGTGCCAATTTGGTTTGACGGCGCTTATTAATATCTTTAGCGTGCTTGGGCTTGGTCCTACCAAAGGTCTTACCTTGCCATTTGTTTCTTATGGTGGCTCGGCAATGATAGCCACTTCAATTACCATCGGTCTTTTGTTGGCTTTAACCAGACAAAAAAATGATTAAAAAAAACAAAAGCTACAATAAAAATTTTTCCTATAAAATTTTTTTGGTGTCGGGTGGCACAGGCGGTCATAGTTTTCCCGCCCGTGCCTTGGCAGATAGTTTTATCACACATGGTTATGCACCGCATATTATTTGTGAACAACGGGGGTTTGATTATTTTAAGCATTATTTTGGTCAAACATCATCTGCTAGGCTTTATAAAATACCCTTAAAAAGTCCCCAAGGCGGTATTGGAAAAAAAATAATATCCCTTTTATCATTGTTGTTGGCGATTTATCCCTTGATAAAATTATTTCGGCTTGAAAAACCTGATATATTGATAGGGTTTGGTGGTTATATGATGGTGCCAAGTTTTTTGGCGGCAAGGTGGCTTGGTATTCGCCATATTTTTTTAGAACAGAATATGGTGATGGGGCGTGCCAATCGGTTATTTGCATCATCGGCTTCGGCAATAGCCACTGGTTTGCCACAATGTCGGGGGATTTTAAAAAAACAACAGAATAAAACTTATTTTGTCGGCACGCCTATTAAACAAGAATTTTTACAAAAAAAACCAAAACGAAAATTCACCAACCACCCTATCAGCCTATTGATAACCGGTGGGTCGCAAGGTGCGAGGTCATTTGCCACTATTTTGCCCAAAGCCATAGAAAAGGCAATGGCAATATCATCTTATAAAAATATCACCATTCAGCAACAAGCCAACCCCGACCAGCTGGTATATTTACAAAAGACTTATAAAAAAATGGCTATCAAACATGATGTTAGAGAATTTTTTTATGATGTGCCCAAAAAACTAGCCAATGCCGATATTTTCATCGGGCGGGCGGGGGCATCAACCATTGCCGAAATTTCGGCTATGGCAATGCCGAGCATCCTTATTCCCTTTCCCTTTGCAACCGATAACCACCAATATTACAATGCCAAATGGCTTTGTGATAAACAATCTTGTCGTTTGGTGGTGGAGCCAAAAACATCCAACCTCAAATTATATGATGCGGTGAGCGATTCATTGGCGATGCATATAGTTGATTTGATAAATAGCCCTGCCAAACGGCGACAGCTATCGCACCGCATAGGATATTTTGCCAAAAAAAATGCTAGTTTTGAATTGATGAAATTAGCTATAAGCACTATAGAAAAAACATCTATCAAATAATATTTTTAAACCCAAAAACATTTTCAAAGGAATGATCGGTATGATATTTCATTTTAATTCTAAAAATACGGCTCGCCCTTTGGGAATTATTTATTTTGTTGGCATTGGGGGAATTGGTATGTCAGCCATAGCCGAGGTGATGCAGGATTGGGGGTATCAGGTGGCAGGGTCGGATTCGGGCGAAAATGCCAATGTAAGAAGGTTGCGTGAAAAAAATATTATGGTGCATCTAGGGCATGACGCCAAAAACATTGCCAACATTGATACGATGGTGGTCAGCACAGCGATTAAAAAAGATAATCCAGAATATATGGCGGCACAGAATAGGGGAATACCTATTGTGCATCGCGCCGATATGTTGGCAACCTTGATGCGTGCAAAAAAATCGGTGGCAGTTTCGGGAACGCATGGCAAAACCACCACCACATCGCTTATCGCACATATTTTTATCAGCTCGGGGCTTGACCCTGTGGTTATCAGTGGCGGTATCATCAATAATTATCAATCAAATGCAAAATTGGGGCGGGGCGATTGGTTGATAGCCGAAGCCGATGAATCAGATGGTTCATTTTTGTTATTGCCTGCGGCAGTGGCAGTGGTTACCAACATTGATCCCGAACATCTTGACCATTATGGCGATTTTGAAAAAATTAAAACAGCCTTTTATGATTTTATACGCCGTGTGCCAGTGGATGGTTTTGCGGTGGCGGGTATTGACCACCCAGTGGTGGCAGAATTGATAAAAAAAATCAGCGAACGAAAAATCATCACCTATGGTTTATCGCCAGATGCGATGGTGCGGATCCAAAATACAAAATTTGATAAACATGGTGCGGTGTTTGATTTGCTAATGGCAGATGGTGTGCAAACATCTATCCGTTTGCCATTGTTTGGTCATCACAATGTCAGCAATGCCACCGCCGCCATAGCGGTGGCACGAGCGGCTGATATACCAATGGCAAATATTCGCACCGCTTTACAATCTTTTCAAGGGGTGAGACGGCGTTTTACCCTAACAGGCACGGTGGATGGTAAGGATAAAAAAAACATCTCGGTGATTGATGATTATGCCCACCACCCTGCCGAAATTGATGCGGTGCTGGAGGCAGCGCGTTTAACATTGAATATGCAAGATAATCAATCAGGGCGATTGGTGGTGGTGATGGAGCCGCATCGTTATAGCCGTTTGCGTGATTTGATGGATGGTTTTTGTCGATCATTATTGGCGAGCGATGTTGTGTTGGTGGCAGATGTCTATCAAGCTGGCGAAGAACCTATCGCAGGGGTGAGTGGCGATGATTTATTGGCGGCAATAAAAAAGGCGGGGCACCCCGCCGCCGAAAAATTATTATCGCCAGAAAAATTGGCAAGCCAATTGGCAAAAATTTTACAACCCAATGATATGGTTTTGTGTGTGGGTGCGGGGCATGCATCAAAATGGGCTAATCGCTTGCCCGCTGAATTAGAAAAATTGCTATAAAAAATGTTAGATAAAAAACTATTATCAACTTTATCGGCGGCGGGTTTTGGCGATAGATTGTTGTTTGATAGCGCCTTGGCACGCCGCACTTGGTTTCAGGTGGGCGGCAATGCCGATATATTTTTTATGCCGCAAGACATTCAAGATTTACAAAAATTCTTACATCTTATACCGCACGATATGTTTGTTTTGCCGATAGGTATGGCATCAAACCTGTTGGTGCGTGATGGCGGGGTGCGGGGTGCGGTGATAAAATTGGGGCAAGGTTTTCAACATTTAAGTTATGATAATGGGTTGATAATGGCGGGGGCAGGGGTGCGTGATGTCAATTTGGCACAATTTGCCTTACAAAAAAATGTGATGGGGTTTGAATTTTATACGGGCATACCGGGTTCGGTGGGTGGTGCGGTGATGATGAATGCGGGTTGTTTTGGTGGGGAAACTTGCGATATTCTTCACCATGCTGATATCATAACTCGGCAGGGCGAATATCTAACATTACAAAATAGTGATTTAAAATTTGCTTATCGCCATGCCGAATTGCCACCGCAGGCGATTTGTGTGGCGGCATATTTTAATGCCAAAGCGGGCGATGCAAAAACTATTCGCCATAAGATGGCAAAGCTGAAGGAAGATAAAAATAATCATCAACCGATGGCGGTTAGAACGGGTGGGTCAACTTTTAAAAACCCCTTGCCCAAACATGCTTGGCAATTGATCGATGCGGTGGGGTTGCGTGGCTATCGTGTTGGCGGGGCGATGTTTAGTGAAAAACATTGTAATTTTTTGTTGAATGATAACCATGCCAGCGCCGCCGATATTGAAAAATTGGCAGAATTGGCAATCAAATTGGTGTATGAAAAATTTCATATCCATTTGGAATGGGAAATTAAAAAAGTCGGGGAGGCAATGATATGAAAAAAAAATTTCATAAAATTGCAGTGCTGTTGGGGGGACCATCTGCCGAGCGAGCGGTATCGCTGGTATCGGGGGAGGCGGTGTGCGATGCTTTAGAAACATTGGGTTATGATATAAAAAAATTTGACCCGATAAACATTGATGAGGCATCGCTTGCCAGATTAAAAAAAGATATCATTTTATACGCACCCGATGCCTGTTTCAATGCATTGCATGGGCAATTTGGCGAAGACGGCGGGGTGCAAAAAATATTGGAGGAATTAAAAATTCCCTATAGCCATTCGGGTGTTGCCACATCGTGCTTGGCAATGAATAAAACGGCAGCCTTGACGCATTTGGCAAAATATGGCGTGCCGATAGCCCCGCATATAACAAAAACCACACAGCAGATAAAAAAATTATCACATGAAAATTTGCCGATGGATGTTCCCTTTGTGATTAAACCAGTGTTTGAAGGCTCATCGGTTGGGCTTTATATTGTCAAACATAAACAACATTTCCCCGATTTGACATCATGGCATTTTGGCGATGCGATGATCGAGGAATATATTCCCGGCCTTGAATTGACCACAGCGGTGCTTGATATCAATGGCACGCCGTCGGTTTTGGCAGTAACCGAATTGCAACCCAAAAGAGGGGTTTATGATTATAAGGCAAAATATCAAGATGGCGAGACCATTCATATTTGCCCTGCCAAGATTGATAAAAAAATTACCGAACAATGTTTATCATTTGCCGATGCGGCGCATCGTGCGATCGGGGCGGTGGGGTTAAGCCGTAGCGATTTTCGTTATGACCCCAAACATGATAGGCTGGTGTTGTTAGAAATCAATACCCAACCAGGTATGACAAATCTATCGCTGGTGCCCGAGCAGGCAAAATACCGCGGCATAGAATTTCCTGAATTGGTTGATATTATTTTGGCAAGTGCTTGTTTGAAAGAAAAATAAAGAATCGTTTATAATGAAATATGGCATATTTTGGTGATATTTATCAACGCATTGCCCGTTTGGTGATGATGGCAGTGATAATAGTTATGATGGGGGTATTGTATTTTTTTTTCTATCCGCCACGCAACCCAGATGCGGCGTTATATTTTATCAGACCCTATATTGAAAAGGTGGCAGTGAATCTTCATTTGCTGTTGCAATCAACCGCTATCAGCGATGTCACCTATACTTCGCGCGATGCGATTGTAAAAAAAATTCTTATCGCCCACCCTATAGCTTTGCATGAACCTTTGCCCTTTATCCCTGCGGGTTTGATAAAAAAACAATTAGAAACCTTGCCGATGATAGAATCGGCAATCGTGGTGGTGCATTATCCCAGTCGGCAATTACGAGTCAATTTTACCGAAAGACAGCCACTTGCTTTTTTGCCCCGCCACAATCAAATTATTACCCGTGATGGTTTGTTGTTGGCAAGACCACCGATAGGTGATTTGCCCAGCAATATCATTCGTTTGCGGGGTAAGGGCGATGAAGTGGTTGCCGAACGATTCATTGCATTATTTAACATTTTGCAATCTTATAGTTTGTTGTTGGATATTGTGCGCGAGGTGGAATTTGTGGGTGGGCGGCGTTGGCGATTATGGTTGGCAAGACCCTTGATAAGAAAAACCTTGCTGGTTGAGATGCCCGAAAATATGGATAACAATGATATACAGCGTTTGAGTCGTTTGGTGTTGGAAGAAAAAATTTTAGATTTAAAGATTGAAAAACTTGATTTGCGTCTTGCCAATCAAACGGTGGTGCGGTTGTTATCACCAGAAAAATAATCTATAAAGTCATCATGCCTATGGCTTTCAAAAAAAATCGTTTTTTGTCATCGGCGAATATTTTCAAAGATGGTTGGCGAGGTTTTTCACAAAATTTTGACAATGAACCTTTTGGCGTTTTGTCATTGGGTAGCGAAACCATCAGGCTGGCAATTTTTCGCCGTGATAAAAACAATGCACCGCTGTTGATGGGCATTGGTATGGCGACATCGCTGGGTATCAAAAATGGTTTTATCACCGATTTAAAAGCCTGTCGCAGTAGGGTTTTTTTGGCATTGAGTCAGGCTGAAAAAATGGCAGAGTATAATTTAAAAAAAATTGCCCTTTTGTTTTCTGGCACCAAGCCAGTGGTGGTGATGAAAAAATACAATCTGACATTGGGCGGGGCGGCAATTACCAGACGGCATCTTTTTGGTTTGCATCAACGATTTTGGTCACCAAAGATAGTGGGGGATTATCATTTGCTTTACCCCATTCCATTTGAATATCGGCTTGACCAATCGCCATCAATAAAAAACCCGCTTGGCTTGGTGGGGCAGAATCTATCTTTGACTATGGCGATGATATATGAGGACCGCCATGCACTTGAAAATGTTGATAGTTTTTTGGATAATATGAAATTACCGCCATCGTTGTTGATGGATGAAGCCATGGCGGTGGCATTGGGTATGACATCGGTTGAGGAGCAAGACACAGGTGCTTTATCGATTCATATCGGTGCCGATACCACCAATGTGGCGGTGATAAAAAATTTTTGCCCGATATTTTTATATCGTTTTAATGTGGGTGGGCGTTCTTTGACTCGTGAGTTGGCAAAAACCTTACGGCTTGATATCAAAACCGCTGAAGCGGTCAAACGCAACCTGCCCGATATGACGGGCTATCATGCATCCATTCCGCCCAATCCGCTTTTGCCCAACATTGATAATGATAAGGCGATGGTGGTGGTGCGGGCGCATCTTTCAAAATTTATTAATCATATTGTTGGCATTTTGGAAAAAAATCGCATTCAATATCAGAATCTTTCGGTGCTGGCGATAAGCGGTGGTGGTGCAAAATTGCGTGGTTTGGATAGATTATTGGCTGAAAAATTGCATAAAAGGGTGCATACCACACCTGCTACCAATTTGGCTAACTTGCCCCGTTATGTGCATGGCACAGAAATTGCAGGATTAACGGGAGTCGCATTATTTATTATTAAAAAACAATTGAATCAACAACAACAAAATACATCGCACATGGATTTTTATCAATTCTTACCCAAACCATCGCTATGGCGTAATATCATTGCTTGGGCAAAAAAAAATTATGGATAAAATAATAAAAAAACTTGCAAAATAAACGAACAAAGATAGAATAAAATACTATGAGCTTTAATCCCAGTATCATTGTTTTTGGCGTCGGCGGGGCAGGTTGCAACGCCATCAACAATATGGTTGAAAAAAAATTACAAGGTGTGCAATTTGTATCTGCCAATACCGATACACAATCGCTTATTCATTCCCGTGCCGATATAAAAATTCAATTGGGTAGCAATTTGACACAAGGTTTGGGGGCAGGCGGCAACCCTGAGGTTGGGCGTGAAGCGGCAAGGGAAAATACGGCTGAAATTAAAGAAACCTTAAAAAATTGTAATATGTTATTCATCACCGCTGGTATGGGCGGCGGCACTGGCACGGGCGCCGCACCTATGGTTGCTAAAATTGCTAAAGAAATGGGTATTTTAACCATAGGGGTGATTACCAAGCCATTTGCTTTTGAAGGGCGTAAGAAAATGGATCTGGCGCTTGATGGCATAAGGGTGATAAAGGATTATGTTGGCACTTTGATTATTGTTCCCAACCAAAATTTGATGACGCTTGCCGATGAAAAAACCACCAATCGTCAGGCGTTTTTGCTTGCCGATGAGGTGTTGTATAATGGGGTTGCGGGGATTAGTGATATTATTGTTCGCCCTGGCCATATTAATTTAGACCTTGCCGATTTGCGTGGCGTGATGGGTGAAATGGGGCGGGCTGTTTTGGGCACGGGCGAAGCCAATGGTCAGGATCGTGCCGCGGTTGCCGCAGGTAGGGCTATACAAAATCCCTTGTTAGAAAATACTGATATAGCGGGTGCAAGGCAATTGCTTATCAATATATCGGGCGGTGATGATTTGACCTTATTTGAAACTGAAAAGGCAATAGCGATTATTTCAAAAGCCGCTGGGGAACATTGCAATATCCATATTGGTAGTTCCAGCGATGATGAAAATTTAAAAGGCAAGATGCGGGTATCATTGGTGGCAACTGGCATTAGGGGTGATAGTGCCAATGTGGCAAACCATTTTTTAAAAACTTTTCAACCCGAAAAAACCGACGAACATTTGGCGGCGATTAAAAATACACCGCTTAACCCTTTGCGGGAGGGGATGTATGATGATGGCGATGATGAAGATATAGAAGATGTTGGCAATCAATTTCATGGCATCGATTCCAAAAATAATACGGCAAATATGGGTGAGTCAATGGCGGCAAGGGTGGAGCAAGCAGGTCAAATGGGGGATAGTAGTGGCGGTCGCCCAGTTTTTGCCAATCCCTTTGCCAGCGGTTTTAGCAAACAGCCAAAGCAAGATGATGGTATAAAAACCGATGGTGTGGTGGCAACCCGTTTTGGTGATGAGATAGAAAATGAAATTGATAAGTCTGAAGGCGATAATCCATCGGATGATGTTTTCAAAGATACCATGGATGATTTTGATGATTTTTCTAAATCGCTTAATGAAGAGGGTGATGACCATAAGGCGACTGGCGATGGTGCCGCTGCTTTATCAAAAAAACCAGATGAGGAATTTTCTGATGATTTGGCCCATGATATGCCGAATGAATTTGCCAGCGAATTTGTCGATGAATTGGCAGGGTATGAAAAAATAGATGATGGCGAAACCACCCATGATGGTGGGCAGAAGAAATCTGGTCTTTTCAAGCGAATATTGAGTGGGTTTTTTGGCGGGGCAGATGATGAAGCGGTTGATAATGCATCGCCCTATCCTGATGTGGTTGATTTGCGGGGTGATAGGCATGATGAAACGGCAGATGATAGCAAACCGCAAAAACAGCGTCGGCGTTTTGCTAAGAAAAAAAATGATGATGATGATGGCGAATCTGATTTGTTTTCTATCCCTGAGGCTGAATAGGATGTATTTCTATTTGCGATGTATGTAAAAAAATTTGCGTTTGTGCTATTTTTTCTTGCTCTGTTGTTGGGTGTGTTTCAAACCGCTGGGCAAGCTTATCGTTTGTTAAAAAAAAATGAAACAATACATAATTTAAAGACCGATAAAAAAAATTGGCAAGCCAAAAATCAATTGTTGGTAAGAAAAATACGCTCGCTTGATGAAAAAAACATTGATAAAGATTATTTGGAAGAATTGGCGCGTGAAAAATTGGGTTATGATTACCCCACCGATCGCCGATTAAAACACCCTTAAATTTTATAAAAAAGACCGAGCTTGCTATTGTTGGGCGAATCGGTTAGATTTTATGCACCATAGTCGGTGCCTGTTTTGCGTGATGCTTAAGCGTTAAATGGGGGCTTAATAGGGAATGGGAATCAAATATAGCTAATGGCGGTATTTGGTAATCTCAGCTGTCCTTCGCAACTGTGGGTGTGATGCAAAAGGCGGCATAAAAACCACTGAGACATTGGGAAGGTTTTTTTGTTTGATAAGTTGCTACAACAATTATCGTCGCACCAAAGTCAGGAGACCTGCCGATCATGGTAATGGTATTGTGCCAATTTTTTTTGTTTGGCATAGTATTGTTTGAAAAAAACAATTATTTTTCCGAAGGAGTGAAAAATGCAAAAATTATCGCAAAAGGCATGGTCGCTTGATAAAAATATAGCCGACTCATTAGCCAAAAAAAATCGTCGCCCATTATCGGCAATGTATGTTCGCTTGGGGGTGGGCGGTTTTTTGTTTTTGGTGGCGGCCTCTGGTTTGTGGTTGACGGGGTTTTCGGCAAAGGCCTATCTTCACAATGCCGCCCATGATACACGACATAGTTTAAATTTTCCTTGTCATTAATTGGCGGCAAGACATATAATAATGTTTTCGCTGGATATGATAGCCCGCAAGCTGATGCACGTCATTGTGGCGGGCGTGGTGGCGGGGCTTTCGCTTTCGCTCGCACAGGCATTTTTTACTTTACCGATTTTGGCAATCGCCGAGCAGATAGAAAATAATTTACCCGAAGCATCTGATGTATTTGCCGCCGCACGATTTGCCAAAACCATCATTGCCAATCTTGCCACCAGCCTTTGCTTTGCCTTGCTGGTGCTGGCGATTTTATATCTATGCCATTTGACTATCAATAAAAAAAATTGTCTGTTATGGATTTTTGCATTCTGGGGTGCGGTGTTTTTTATCCCCGCCCTATCATTGCCACCGCATTTACCCGGCATGGGCGGCGGGCATGACCATTTGGTTGCTTTGCAAATAGCATGGGTGGTTTTGGTGCTATCGGCGGGTTTAAGTTTTCTACTCCACAGTTCATTTTTCAAAAATATCATTCGCCAATTTTATCGCCGTTGTTTGTTGTCATTATTATTGTTGCTGGGGTCATATCTGTGGGTCAATGAAGTTTTGCATGATGATCTATTGCATCAGGCAGGGGCAATACCCGCTGGTTTGGCACAGATATTTGCGGTGCGTTCATTGGCAAGCAATTTGATATTTTCAGCCGTTTTGATAATGGTTTTTGCCATCGCCGATAGAAAATGGTAATGGTGGGGTATGCCCCTACCGATCGATGATACCGCACAGAAAAAATTTTTCATCAGTTTGGTGGGGCGCACCAATGTGGGTAAATCAACCCTGTTTAATCGTTTGGTGATAAAAAATTATGAAAGGCCGCAACGCCTTACCGCCAATAGGGCGGGGCTAACCCGTGATGTGGCTGTGGCGCCTGCCCGTTTGTTTGATGCCGAATTTATGTTAGCCGATACCATAGGGTTTCAACCATTAAAAGATAAGATGGATGAAGACGCACGAAAAATATTATACGATACCATAGCATCATCAAACCTGTTGTTATTTATGGTTGATGGGTTGGTGCCATTGAATCGGCTTGATTGGCAATTTGCCGAATGGATAGCCCGCCAGCAACACCACCAGCCGATAGATTGTGCCATTGTAGTCAATAAGGGCGAGGCGGAGGAAAAACTATTTAATACACTGGCGGAGGTTGCCAGCCTGCTTGCCAAACACCCTATCAATCGGGTGGGGGGGGCGAAAAATATCCCCCTGATACATATTTCGGCAAATCATGGGTTAGGTATGGATGGGTTATATGAATTATTGGTAAAAACCTTGCCTACCGATAGTTTTATGGTTGATGAAAAAACACATCATTTGGGGGGCGATGATACCGATGCCACAGGTGATAAAAATACCGATACCATCGCTGATGAACATAGCGATATTATCATGGGTGATAACCATACCCTAGATAAAAAAATAAAATTGGCGATATTGGGTCGCCCCAATGTGGGCAAATCGACCCTGACCAATCGTTTGCTTGAGCGGTTGGCGGTGCTGACGGACGATAGGGCTGGCACCACCCGTGATGCAACCTACCATGATATAAAAAAAACCATCCAGCACCATGCTATGGATTTTCAGGTTATAGACACAGCGGGCATAAGGCGAAAATCATCCATCAGCGAAGATATTGAAAAAAAATCGGTTGGGTTGGCAATGGTGGCATTGCGGTTTGCCCATGTAGCATTGTTGATGATCGATGCCACAAGCCCGCTTACCCAGCAAGATATGGCAATTATTAAAAATATCATACAACAGGGCAGACCGCTTTGTTTGGTATTGAATAAATGGGATTTGGTGACAGACAAAAGAAAAACAAAAAGTAATATTGAAAGGCAGGTGGGGTATTTATTGCCACGGGTGAAGGGGTTGCCGATCGTTAGCCTATCGGCAATTGATAAAAAATCTACCGAAGGTTTATGGTTGGTGATAAAACAATTACATGACCGCTGGAGCCGCCATATCGAAACCAACAAATTGAATCGTTGGTTACGGCAGGCGATAGAAAAAAACCCACCACCCAGCCATCGGGGATTGCGAGCCAAAATAAATTATATGGTTAATAGCAAATCACGACCACCGCATTTTGTATTATTTTTGACGCGTAAATTTTTGCTACATGAAAATTATTTGCGTTATTTAGAAAATAATTTGCGAGATGAATTTGATTTAGCGGGCATACCAATTCGCTGGACCTTACGGGTGAAAAAAAACCCTTATGGTGGGTAGGGAAAATTAATACTTATATATGCTTTTGATCTTGGATGTAATTTTATAGACATATCAAAATCTTTTTTGGCTGATTTATATTGTTTTAATTTATATTTTGCCGCACCACGAAGATAATAGAAATCATAATCGTTTGGATCTAATTCTATTGCCTTATCAAAATCTTTTATGGCTGATTCATATAATCTCAGTGCATATTTGGAATCACCACGCCAGCGATATAAGAAAGCAACTTTTGGTTTTTGTTTTATAAGTTTATCCACCCGTTTTATGCTTTCTAAATGGGCTTTTATATCTTCTTCAGTTTGTGCTTGTGCCGTTTGTGCATTGGCGTGATTGAAATGGACAATGGAATGGTTTTGAAAAAAACCACTTGATAATATACCCAGCAAACAAACCGAAATAAAAATTTTTTTAATCAATTTCTTCATAATCTTTTCATCTTCAATGATTTTTTTAGTCTGTTTGTGAATTATGATAAAAAGTGGTGAGGTATTGCTAAGCAGGGTTATTTAGAATTGATTTATAAAATGATCCATCAATTTATCTATTTTTGAATTTAATTTTCTTGCCTTATCAAAATCTTTTTTGGCTTCTTTATCTTGCCCTATTGCCTTTTTTGCAAGACCACGAATATAATAAAGCATATCATTATTTGATATTGATATTGATAATGATATTGCTTTATTCAAATCCTTTATGGATGTTTCATATTGTTGTAATCTATATTTTGCCCAACCACGCATAAAATAGCCATTCGAATATTTACTTTTTTGATCTAGTTTTATAAGCCTATCTGAAAAAGATTTATTATATTCTATAAACTTAATATTTTTTATAGCCTTATTAAAATCTTTTTCAGCTTCTTTATATTGTTTTAATCTAAGTTTTGCCCCGCCACGATGAGCATAGGCATCAGTATGTTTTGGCTTTAATTTTATAAATTTATCATAATCTTTTATAGCTTCTTCAAATCGTTCTAATTCATATTTTGCATCGCCACGCCAAAAATAGGCATAAGCATTTTTTGGATTTAACCTTATAGCCTTATCATAATCTTTTATTGTGTCTAATAAGTAGCTATATGTTTCTTTATCACTAGAATCTTGTGCATTGGCGTAATTGAAATGGGTAATAGAATGGTTTTGAAAAAAACCACCCGATAATATACCCAGCAACAAACTAATTGAAATAAAAATTTTTTTAATTTTACTCATAACTTTTTTTATTATATAGGTAGATTGCGTAAGCTAATCCCTGATATTAGATTCTTATTTTTTAATTCTTTAGCTTCACCAAAATCTTCTTGGGCTTTTTCGTCTTGTTTTAATGCTTTGTTTGTAAAACCACGGTTATGATAGGCTTCAGCATATTTTGGATTTAATTCTATCGCTATATAAAAATATTCTATGGACTTTTGATATTCTCCCAATTTATATTCTTCAACACCGCGCTTATTATAAAAGATAGCAAGATCTATTGGGTTTTTTAATGTTAATGGATTTGTCATACCTCCCCATATATCACTTTATTTCATATTTTTCAACCACCCCCTCCCACTAGACGACAAATGATTCAATGGGTGGGTGAAACGGCGTTTGTTTTTAATCACCCTATCGGCTGGGGCGCGGCGATATAAATGGTGGTGCGGCGCCCGATTAATCATCACCAGCGGTAATAATTTTGCCATATCACGATACCGATGCCAATGGTGAAATTGAAACCAACAATCGCTACCCATAATAAATAAAAATTTTTTTTTCGGGTGCTGTTTGATAATTTGTTTTATCGCATCATAACTATAGATATTTTTTTTGCCATCTAATGTTTTTATTTTTATTTTGGGGTGTCGTGCGGTTTTTTTTGCCAGCAACGCCCTTTCGCCAATCGGGGTGGATATGGTTTTTTTGTGGGGGTTTTGCTCCACCACCAACCACCAAATTTCATGTAAAAAAAATTGCCGCATCGCCAATATAGATGCCGTGCGATGCCCATCATGCGCGGGGTTAAAACTGCCGCCCAATAAACCAATGCGTCTTTTGCCCTTTTGCCATTTTAAGTGGCGAAATTTTTTCAAATAATTTAGGGGCGGCATTGTCCATCACCAAAAACCTGATAATAATAACTGCATAATTCTTTTAACCCCACCGGTCCCCTTGCATGAAATTTGCCTGTGGCTACCCCCACCTCGGCGCCAAAACCAAATTCACCGCCATCGGCAAATTGGGTCGATGCATTATGTAATACGATGGCACTATTAACCTCGGTCAAAAATATCATGGCAGTTTTTTTTGATGCGCTGATGATGGCATCGGTGTGGTGCGAACCATAATGATTAATATGGTCGATGGCTTGTGCCACCCCATCAACCATTTTAATCGCCAATATCTTATCTAAAAATTCTGTAAAATAATCTTCATCGCTTGCCAGTTTGCTTTTGATATTTTCCTGCCCCAAAATATTGTGCGATATTTCACATGCACGAAATTCCACCCCCGCATCGATAAGCGGTTTTAATAAAACGCCAAGATAGGATGCGATTTTTTTATCCACCAGCAATGTTTCCATCGCCCCGCATATACCCACCCGCCGTAATTTGGCATTATTGATAATATGGGTTGCCATATCAATATCGGCATCACCATCAACATAGATATGGCAGTTGCCGTCTTCATGGGCAAAAACTGGCATGGTGGCATTTGCTTTCACATAGTTAATCAATGCCTTCCCGCCGCGCGGCACAACCACATCTATGGTATTTTTCATTTTTAATAATTCGCCTATGATGGATCGCTCGTCAGCCATCACCATTTGGGTTTGTAAAATGGGCAGGCGGGATTCTTTTAATGATTCGCTCATCAATGATAATAATTTTTGCGATGTCGATTTGCTGGCGGTGCCGCCACGCAAAATGGCAACATTGCCCGATTTTAATGTTAGGGCAGAAATATCTATCGATACATTGGGGCGTGATTCATAAATCGCCAGCACCACGCCCAGCGGGCAGGCAATTTTTTTTATGCTTAAACCATTGGGGCGTTGCCATTCATCAAGCACCTTGCCAACTGGGTCGGGTAGTTCGGCAATGGTGATGACCTGTTCGGCTATGGCGGTTATTCTTTTTTCATCCAGCCATAACCTATCTTGCAAGGCAGGGGTTAAATCCTTACCATTTTTTACATCAATTTGATTGGCAGAGATGATGGCATTTTTTTCCGCCAATAGTTTTTTTGCCAATAGTTTAAGGCAGTTATTTTTTGCATCGCTTGACACCTGAGCCATTTTGGTGGCAATTTTTTTGGCTTCAAGGGCGATGGTGGAAATATCATTGGTCATTTTTTATTTTGTAATTTTTTATTTAATTTGGCAAAAGGTTTTTGTAATGATGGATTGGCGGGTGATAATTCAGCACGAAAAGCATCAGGAATAGTGGCGCCCGGTTTTTTGGGAAAAGGATCAAGGTTTAACGATAATTCTTGCACCAATTGTTCTAATGTATCAATGGCATCGCCCGCTATGGGTTCAAGCATTTTATGTTTTTTTTCATCGTAGAATTTTTCATCAATAAAATCAAGCGATAGGTCGTGGGCGATGGTGGTGGTAAAATTTTCTAAACTGATAACGCATTGTTGTATCACCCTTGCCGACCACCGCCCCGATAGATAAAAAATTTTGCCATCATATTTTTCACATTTTATATTGGCAGATAATTCATCAAGCGCTTTTAATTTAAGCCGTTGTTCGATGGTTTTTAAAATGGCAGTTTGTTTTTTATCGGTTTTAGAAAAGGCGATAGATAATTCTATCGGTTTTTTTTCAACATCCCTTAGGGCGATAATGGATTTTTTGTCAAGCTGGGTGGCATATCGGTTGGGTTTGTCATCGTGGCGGGTAGGTTTTTGTTTTTTCATTTTATGGATGGCAGGCTGGGGGTGGTTTTATTTTTTTTAATATGTTTTTGACAATCAAAAAAATATTCAACCAAATGCGGGCTGTGGGTTTTTTTTGCCGTGCCAAAATAAAATATCAATAATTTGGTTAGGTTTTTTTTATTGCCTGATAAAAAAACCTTATGATAACGAAAAAGCCTTGCATATAATTTGGCAGTCAATGCCTTGACCCTTTTACCCACCACCATATCATGCACCCCCTCTTGGCGATAGGAATCATCAATTTCATAAACCACCCGATTAAGTATAGCTTGGCGTAATTTTTTATCAGCCATTTCCAACAGCACGATCGCCAAAAAAATTGCCAATAGATTAAGGCGTGATTCGGTATTATCTTTTAATAACAAAGCCGATGTAATTTTTTTTTGCCTTGCCGCTAGGTGGCAATGGTAAAGCCATTCTATGGATTTTAATTTGGTATCATGGCGATGATGGCGAAAAATTATTTTATACCAATTTTGCAAATTTTTTTTAAACATAACCTCTTGTTTTAAAAACTTGGCTGGTTTTTTTTATAAAGAATAAATCCATTTGCCATAATAGCAAATCTTTTGGTCGCCACAATGGTTCTGAAAAATCAACCACAGCAAATCCTCGCTTTTCCATTTCAAAACATAATTGATAAAATGATATCAAAGTCGTTGCTGGTGTATAGGCTTCAATAATGGCAAGTTCGGTATGTTGCAACATTTTTTCTGCCCCCTTGATAATATCCATCTCTACACCATGGGTATCTAATTTTAATAAAAAAGGCGGTTGCCATTTTTTTTGTTTGACCAGCGAATCAATTTTCGCCATTGGTAATTTTGTTTTATGTCTGCCTGTTTTGACATGCCATGCTTGCCCGCCAAATGGAGCGCTATCATCAAAAAAACAATCGCCATCACGGCTACCCGCCGCCGCCAAAACATATTCGGTATTTTTATGTATTTGGCAAAATTTCTTTAATGCTGGCAAATGCACTGGGTTGGCTTCGATCAATTTATATTTGGCTTTGGGATAAAACCGCATCACCCACTTTGACCAAGATCCATCTGATGCACCAATATCTATCACCGTTTTGATAGGGATAGGTCGCTTGGTTTGCATTCTTTCAAATCCCCTGATGGTGGATGCGATTTGAGAAACTATCTCCTCTGGTGATTCTGGTGGTTTTGGTTCTGGCAGTGCCTTGACCAGCCTTATCATCAATCTTTTGATTTTTCTAAACCCACGCAGAATGATAGACATATTTTTTTTTTGCTGATAATGTTATGTTTCGCTTGCGACCTGCTGTTTGGCGTTATGATAACATTCGGCTAATTTTTTTTCCAATTGGTTTTTTGGCAATTCCTTTTTTTGTTCTTTGGCGATCGCCATGGCTTCCCTTATTACATCATCGCTACCCGATTCTTCAAAATCGGCATGGAGGATTCTATCAAAGGTTTTTTCGCCATCACTTTTTACCTCGCCTGCCAACCATTCGGCAAATAATCTATTGCCGCGCATGGTTGCCTTGAAGGTTTGTTCTTTATTAAGCTGAAATTTTTTTTCTTCGGCTCTTTGGCGGTCTTGAAAACTTGTCATGATTTTTATTTCATCTTAAGTTGGTGTGGTTGATAGATAGCTATTGCCTTACATTAGAAAACTAGCTATGTCAAGATATATCTTATTTATGCGCCTATAGCTCAATTGGATAGAGCGTCTGACTACGGATCAGAAGGTTGTGGGTTCAACTCCTGCTAGGCGCGCCAAGATGCTTTTTCATATCATTTATTGGATAAAAAATTTTTTTATAATAAAGATTGATAATCTTTTTTTAGATAGATTTTTAATTTTTCCAACGCACGGGCTTCGATTTGCCTTATTCTTTCTCGTGATACACCATATTTTAATGACATATCTTCTAGGGTTGCCGTTTCATCACGCAGATGGCGTTTAAGAATAATTTCTCGTTCACGGGTAGAAAGTTTTGATAAAGCCGCGGTGATGGTATCATGGCGTTTTTTTACCAAATCGCTTGCCGCCAATGATATATCGGGGGTATCTTCCTTATCAATAATGGTGGATTGCCAATCGGTTTTTTCGCTACCATCATTGTTAGATAATGGTGCATTGAGTGATTGATCGCCACCGCCTGATAATCGTTGTTCCATTTGCGACACATCTTTTTCCTCCACCAACAAATTATCGGCAATGGTTTTTACTTGGTCGGGATTCAACGAATCATTCAAAGGTCGCCCCAGCATCTGTTGCAATTTCACTTTGGCACGATTGAGGTTAAAGAATAATTTTTTTTGTGCCGTGGTGGTGCCAATTTTCACCAGCGACCAACTACGCAATATATAATCATGGATAGACGCCTTTATCCACCAGATGGCATATGTTGATAGGCGAAAACCTTTTTCAGGTTCAAATTTTCGCACCGCCTGCATCAAGCCGATAGTGCCCTCTGATATTAATTCTGAAACTGGCAAACCATAACCACGATAACCATATGCAATTTTTGCCACCAGACGCAAATGGCTGGTAATCAATTTATGGGCGGCAGCCCTATCGCCATGTTTTATCCATTTGGTTGCCAAAGATTTTTCTTGTTTGGCAGTTAGCACTGGGTATTTTTTTATTTCTTGCAAATAACGGGATAAGCCATATTCACTGCCCGATATTTCCAAACTACGCTTGTTTTTGGGCTTATTTTTGGTTTTGGTTGATGTTGTTTTTTTGCTGGTGGTTTTTATTTTGGGTATTTGTGCCATCACCGATTGTGAAAACACCACCGATTTATCTTTTTTGTTTTTGCTAGCTACCATCGGCAAAGGGGGACTAACCCCATCGCCAATAGATTCAAGCGATGATTTTTTATTAACCATAATATCTTCCCTCATTGTGCTTTTTGTATAGGACACCACCCTTTTGATGGGTGATATAGTTTTTTATCTTGGTGCTGTTGTTTCCTATCCCTTTCATTGTAACATATAGGTATGATAAAGTCAATTAACAATGGGTAAGGGGTAAAAAATTAATTCGCCATGGCTTGCTTGATGTTTGATAAATTGGTGGGGAGTTGGCTTTTTTTTGCCAAATCAACATAATGCGGCGCTGTCCATGCCATCATTTTTTTATCTGCATCATTGGTATTTCGCATTTTTTTGGCAGGCGACCCCGCCCATAATTCGCCCTTGGGGATGATTTTCCGTGGGGTTAATAACCCGCCCGCCGCCAACATGGCATGGCTTTCTATTCTTGACCCATCAAGCACAATGGCTTTCATGCCGACAAAACCGCTTGATTCAATGGTTGTGGCATGGATCAAAGCCATATGCCCTATGGATACATCATCACCAATCATGGTTGGGGTATTTATATTCACATGGATGATAGTGCCGTCTTGGATATTGCATCTTTTGCCGATGGTGATGGGTTCATCATCGCCACGCAAAACACAACCATACCAGATATTGCTTTCTGCCCCAATGATGACATTGCCGATAATCACCGCACCCACCGCTATGCGAGCGGTTGGGTGAATGGTGGGCAAAACCCCCTGATAGGGTAGAATAATAGGCTGGTGCATAATGTATAATGATAAATCAAGCCATTTGAATTTACAATCACCAGTTAGCGGCGATGCAATGATTTTTTAACAAATGGTGTGATATTATTCACCATCACCACCACGCCATCGGCATTGGGGTGGATTCTATCGCCTAAAGTTAGGTGTTTTTTGCCAGATATTCCCAATAATATATGGGGGTAGAGTATAAGGCGATTGCGATTCGCCAGATTTTTATAAATACCCTTGAGCGATGGGCTACGATTCCCCACCAACAGCACCCTGCCGCCACGGGTGATAATTTTGTTTATCATCTGTTGTAAATTATTTTCCACCATTGATGTGGCAACCCCACGATAAACATCATTGCCACCAAATTGTAATATCACCAGTTGGTAATGGTGGCTATCTAATATCTTATCAATGTTTTTTAATCCACCACCGCTGGTTTGCCCCACCACCGACTGATTGATAACTTTGGCTTCGATACCATTATTATTTAATTTTTCTTCTAAAATAACCGCAAAATTTTCATCATCTGTCAATTTATAGCCTGACAGCAAACTATCACCATAGCATAGAATAGATAATTCTCTGCTTTGGGCGATGGTGGGGCATAAAAATACCGCAAGTAGAAAAAGAATAACAATTCTTTTCATCCCCTATGTTCTAGTTTATTTTAGCCAAAAAGGCAAGGGCACTAGAGGTAAGGGCAAATAGCTTATATACCAGCCATAAATTTTTTAACCATGCCAAGACCTTTTTCAATATCATCATCAGAACAGCTATAAGAAAAGCGTATATAACCTTCGCCATGGATACCAAATGCCGAACCGGGTATGGTGGCGACCCCGCATTCTTCAAGCAATTTTTTATGCCAAGATTGGCTATCACCGCCATGTTTGGCAATGACTTTTTTTATATTGGCAAGCACAAAAAATGACCCATTTGGTAATTGTGCCGACCAATCGGGTATATCATTGATAAGTTCAACAATGCGTTGTCGCCTTTTATCAAAATGTTGCCGCATGGTTTCAACTTGCGATTGGTCGCCCGACAGGGCGGCAATACCTGCAAATTGGGTCGGTGCATTGACGCAAGAAAAAATATTGATACCAAGTCGGGTGGCTTGGGTGATAACCGCTTCGGGCCAAATACCAAACCCCAATCGCCAACCCGTCATGGCATAGGCTTTGGAAACACCATCAAGCAATATCAAGCGGTCATAGATCTCTGGATATTCTAAAAAACTTGTATGTTTGGCATCGCCATAAATAAGGCGACTATAAATTTCATCAGCCAAAATCATGATGTTAGGAAATTTTTTTAAACCTGTTATTAATTTTTCTATTTCCGCTTTGGCGGCAACGCCACCCGTTGGGTTGGCAGGGTTATTGATAATCACCAGCCGTGTTTTATGATTGCAGCGTTGTAAAATATCATCGGCTTTGAAGGCAAAACCATTTTCTTCCAACAGGGGTAAATCTACCGCCTTTGACCCAACATAATTGATAAGCGATAAATAAATGGGGTAAGATGGGTCGGGATAAATAATTTCGGTATCTTGACCGCCAAACATGGTGATAACCAAAAACATTGTCATTTTACCACCGGGCACTGCCAAGATATTGTCGGGTGATATTTTTGCCCCATATTGTTTGTGAAAATAATCGGCTATGGTTTCACGCAAAGGTATAATCCCTTGGGCATTGGTATAACCATGATGGCCATCTTTCATGGCTTTGATAGCGGCATCAATAATATGCGGGGCAGTTTTGTAATCGGGTTGGCCGATGCTTAAATTGACTATATCGCGACCTTGTTTTTTTAATTCTTCGGCACGGGCGGTGATAGAAAAGGCAGTTTCAGTGCCCAAGCGGTTGATATGGGGGTTGATAGGAATAGGATGCATTTGATGATAATGTTTGGTTGATAAAAAATAATTGTTTGTTTGTTTTGCGATTACACAAAGTTCAAAAAAATAACAACAAGAATCTTTAAGAAATGTCCTTTTCTTTCCCCCCATAAGATTTTTTACTGGTTTGCCTCTATGTTGGCTGGGATGGCTATGGTAAATTTTCAAAAATTATTTTGCAAAAATGGCTATAATATGCTATGAACAGGGGTAGTTTTTCTTATTCATAACCTTCTATTTATGGACTAATGGTATCTCAATATGGCATTTTATAAAAAGAAATCGCATCCCGCCCATTGGGGGCATGGGAAAAAGCACACATATCGCCATTACCAATGGCTTGGTTTTTGGCGGGGGGTGGTGGCAACCCTGTCGGTGCTGGTATTGTTGGTATTTACACCGCTGATAAGTTATGTTTTGCTGAAGCCCTTGCCAGTGGCGGCACAAAAATCTGGCGAGGGTAATGAAGAATTTTATGATATGGTATCGGTGTTTAGCGAGGTGTTTAATCGGGTAAGGTCTGATTATGTTGAATCTATATCCGCCGCTGAATTGGTTGAAAAAGCCATCAATGGTATGTTGTCACGGCTTGACCCCTATTCGGCTTATTTCAATGTGCGTGATTTTAGGGAATTTAGCGAACAAAGCAGGGGGCAATTTGGTGGTTTGGGAATGGAGGTTTCGGGCGATCCTTCGGGTTATGTGAAGGTGATAGCACCAATAGATGACACCCCTGCCTATCGGGCTGGGGTGAAAGCGGGTGATTTAATCACCAAGGTGGAAGCCTTGTCGGTGCAAGGCAAAGGCTTGGATGAGGTGGTGCGGTTGATGCGTGGCGACCCTGGCACATCGGTTAGTGTGACTTTTATTCGCCAAGGGCTGGTTGAGCCGTTTGAAATTTCCCTGCGCCGTGAAAAAATTGTCGTGCAATCGGTCAAGGGTGAATTGAAACAAGGCGGTTTGGGTTATGTGCGTATCACTGGTTTTACCGAACAGACCGAACGGGGGGTGAAAAGAATTATTAGGCAAATCAAAATCAAAAACAATGGCGTGATGCCAAAGGGGCTGGTGATTGATTTGCGTAATAATCCGGGTGGTTTGCTTGACCAAGCTATTAAGGTTAGTGATAGTTTTTTGAATCAGGGCGAGATAGTTTCGATTCGCGGTCGCAAAAAAGCTGATAGGCGGCGTTATTTGGCTACCCGTGGCGATATTTCCAAAGGGGCAGAGTTGGTGGTTTTGGTGAATGGTGGTTCGGCTTCGGCATCTGAAATTTTTGCAGGGGCGATTAAAGACCAAAAACGCGGGGTGGTGATGGGCACCAAAACTTTTGGTAAGGGAGTTGTGCAATCGGTTTTTCCTTTGTCAAAGTCGGGCACAGCGATGAAATTGACAACCCAAGAATATTATACCCCATCGGGTAAGTCTATCCATGGCGAGGGTATATCGCCCGATATTGAGGTGAAAGAACCAGTCGAAACGACAAAGAGTTTGCGTAGTAGAATTTTAGGTAACAAACAATCAAAAACAGCTAAGGATGTTCAGCTAGAGCGGGCGTTGAAACAATTAAGAAAAATGGTGCGGCGTGCTGGTTAGGCTGAAAAAAAATATAACAATGTTATATTTTTCTGGTGGTGTGATGGATAAGAAAGGGTGGTTGTATGAAAGTATCTTTGCGGACAAAGAAAAAATCGTTATGGCGGCAAAAACCAAAACTCTATCGTTTTGGTGTCGGGGTGATGTTGTTTAATTACCAAGGTTTGATATTCGCGGGTGAGCGAAAAAAAATCAGCAATGCATGGCAAATGCCACAAGGCGGTATAGATAAGGGTGAAACCCCCTATCAAGCCATGTTGCGTGAATTATATGAAGAAACAGGCATCAGGCAACAACATATAGAAATTATTAAACAAACCGAAGATTGGCTACATTATGATTTGCCGCCCAATATCCAACGCCGTTTGTGGCAGGGAAAATATATTGGGCAAAAACAAAAATGGTATCTATGCCGTTTTGTTGGTCGTGATGAAGATGTGAATATCAAGGCGCATCGCCCTTGTGAATTTATTGAATGGAATTGGTTGGCAACCGATGATTTAATGTCTATGGCGGTTGATTTTAAGCAAGAGCTTTATAAAAAAATATTTACCCGCTTTATGCCCGAAATGGCAAAATGTCTTGCCTAACATATTTTGGTTATGTTAGTTGCAACTTGGAATGTTAATTCGCTTCGCTTGCGTATTTCGCAATTAAAAAATTTTTTACAATATCACCAACCTGATATTATCGCCTTGCAAGAAACCAAAGTGCAAGATAGTGAATTTCCACTTTTAGCCTTGCAAGAGCTTGGTTATCCCCATATTTTGTTTAAGGGGCAAAAAAGTTATAATGGTGTGGCATTGTTAGCAAAAATGCCACTGGTTGAGGGTCCGACCGCCAATTTTGGCGGTATGGGTGATGCAAGGCATCTTAGTTGTCTATTGCCAAATGGCGGGGTGTTGCATAATTTTTATGTGCCAGCGGGTGGCGATATTGCTGATGTGAATCAAAACCCAAAATATGCTCATAAAATAAATTTTTTGCAAGATATGAAAAATTTTTTAAGCACTATGCACCCCAGCGACCAGCCGATAATTATTTTGGGTGATATCAATATAGCACCTCGGGAAAATGATGTGTGGAATCATAAACAGATGTTAAAGGTTGTGTGCCATACCCCGCTTGAAGTTGAAAACCTATCGGCAGTGATGGATAGGCTAGGGGTGTTTGATTGTGCCAGACATTTTGTGCCAGATGATAAAAAATTATATAGTTGGTGGAGTTATCGTAATCATCAAATAACGCCACAATCACGCGGGCTAAGGCTTGACCATATTTGGTTAAGACAATGCCATCAAGATAGATTGCAAAATTGTATTCACTTTGATAAACAACGGCTTGAAGCACGACCTTCTGACCATGTGGTGGTGATGGCAAAATTGGCATGGTAAAATAATATGATGGTAAAAAAAACAACATCTCAGCCTAAAAAAAAATATCTATGCACCAGTATGATATTGCCAATGGTGGCAAAACCGATAGGCGAAGATAATCCCCATCCGCCATTGATAAGCCAATTGGTGTTTGGTGAAATGGTTGGCGTGGTGGGTGATGATAAAGAAACAATGTGGGTCGAGGTGATGGGCGATGATGGTTATAAAGGTTTTGTATTAAGGCAATTTTTGACCGATCATGATATGTGGTTGCGGGGTGATGAATATATTCTAGCTCGTCATATGATAACCATCTATCACGATGCCGATATAAAATCGGCACCATTGCAATTATTGTTTTATCCCGCAAGGGTGAGGGTGGTTGGTAAAAAAAATAATTTTTTTGAATTGGCAAGCGGTGGTTATGTTTTATCTTCGCATCTTGTGCCCATAGCAACCAAACAAGACCCTATAGCGATCGCCAAAATGATGCTGGGTGCGGTTTATTTATGGGGTGGGCGTAGTTTTGGCGGGGTGGATTGTTCGGGTTTGGTGCAGATATGTTATAAGGCAAGTGGTATCAACCTGCCGCGTGATAGCCATTTGCAATTGGATGTTTTAAAACATATTATCAAGGCGGAGGACCGCCAGATGGGTGATTTGGTGTTTTGGTCGGGCCATGTAGCCATAGTGCTAGATGATGATAATGTTATCCATGCTACGGCACATGATATGATGGTGGTGATAGAACATTATGGCGAATTACAAAAAAGGCTCAGCCAACCAGCCAGTGCAGGCGGTGTAGAATTTTATGGTTTGCGGCGGGTTGATTGAGGCTAGTTTATTTTTCTACCGCGGGTTCTTCAAGGTTGGCACTGATAAAATCAAGCGGTGCGGTTTTTTTAGCACGACCTTTGCCTGTGGCTTTTTTGGTTTTATCATCACCATTGATGTTTTTGCTCCGCCCTTTGCTGTAATTGATGATATAGGGTTCTAGGCTCTTTGGTGGTAAATCAACAAATTCCAAATCAACCTTATAGGCATCTTCTATCTCCCGCAATTTTTCCTGCTTGGTGGCAAGCAATTCTTTTTCCAATTCGCTTGGCACTTCCGCGATAATTTTGCCCGTGCCTTTTTCTTGTACCAAATTAAATAGCTCACGCAAAAATTGCAAACTATAATATTTGGGGCGGAATGTTTTACCAGTGCCATGGCAATGGGGGCATTCGTGCATAACGGTTTCGGTAATGCTGGGGCGTAGCCTTTGGCGAGTCATTTCCAACATACCAAATATGCCAATGCGAGACACCTGCACTCTGGCGCGGTCTTGGCGTAATTGTTCACGAAAAAATTTTTCCACTTGGTAGGTATTGCGATGATTTTCCATATCAATAAAATCAATTACAATTTGCCCTGACAGATCACGCAAACGCAATTGGCGTGCCACCTCGGCAGCTGCCTCCATATTGGTGTGCAGGGCGGTTTCTTCAATATTTCTTTGGCGGATGGCTTTACCCGAATTGACATCAATCGCTACCAAAGCTTCGGTTTGGTTGATAACCAACATACCGCCCGAGCGAAGCGACACATAAGGTTCATAAATACTTTGGATTTCATATTCAATATCATAATAATGAAAAATATTTTTGTTTTTATAATTTTTGGGTAGGTATTGTTTCAATTTGCCGACTTCTTCGGGGGCGATAGCTTTCATGGTTTCCATTGCCACCTCAAAAGCGGCTTCGCCCTCTACCCAAATTTCATCAATATGGCTGTTATTGTAATTGCGGATAGATTTTTTAACCAATGAACCTTCTTCATAAATCATCAAGGGGGCTTCTGATGACACGGTTAATTGGCGAATTTCATCCCACAATTTTAATACATAATCATAATCGGCTTTTATTTCTGCCTCTGACCTATCGGCGCCAGCGGTGCGAATAATTAACCCCATACCTTCTGGCACTTCTAACGAATTCATAATATTGCGTAAATAATCTCGCTCGGCAATGCCAATTTTGCGTGAAATACCACCACCTTTGGTAGAATTTGGCATCACCACGCAATAACGCCCTGCTAAAGATAGATAAGATGTCATGGCGGCACCTTTAAGACCCCGTTCATCCTTAACCACTTGCACCAATATAACCTGACCTTTTTTTATCACCTCTTGAATTTTATAGCGGCTGCGTCTGACAAATCGTGATGCTTTTGGCTGTTCTATGATATCATTATGATCGCTATCGTCTTGGTGGTTGGTGGCTGTGCCATTATTTTCATCTTCTGGTGGCAGATGTTCTTCAGCTATATGATTTTTTTCATCGGTTTCGTGTAAATCGGCATCGGTTGATTCATAGCGCGGCGGGCGATAGGCAGTCGATTCATTATGGCGATAGCGATGGTTTGGATATTTGTTTTGTTCCCGCTCATTTTCACGATACAAATCTTCCATCAAGGCTTTTTTATCGGCAGTGGGAATGCGATAATAATCAGGGTGAATTTCGCTTAGGGATAAAAACCCATGCCGTTCACGCCCATAATCAACAAAACAGGCTTGGAGAGATGGCTCCACCCTGGTTACCTTGGCAAGGTAGATATTGCCCTTAAGGGTTTTGTTGTCGGCTATTTCTTGGTCGTAATTTTCTAAATAATTACCATCCACAATAGCTAGGCGGATTTGCTCGGTATAGGTGGCGTCGATAAGAATTTTTTTGCTTGATTTTGTCATTATTTTTCTCCGTGTGATGGTTAAAATATATTTGTTGGGCAAAGCTCATAGTTTGCTGTGCGTGATGAATAATAAAAAACATTAACATCTTCCATGATGCCAGATGCATAGACCGATCCACAAGGTGGTATGGGTGAGGGGGATGATAATAGACTTTATTCATAATATGTTTGCTTTGGTTTTGATACTAATATTGGCTGTATGGATATTGTATTTTTTCCTCTATGTCTTTGATTTATGCTACTTTTTCTGCCTTTTTTGTGATACAAAAACCGATAGATACGAAGCGAGTTTGGGGAAAATAAAAAAGCCTTTCTTTCATTATTCAGTTTATATTTTTAGTCGTTTTAGATTCTCAAGTTTGATAATATCATGTAGGTTTTTAAACCAAACAAAAATCTACAGAATCATTAAAAAACCCTATGTAATCTCTATAATCTCTAAAAATCGTTGGTGACATTTTACTATAAGGCTGGTTATTTGTCAAGCGGTCTTTTGGGAATTTTGTCATTTTTTTTTAAATATTCGCTTGTTTTTTTTTAAAAAAAGAATGATTGACAAGTAGGCGAAAAATGAGTAGCTGGATGAAATGGCAACAGGTATAACCAAAAAAGAGGGGGTTAAGGATATATCATGAGTGATGATGAAGTGAATGGTGAATTAGATCTCAATAGCCTAGATGATAAAGAATTGGTCGAACAGATGTGGGATGACCTTTATGATGGTTTGGGTGATGAAATTGTTGAAGGCGTTAATATATTGTTAAAGCGTGATTGGGTGCCTTATAGGGTTTTGACTGAGGCACTGGTGGAGGGAATGCGTATAGTTGGGGTTGATTTTCGTGATGGTATTTTATTTGTGCCTGAGGTGTTGATGTCGGCTAATGCAATGAAGGCGGGTATGGGTATTTTACGCCCCTTATTGGCGGCAACTGGGGCACCCAAACAAGGCAAGATGGTGATAGGCACTGTCAAGGGTGATATTCATGATATAGGCAAGAATCTGGTTGGCATGATGATGGAGGGTGCGGGGTTTGATGTGGTGGATATTGGTATCAATAATCCAGTGGAAAATTATTTGGAGGCTTTAGAAAAAAATGAAGCCGATATTTTGGGTATGTCGGCATTATTGACCACCACCATGCCCTATATGAAGGTGGTGGTGGATAGTTTAAAAGAAAAGGGTTTGCGTGATAAATATATTGTTTTGGTGGGTGGTGCCCCCTTGAATGAAGAATTTGCCAATTCGGTTGGTGCCGATGCCTATTGTAGGGATGCCGCTGTGGCGGTGGAAACGGCAAAAGAATGGATGGCACGCAAGCATAATCAATAAGAATTTTATTAGATTAAAGTAAATGTTTCTTATTTGAAATTTTTTGCTATAATGGTGTTATGGAAACAGCGCCAAAAAAATCCCTATCTAAGAATCAAAAAAAATTGATTATTGCCTGCGGTGCTTTGGCAAAGGAAATAAAATTTTTGCTGGCACAGCTGAATGGTGATGATATTGATTTGTTGTTTTTGCCAGCCATTTGGCATAATAGCCCGCAAAAAATTATTCCTGCTTTGAAAAGGCTTTTGGCAGAACATCAATCGCAATATAAAAAAATCTATATCGGTTATGCCGATTGTGGCACGGGTGGTTTGTTGGATAGGTTTTTGGTGGATGAAAAATTACAACGCTTGCCTGGTGCCCATTGTTATCAATTTTTTGCAGGTATGGAAGAATTTGAAGATATGATGAAAAAGGAGGTGGGGAGTTTTTTCCTAACCGATTATTTGGCACGACATTTTGATGAATTGATATGGCAAGATATGGGTTTGGCAAAACACCCCGAATTGTTAAAAACTATGTTTGGTGGTTATAAAAAAATAGTCTATCTGGCACAAACCGATGACCCTAGTTTGACCGAATTGGCACAAAAAGCCAGCCAAAAAATGGGGTTGGGTTTTGAAAGGCGTTTTACTGGCTATGGTTTGTTGCAACCATTCATCCACCATATTCACGCACAAACATTATAAACCATGCCTAGTTATCAAATTATTTTTTGGCGTGATATACCATCGCAGGTGATTGTATCGCAGGGCGGGCGGCGTGGCACACAGGTAAAAAAACAATTAAGCGAACGCTTTGAAAAGGCAATAGATCGTGCCGCTATGGTGGGCAAGCAAGTCGGTGCGGATGATTATTTGGCAGAATGGAAAAAATCATCGCCGATCGCTTGCGAGGGGGATTTGCATGATATTGCTACCTCCATTTTTGAAAAATTAGAAAAAGATTATTCCACAGAAAGGCTTGATGGTTTAATCAATACCGCGGGCTATGATAATGCCAAAACATCATAATATAGTTTTGCTAGGCTATAGGTTGGTTGATTTTTGCCATGTTTTGCGATAGATAGCGATAAGAAAACTATGAAGAAATATTCAATTTTATCGCTGATTAAAGAATCAATAAAATATCATGAAGGGTGGCAAAATGCTCTTCCCCATACACCGCTTAAAAATCATTATGATATTATTATTATTGGTGGTGGCGGGCATGGGTTGGCAACCGCTTATTATCTTGCCAAAAAACATAAATTAAAAAACATTGCGGTGATTGAAAAATCTTGGCTTGGTGGTGGCAATACCGCTCGCAACACCACCATCATTCGTTCCAATTATACGATGGATGAATCGGCAAAACTCTATGACCTTTCGGTTAGGTTATTTGAAGGCTTAAGCCAAGAGTTAAATTATAATATTATGTTTTCACAACGGGGGCTTTTGCATATTGCCCATAATGTTCATGATATGCAAGAAATTGGGCGGCGCGGTCATGCCATTTGGTTGAACGGGATTGATAGTGAATATCTGACGCCAAAACAGGTTGGTAAGATGGTGCCAACCTTGAATTTAAATGGTCGTTATCCGGTGATGGGGGCATTGCTACAAAGGCGGGGAGGCACAGCAAGGCATGATGCGGTGGCATGGGGTTTTGCTCGGGCGGCATTGGCATTGGGGGTTGATATTATTCAACATGCCGAGGTTAAAAAATTTATTATTAAAAATAAAAAACTTTTGGGGGTCGAGGTGGCACAAGGCAAAGAAATAAAAAAAGTCATGGCGGGGCGTGTTGGGGTGGTGACCGCGGGGCATTCGGGGGTGATGGCACAAATGGCGGGGTTTCGCTTGCCGATAGAATCTTTTCCATTGCAGGCTTTGGTGTCAGAACCTATCAAGCCGATCATTGATTGTGTTATTATGTCAAATGCGGTGCATGTTTATGTTAGCCAATCAGATAAGGGCGAAGTGGTGGTTGGGGCAGGGTCTGACCCCTATATCAGCTATTCGCAACGGGGTGCGTTTAATGCTATTGAACATATTATGTCGCCATTGGTGGAGTTATTTCCCTTTATATCCCGTTTGAAAATGTTACGCCAATGGGGCGGGATAGTTGATGTAACCGTTGACCGCAGCCCTATTATTGGCAAAACCCCGATAGATAATTTGTATTTTAATTGTGGTTGGGGCACGGGTGGTTTTAAGGCAACCCCGGGTTCGGGTTATGTTTTTGCCAGCACGCTTGCGGGTAAAGATGTTGACCCCATAGCCAAACCATTTTCAATAGAGCGGTTTTATAATGGCAATTTGGTTGACGAAGGGGCGGCCGCAGCGGTGGCACATTAGAAGTTTTTTAAAGATAAAAAAATGTTTGAAATCAAATGCCCCTATTGTGGATCGCGTGAAATGACAGAATTTTCATGCCATGGTGAGGCACATATTGCCCGACCAAAAAAATCTCTCAAATTGAATGATGTGGCTTGGGGTGATTATGTTTTTTTTCGCACCAACCCCAAAGGTCTGCACTATGAAAGATGGATGCACCAACATGGTTGTCGCAAATGGTTTAATGTTTTGCGCCACACCGTGAGCGATAAAATTTTAGCAGTTTATAAAATGGGCGATAAACCGCCATCGGTAAAAACTATAAAACGCAAAGCATAAATATCATGAAACAAAATATAAATCGTTTGCCAAAAAGCGAAGATTTTGGTTGGGGCATACAACAAGAACAGACCATACCATTTGAATTTGATGGCAAGAAGTTCAATGGTTTTCAAGGCGATAGTGTAGCTTCGGCTCTGTTGGCGAATAATATCCACCTTGTCGGGCGGAGTTTTAAGTATCATCGCCCCCGCGGCATTGTATCGGCAGGGGTGGAAGAACCCAATGGGTTGGTTACATTGGGTGGTGGTGCTATGGAGGAGATTAATGCCCGCACCACCATGTCTGAATTGGTGGCAGGACAAAAATTAAGGTCGCAGAATCGTTATCCCAGTTTAAAATTTGACCTATTGGCAATTAATTCTGGCATTTTGGCAAGAATTTTTCCCGCTGGTTTTTATTATAAAACTTTTAAATTCCCAAGGCGATTTTGGGAAAGTCTTTATGAACCATTTATTCGGCGGGCGGCAGGGCTGGGGAAGGCAAAAAATAAGGTTGATGATGCTAGCTATGCCACAAGGCATATTCAGGTTGATTATATGATAGTTGGTGGCGGTATGGCGGGGCTTTTGACCGCATGGCATTTGGCAGTAGCGACGGAAAAAACCGGTGAAAAAATTTTGCTTGCCGATGAGGATTGGTATTTTGGCGGTTATCTGCATCAATCAAATGATATTATTGATGGTAAGGGTGCTATGAAATGGGTGGAGGAGGTGGTGAAGATATTATCTGCCTATCCCCATGTAACCATGCTTAATCGCACCACCGTCACCGCCCTTTATGACGAACAATTTTTGACGGCATTGGAAAAAGTGACCGACCATTTGCCGCATCGCCATATTAGTCATTTACCGCGCCAGCGATTTTGGAAAATTCGTGCCAAACAAATTATTTTGGCAACTGGCAGTTTAGAAAGACCTTTATGTTTCCCTAACAATGATAGGCCTGGGGTTATGATGGCTGGTGCAGTGGCTGAATATATGAAACGCTATGCCGTTTTACCCGCACGCCATGTGGTGTTTTTAACCAACAATGATGCGGTTTATGAAGCGGCAAAGATGGTGTTGATGGCTGGGCGTATGGCATCGGTGATTGATATTCGCCCTTTGGCAAAAGAGAATGAACCTCGTTTTGCCTTGATGGCAAAGGTGAAGACGATGGGGGGAAGGGTGTTGGAGGCGGCAACCATCGAAAATATTATCAGCGATAAGCGTGGTATGAAAAAGGTAAAAAAGGTTTTGGTGAATAGTTTGGTGCGAGTTGATGAAAAAATTATCCAAAAAAATCATAAAAAATTAAAATCGATCGGCAATGGTATGGGATTGATGATAGATAAACATGTTAGTTCATTAAAATTAGAATGCGATGTGGTGGCAATGAGCGGTGGTTTTGTGCCGACGGTGCATTTATATTCACAAGGTCGTGGGCAATTAAAATATGATGATAGGCTTTGTGCCTTTTTGCCAGATAAAATTCCCCAAGCCTGTGAAGTGGTGGGGGGGGTGGCAGGTTCGTTGAGCTTAAGCGAATTGCAAGAATCGGTAAGTCAATTATGTAAAAAATTGCATGGCAAGGCGATGGTGAAATCTTTAACCATCAATGAAAAACAGCGTGATATCCGCCCTCACCCTATATTTATTTTGCCCGGCAAAAATCCCATAGGTCGTGGCAAGGCAAAACATTTTGCCGATTTTCAAAATGATGTTACGGTTGCCGATTGGAAATTGGCTATCAGGGAAGGCTATGATTCGGTTGAATTGTTAAAACGCTACACAACCACAGGTATGGCAACCGACCAAGGCAAAACATCAAATCTTAATGCTTTGCATTTTTTGGCATATCATTTGGGTGTTACGGTGCCACAGGTGGGTACTACCACTTTTCGTCCGCCTTATAGCACCCAGACATTTGGTGCTTTGGCAGGGCATAATGTAAAAAATTTATTCCAGCAGGCACGGCAAACCGCTATCCACCCCGAACATAGCAAAGCACAGGTGGTGTTTGAAAATGTTGGCGATTGGTTACGCCCTTGGTATTTTTTGAAAGGTGGTGAGGATATGCACAAAGCCGTCAATCGTGAGGTTAAGGCAACCAGAGATTCTTTGGGGGTGCTTGATGCATCAACGCTTGGCAAGATAGATATACAAGGGCGCGATGCGGTGAAATTATTAAATTTAGTCTATACCAATGCTTGGGATAATTTACAGATAGGGCAATGCCGCTATGGGTTGATGTTGAATGAAAATGGTATGGTGTTTGATGATGGGGTGACGACAAGGCTTGGCGAATATCATTATCACATGACCACCACCACAGGTGGTGCGGCAAGGGTGTTAAATTGGCTTGAAGAATGGTTGCAGACCGAATATCCATCTTGGGAGGTTTATACAACTTCGGTAACTGAGCAATGGGCGGTGGCATCTATTGCTGGGCCCAATGCACGGCTTTTGCTTCAGGATATTTGCGATAGTCAGGTTGATAATCAATCTTTTCTTCATATGCGTATGAAAAAAATGAATATTTTGGGAATAACTGCTCAGGTGTTTCGTATCAGTTTTACTGGCGAATTGAGCTTTGAAATTAATGTGCCTGCTCGTTATGGTCGCGCCTTGTGGCAAGGGTTAATGTTTCATGGCAAGAAATACAACATTACCCCCTATGGCACCGAAGCTATGCATGTGTTGCGTGCCGAAAAAGGTTATATTATTGTTGGGCAAGATACCGATGGTATGGTGACGCCAGATGATTTGGGTTTGGCGGGGATGATTTCAAAAAAGAAAGATGATTTTTTGGGTAAAAGATCGCTTTATCGCCCCGATACAATACGCCCTGACCGCAGGCATTTGGTGGGTCTTTTGACAATTAATCCCGATAGGGTGATGCGTGAGGGCTCACAGGTGGTTGAAAAATTAAAACGCAAACCGCCAATGGATATGGTGGGATATATTACTTCGTCTTATTATAGCCCCAATGTTGGTCGGTCAATAGCGATGGGGTTAATAAAAAATGGTCGCCAGATGATAGGAAAAAAATTATGGGTGCCAGTGATGGGTGAAAAACCCGAAGCGGTGATGGTTACCGAACCCATATTTTGGGATAAAGAAAATAGGCGGTTGATGTAATATGGTTGATAATAAACACCAATCCATGCTGTCACAGCGTATTTTTCAAGCGGCAAAAAAAATTCGTGCCGATGATGAAACTTTAGGTGATAATTTTCATCTGATGGATAGTTTTGGTAAAAAATGGCAACCTGAACGCACCACTTTGCTTGACCAAGCTGATGAATATAAATCAGCCAATATCAAATTATCGGTGGTGCCACCACGGGATAAAATTATTTTACGCGGGCAAAAATCAACTTTGGCACAAGCGGTGAAAAGAACCTTGGGGCTTGAAATGCCAAAACCGCTTCATTACCAGCTTGGCAAAAAAGATAGCCGTTTATCTTGGTTGTCGCCTGATGAATGGATGTTGAATACCCCCTTGTCAAGTGGTGATGGTATAAAAGAAAAATTGGCACAAGAATTGGCGGGGAAATATTATGCTTTGATTGATGTTTCGGATTATTATATTGATATTGCCTTAAAGGGTGATGCAAGCCTGCTACTTATCAATAAAGGCTCGCCCTTTAATACCGATGAACGATATTTTTCGCTTGGGCAAGTTATTTCAACCCATTATGCCAATGCGACTATTGTGTTGAGTTATTTAGAAACATCATTTGAAATTCAAGTGCGCACCAGTTTTGCCGTTTATTTGTGGGAATATTTGGTAACCGCCGCGAAAGAATTTGGTTAGGGTGTTGTTGTTGTGATGGATAAATTCTTGTGTTAGATACAAACATTCATGTGGGCAGTTAGCTCAGCGGTAGAGCACTGTGTTGACATCGCAGGGGTCACTGGTTCGAACCCAGTACTGCCCACCATTTAAATGATTTCAAAGGGCGATCATTTATGTTTTTTTATAAAATAGACTGGCTAGAAAAAATATGCTATTGGTGATGACTATCATGGCACCGCTTGGCAAATTTAACAAAAATGCTAACCCCATACCACAGATGACCGATATGATGGCTATTGCCAAACTGATAAATAGGGCGGATTTAAATCTTTTTGAAATTCTCAGTGCAGTGATGGCAGGAAAAATTATTAAAGCCGATACCAACAATGACCCCACCAGACGAATAGATAGCACCACCAGCATCGCTGTTAGCACCATGAGAAGGCGATTAATAAATATGGTGCGAATACCAATCGCACGGGCATAGATATTGTCAAAAGTGGTGGCAAAAAAATCCCAATAAAAAAAATAAACCACTGCCATAATAGCAAGTGATAAAAAAATTGATAACCACATTTCTAAAGGTGTGATGGTTAAAATATTACCAAATAAATAACCAACAACATCAATATTGATGCCACGGTTGAGTTTGGCAAAAACAATACCGCTGGCAATACCGACAGCCGATATAATACCAATGGCGGCATCGCCGCTGGTAGTGCCTTGTTCTTTTAATCTCATAATTAATAAAGAGGCAATTATCAAAAGCGGTAGGGAAAAATAAGGTGGGGCGATGCCAAGAAATAAACCGATAGCTATGGTGCCAAAACCAATATGTGATAATCCATCGCTGATGAGTGATAAATTGCGTAAAACCAAAAAAATTCCCAAAGTGGCACAAGCGGTTGCGATAAATACCCCGCTGACGATGGCACGCATAATGAAATCATATTGAAAAATATCTAAAAACCAAGTCATGTTTTTTTAAGGGTGGTGGTGGCAATCGACTGGGTTGGTGGGTGATGATGGTGGGCGTTGAGATAGAAATTTTTTTGTGGTGCCAAAAAATTTTATCTCACGGTCAAGGTATAGAATTTTGTTGGCATGGTTTTTAATTTCGCTGATATCGTGGGTAATGAAAATCATTGTTGCATGGTGTTGTTGGCTTAAATGGCTTATCAGGTTAAAAAAATGTTGGCGTGCCTTGGGTGAGAGGGCGGTGGTGGGTTCATCAAAAATAAAAAAATTATTGCCCGCCACAAGGCAACGAGCCAATAACAATAATTGTTTTTGTCCGCCTGATAGGGAATAAAAAACGCGGTGTTTTAAGTGGATGGCATCAAGGCTGGTCAAGATGGCATCTATTTTTTGGCGGTCTTGGTGGGTGATGATTTTGGGTATTTTTTTATTGGCTAATAAACCTATCAGCACCACCTCGCCACCATCGGCAGGAAAATGACCAATTTGGTTATTTTGTTGCGGTAAATAACCTAAATGGCATGGGGTGGTTTTATCAAAAATAATTTTGCCATATTGGTGATAAGATTTATGATGATGGATGCCAGCGATGATGGATTTTATCAATGTTGTTTTGCCTGCCCCATTAGGACCAAGCAAGCCGATAAAATCCCCCTTTTTTATGGTGAAGGATATATTTTTTAATGCAACCTGTTTGCCATAGTAAATTGATAATTTTTCAATAGTGATAAATGGCTTTAGAATTTTCTGCATGATAGCCCAACGGATAAACTTTTTAAGTTCTGTTGCATGATGGTATAATATGACAGATGATTTTTAATATCATTTTTGGTAATATTATGTGCACTGTTTAATAGCAACAATTTGGCAGATGTTTCCCGTGCCAAGGTTTTGGCAATTTTGGGGGATTGTAAGGTGCCATGAAAAATATATTTGATGCGGTTGGTTTTTACCTTATCAATAATTTTTTTGATATCGTGAGCGGTAGGTTCGGCTCGGTTGTTAAAATCGCCCACCGCATAATAATCCAAACCATAGTCCTTTGCCAAATAACTAAAGGCATAATGACCGCCATAAATAATTGTTTTGTTTTTGCAAGTGGCAATGGTTTTTTTATAACGCTTATCAAGCTTTTTTAATTTTTTGTTATATTTTTTTGCTTGGGCATAATAAAATTTTTTATTTTTTCTATCGGCTTTTGCCAATCCATTGGCAATGTTTTTCACCATTTTTTGTGCATTATTAAGCGATAGCCAAATATGCGGGTCAAATGAATCTGCATGATCTTTATGCTCATCATGGTTGTCATGTTTATCGTGGTTGTCATGGTCATCGTGGTCGCTATGTTCATCGTGATGTTTGCCATGATGGTGATCATCCTCGCCTTCTATGAAAGATACATTTTTGCTGGCACGAATGACGATGGTTTTTTTATTGGCATTTTTTCCAAGCAATTGTTTTTTTATTTTTTTGACCCAAGTTTCCATACCATCGCTATTATAGATGAGCATATCGCTATTATAGATATTTATCATATCTTTTGGGCTGGGGTCAAAACTATGTGCCTCCACCCCCGGCGGCAATAGAAATGATACAGATATTTTATCCCCACCGACCTCTCGGGCAAAATCATACAGCGGGTAAATGCTGGTGATGACTTGTAATTTTTTTGCATTGTCTGCCCATAAAGGCGTGGCAAGAAAAAATTGCAATAATAGGATAAGAAGTGTTTTTTTTATATTTGGCATTTTTGTTAACCTCCATAATGGTTGAATGAATAGGGCAAGGCGGGTTTGGTTTAAACCACCGCCCCGATGTTTTGTTTAATAGTTTTTTTTGATGATACAGATGATATCATAATGGTCTATGATAACATAAAAAATAGATTATTGCAACAATGTTGCAATAATATTTTTAAAAAATTTTGTCATATAAGATGTGTAAACACTAATAATGATAGATTTTATCAATTAATACAATAAAAAATTGTAATAATAGGATAAGAAGGGCTTTTTTTGTATATTTATTGGCATTTTTGACAATACCCATAATAATTGAGAGAATGGTTGGTGATGGCAAAATGATTTTTTTTCATGATGATTTTTTCCTCCGTCTCAAGGCGGCAAGTTTTATGATTGTCTATGGCAATATGGTCGATCTGTTGGCAGGTGAGGCAAATCAAATGATGGTGATGGTGGTGGCTCATTTCAAAATAATCAATGCCACGGATGGTATTTTTGTGAATGATATTATGTGCCAATAGAAAAATTAATTCACGATGCAAAGTTGAACGATCGGGTATAATTTTTTTGGCACGCATTTTTTTTTGTAAATCATTTTTTTTAAGCAAACAATTTTGGTTGTATAAAACATCTATCAAGGCACGGCGGGCTTTGGTTAAACGACCGCCCACCGCCCTGACCTTTTGATAAATGGTTTCAATGTTGTCTTTAGATGCACCATTGGGGGGGGATAAATATGATGCCATCATTTTTTAGCATAGTATAAAAAATAGATAATTGCAACAATGTTGTAATAATATTTTAAATATAATATTTAGCTAAAAAACTTTTAACTTCAGATAGTGAAATGGTTTTATCAATCATAACCTTACCGATATGATTAAGCAAAATAAACACTAGCTGTTGGTCGCTTATTTTTTTGTCATGTTGCATATGGGCGATAAGTTTATCAATCGACCATGATGCTTTTGGTAATTCGCCAAAATCGGTGGGTAATTTTGCCTGTTGTAATAGATGTTTCAATCGTTGTTTGATGTTTTTGGCACGCCCAAGATATTCTGAAAAATCTGCCGCTAGCAACATACCAAGCCCCACAGCCTGCCCATGTAAAATACCGCCATCGGCTATGGATTTATATTGGTATTCGGCTTCAATCGCATGGGCAAAGGTATGACCAAAATTTAAAACCATACGGTAAGAATTTTCTTTTTCATCTTGCATCACAACATCGGCTTTCATTTTGATTGACATTTCAATGGCATAGCTTAGTGCGGTGGTATCGCCTGCCATAAGTTTTGTCATATTGGTTTCAAGGTATGAAAAAAATTCTTCATTCATGATGGCGCCGTATTTTATAATTTCGGCAATGCCTGCACTGATGTCGGCACGGGGTAGGGTTTTTAAAAAATTCATATCGGCAAGCACCAAACTTGGTTGATGAAAAGCACCGATTAAATTCTTGCCGACCTTTGCATTGATACCCGTTTTGCCACCTACCGAACTATCAACCATGGCAAGCAAGCTGGTGGGAATTTGTATAAAGCAAATGCCCCGCAATAATGTTGCGGCACAAAAACCCGCCAAATCGCCCACCACCCCGCCACCCGCCGCCAGCAACCATGAATCTCTTTCCAATCCCAATGATAATATTTTTTCCATAAGGTCGCTATAATGTGAAAGGGATTTGCTAGCCTCGCCCGCTTCGATAGTTAGTGGTATGATTTTTTTTTCAGGAAATTTTTTTGTTAAGATAGCTATGACTTCATCGCCATGATGTTTGGCAAAACCCGCATCAATCACCAAAGGCAAATATTTCCCTTTGATATGTTTGCTATCAATAAAATGTTCAATTTTTGATAAAACATCACAGCCAACAATAATATCATAACTATGATGATGAGCTTTATCAGGTAGAGTAAGAGAAATTTTTTTATCGGTCATGATATTTTTTTCACCATACCATTGTCTAACAAAGCTGCCAACAGCCGCAGCATATTTTTTCTTTTTGAGCCAAAGCCTGATGGCACGGTGCGGTTGGCAGTTAAGTAAATCGGGCGGCGTATATCATATATTTTTTTTAATTGTTTGCGTGGATTGATAATATGTAATAATGGGCGGTCTTTATTATTTTTTACCCTGACCCATAATACCCATAAAGGCACATCCAAATGCAGGGTAAAAATTTTTTTATTTTTTAAAAATTGCCGCACCTTTTGATTAATGAAGGCGCCGCCACCACTGGCAATAATTTTTATTTTTGGCGGGGTGGTGATAATTTTTTTGATAGTGGTTAATTCTTTTTTGCGAAAATAATCTTCACCTTGTTGGTTAAAAATATCATTGATGGATTTTTTTTCATTTTGACTGATGATATTATCAATATCAATAAAATGCACCGCCAATTCATCGGCTAGCATTTTGCCAATACGAGTTTTGCCCGAACCCATCATACCGACCAAAAATATCGGTGCGGTTAAACGATGTTTTTGCTGGCGGGTTTTATGGGTGGCTGTGGGATTTGGCGATTTGGGCGTGGCGGAGGATTGATTCTTTTTCACTATGTTTTCTTTTTGCTTGATTTTTTATGTGTTTTCAATCATAAAATATCCAGCAAAAATAACCATGTGAATAGGAAGAAGAGATATTGATTCTATTATATGCTTGATGATAAAGTTCAACCACCCAAAAGCCATTTTGTTGATGGCAAATATCTTGAAAGCAAAAACCGAGATGGTGTTTTTTATTCGATCTACCCTGCGACATTAGAAAAAATTGCTACGCTTTATTATGCTGATGATGAGGTGATAACAACTGCTATCAAGGCGGCAAAGCGGGGCTTTGCCATTTGGCAAAATACACCACCCAAAGAACGGGGCAAAATTTTATTGCGTGCCGCCGAATTGATAAGGCGGGATAATGCCGAATTGGCACGGATAGAAACTTTAGATACAGGCAAAGCGATTTCTGAAACCATCGTTGCCGATGCATTATCGGGCGCCGATTGTTTGGATTATTTTGGCGGTATTATTCAAGGGGTTACATCGGATTATATTCCGCTGGGTGATAATTTTATTTATACAAGGCGTGAACCATTGGGGATTTGTCTGGGGCTGGGGGCGTGGAATTACCCGATGCAAATTGCCTGTTGGAAATCGGCGCCATGCCTTGCCTGCGGTAATGTGATGATATATAAACCCGCTTCGGTAACTCCTTTGACTGCTTTGAAATTGGCAGAAATTTATAAAGAGGCAGGTTTGCCCGATGGTGTGTTTCAAGTTTTACAGGGCAATGGCAAGATAGCCGATAAATTGGTGCGGCATGATGATATTGCTAAGGTTTCATTGACTGGTTCGGTGGCAACTGGCAAAAAAGTCATGGCGGCAGCTGCCGAAACTTTAAAAAAAACCACTTTGGAATTGGGGGGAAAATCACCCATGATAGTTTTTAATACAGCTGATATTGATGCGGCAGTATCAGGTGCGATATTGGGTAATTTTTATTCCTCGGGTCAGATATGTTCTAATGGCACACGGGTTTTTGTTGAACGGGGTATTTATGAAAAATTTTTGGCAATTTTAAAGCAACGCACTGAAAAAATTATTTTGGGCGACCTGTTGGATGCAAAAACCCATTTGGGTCCGGTGGTAAGTGAGCATCAATATGAATCAATTTTGCAATATATTACAGCTGGTATCAAGGGTGGGGCAAAATTATTAATCGGTGGTAAGGCGGTGATGGTAAATAATTTTCCCAAAGGTTTATTCATTGCCCCGACGGTGTTTTATGATTGTAAAGACGATATGGCTATTTGTGTTGAAGAAATTTTTGGTCCGGTGATGTCGGTATTGCTATTTGATAGCGAGGCGGAGGTTATCGCCCGTGCCAATCATAGTATGATGGGATTATCGGGTGGTATTTTTACTAGTGATTTACAACAGGCACATCGTGTGGCCGCCAAATTGGAAAGTGGCACTATCTGGATAAATAATTTTAATATCACACCGATAGAAATGCCAATCGGTGGTTATAAGGAATCGGGTTTGGGGCGTGAAAATGCTATGGCGGTTTTGGAAAGTTATACCCAAATCAAATCGGTGTATGTTGAAATGGGTAAGGCAACCGCACCTTATTAGATTTTTTTATTATGATGATGTGTAAGAAAAATTATGGTTTGCGGTAACATGGTATTTTGAAAATTATTGTTGCTAATAAAAAAAAACCACCCCGCTTGACAATATATTGCTATGGTGCGTTGATAATAACCATCAGCTTAATTGTAAAAACCAAAATAATCCATTGCCGCTGGAACGATCATCAACCACCTTAAAACCCAGCGGGCAGGTCAATTTGAATGTTGGGTCGGTTTGTAAAATAAAAAATCCATCTTTGCTGAGCAAGGGTATGGTGGCAATATATTTAAATATGTCTGTTTGTAAATCATGGCGATGATAGGGTGGGTCGGCAAAAATAATGTCTGAGGTGATAAATTCTTTTGGTATCGCATGAAAAGCCTTTGGAATTTTTTGTGTCAAAAGGGTGGTTTTTGCCTTTACCCCCAAAGATTCAATATTGTTTTTGATGCTATTGATGGCGGGTGTGCTGGATTCTATCAGCAATAATTTTTCTGCACCACGGCTTAAGGCTTCAAAACCCAAAACCCCCGCACCCGCACAAATATCAATGATGCTTGCTTTTGATAAATCGCCACCCCATTTTTTATTACTTAACAACATATCAAATAACATTTTTCGTGCCAAGACAGCGGTGGGGCGGGTGGCAATATCTTTGGGGGTGGCAATGTTGTGCCCCTTAAAATGACCAGATAGAATTTTAACCGCCATAATTTTTTTTATAATTATATTAATGTTTTTGCTTTTTGCAATTCATCATCGCTGGCAGGTCGCAACAAACCACACGGCATAGTGCCGAGTCTAAAATTGCCATAACGCACACGAATAAGCCTTGTCACAGGATAACCAAGATAATCCATAATATATCTAATTTCACGATTCTTGCCTTCGGTTAATTCCATATATATCCACGCATGGTTTTTATTGCTGGTTTCTATTTTTGCCTTGATGCCACGATAATCAAACCCATCAATGGTTATACCATTTGATAGGTTGGCAATATCTTTGGCATTGGGGGTTTGAAAAACCCGCACCCGATAGCCCCGAACAATTTTGCTTTGCGGGTGTTCCCATAATCTTTTTACCTCGCCATCATTGGTTAATAGTAACAAACCTTCGCTGTTGTAATCTAGGCGGCCGATCGATTTAAGATTTTTTTTATCGGCAGGTAAAATATCGGCAATACAGGCTCGCCCACGATCGTCTTTCATACTGGTTATCATCCCCCGTGGTTTATGTAATAAAAAAAATTGTAAATTTTTTTTCTTGGGTAAGGGGATATCATCCACCATAATATTATCTTCATCGGTAACCAAACAGGCAGGGGTGGTGAGGCGTTTGCCATTGACGGTTATACGGCCTTGCCATATCATATCTTCTGCTACACGGCGTGATGCCACGCCATGGCGTGATAATTTTTTTGCGATGCGTTCTTTTTTGTTGTTGATTGTCATATAAAGATATTTTTACCCATTATGAATAATAATAGCAAAAAAATGCCAAGCGCAAGGGTGGTTAAAACAATGCCACGATAAATATCATGCTGGGTAAGGTTAGCCCGACCTATGCCGATGGTTGATTTTTTTACAATACCGCCTGAATAAAACCTTGTGCCGCCGATGGTAATATTCATTATCCCTGAAAGGGCGGCCTCAGGCCAACCACTATTGGGTGATGAATGGGTTTTGGCATGGCGTAAGGTGATGATGATAGCGGATAAAAAATTTTTTGGTGCATAAAATAAACCTGCCAACAAATAAAAAAAGGCACTTAATCTGGCGGGTAAAAAATTGATAATATCATCAAGGCGAGCTGTGCATTTGCCAAAATAAAAATATCTTTTATTGCGATAACCGACCATACTATCGGCAGTATTGATGATTTTATAAAATACAACACCCCAAAGACCAAACAACAGATAAAAACAACTGGGCGCAATGATAGCATCGGAAAAATTTTCAGATAGTGATTCCAAAGTGGAGCGTGCCACGCCATGGCGAGATAATTTTTTGGTATCACGGCTAACAATTTTTTGTAAAAATATCTGAGCGGTTGTGAGATTTTGTTTTAGCCCTCGTGCCACATCGGCTACATGCCATAATAAACTGCCACTTGCTAACATGGTGGCAAGGATGATGATATTTAGCCAGATGTTTATTTTATCGTCAATCATTATCAACAATATGATGGGCAAAATTGCCAATAATACATAAAAACCACCAAGACAAAATGGTAAAATTTTTTTTGCGGTTTTTTTGGGATAAAGAATTTTTTCTAACCATAATAACCACCAACCTATTATGACAACAGGGTGGGGGATGATATATTTTATGATATTTTTGCTGAATCTGTTGTAAAATATTGGGTGATGTGTGATGATGTGGTAAAAACTTGTCAATAATAGCTCTAACAGCAGGGCAAGGCTAAGCCAATTGGCTCGTTTGGCTATATCATCTGTTATGGTGGCAAGGAAAATATCGGCAAGCGGCATAAAAATATGGTTGGTTTTAATAGAAAATAACGATGATGTTTGCTATAGATGATTTTTTGCCATTATCAAAACTATCCTATATAATTTAAACAATTTACAAAAACATTTCAAACATTCATTAAAATTATATGCAAGAATCAAACCCCACCCTACTCCCTAAAAAAAATTTTATTTTGCGATGGTTAGGGTTATGTATAGCATCCATAAGATTTGTTTTTTATATGGCTTTTCGCTTATTGCGCGGCGGGCATAGAAAAGGCGGGGTGATATCTTTGACTTCATGGTTTTCAATGCTCGGTATTATGTTGGGGGTGGGGGCGTTGATAGTTGTGATGTCAATTATGAATGGTTTTCGTATAGAATTGATTGATAGAATATTGGGTGTTTCATCGCATGTTCAAATCTATGAAAAATATGGTGGATTATTGTCAAAAAATGCAGGGCAAAAATTTTCATCATTGCCTGGGGTGATATCGGTCAGTGCGGTCAATGAATCGCAAGCGGTGTTGGTGCGTGATGATGTTGTGTCGGCCCTTGTGGTGCGCAGTTTGCCGGGTAAGGATATTGTTAAACGCGAGGTGTTTGAAAAATCGCTTACCAGCGATAGTTTGCCTTGGGTAGATTTTGACGAATCGGGTGGGGTGGTGATAGGTGCAGGGCTTGCCAATGCCAGCAATATTGAAATTGGCGATGATATTACATTGGTGCCGCCTTATTTAAAACAATCAAAGGTGGGGTTATTGCCCGACCCGAAAAAATTTCCAGTGGCAGGTATTTTTCATATTGGTTTGAATGAGTATGATAGAAATATTATTTTTATGCCTGCCAATATGGCGGCTGGTTTTATGCGGCAACCATTGGGTGTGGTGCAAAAATTAGAAATTATGATCAACCAACCAGATGCTAGCAATGAATTTTTAACTATGTTGGATGGCACATTAGCACAAAATGAAATTGCACTTGATTGGCAAACCAACAATGTACAATTGGTATCCAGTTTAGAGGTTGAAAGCAATGTGATGTTTTTGATATTGACGATGATTATTTTGGTGGCAGCTTTTAATGTGGTATCGGGGCAATCTATGTTGGTGAAGGAAAAAAAACCAACCATTGCTATTATTCGTGCCACGGGGGGTAGCCGTGCTTTGGTGCTATGTATTTTTCTGGTGGCAGGGTCATCGCTTGGCATTGTTGGCACGATGTTTGGCACTTTGTTTGGTATGTTGATAGCTAACAATGCCGAAACTATTCGCCAAATTATACAGGATATAAGTGGCACGACTATCTTTAGCCCTGAAGTTTATTATTTGACCCAATTGCCATCAAAAATTATTATTGCCGATGTGGTGATGATAAATAGTTTGGCACTTTTTATTTCTATCATGGCGGCTTTGTGGCCTGCCTTAACTGCTAGCCGTTTGCCACCTGCTGATATTTTGCGTCATGAATAAAACATTGTAAGGAAAAAAATGTCAGAACCTATTATTTTAGCGGTCAAAAATCTTTGCCACGAATTTCATTTTGCTGGCGAGAATATTGTGTTGTTTAAGAATTTGAATTTGTTGTTAAGGCGTGGTGATGCGGTAGCCTTGTTGGGGGCATCGGGGTCGGGCAAAACCACTCTATTGAATTTGCTTGGCTTGATGACCGATTGCCAATCGGGAGCTATTTTTTTACATGGCAAAAATACCAGTGGTTTTGGCGAATCTGCCAAAAACAAATGGCGTGGTCGTGCCATTGGGTTTGTTTTTCAGCATCATTATTTGATAGATGAATTGACTGCTCTTGAAAATGTTGCTGTGCCTTTATTATTGTTGAAAGAAAAAAATTTTAAAAAGCGTGCCAAGGCGATGTTAGAGCAGGTGGGTATGGCACAACGGCTTAAGCATTACCCATCGCAATTATCGGGCGGAGAAAGGCAGAGGGTGGCGGTGGCTCGTGCCTTGGTGCATGAGCCAAGCCTGTTATTGGCTGATGAACCCACGGGTAATTTAGATCCCGACAATGCCAATAGGGTTTTCAAAATTCTGTTGAATGAAATATCTCGTCGCCATATGGCGGCGATAATTGCAACGCATGATTGGCAAAGGGCAAAACAGCTCAAAAAACAATTATTAATAAAAGATAAGAAATTATTTGGCGGGCAAAATATGCGGTAAAAAATTTTTGGTTTATTTATATGGTTGTTTATTCTGGCTTGAGTTGCTTTCAATCACTTGAATGTGATAGGAAAATAGTCTATATTAGCCCAGATGGCGGAATTGGTAGACGCGCAAGTTTCAGGTACTTGTGGTGGCAACATCGTGGAAGTTCGAGTCTTCTTCTGGGTACCATTTTTGGATATTATAAAAAAGAAAATATAAATATATGATGAGGCAAGCAATATCATATCAGATTGATAAAAAAAATGCACCAAAGGCTGCGATTGAGATAAGCGGGCTTTCTAAATCTTATGAAAAGCGAAAGGGTGCGGATGTGGCTCGTGCCTTGGATGATGTGTCATTGACCATTAAACAGGGTAGCGCATCGGCTTTGCTGGGCCCGAATGGTGCGGGCAAATCAACCTTGATTAATATCTTGGGTGGGCTGACATTAAAAACAGCGGGCATGGTAAAAATTTGGGGTATTGATATTGATAGGGATGCTCGCAATGCCCGTGCCGCTATAGGTATTGTGCCACAAGAATTAAATATTGACCCATTTTTTGTGCCAGATGAATTGTTGGAATTACAAGCGGGGCTTTATGGTGTTGCTAAAAAAGATAGGCATACTATGACGATATTGGATATGGTTGGGCTAAAGGATAAGGCGAAAACCTATGCGCGTAATTTATCTGGCGGGATGCGTCGCCGCTTGCTGGTGGCAAAGGCTATGGTGCATAACCCACCGATATTGGTGCTTGATGAGCCGACAGCAGGTGTGGATATAGAATTACGCCAACAATTATGGGATAATGTGCGACAATTAAATAAAAATGGTGTTACCATATTATTAACCACCCATTATTTGGAAGAGGCAGAAGAATTATGCGATAATATTGCGATTATTGATAAAGGCAAATTATTGGTGCATGAGAAAAAAGAAACTTTGTTACGCAAACTTGATGCAAAAAGTTTGCAATTTCATCTTGCCACCCCTTTGCCAGATAATGCTGAGGTATTAAAAAAATTTTCATGCCAACAGATAGGTGGCGATGAAGGTTATATATTAAAAATATCCTATAAACCAAGCCACTATTCGGCAGGAGAAATTGTTGATATTATAAAAAAAGAAAATGTTTTGATCAAAGATATCACCAGCCAAGAAGCCGATTTGGAAGATATTTTTTTGCAATTAACCAAAAAATCTATACCCAAAGAAGGCAATATACCATTATGATAAAAAAAATATGTTTTTCATTATTGCTGTTGTTGATGGTGGCTGTGCCATTCTATGATGCCAGCGCACAGGTAAAATCACGCAGTGCTGATATTCGTGGCATTGGCCGCTTACCCAATAGCGAAGGTTTTGCTGATTTGGTAGAAAAACTATCGCTGGCGGTGGTGAATATTAGAAGTTTGCAAACCGAAAATGTGCGTGATTTTAGCAATAATGTTCCCCCCGAATTTGAAGAATTGTTAAGGCGGTTTGGTTATAATTTGCCACCCGGTGGGTCGGGTAATCAGGGCAATAGGTCACGCCGCCGCACCATTGCGGGTATTGGCTCGGGATTTATTATTTCAAGCGATGGGCTTATTGTTACCAATAGTCATGTGATTAAAAATGCAACCGAGGTGCGGGTAACGCTTGCCAATGATAGAACCTATATTGCCAAATTGGTGGGGCGTGATGACCGCACCGATATTGCACTTTTAAAAATTAAGGCAAGAAATTTGCCTTTTTTAAAATTTGGCAATTCTAACAAATTGCGGGTGGGTAATTGGGTGATAGCGATAGGCAACCCGATAGGGCTTGGTGGGTCGGTATCGGCAGGGATTGTTTCGGCATTAGGGCGTAATATCAATGCGGGGCGTTATGATGATTTTATTCAAACCGATGCGGCTATTAATCGTGGCAATTCGGGGGGACCATTGTTTAATATCAAGGGCGAAGTGGTGGGTATCAATAGCATTATCTATTCTGAAACGGGTGGCAGTATCGGGATTGGCTTTGCCATTCCTTCCAATCAGGCATTTGATATTATAAAACAAATTAAACGCTATGGTGAGGCACGCCGTAGTTGGCTTGGGGTGGCTTTGCAAGAGGTGGATGAAAATCTTGCCAAGCAATTTGGTTTGTCTCGTGCAAGGGGTGCATTGGTGGTGGGGGTGATAGAAAAAAGCCCTGCATCACGCTCTGAGCTTAAAATTGGTGATATTATTTTGGCTATCAATAATCAAAATGTTAAAAAATCTCAAACCTTGTCTCGTTTGGTGGCATCGGCAAAAAGTGGTAGCCCCTTGCCTTTGACGGTTTGGCGTAATAAACGCACGGTAAGAAAAAATATTGTTTTGGCACCGCTTAAAAAAACCGATGCACAAATTAATAAAAGCCAAGTGGCTATATTTAAAAAAATTAGGGGCGGGGGTGAGTTGGTAGATAAATTGGGTTTTGCGATTAGAGATATTACCAACCATGACCGCAAGCTATTGTATTTGCCTGATGATTTGGGGGGGGTATTGATATCGGCAGTTGCCAATAGGGTTAAACGCACCAGACGCGATCAGCGTTTCGCTAATGATATTATGGTCGGCACATTGATATTATCTATTAATGATAGGCGGGTAAGAAATAGTCGATTGGCAGTGGCAGAATTAAAAAAATTAACTTCTAGAAAAAAACCATTTTCATTATTTATTTTTATTCCGGGTAGTGGTTTTTTATCGGTGAATATTGACCCAACATCATAGTAAGCTATAGAGTTGATGATAAAAAAATTTTTTTTATACCCGCTTAAAAAAATTATCTGGTTGATGGCACTGGTGGTGGCTTTATCAGGCTGTGGCGATGATGTAAAACCGATTTCAGGTAATTCGGCAGAGGAAACTTATAATTTGGCAATAGGGCTTTATCGCAGTGGTAGTTATGAAATGGCGGCAAAAACATTTGAAACCATTCCTTATCTTTTTCCCTATTCTGGTTCGGTTAAGAATGCCTATATTATGGCGGCTTATAGCTATTACCAAGCTGAGGATAAGGTGAATGCGGGGGCATCGGTTGATGTTTTTTTGAGTCTTTACCCCAATGACCCCTTGGCGGCATATGCACTTTATTTGCGGGGTATGTCTTATTTTGAACAGATAGAAGATGTGCGTCGCGACCAAAGCTTGACCGAAGAGGCATTGAAAAGTTTTAAGCAATTGATAGAACTTTTTCCTAACACGGTTTATGCAAAAGATGCCAATAGCAAAAGCGGGCTGGTATATGATCAATTGGCGGGCAAAGAAATGGCGGTTGGTCGGTTTTATCTCAACCGTGGCGAAACCACAGCGGCGGTTAATCGTTTTAAGAATGTGGTTGATTTATATGGTCAAACCATTCATGTGCCTGAGGCTTTGGCACGTTTGGTGGAAATCTATATCATGATTGGCATTATTGATGAGGCACAACGCTATGCCGCTATTTTAGGAAAAAATTATCAATCATCGTCTTGGTATCGTTATAGTTATGATTTGGTGAAAAAAAATAAAACTCGGCGGCGCCCCAATTCGGCGGTGCCTCGCCCTTTATCAAATAAGAAAAAATCTGTATCGCCACCTAATTGATGCCAATCAAATTATAAAAAATACCATGCCATGGTAAAAATTTGGCATTGAAGTAGATTTAAGAATCGGTATAAAAAAATCGATAGAAAAAAATGCTTAAGAGCCTTGCCATTCAAAATCTTGTCATTATTGACCAAATTGATATTGATTTTCAATCGGGTCTGAGTGTTTTAACT
>JBPCVJ010000030.1:0-3186 GCA_051010635.1 Alphaproteobacteria bacterium | reverse complement strand
TAATATTTTTCTATAAATTCGCTATAAACACCACCCTGTTCTTGTGCCAAATGGGTTTTCCAACCCCAAAAACTAGGATAAGATGTTAGCCATATTAACCAACGATAACCCTTTATGTGACTATAACTATATAGATATTGATTTGAATATTTTTTTAATACAATGACATCTTTGCCTTGATTTTTTTGTTCCATAATGGAATCAACCCTAGCACGAAATTCCTTATGAAAACCAGATGTCAAGAAAAAAATATGCACAAAATAAAATATATAACATAAACTGATAAGCATAAATAGATATTGCCTACATGATCGCCCCCAAAATTTTTTTCTTAAAAATATAAATGATGTTTTTGCTAAGAAAAATTTATCCACCATCACCATACAACATAATAAAAACATTACCGTGCCAAAAAACCATGTTTGTGCATAATTAAAAGGATTACCACCCTGCGCCGCCACAAACAACATAGCCAACATAAAAAATACCATTGCGGTTGCAAAAGCAGTATCTTTTTTTATTTTTTTGATAAAAACATCAATTATGTTCTTACCAGATACAATGATTTTGCTATACCAATAAACCAAACCAAATAATGCGATGATGGGTAAAAATAAGGTTTCTTGCATAAAAATATAACATCCTTCTAAAAATTGACCAATATATCTTTCTAAAAAAGGCTGGTCAAAATATGCCAATGCAAGTGAATTGCGATTCAGACGAACCAGATTACCAGGGGCTAATGTCAAAATACCATAACCAATCATAAAACCTAACAACCCCAACCACGCCCATAAGGGCAATTTTTCACGCACCATGAATTTTTTATAAATAAAACCACCCAGCAAACATATCAATACCACCAAACCACCAACATGAGATGCCCTACCCGCTATAAATGCCAATGGTAGAAAAAAACATAAAAACCAAAATTGTTTTATCGGTTGTTTGGTAAAAAATAAAAAATTCTTATTCATCCACTGCAAACGATAAAAAACCAAAAACCATAGCAAAATAGTTGTGGGCAAAAGATATAGCAACCTGCCATGCAACCAAAATATTGTTAAACCTTCATCTGCCAAAACAATCATCGCCAAAAAAAATGATAAAATTATTTTTATGATATCTTGACCATGGATAAATTTTGGTTTGCGGGCAAATGCCAAGAAAAACAATGCCAATAAAAATGATACAAACACCACACCATTGAATAGAGCATAAATAATTTGTGAAAAATTTTCTTCAAATGGCGCACGATAAAAAGAAAAATAGGCAAATTGAAAAAAAACATAAGCTATCCGCCCACCCGAATGCCCATACCACCCTTTACTACGATCCCAAATGCCTTCCCAACTTGGCAATAATGCACCATTGCCTTTCATAAGAAAATCTTCCACCATCAATGGGGTTAGATAAGATACCAAAGCAATATATGAAAAAATCGCCAGCAGGGTCGCCATGCCCCAGCCGAATATTACTTTATGTTGTATTGTCATAAAATAAATATAACCTAAACAATACCCTTAAAAAAAAATTTAATGGCAATGGCTTTTGATTTCTTTTTTTAACATCCAATAATTAACCGGCCATGCCGCCAAAAACCCCATTGGTATAGCCACTGCCAAACCAATATAAAATATCGGTTCTGCCAACGAATTAGCACCAACCCCGCCTATCGCATAATCAACACCATTCATCGCTATTTCCATCACCCCGATCGATATGGCTTCGCCTATCCAAATGGCACGCACCGCCGCCAAAAAAGGCAAATCCTGCCGTTTCATTATCGGTGGAATAGCAAGGCTAAAACCCGCCAGATATGCCAAAGCCGTTGCCAATATAATGGTCGGCACTACACCCAAACCATAATGCACCCCTATTGCCAACCCTACGGTTTCGCCAATAACACAACCCGTTAAGCAATGAAATGTTGCCCCAGCCGATGTTTTTATAAGATGTTGATCCATTTTTTTAACCTTTTTTTTTAAGTTTTTCACCTTAACCTTATGCAAAATTTTTATCAATACAAAAAAACCACCTTGTTTTTCAACAAGGTGGTTTTTTTTGCAACAAGCGTTGAGTAAAATCGTCTATGCCAAAACTTTGGTCACAACACCTGAACCCACGGTGCGACCACCTTCCCTAATGGCGAAGCGCAAACCTTCATCCATTGCTATCGGGGCGATCAAATCAACCGTCATTTTGGTATTATCACCGGGCACAACCATTTCCGTGCCTTTATCCAATGTTACTGTGCCAGTAACATCGGTGGTGCGAAAATAAAACTGGGGACGATAATTATTCATAAAAGGTGTATGGCGACCGCCTTCATCCTTATTAAGAATATAAACCTCGCATTCAAATTTGGTATGTGGGGTAATTGAACCCGGCGCCGCAAGCACTTGCCCACGCTCAACGCCCGTTCTATCAACACCACGCAACAGGGCACCAATATTATCGCCAGCTTGACCGCTATCAAGTAATTTGCGAAACATCTCAACCCCCGTCACCACAGATTTGGTGGTTTCACGCAAGCCAACAATTTCAATTTCTTCGCCAACCTTAACTTGACCACGCTCTACCCGACCAGTCACCACCGTGCCACGACCTTCGATAGAAAACACATCTTCGATCGGCATCAAAAATGGTTTATCAACTGGACGAGTTGGTTGGGGGATAGAAGCATCAATCGCATCCATCAACTCCATGATGGCTTTTTTGCCAATTTCTTCATCACGCCCTTCCAAAGCGGCAAGTGCCGAACCTTTGATAATGGGGGTTTTATCACCGGGAAATTCATATTTGGTAAGCAAATCACGAATTTCCACCTCAACCAAATCAGACAATTCCTTGTCATCAACTTGGTCAATTTTATTCATAAACACCACCAATGCAGGCACGCCCACTTGACGGGCAAGTAGAATATGTTCACGGGTTTGGGGCATGGGGCCATCGGCCGCACTCACCACCAAAATGGCACCATCCATCTGTGCCGCACCAGTTATCATGTTTTTCACATAATCGGCATGGCCCGGACAATCCACATGGGCATAATGCCGTTTGGCAGTTTCATATTCCACATGGGCGGTATTGATAGTAATACCACGCTCTTTTTCTTCGGGCGCTTTGTCAATATCGGCATAGCCCTTAAATTCGGCGCCGCCTGTATCAGACAGAACCTTGGTA
>JBPCVJ010000029.1:0-7034 GCA_051010635.1 Alphaproteobacteria bacterium | reverse complement strand
CAATCGCCTTATTTTTTTATATCGCTGGCAATATCATTCATTTACAAGCCAATCGCAAGCTATTCTTATTGAGTCTGTTTAATCGCCATTTGGGTATAAAATAATTTGGCTTGAAAAAAAATAAAATGCTTATTTGATTAATTTTTAAATAACCCAGCCTTAATCTCTGTATCAAATTGTTTGATAAGGTTAAACACTTCATCAACCTCGCCGGTGGCTACCCATTCGGTTGGTGCATTGTAATGTTGATGGATCATTTTTTCAATGTCGGCATTATGGGGTGTTTGAAAAATCTTTTCCATTTTATATTTTCGGTCGGGGTCGACTGTTTGATATTGTTTTAATCTTGCTTCGGGGTTTTTGGCGATACCCACCTTTAACGACCCTTTATATTTTGGGTGCGATATAATATAAATATATCCTGCCACTTCGCCGCCCACACCCATATCACTGCGGGTTGGTGGGGTGGTGGTAAAATGCGGCTCGCCCCTAAAAAAATCAGGTGGCACTTCCTTTTTTAGCCTTATTTTAACCAATTCATATGCTTTTTGGCTTACATCAATCCCTACCCAATTTCTTCCCAGCCTTTCTGCGGCAATGCAGGCTGTCGCACAACCACAAAATGGGTCAAGCACCATATCGCCCTCCTTGCTACCTGCATTTATCAATCGTTCCAAAAGCGCCAAAGGCTTTTGGGTAGGATAACCTGTTTTTTCCTTAAACGAACCGATAGAAATATCAGGAATATCGGTAATAACGCTTTTATTTAATAAAATTTTTTTTTCATATGTTAAGGTTTCATTTAAATTCACCATCCGACCTTTTATTTTTTTCATTTTTTTTCTGGTTATCATTTCGCCTGTGCCTTGTAGCAAGGAAGAAAAATAATGTTGGCCCTTCTGTTTGGCATAATGAAAAATAATATCATTCATTTTCATAAACATTTTTTTTGTTCTGTCGGTAATTTTATTATATTTATACCAAATAATTTCGCTGATAAAATTTTTTTCACCAAAAATGCAATCTAATACTAATTTAAGATAATGGCTCATGGTGGAATCGCAATGCAAATAAATATTACCAGTTGGTTTTAATATCCGACAAATTTCCAGCAAACGGATCGCCATATAGGCAGAATAACAATAATTATAAACATTGCTAAATTCTTTTATCCCCCTTAGCAATGAATAGAGTTCATAATTTTCTCTTTGAATATCAACCACCCATTCATCGTTCAAAACATCTTTTGTAAAAATATCTTTAAATTCCGCACCTTCGGCACTGCTACCGATCGGGGCAGTGAAGGTTTTATTTTTATTAAAGGGCGGGTCAAGATAAATCAAATCGATGGTGTTAGAATCAATCGCTTTCAATATATCCAAATTATCATGGCAATAGATGGTGCGGTTTTTAAGATTCGTCATTTTACCAATCGCCTTATTTTTTTATATCGCTGGCAATATCACCCATTTACACCGCAATGACAAGCCTTATCACTGATGATGCTACAAAATTTTATCTCGCAAGTTTTCAAAAAATGTTTTATAGATAACCACCATGAAACATGCCAAAAAAACCAAACCCACCACCAACAAAAAAACAGGGCGGGGGCGTGCCAATGTTAATCGCAAAATTTTTCTTATTCTTTCGGGGCTTTTTTTACCTCTGGTGGCAGGTGCGATTTGGTATGCGGTGAAACAACAGGGCGGGGATGTTGCCCTATTCGATTGGAAAGATTTTTCAAATGGTTTTTGGATCGGCTTTATCGCCCAAGTTTTCAGCAGTGCGCTTGGTATGGGTTATGGGGTTATATCCAGCAGTATTTTGCTAGCCGCTGGTTGGTCGCCCTTGATGGCAACATCATCGGTGCATATCTCCGAGGCCTTTGCCACAGGCGCGGCGGCTTTAAGCCATGGTTATTATGGCAATGTGAATCGCAAAATGTTTAACCGCATGCTTATCGGCGGGATAGTGGGGGCATTGATTGGCGTATTTGTGGTGGTGAATTTTGATGCCAAAGTTATCAAACCCTATATGAGCAGTTATTTATTATTAATGGGTGTTTATATTTTCTTTCGTGCCTTTCGTGAATATAAAATCAAAATTGTCAAAAGCCTTAATGAAATTGTGCCATTTTCTTTTGTCGCAGGTTTTTTTGATTCGGTGGGTGGCGGTGGCTGGGGGTCTATCCTAACCCCCACTTTGCTGGGGCAGGGGCGTGACCCACGCATCACCATCGGGTCGGTCAATGGGGCAAGGTTTTTTATCACCACCGCCAGCGGCACGGCTTTTTTGGTGATGGTGGGCTTACAAAGTTATGAATTGGTGATAGGTATTATCATCAGCGGTGTTTTTATTGCCCCATTTGCCGCCCGATTGGTAAAATCAGTGCCATCACGCATACTATGTATTATGGCGGGTAGCACGATAGCCCTATTAAGTGCTTGGAATTTACATAAAGCCTTGCTTGATTTGATATTTTAGCCTATAATAGATTTATTATGTTAAAAATAAATGATACCGCACCCGATTTCACCGCCGATACCACCGCGGGGCAAATAAATTTTTATAATTATATTGATGGGCATTGGGCGATGTTTGTATCGCACCCCAAAGATTTCACCCCAGTCTGCACCACCGAATTGGGGTCTATGGCAAAATTAAAACCCGAATTTGATAAACGCGGGGTCAAGATGATAAGCATATCGGTTGATTCGGTAACCGACCACCAACGCTGGAAAACCGATATTGAAAAAATTGGTGGCGCAGAACTCCATTACCCTATGATAGGCGACCCCGAATTAAAAATTGCCAAATTATATGGTATGTTGCCCGCCGATGCTGGCGACAAGGCTGAGGGGCGCACCCCGCAAGATAATGCCACGGTGCGTAATGTTTTTATCATAGGACCTGATAAAAAAATAAAAATGGTGATGGTTTATCCCATGTCATCGGGGCGAAATTTTTTTGAAATTTTACGCACGATTGATAGTTTGCAATTAACTGCCAGCCAATCGCTTGCCACGCCAGCCAACTGGCAGGTGGGCGATGATGCGATTATTATGGGTTCGGTTTCAGACGATGATGCCAAAGTAAAATTCCCCGCTGGTTGGCAAACCCCCACCCCTTACATAAGATTGGTCAAAACCGATAAATAATTTCATCATCGGCTATGGCAAATCCCATGCTATGAATGAAAATAATAAAAAATCCCCGCATGATGGCAAAGGGCGCTACATAACACAGCAGCGTTTGCAAAATTATGCCTTATGGTATTTGCAAAAACAATTCCCATCAAAAAATTGGTTACGGCAAAAATTGCAACAATTTGCTTTGCGTAAAAAACCCAGCGGGCAATCTATGAAAGATATCACGCCATGGATAGATGAGGTGTTATTAACATTAGAAAAAGAAAATATCATCAATGATGATAGGCTGGCAAAAAATTTAGCAAGCCAATGGCAAACCCGCTTGATACCATTTCGCAAAATTGCAATAAAATTACACAGCAAAGGTTTTGAAAAAAAAACCATCGATGAAGTGAAAACCACGCTTGATAAAAATGGTATGCTGGAAGATGAAGAATCACTGGCAAAACATTATGCGATGCAAAAAAAATTGGGGGTGTTTGCCACAAAAAAAATCACGGGTGATAAACACACCACACAAAAAAATTATCAAAAAGATTTGGCAAAAATGGCAAGGGCTGGTTTTTCTTACCATGCGGCACAAAAAGCCTTACAAGATAAATAAAAATTATTTTTTTTCATCATGGTGTTTTTGATATTCAATCATATATTGTTGAAACATATCAAACAAATAAAAATTATCTTTTGGCCCGGGCGATGCCTCAGGGTGAAATTGCACCGAAAAAACTGGTCGCTGGCGATGGGCAATGCCCGCTATGGAATTATCAAACAATGAACGATGGGTCACCTCGACCGATGATGGCAATGCCTCATCAGCCACCACAAACCCATGGTTTTGGCTGGTAATCAGCACCCTATCATATTTCAGGTCCTTGACGGGGTGGTTGGCGCCCCTATGACCCAAGGTCATTTTTTTGGTCTGCCCGCCAAGTGCCAATGCCAATAATTGATGCCCCAAGCAAATACCAAATATCGGCAGGTTTTTTTTTGCCAAAAGTTGTTTAATGATCGGCAAAGCATAGTCAGCCGTGGCGGCGGGATCGCCCGGGCCATTTGATAAAAAAATACCGCAAGGCTGCATTGCCAAAACTTCTGCGGCAGGTGTTTTGGCATTCACCACCCGTAGCGGATTTAGCCGCAACGCATCCAATTGGCGTAAGCGGCGCAAAATATTATTTTTAATACCATAATCATAAACCACTATCGGGCGGTTGTTGGTTTGTGTGCTTATTCTATCATAATTTTTTTCAGCCATATTATAAATACCCTCTTGCCAATCGATAAAACCCTTACGGCTGGCAAACATCGCCAATTCCTTACCCTTAAGGTCGGTTGTGCGTTGTAATGTTTTTGTTGCCTCCTTAATAATATTTTCCCCTGCCGATGCCATATCATCAAGTTTGACCATCATAGCCATCACCGCACCCTTTTCACGAATGCGATGGGTAAGCGAACGGGTATCAACCCCCGCTATCGCCATCATACCATTTTTATCAAGCCAACTAGATAAACTATCATCCCCCCGCCAGCTAGAAAATTTTTTATCGGGGATTTCACGAAAAATCGCCCCCGCCACCAATGGTTTGGCACGCTGATAATCGGTTTCATTGTCATCCGCATTGCAACCCACAATGCCGATATGGGGAAAGGTAAAATTAATTATCTGCCCCGCATATGAAGGGTCGGTTAAAATTTCTTGATAACCCGTCATGCTGGTATTAAAACATAATTCACCAATGGCATTTGGTTTATTCGCCCCCACCGAAAAACCATGAAAAACCGCACCATCGGCTAACACCAAAATGGCTGGGGGTAATTTTTTATTATCATCCATACTATTGCCAAAAGCCACGATTCTTATTATGATGCAACCGAAAAATCATGTCATTGCGTGAAACCATTATTGCTGAAACAAAAAAATCTATGCTGTCTCAGGCAAAAGACGGCGGGGTGCGATTAAAAACCTTGCGTTTGATTCAAGCTGCTTTGCAAGAAAAAGATATTGCCAACCGCACCGCCGATAAAAAAGATAAAATTGGCGATGATGCGATAGTAAAAATGTTGCAAACTATGGTCAAGCAAAGGCGCGATGCCATAACATTATATGAACAAAGCAAGCGGTCTGAATTGGCAATGGGCGAAAAAAATGAAATTGCCATTATTCAAGAATTTTTACCCCAAACATTATCAAGCGAAGAATTACAAACCGCCATCAAACAAGCGATCGATGAATCAAAAGCCACTACAATGAAAGATATGGGCAAGGTGATGAATTGGTTAAAGGAAAAACACCCTGGCAAGATAGATTCTGCCCTTGCCAGCCAAATGGTGAAGGATCTACTTAAATAATCAACCAACTTGCCAGATGTAAGGGCAAGCAGGCGATAATATTCGCCCAAATAATAGTAAGCAGGCGATAATATTCGCCCAAACCACCCCCTCACCTCCAAATAATAGCAAGCAGGCGATAATATTCGCCCAAACCCACCCCCTCACCCCCAAATAATAGCAAGCGGGGGCAATAGGTTTTGCCAAATGCCCAAAAACCGCACCCTTTCGCCCGAAAATCGCCCGCATCTTGCCCGCCCCACCACCACACCTATAAAACCTCGCCCCATACAACCGCAAAACACGCCCAACTACCTCCCTTCGCCCAAAAACCTACCCATCACCCCCAAAAACCCCACCCCTTACCATTATTTAACAATAAACATCTCCTTTTTGAATAAAAAATGAAAAAAATACCTATTTTTTGCCAAAAAAGTGATAATTTTGTTAAAAAATGCTTGACATATAGATAAAAATTCTCTATTATAGGGTATAAAAGATAAAAATATTCTATATTCTATGTTTGGAAAGGAAATAACAATGAAAAATAAGATATTAAACGGCGTGTCTGTGTTGGCTTTTTTGGCTTATATGGGTGCGGCAAAAACCGCCTCGGCACAAAACTTTTTAGAAGATGAACCAGCGGGAATTTTCACCCTAAAAGCCGATATTGGCTATATTTATAATTTTTCTGGCGGTTGGTTAAAATCGGGCGGTAATAACCCTGGGATGCAAACATCTATCGCCGAAAGTTCTTTCGGCTATGGCGGGTCATTTGCCTATACCCATAATTCGGGGTTTGCCCTATCGATGGATTATTTGGGTTTCAACCATAAATGGGTGGGCACGGTGGGCAACTCACCTGACCAACATAGTTATAATGCCGCTTACCATGTTATCACCCTAACCCCCAGTTATCTTATCCCGCTTGATGAAAAAGGCATTTGGGGTATGAGGCTTGGGCTTGGACTTGGTATTGGCATTTCTGATATCAGTTGGGCAGGGCTTGATGAAACCACAAACAACCAAACAGGCTTAGCGGGCGGTGCATGGTATAATATCATTGATGATGGTGCCTTACCCAATGAATTCGCCAGCTGTGCAGATGTTATAACCAAATATTTTGTTGATACATTAGGTTATGACAATAGTTTTGTTACTTTAGACACTGGTTATTTTAGTGATACTACATATTGTTACTATGAAAACATTGACCTAATGATTGTCGAATTGTTAGATGCTGGTGTCATAGCATTCTATAGCAGTTATAACAATTATGATGTCGATGCCAATGAAGATACAGGGCGCACCATAGGATATGGTGTATGGACTCATGTGACCTCGCTGGTGGGGATACAATCTATCCTGAATGCCGATCATTTTCAAGCAGGCGACGGGCAATCTATCGAGGTTGATTATGAGGTGCATAGCCAATTAAGCGATAGCGAAAAAACACAATATGAAAATATGATCAATGCCGCAGGTAGCACCGTAGCATTTTTGGAGCAACGCCAAGCCAGTAACAGCGATGCCAATGGCGATGCGGCAAATAATAGT
>JBPCVJ010000028.1:0-31747 GCA_051010635.1 Alphaproteobacteria bacterium | reverse complement strand
GGGTAAAAATAAGGTTTCTTGCATAAAAATATAACATCCTTCTAAAAATTGACCAATATATCTTTCTAAAAAAGGCTGGTCAAAATATGCCAATGCACTTGGGTTCCAACTTATACGAACTTGATTGCCAGGGGCTAATGTCAAAATACCATAACCGATGATAAAACATAATAACCCCAACCACGCCCATAAGGGCAATTTTTCATGCACCATAAATTTTTTATAGATAAAACCACCCAACAAACATATCAATACTATCAAACAACCAACATGAGATGCCATACCCGCCATAAATGCCAATGGTAGAAAAAAACATAAAAACCAAAATTGTTTTATCGGTTGTTTGGTAAAAGATAAAAAATTCTTATCCATCCATTGCAAACGATAAAAAACCAAAAACCATAACAAAATAGTTGTGGGCAAAAGATATATCAGCCTGCCATGTAGCCAAAATATTGTTAAACCTTTATCTGCCAAAACAATCATCGCCAAAAAAAATAATAGAATTATTTTTATGATATCTTCACCATGGATAAATTTTGGTTTGCGGGCAAAAGCCAAAAAAAACAATGCCAATAAAAATAATAAAAACACCACACCATTGAATAAAGCAAAAATAATTTGTGAAAAATTTTCTTCAAATGGCGCACGATACAAAGAATGATAGGCAAATTGATGAAAAACATAAGCTATCCTCCCACCCGCATACCCATATCGCTCTTTAATACCATCCCAAATATTTTCCCATGCCCATAATTTACCATCTCCCCTAAAGTGAAAACCAAAATCTTCTACCATCAATGGGGTTAGATAAGATACCAAAGCAATATATGAAAAAATCGCCAGCAGGGTCGCCATACCCCAGCCAAATATTATTTTATGTTTTGTGGTCATAAGATAAGGATAGATAAATTTAATCAAGCAAAATATCAAGTATTTTTTATATCAAAAAGACGAATCCGGTTGTTTAAGAAATTCTATTTCTTCGGCAGTGTTGGTGCGTGATAAAATTTTATTGCGATGGGGAAAACGCCCAAAGCGTTTGATAATATCAAGATGTTTTTTTGCCATATCTTTAGCTAGATCATTTTGTATTTTTGAAAAAACTGCAACCGACAATTCTTGATGTGCCAAGTTTTCACTATGTTCCAAAGGCAGATACATAAAAATTTTTTCATTATCGCTAAAATTATCATCAGCATTTTTTTCTAACAAATTTTCGGTCAATGCCAAAGCCCGCCCATCGCCCATAAAGGCACGGGGTGTATCACGATAGATATTGCGTGAAAATTGATCCAACACAATAATCAAGGCTAATTTTTCCTTATCACTATGCACCACCTCATCATAATCGCCAGCTTGTGCCGCGGAAGTTATATTGCCAAACCGCTTTTGCAAAGCCCTATCAAAATCAGGGTCTTTCATAAACCAATTTTTGGCTGGGGTTTCAACAAACCAAAAATGCAAAACATCAGACGATGAAAATATATTGATATCCACCACTTACCAACCTTTTTCAAGAATACGCTGATAGGTCGGCAAGGTTAAAAATTCAATAAATTTTTTAGAAAAACAAAGTTCGGTAAAAACAAACTTGGCTTCTTCAAACCGCTCAGGGATATAATTATCACGACCAATATCTTGTTCGATATTTTTTAATTGTTTGCTTACCATATCATTCACCAATTCACGGGTTATCACCACGCCATTGTTGGTTTTAACACCATTCCTAACCCATTGCCACACCTGCGCTCGGCAAATTTCAGCGGTTGCCGCATCCTCCATCAAATGATGTATCGGCACACAACCCTGCCCCGATAACCAAGATGCCAAATAACGCAAACCCACATCAATATTATTTTGCAACCCATCTATGGTTATCACCCCATTGGGCATGGTAATTAAATCTTTGGGCGATATAGTAACATCATCTAACTTACGGTCAATTTGATTGGCATTGGGCATACCCTTATTAAAAGCCTCAAGCGCTATCGGCACCAAAGCGGGGTGTGCCACCCATGTGCCATCATGCCCATCGGTCACCTCGCGTTCCTTATCCAGCCGCACTTTTTTCAATGCATCCTTATTGGCAGATTCATCATCCTTGATAGGAATTTGTGCCGCCATACCACCGATAGCGGGGGCGCCCCGCCGATGACAAGTTTTTATCACCAACAAACAATAAGCACGCATATTCGGCACGGTCATGGTAACATCGCCCCTATCAGGAAAAATATAATCATCACGCTTAGAAAAATTTTTGACAAAACTAAACATATAATCCCATCGCCCACAATTTAACCCAGCCGAATGTTCTCGCAATGAAAATAAAATTTCATCCATTTCAAAAGCTGCCATCAAGGTTTCTATCAACACCGTTGCTTTAATCGTTCCCAATGGCAAATCAAACAGCGATTGTGCCTCAACAAATACATCATTCCACCATCTTGCCTCCATATAACTTTCCATTTTTGGTAAATAATAATAACAACTAGTGCCGCGTTTTTGATTTTCATGGATATTGTGAAAAAAATACAAACCAAAATCAAACAAACTAGCCGATATAGGCACGCCATCCATAAACACATGATATTCTTCCAAATGCAAACCCCGTGGGCGCACCAACAGCACAGCGGGTTTTTCATTCAAATGATATTCTTTATTGGTTTTGGAGTCTTGATAGGTGATATTTTTTCTTACTGCATCCATAAGATTAATTTGCCCATCAACCATATTATCCCATGTTGGACAATTGGAATCTTCAAAATCAGCCATAAAGGTTGAAGCACCAGAATTCAAAGCATTGATAACCATTTTGCGACTGGTAGGGCCGGTGATTTCAACCCTGCGGTCTTGTAAATCTTTGGGTTGCGGTGCGATTTGCCAATTACCATCACGGATAGATTTTGTACCAGACAAAAAATTAGGCAAATCACCATTATCAAATTCTCTTTGTCTTTTTTCACGGCGATCAAGCAATTTACGACGGCGGTCACCAAATTTTTCTTCCAAATGCCCAATGAAATTCAATGCCTCACGGGTTAAAATCAAATTATCATTTTTGATTTTTGGGGCTTCTATAGATAATTGTTTAGAATAATCTTTAACCTTTAACATGAATCTATTATCATCCTCGCCTTACCTTAACACAAAAAAACAAAATGAATCAATAAAAAAATAACAAAAAAAATAAAACACTTGAAACCTGCGATATAATTGCCTATATCCCTTATAGTAAACATTTTAAAAAAAAAGATAAAGAGAGATAAATATGAATAAAGTTATTGGTATTGATTTGGGCACAACAAATTCTTGCGTTGCCGTCATGGATAGTGATGGTGCCAAGGTGATTGAAAATACTGAGGGGCTACGCACCACGCCATCAATGGTGGCTTTCACCGAAAGCGAACGCCTAGTGGGGGAAGCCGCCAAACGCCAAGCCGTCACCAACCCTGAAAATACCCTCTATGCGGTCAAACGCCTCATCGGTCGCAATTTTAATGATGCCGAGGTGCAGAAGGAATTAAAAATTGCCCCTTTCAAAATTACCAAAGCCGACAACAATGATGCATGGGTCGAGGCAAGGGGCGAAAAATATGCCCCCGCACAAATTAGTGCGATTGTTTTGCAAAAAATGAAAGAAACGGCGGAGGCTTACCTTGGCACATCGGTCAAGGAAGCGGTTATCACCGTGCCTGCCTATTTTAACGATAGCCAACGCCAAGCCACCAAAGATGCTGGCAAAATAGCCGGGCTTGATGTGTTGCGTATTATCAACGAACCCACCGCTGCGGCACTTGCATATGGCATGGAAAAAAAAGGGCACGGCACCATAGCGGTGTTTGATTTGGGCGGTGGCACATTTGATGTTTCTATTTTGGAAATCGGCGATGGGGTATTTGAAGTCAAATCCACCAATGGTGATACATTTTTGGGTGGCGAAGATTTTGACCAAGTGTTGATAGATTATCTTGCCGAAGAATTTAAAAAAGACAATGGCTCGATCGACTTAAGAAAAGACAAATTGGCACTACAGCGGTTGAAAGAGGCTGCCACCAAAGCCAAGATTGAACTTTCAACTGCCACCACCACCGAGGTCAATTTGCCCTTTATCACCGCTGACCAATCAGGTCCCAAACATTTGAACTTAAAAATCACCCGTGCCAAATTAGAACAATTGGTTGCTCATTTGATAGAAAAAACCAAAAAACCATGTTTGGCAGCTATCAAAGATGCAGGTCTCACCACCGATAAAATTAGTGAAGTTATTTTGGTTGGTGGCATGACTCGGATGCCTGCGGTGATTGATATGGTGAAAAAAATATTCAACAAAGAACCGCATCGTGGCGTCAACCCTGATGAAGTGGTTGCCATTGGTGCGGCTATTCAGGGCGGGGTGCTAAAGGGCGATGTCAAAGATGTATTGTTGCTTGATGTGACTCCGCTGTCGCTTGGCATTGAAACTTTGGGCGGTGTTTTTACCCGCTTGATAGATCGCAATACCACTATCCCAACAAAAAAATCACAAATTTTCTCTACTGCCGAAGATGGACAAACCGCTGTCACCATAAAAGTTTTTCAAGGTGAAAGAGAAATAGCGGCGGGCAATAAATTACTTGGTAATTTCAATTTAGAGGGCATTGCCCCCGCCCCCCGCGGTGCACCACAAATAGAAGTATCATTTGATATTGATGCCAATGGCATCGTGCATGTATCGGCAAGCGATAAGGCAACTGGCAAAGAACAAAAAATCAAAATTCAAGCCGATGGCGGATTAGATGAAGCGGCAATTAAAAAAATGATGGATGATGCCGAAACCCATGCCGAAGAAGATAAAAAACAAAAGACAGCGGTGGATGTGCGTAACAATGCCGATAGTTTATTACATTCTTCAGAAAAAACTCTAAAGGAACATAAAGACAAATTAAATAAAGATGATGTTAAATCGATCGAAACCGCTATGGAAGCGGTGAAAGCAGCCCTTAAAAAAGATTCAACCGAAGAGATTGAAAAAGCAACCCAAAGCTTGATGGAAATTAATTTGAAAGTCGGTGAAACCATCTATAAAGACGCCAACAAAGATGCTGCCAGCCCTGCCGATAAAGCCGATGACGACAAAAAAGATAATGTAGTGGATGCCGATTATGAAGATGTGCAAAAAGACCAGCCATAAATTTTATCATGATAAAAAACAAATATGATTTTTCAAAAAAATAAAAAAATATCCAAAACAGATATCGCATTTTGTAAAACTTTTTTATGGCAAAAAAAGATTATTACGAAATTTTGGGTGTAGGGCGTGATGCCAGCGATGATGCATTAAAAACTGCCTATCGCAAAAAAGCTATGGCATCACATCCTGACCGCAACCGTGGCGCCCCAGGTGCTGAACAAGAATTCAAAAATGTCAATGAAGCCTATGAGGTATTGCGTGATAAACAAAAACGCGCCGCCTATGACCAATTTGGTCATGCGGCTTTTCAATCAGGCGGTGGCAGTCGTGGTGGGTCTCAATCTGGATTTGGCACAGGCTTTCCTGACATCAATGATATTTTTGAACAAATGTTTGGCGGGGGATTTCAGCAGGCAGGCAAAAGGCAAAGGCGTGAAACCCGTGGTCGCGACCGTGAATTACAATTAACCATCAATTTACTACAAGCTTTTCGTGGCGATAAAATAGAAATCCGCACACCCAAAATGGCAAAATGCCAACATTGCAACGGGCAAGGTGCTGAAAAAGGCTCGGGTCCCACCACTTGTAAAACTTGTGGCGGACATGGCGTGGTGCGTATGTCAAAAGGATTTTTTTCTATTGAACAAACTTGTGGCAAATGCCGTGGTAATGGCAAAACCATAGATAAACCATGCCGCCCTTGCCGTGGTGCTGGGCTTTTAGAACAAACCCAAGATGTTACCATTGCCATTCCGCCCGGCGTTGATCATCGCAACCAAGTTAGATTACAAGGCAAAGGGGATGATTCGCCCAATGGCAAAGCATCAGGAGATCTTTTTTTACATATCAATATCACGCCACATGAAATTTTTGAACGCAACGGCAATGATTTGTTTCTTCAACTACCAATAGACCCAATAACTGCTATGATAGGTGGCGAAATGACAATGCCAACCATTGATGGTAAAATAGTATCAGTTAAAATTGAAAAAGGGGTTGAAAGCGGTCAACAATTAAGACTCAAAGGCAAAGGAATGGTGGTTTTAAATAGCGGTGGCAGGCGGGGCGATTTGATAGTGAGTTTGATAGTTGAAACACCAAAACATCTAAGCTCAGCACAAGAAAAAATATTACACAAATGGCAAGAATTATCGCATGGTGAACATCGTGCCAAACAATTACCCAAAGAAAATAATTTTCAAAACCGAGCCAAACAATTTATTGATAATTATCGTCAATAGACATTTTTTTGCCAAAAATACCTGCCACCAAAAAAAACACTATTGCCACATTGATAAAACAGGCAAGCCGCGATTTACAAAAAAATAATATCCCAAATCCAAAAATGGAGGCTCGCTGGTTGCTAGCCCATATTTGCAACATTGATGATGTAACAATTTTGGTTGATGATAAAAAAACCATCAGCCAAAAAAATAAAAAAAAATTTTTAAACCTCATTAAAAAACGCAGCCAACATATACCCTTTGCCTATTTGCTGGGGTGGAAAGAATTTTTTTCATTGCGATTTATCGTTAGCCCAGCGGTGCTTATTCCAAGACCCACCAGTGAAAATATTTGCCAAACGGTGATTGATTATTTTTTACCATCAACCAAATTATCCATTGCCGACCTCGGCACGGGGTCAGGCTGTCTGTTACTAACCCTATTGCACCATTTTAAGTATGCCACAGGGGTAGGCATTGATATATCACAAAAAGCCCTTTCTGTCGCAAAACACAATGCCAAAAACCTAAAGGTTATAACACGAGTAAATATGTTAAAAAAAAATCTTACACACCATATTATTCTGCAAAAAAAATTTGATGTTATCGTTGCCAATCCACCCTATGTAAAAAAACAAGAATATAAAAAATTAGCAAAAGATATTTTTTTTGAACCATCCATTGCCCTGATCGCCAAAGATAATAAAAAAAATGATGGTTTGTATTTTTATCCATTGATAAAAAAATTTGCCGACAGCCATTTAATAAAAAATGGTTTATTGGTAATGGAGGCGGCACACGGGCAAAAAAAATCAATAGAAAAAATTTTTGCCCATAGCCATTACAAAACCATCATCATCACTTAAAAAAATCTAGAACATACTAAAAAATTATTTAATATGATTCTGGAATAGAAAAAATAACACCATCTATATCTGGTGTAACCTTAATTTGACATGACAGGCGTGAAGTGCGAACCGGACTTGGCACCAAATTGAGCATATCTTCCTCCTCATGATCCATTTTTGGCAATTTATGAAACCATTCAGGTGCTACCACCATATGGCAAGTGGCACACGCCAATGACCCCTCGCAAATGGCTTCTATAGCAACACCATGCCTTACCGCTGCCTCCATCACCGATTCCTCCAGCGATGCGTTAACCACAATATGACCCGATTTTTGAATGAATGTAATCTTTGGCACAAATTTTCTATACCGCAATTCTTAAAAAAATCAAGGTATTTATTATTAATATTTTTTAACCATCAATCGCCTTTATCGCACACAATATATTTTCTTCCAATGCCGACAATGTATCATTGTTTTCTATCACCATATCAACATGTTTAATTTTTTTATCATCTGGCATTTGATTGGCAAGAATTTTTTGTAATAAATTTTGATTCATATTTTGTCTTTTCATTGCCCGCTCCATTTGGTTTTTAGACGATGATACCATCAACCATATTTGGTCGCATTCTTGGTCAATATTTTTTTCAAACAACAATGGCACCACAATAAACACTATTTTTTTACCTTGTTGTTTTGCCTTTGCATAAAATTTTTCACGCAAAATCTTAACCCATGGGTGCAAAATATTTTCTAATCTGGCTAATTTTTCTTTATCAGCAAAAACAATATCTGCTAATTTTTTTCTATCAATCGTTCCATCAGGCAACACAACCATCGGAAATTGTTTAATAATATCGGGGTAAGCAGAACCATGTGGAGTTGATAATTCTTTGGTCGCTTCATCCGCATCAAACACAGCAAACCCGTGCGATTGCAATATATCAGCCACTACCGATTTACCAGTCGCTATCGAACCTGTTAGACCAATGATTATCAATTTTTTTTCTGCCATAATTTTTTTATCAAACAATCTATCGACATGATAAAAGATATTGCCGAAGTTCATCATCTATCGGTGGATTTTTATCACTATGAAACCATTGTTTAAAACCAATGACTGCTTGATAGATAAACATATCTAATCCGTCTCTGGTTGCAAAACCAAATTGGCGACCTTTTTTTAAAAATGGTGTTGGCGTCGCACCATAAATAATATCATGTAGCAAAATACCCTTTGGCAATTTTTTAAAATCTATCGGCACATCTTCGCCTGCCAACCCCAGCGATGTAGCATTCACCAAAATATTTGCCTCATCAAGATATTTTTTTATATCATTGATACCAGCAATAATGACACCAAAATCTTTTTGTAAATTTTGTAATTTATCCAGCGTGCGATTGATAACCACAATATGCTGATACCCCAATGCTTGCAAACCATAAATCACACCGCGCGCCGCGCCGCCTGCCCCCAGTATCACCGCACAAGATTTTTTGCTATCACGAAAATCTTGCCACGATTCTAAATTCTTTATAAAACCAAACCCATCGGTATTATCGCCATATAATTTTTTATCCCGCAATGTAATGGTATTAACCGCACCGATTTTTTTTGCAGTTGGGCTAAGACTATCACAATTTTCTAACGCCGCTATTTTATGCGGCAAGGTAACATTGCACCCCACCCACCCTACCTCGGCTTGACGCAAATCATCAAAAAAAAAATTTATATCATCCACTGCAATATCTCGTGCCTCATACCGCCCGAAAAGATTCATTTTTGCCAACCAATAATGATGTAGCAATGGACTAAGCGAATGGGTTATCGGCTGACCTATCACACCAGCTATCGGGTAATTAATATCGGGCATGTTCTTCTGCCTCCACCCCGATCAATGATGATAGGGGGCGTTCACGGGTTTCATGATGAAGTATTTTTATTGTATCCGCCAGTACCCCCCGCCCATGATAAACAAACCCGCTATAACTTTCAATCAAACTAGCACCTGCTTTTATTTTTGCTATCGCATCTTGTGGCGACATAATCCCCCCAACTCCGATAAGCGGAATTTTCTTTTCTGATGCCAAATAAAATTGTGCCAAACCACGGGTTGATAAATGAAATAATGGTCGCCCGCTTAAACCACCTATTTGATTTTTATGGCGTGATCGTTCTACCCCAAAGCGAGCGATGGTGCTATTGGTTAATACCGCTCCATCAATTTTTTCTTCCAAAGAAAATTTGGCAATCTCTTCTATCTTTTGTTGGCTAAGGTCAGGCGATAGTTTTAATAAAAGTGGTTTGGTGGTGACCTTTCTCACCTCACGAATAATTTTTTTTAAGTGATGGGTGGTTTGTAAATTGCGTAACCCCGCTGTGTTTGGCGATGATATATTTATTACAAACCCTGTTGCCACCATATGCAATGTTTTGGCAAGTTTAACAAAATCTTTGATGGGATTATTTGACAATTTATTAGGACCGATATTGATAAACAAAGGGCATGGCCACAACCATGATTTTTCTTTCTTCAAATCACGCTCCATCGCACTCCATGTTTTTTTTAAAGCCGTCATCTTATCATCTTTTATATTAGATATATCTTGTTGGCGTATCATTTGTTTTTTATATTTAAGCCATTCGATATGGTTAGCTTGATTGAGGTTTTGTAATATAGCCTCCATCCCTTTGTTGGGGAATCCCAAGCGATTAATCATCGCCCGTTCACGCTGAAGGCGAAATAAACGAGGGGGAGGATTTCCCATCTGTGGTTGCGGCGTAATAGTGCCAACCTCCACAAAAGCAAACCCCAAACGCATCATCGCCAATGGTGCCGTAGCATTTTTATCAAACCCTGCCGCCATGCCAAAAGGATGAAGAAATGTCTTACCAAATAATTCTTGGGTCATTTTTCCCGCATCATGACTTGCGGTATAATCAAAAAAATTACTATAAAAATAAGATGCCATCGGCAACAACCGCAACATCAATTGATGTGCCATCTCTGGTGGCAAAAGACGAAGAAACCACAACATAATATTTTTCATAGGCTTGATTCTTTATCCAGACAAGCCAACAAAATAATATAAAAAAAACAAGATTTTGATAAAGCAAAAAAATTATGATAACAAGATAACAATATGACAAAAATACCCGCCAATGATTATACCATGGATCCTGATAGCGATGGGCATTTCGGTCAATTTGGCGGGCGTTATGTTGCCGAAACCTTGATGCCATTAATTTTATTGGTTGAAGAGGCATGGAAAAAATATCGCCATGATACAACATTCATTGCCGAATTAGATTATTACTTAAAACATTATGCTGGTCGTCCCAGCCCGCTTTATTTTGCTGAAAAATTTACCCACCATTTGGGTGGAGCAAAAATTTATTTCAAACGAGATGAATTAAATCACACAGGCAGCCACAAAATAAATAATGTACTTGGACAAATTTTATTGGCACGCAAAATGGGCAAAAAAAAAATTATTGCTGAAACCGGTGCAGGACAACATGGCGTAGCGGTTGCCACGGTGTGCGCTTTGTTTAATATGGAATGTAAAATTTTTATGGGTGCAAAAGATGTCGCCCGCCAAGAACAAAATGTCTTTCGTATGAAATTGTTGGGGGCCGAAGTCATTGCGGTCACAGGTGGTAGCCAAACCCTAAAGGATGCCATGAACGAGGCTTTGCGTTATTGGGTGGATAAGGTGCTAGATACATTTTATATCATCGGCACAGTGGCAGGACCACACCCTTACCCAGAAATGGTGCGTGAATTTCAATCAGTTATTGGGCATGAGGCACGGGCACAAATTATAAAAGCCGAAGGGCGGTTACCCGATGTTTTAATCGCCTGTATCGGCGGTGGTAGCAATGCCATGGGTTTATTCTATCCTTTTTTGAATGATAATATGGTGTCTATTTTTGGCGTTGAGGCTGGCGGGGCGGGGCTTAACACAAAAAAACATGCCGCCAGCATATCGGGTGGCAAGGCGGGAGTATTGCATGGCAATCGCACTTTTTTATTACAAGACCCTGATGGACAAATAGAAGAGGCTTTTTCAATTTCAGCAGGGTTGGATTATCCGGGGATTGGTCCTGAACATGCCTATCTTAACAGTAAAGGGCGAGTCAATTATGTATCGGCAAACGATGAAGAGGCAGTCGCCGCCTTTCAATTATGTGCCAAATTAGAAGGAATTATTCCCGCTTTAGAACCTGCCCATGCCATCGCCCATCTTATGAAAATTGCCCCCAGCATGAAAAAAACCGATATTATCATTATGAATCTATGTGGGCGGGGCGATAAGGATGTGCCGCAAATGATGGAACGCTTAAAAACTTAAAATATTATATTTCTTTATGATGGCGAATCAATGTTATGATTATTTGGTTTGAATAATTATCATGTATTGTTTGTATAAATATAAAAGCAATCATACCTATTTAAGCATGGTCAAGCGTGGTTCTTTTCATGAAAAGAATTTTGATTATGAATTACATAAGGGTGATTGTTATCATTTGCCGATTGATAAAAACAATCAAATTTACCTAACCCATGGCGATAGCCCTAGCGTTGCCATGATACTTGCCAAAACCCGTGGCTATGACAAAAACGGCATTTACCCTTGCCATTATTGTTGCAAAACCATAGCTCTCCATTCAGAATTTTCAGGCGCACCCAAATCCATGAAACAATTAAAACAAGATATTTTTAAAAAATTGAAATAGCTCCTATCGGCTATTTTAATGATGTGAATTTTTTATCAATTTCAGGTTGTAACCTATTGCCTGCTTTTGCAAAACAATCTAACAATTCATCATAGCAATCGCCACCCGCCAAGAAATTCCAAAACTCTTCGGCAATTTTTATTTCTTCATCAGTATCAAATATATCTTTTATCGTCAAGCGTTCATAAGGCTTAGGATGATAAGGATTGTAAGGCATCGCAATCAAACTATGAACATTTGAATCATTATTATATTTTTTATATATAACCGCCCATTCTAAAATTTGTTTTTTATAATTCTTAAACTCACCTATGTTCGGCTTAACAGTTTTGATATCAATCAAATAAACTTGATTTTTATTTTTTAAAAAAATATCAACTTTGTTAGGCTTTAATATATTTATCTCATCAGATAAGGCTTGGGGTAAAATAATTTTATCAATTTCTTTTCTCGTCATTTTTTTACCATTAGATAATTTATTTATAATATCGGTTATGGCATCTTGTGCCCCTTTGCTAATTTCTTTTGGTAATGAATATTGTGTTTTAACACTATCAAAAATACCTTCCGCCAATATTTTTGCTACCGATTCAAAAATAGATGTGCCCAATGTTGTATTCAAGGACTGCACAAAAGAAAATAATGCCATTCTATTTTTGCCCAACAAGCGATGGTGAAAAGGCATATGATGGCTTTCGGGTTTATAAGCAATTAATTTTTTACTCACCACCGAGTAAATCATTTCAATAATAGCAGACTTTTTATTTGATGAAAGCATCAACCTAACTCACGCTTTCTCTTTCAAATGAAATATAAATTCGGCATAGGCGCCACGATCTTTTTCGGTGCGGTTTAAGACTGGTCTTTTATATTGATTGACAATTTTCATACCAGATTTTTCAGCAATAGTTGGATAAAGATGAAATTTATCATTGGCTACCAAAAAAACATTATAATTCTTTACCATGTATTTTTTAACATTTTTCATCACCATTGATATAGCATGAACATAAGATTCCTTTGCCTCTCTGCCTTGCCCCATAAAAGCAGGACCAATTTCTGATTCATCGTGCCTTGGCAAATCTAATAAATCATAAGCATAAGCATGTTGCTCATGATAATCAATCAAACCAACATAGGGCGGCGAAGAAAAAATACCACTTATTTTTTTTGATTTCAATCTATCAGCCAGTATGGTATTTTGCTTTTTAAGCTCAGAAAAAATATCAATTTTAGTACTATCACCCACCAAGCAATATTGTTGTGATGGCTGTCGCAACTTGGTAAAAATGCCAAAGCGTTTCATCGTATCTTTGCCATAGCTATTCCACCATTTCTGTGCCGAAAATAATGGCTTACAAATTTTACCATGTTTAGCACAATAATAAGTATGGGCGACTGGTTTGATCAATGTTGCCAAATCGCTATGGGTGGTGGCGCGAACGGTGCGTGCGGTGCGACACAAAATAATAGATAATACCTCTGCGATTTTTTTATCTGTCAATTTATCAATTTCTTTTTTAATAATATCAAGCTCAGACAAAATATGCGGATGATACCATTGGGTTAAAAAATTTTTACCCGATGGCTTAAAAATTGGAATATTATATTTTTTAGCCAAAGATAAAAATTGTGGCAAAAATTCTTTTGCCTTTTCTTCGCCATAAGCATCGCCCAATCCCTTACTATGAATATTCTCAATCGCTTCAGCGGTAAGAAAATAGCGACTATTAAATTGATAAATCCTATCCAATAATTCATTTTCAAAATTTATCAGATGAGTTTTTGTATTAAATTTTTTTAAACAAAGCGTAATATTCTCAATAGCATTATTCAAATCAACCAGTGATACCTCTGCCAATTTGCTATTACTAATAATGGCATTAAAAGCCGAAATATCTACCCCGACGGCATTGATGCCCATTTCAGCCGCCTCTACCAATGTTGTGCCCGAGCCACAAAAAGGGTCAAGCACTATATCGCCCTTATAAAAAAAAATTTCTTTTTTAAATACATCGGTCTTATCATTTAAAAAATATTCTACCAATTGCGGAATAAATTTCCCCTTATAAGGATGAAGACGATGCACATGTTTGGTGGTATCGCTTTCTTTATATTCAGCAAAAGATAATCGCCAATTTAAGTCATCCCCCAATTTCTTTTTCCAAATATTTTCTCGCCTGTAATATTGTTCATAATAATGCGATAAATCAACTTTATCAACCTGAATACCACCATTGGAGGATTTATTTTTTATTCTACCATAACGCACCAAATAACTAATATTGCTAGGGGTGATATTTTTTTTCAAAAAATTTGATGCCCAATCGCTTGCCTGTTTGGCAGTTAGCAATTCATTATCCCGCTTCGTTATATTATACATAACATCATTATAAAATGAGTCGTTATAATGACCAACAAAAAATTTATCCCTGTGCCCTTCGACGAAAACGATATTTAAGGCTTTCAGAAAGATGATGGTTTTTAATATCTTCACTGCCCCCCATGTCAGCGATGGTGCGTGCCACCCGTATCGTGCGAAACCAAGCCCGTGCCGACAAATGAAATTTATTCGCCGAATCGGTAAGTAACTTTTTGCATTCTTCATCCAAAGGTGCCGCCCGTTCCAAATCATCCCCTTCCAAATCGGCATTGCATTTCACCTTATCGCTAAACCCAAATTTTTTAAATCGCGAGCGCGAAAATCTCACCGCTTGCTCCACCCGTTTTTTAATGGTCACAGTATTTTCACCAATATTTTTATCAACCAATTCTTGTGGTTTTATCGCTTCCATTTCTAAATAAATATCAATCCTATCAAGCAAAGGACCTGACAATCTATCACGGTATTCTTCACCGCAACGCGGTGCACGAGAACATTTTAATTTATCATCAAGCAAATAACCGCATTTACAAGGATTCATCGCCGCCACCATTTGAAAATCAGCGGAATAAGACACATGGGCATTCACCCTTGCTATCACCGCACGCCCAGTTTCCAAAGGTTGGCGTAAAGATTCTAAAGTAGAACGATGGAATTCAGGCATTTCATCAAGAAACAAAACCCCACTATGAGCAAGCGAAATTTCACCCGGCTTTGCCTTTTGCCCACCACCTATCACCGCTGGCATCGATGCCGAATGATGCGGGTCACGATAGGGGCGCTCAACCATAATACCACCCTCTGGCAATGTGCCCGCCAACGAATGTATCAAACTGGCTTCCAATCTTTCACGGGCGGTCATATCTGGCAATATCCCCGCCATAGCCTGCGCAATTAAAGATTTTCCCGCCCCCGGCGACCCCAACAATAAAACATGATGCCCGCCAACCGCGGCAACCTCCATCGCCCTTTTCGCATTATCTTGACCACGGATAATATCCCAATCGGGAATTTTTCGCCCATCAGAAAATTCTTTTTTTGCCAAAATATTAATATCTTTTCGCACCACAGGTGCTATCAATTCTTTGCCTTGCAAATGCCCTATCACTACCATCAAATCCTTCCCAGCGATCACCCTATCATGGCTTGACCAGCTGGCTTCTTGCCCCGATTTTTCAGGGCATATCAAAGCAACCTGATGTTCCATCGCCGCAATCCCAGCGGGCAAAGCCCCCACGGTTGCCACCAATTGTCCATCAAGTGCCAATTCACCCATCGCCATATAATCTGCCAGCGCATCACGATCCACCACCCCCATCTCCGCCAATATCGCAAGGGCGATAGGCAAATCATAATGGCTACCTTCTTTGGGAACATCAGCGGGGGAGAGATTAACCACAATGCCCTTAGGCGGCATTGATAAACCATAATGGGTAAAAACCGAACGCAATCGCTCACGGCTTTCCTCAACCGTTTTATCAGGCAAGCCCACTATCAAAATGCTTGATTGCCGATTTGAAACCGCTTGCACCTGCACATCAATTTTTAATGTCTCCACACCCTGAAAGGCAACAGTTGAAACCCGTGCGACCATAAATTTCCCTCCTAAAAAAATAATTTAATATAAATTTAATTCATCCTATTTCAAAAAACTATTCGCATCTAATAAGCCACACATCATATATCGCATGGTCAAGGGCACTAAGCGATGGCGATGCGGCAAACATCCACCCCGAAAAAACATTTATCTCGCCCGCTGAATTTTTTTTATGTGTGATATTTTTTTCATCTTTATCACTGGGATTTTTTATTTGTGTGCCACTATCCCAAATTTGCAAAAATGCTGTCGCCTTGTCATCATCTTTATCATTGCTATAGCAAGCAAACACCCGCACCCGCAATTTACCAAGTGATGTTGATGCACCTATCGGCACTTTATTTTCAACAATTTCTATTGTCAGTTTATTCAATATACGCACGATCGCCGATTGACCTTTTTTATCAAACACAGGTTGAACCGTAGCGGAAGTTTGTGCCATCGCTGGTTTTATCATAGGTATCATCATTACCATTATAACCATCAACCACTTGGCAAAAAAACAATCTTTTATCAGCATGTTTTATTTTTTCTTAACCCTTACCATCTTCTTATGGGTGATAGCTAACCTCTTCTTATGGGTAAGCATCTTCCTATGGGTCAATTTCTCAAGAAATTTTTTATCCAATATATGATGGTGATGCTCCAGCTTTTTTTCCTTTTGCTTTTGCGCCACCCCCAAAGATACCAAATATCCCAAGGCATCTTGCACTTTCATTTTTAATCTTATCACATCCTTTTCCTTCACCATTAACAAAATCCCTTGGGTCGGTAATGGCACCAAAGGCATAAAAACCGTCACCATGCCCTTGCCTAATTTTTTTTCAAATTCATTGCCAACCCGATTGGTAATAAAACCTATCGTCCATAATCCATCTTTGGGATATTCTAAAAGCACCGCTTCTGAAAAAGCATCGGTGTTATCGCTACTCAAAAATTTATGCAACACACTTTTGATATTGCTATATAAATCACCCATAATAGGAATTTTTGCCACCCAACGGTCTACAAAATGAATAAAACTATACCCCCAGCGATTAGAAATCAAAAAACCAACCGACCAAAAAAACACCACCAATATCAAAATACCCGCACCATAGAGACTAGCCAAATCAAGCACAGGAATAAATGGCACAACAATTTTGTCGCTAGTTCTTATCACCCAGCCAACAATAATATAAGTCAAATAAACGGGAACGGTTGTCAAAACCCCCAACACAATATGTTTGCGTAATACAGTTAAAAATTTTTTCATAAAGGTAAGTTTTTATAATTGTTTATTACATAGCGGTAAAGTCATTAGGAAAATGCGTCATCACTGATTTGATAGGATTGCCAGCTGCCTGACCCAAACCACAAATTGACGCATCGCTCATAACAACGGTTAATTCATCTAACAAATCTTTATGCCATTTACGCTGTTTTATCAAGGCTAAAACTTTTTCTGTGCCAACCCGACAAGGTGTGCATTGACCGCAAGATTCATCCTTAAAAAACTTCATCAAATTTTCAGCAATATCAGCCATATTATCCTTATCCGATAAAACCACCACCGCCGCCGAGCCAATAAAACAACCATATTCTTGTAAAGTATCAAAATCAAGTGGTAGCGAATCCATCGTGGCAGGCAAAATACCACCTGATGCACCGCCCGGCAAATAACCCTTAAACCTATGACCTGCCATCATACCGCCACCATAGTTTTCTATCAATTCTTTGACGGTAATACCAGCGGCTGCCAATTTTACCCCAGGTTTTTTTACCCGCCCCGATAAAGAAAATGACCGCAACCCCCTTCGCCCATTAACACCAAACCCATTCCACCAATCAGAACCCCGCATAACAATTTCTGGCACCCAATAAAGTGTTTCCATATTATTCACCAAAGTAGGGCGATTAAAAATACCAACTTCGGCAACAAATGGCGGGCGATTGCGGGGCAAACCCCTTTTACCTTCAATCGATTCTATCATCGCTGATTCCTCACCACAAATATATGCCCCCGCTCCCCGCCTTAACTCTATAGCGATATTGCCAAAAAAACCTTCGGCTTCTTGCAAAGTTTTTTGCAACAATAATCTAATATCGGGATATTCATCACGCAAATAAATAAATATCTTACTCACCCCAACAATCTCTGCCGCCATCAACATACCCAAAATAAATTGATGAGGATTTTTTGCCAAATAAAAATAATCCTTAAATGTGCCAGGCTCACCCTCATCAATATTAACCGCCATCAACTTCTCAGCTTGAAAGCCACGCACAATTTGCCATTTTTTTGCCGCAGGGAATCCCGCCCCGCCAAGCCCACGCAAATTGGCATCTGCTAATATGGCAATAACCTCATCGCCAAATTTTTTTTCAGTCCGAATCTTTTTTAACAAACCATAACCTTTCAATTCGCTTTTTTGAAATGATTTCAAATTGGGTGCTTTTAATTTATCCACATGAATATCTTGATTTTTTATTTTTTGACAAATTTTTTCAACCGTTGCCCCATAAACATAAGAAAAACCAACCTCGGCAACTGGCGAGCGATCGCAATGCCCCATACAAGGGCTAGGTTTTATATTCACCGCTGGCAGATGTTTCTTTTGCAAGTTTTTTATCACATCATGTGCCCCCGCCATCATACAAGCCACCGAATCACACACCCGCACCGTTATCTTAGGTGGCGACTCGCCATCGGGCAAAATATCAAAATGGGCATAGAAACTTGCCACCTCATAAATTTCCGTTTCAGCCAACTTCATCACAACCGCCAAAGCCTTGATATGTTTTTTTTGCAAACAATGGTATTTATCTTGAATCAAATGCAAATATTCTATCAACAAATCACGGCGTGGCACATCACCATTTTTGATATTAATTTTCGGCAAAAAATATTTTTCCGATTCTAATAAAGCCACCACCTCTTGATAGGCTTTATCATCCAAACCACGCCCCTTCATGCCAAAAGGGCGTTGTTGTTTATTAAAACCCGGGTGAGAAAAACGCTGGATGGTTTTTTGATTTTTTATATTCGGCATTATCGCTTGCCTTATAGTTATAAATGAAATTGATAAAATAATCCTAAACAAAAACCAGCCAATAAGCAATAAAATTTTTTGCCCTATTATCTTTTCTATGGTTTGGCAAAGTGCATAGAATAGTTTATAGTCATTTGATGATGGCATCCATACAAAAATCTTCACAAAAAACAGTGGGGCTGTTTGTAACTTGTTTGGTTGATATGTTTCGCCCTGAGGTGGCAACATCGGCAGTCAGGTTATTAAAAAAATGCGGTTTTCAGGTGGTAATTAGCAAACACCAAACCTGTTGCGGACAAATTGCCTTTAACAATGGCGATAGGGATACCGCTCATAAAATTGCCCGCAACCTTATTTATGATTTTCGTCACTGCGATTATATTGTTGCCCCTTCGACATCTTGTGCTGATATGGTGATAAACCATTATGATAAATTATTTCCCCATGCCGAATCACTGGGACATTTGTTTGGTTATAATTATCACCATGTTGATAAGGATGAAGATTTACCCCATCGTGCCAATATTTTTCGTTCACAATTTTATGAATTAAGCGATTTTCTTTACCATATTGTCAATTTTGTTCCTGATAATTTATCATCTTACCTTGGCCATAAAAAAATTATTTATCATGATAGTTGCACATCTTTACGCAACAGCAAAACCCACATCGCGGCACGGGGGCTTTTACATCGTGCGGGGGTTAATATTATTATTCCGCCTGATGCCGCCAACTGTTGCGGTTTTGGTGGCAATTTTACCACTGATTTTCCTAATATATCTGAAACCATCACCGACAAAAAATGCCATCATATTTTATCAACCGAAGCCGATACCCTATTATCAGCTGAGCTTGGCTGTTTGTTACATCTTGCTGGGCGGTTTGGTCGGCGGCGTGATGATATAGATATTTTTCATTTGATCGAATTTTTAGATGGCGAACATCATGAACAACGCATCCCCCCCATTGTCCTATCCAAAACCCATCGTCAACCCATCGCTTAAAAAAAATGACTACCGAACATTTTACCAACCAAGCCAATAAAAACATTCGCAATAAATTTTTGCAACAACGGCTGGCACTAATTACCAATGAATTTATTAATAAACGCCAAACAGCAGTGGAAAAAATTCCTGATTGGCAAGAATGGCGTGCCGCAGCACAAAAAATCAAAAGCCACAGCATCAACCACTTAGATTTATATTTAGAAACATTTGAAAAGAATCTTATCCAAGCGGGTGGGCAGGTCCATTGGTGTCAAACTGGCGAAGAAGCATGCGAAAAAATATTGCATATTTGCCAAAAAAAAAATGCAAAATTGGTGGTCAAATCAAAATCAATGGTGGCAGAAGAAATTGCACTCAAAGAACATTTAAACAAAAACAATATCAATTTGGTTGAAACCGACCTAGGCGATTATATTTTACAAATTCGTGGCGATAAACCATCACACAGCATTGCACCCGCTTTACATATTGATAAAACCATGGTTGCCGAAAGTTTTAAAAAACATCACAAGAATTTATCACGCCATCGCGTGTTTAATACCACTTCAGACCTTATTCATGAGGTGCGCGGTCTTATGCGTAAAAATTTTCTTACTGCCGATGTTGGTATCACTGGTGCAAATTTTTTAGTTGCCGAATCAGGTTCGGTGATATTGGTCACCAATGAAGGCAATGCCGATTTGGTGGCAAGCCTACCACCCACCCATATTGTTATCACCACCATTGATAAAATTGTTCCCACCCTGTATGACGCCAGCCACCTGCTAAGATTATTATGCCGCAGTGCCACAGGGCAAGCCCTAACCAGCTATGCTAGTTTTTTTACTGGCATAAAACAAAAAGACGATAGCGATGGTGGCGATGAACTTCATGTTATTTTATTAAACAACAATCGCACACAATTATTAGCACCATCAATGCGAAGTGCCCTCAGCTGTATTAAATGCGGTGCTTGCTTAAACCATTGCCCGATTTATCAAACCGTCGGTGGCAATAGCTATAGCGGTTCTCAAATGGGCCCCATCGGTGCGGCAATAGCCCCCACCATTATCGGTGAAAAAAAAGCCAATGATATGGCTTTTGCTTCAACCTTATGCGGGCGTTGTGATGAAATATGCCCAGTAAAAATTCCTATCAGCCATCTGCTACGCCATCAACGGGAATGGTCTTTTTTACAAAAAAACACCGATAAGAAAAAACAAAAAATGTTACGCCAATTTCGTGATGCCAGCCAATCAGTAAAAAAATTTCGTAAAACGACCCATTTTATAAGAAAAATATTGCGGTTTTATAATCGCAATGGCGTAATAAAAAAAATTCCTATGCTGAACATAACAAAAAATTGGTTTTTAAAAAAAGACCTCCCCACCCCACCCAAACAAAGTTTTCTTGATAGGATAAAAAAATAACATCATGTCTATCACAAAAAAAGTGATGATGGATAGGATCCGTAACAAATTGGGGGTTAAGGGCGATGACCGCTATCGACAATTTGCATTAAAAGAATGGCTAGGGCGGCGCAACCCCGCCATCAACATCGTGCCGCAAGATATAGAACAAAATTTCAACCTATTTATTGAAAATGCCACCAAAGCCAATGCTTGTGTTTTGGCAGAATCCCATTTGGAAAAAATTCCCAGCCTTATCAATCAATTTATCAGCGATAAAAAACTACCCAATGAATTGGTTATCATGGATCCTGCCCTTGCCTTTATGCAAAATATTATTGAAACCGAGCAAGATATAAAGGTGCTTAAAAATCTTATCACCAAACCTGCCACCACCCATCAGGTTGTCAGCCTGACTTTAGGGCTTTCAGCCATTGCCGAAAGTGGCACGGTGATGGTGGCAAGCAATCCATCATCACCCAGCCGATTGTATTTTTTGCCAACCGCCCATATTATCATGGTATCATGCCAACATCTGGTCAAGCGATATGAAGAGGCTTTGCAATACCTTGCCCCTGATAATATGCCCCGTGCGGTGCATTTTATCACAGGTCCTTCTCAAACCGCTGATATTGATCAAACGATAGAAAAAGGTATGCATGGACCAAAAGAATTATTGATAATTTTTACTCCATAAAAAATGACAAAACAAAAAAAATTGGCGGTGATATTGGCAGGCGGATTATCAAGCCGTATGGGGAAAGAAAAAAGTTTTTTAAGAATCAATCAGCAAAAATATCTTATTGACCATGTGATAGATATTATCAAACCGCAGGTTGATATGGTTGCCATCAATGCCAATGGCGATAAAGCAAGATTTTCTCACACCGCTCTTACCATATTGCCTGATGACCATCTTATCAATCATAATGTAGGACCATTGTTAGGTGTTTTAACCGCTATGCGATGGGCAAAAAAAATGGGCGGACAAACCATATTAACCCTATCTTGCGATTGCCCACAATTACCCAATGATCTTTATGAAAAGTTAGCAATGGCAAAGCAACATCATATAATAGTAGTGGCAAAAAGTTTTCACCAACCACACCCCACCATCGCCCTATGGCAAGTTGATATGATTGACGATTTGACCACAGCGATAAAAAATGGTGTTCGCAAAATAGATAATTTTACTGCCAATTATAAAACAACATCGGTTGATTTCACCACCCACCGCAAAATTGATGACCCATTCTTAAATCTCAACACGCCAGAAGAATTTCAATCTTGGCTCATGAATATATAAAGAATGATACAAACAACAAAACCCAAAAATCCACCTATCCAAAATCCAACCAATATGGGAAAAATAGCAGGGAAAAGAAAAAATGATAAAATAACCCAAAATAACATTGGTCAAGATAATATCGTCATAAATTTTATTTTCTAAAATCTACATCTCAAATTGTTCCAAAATAATCCTTTCCTCAAGGTCATAGGTTTTATCAACCAACAAACAAAACTGCAAAGCCGCATGGCTACTCATGGCAAGTTTTTTTACCGTGCCGCCACCGATAGAATCCACTGCCACCGTGCCAGGTCGTTTTTCATATTCTTGTAATTCAATATCAATGGTGGTTTCACTTCGCAAAACCGCTCCGGGCCAACGGCGTGGACGAAACAATGAAACAGGCGTCAATGCCAAAAGCGATGAGCCAAGCGGTAATATCGGTCCATTACAAGCAAAATTATAAGCGGTTGAACCCTGTGGGGTGGCAAGCAACATACCATCGCCCACCATATTGGAAATGCGGTCATGACCATCAAGCGATAATTTCATTTTGATAGCTTGCGGGCTGTTGCGTGAAACCGAAATTTCATTGATAGCAAAATTTTCATAAATTGTGCCATCGGTCAATTCTGCCCGCACCCACAAGGTGGGAAAGGTAATTTTACGCGCCTTTTTCATTTTTTCTATTATCTGTGGCATGGCTATGGTTTCGCCATCAATAAAACGATTCATCAAAAATCCATGACTGCCAGCATTGATACCATAGAATTGAACATCATTTGCCCGTTGATGAAGTTTTCGCATCGCACGTAGCAATGACCCATCGCCACCTATCACCAAAATAGTGTCAGCATCATCAGGTGCGACAAATTCATAATTGGCTTTTAAGTTTTTGACAATATCATCAACAGATTCATTTTCTGTTGCCCACAGACCTACCTTTAGCATAAAACAACCATAGCAGTTTTATGGCTGAATAACCAGCTTAGACAAAAAACGAAAATTATGACCATCATAAAGATGGATGATTTTTTCACCATCATTATCCACCACCACCGCTATATTATCTCCCACCCCATAGCTAGTGATATAGTTGCCACGCAATATCTGTTCGCTAATCGTTGTGCGCCCACCGCGCGGTTTTTTGATAACCAACACCACCAATGCAGTGGTGGCAAATAATATCATCACCGCCAAAACAATAACCAATATTTGCAATCCTTTCATATCTAATGCCTTGCCCCTATGCACCCCTATTCGGCAGGTTTTTTATCATCATCCGCTTCATCATCCGAACTATCTGCCATCGCTTCATCATCGGTTTTATCATTCGCTTGATCGCCCTTGTCATCATCGCCTTTTTTTTCCATCGCTTTATTAAACATATCACCCAGCGATGCACCAGAATCTTGACTACCATATTGTTTTATCATTTCTTTTTCTTCTCTTGTCTCCAATAATTTTATTGATAGGGTCAATTTGCCTGTTTTTTTATCAATCGCAGTCACCTGTGCATCCACCCTTTCACCAACCGCAAACCTATCAATACGCTGGTCGGCTTTATCTTTTGCCAAATTGACACGAGCAATAAAGCCTTGCAAACCATTCACATCAACCTCAATACCATTATCTTGCGTCATAATAACCGTGGCAGTCACAATTTGATCTTTTTTAATTTGCATGATTTTTTCTTTCACCGGGTTTTTGGTCAATTGTTTGATACCCAGCGATATCCGCCCGCGTTCCAAATCAACCTTATCCAGCAAAATAACCTCTATCTCCTGCCCTTTTTGATAAAGAGCAGTTGCCTCGGCGCCAGTTTTTTCCCAAGAAATATCAGACGCATGAACCATACCATCCAATTCTGTTGATAAACCAACAAAAATACCAAATTCGGTGATATTTTTTACCGCACCCTTCAATTTAGCACCTTTTTTATATTGATTGGCAAATTCTTCTAACGGATTAGGGGTGCATTGTTTTAAACCAAGCGACAAACGGCGGCGTTCGTTATCAATATCCAGCACCATCACCTCAACCTCTTGCCCTAAACTAAACAATTTAGCGGGGGAAATACCTCGTTTGGTCCAAGATAATTCGCTAATATGTGCCAAACCTTCCACACCAGGTTCCAGCGATATAAAAGCCCCATAATCAAGAAGATTAGTCACCGTGCCCATAACCTTTTGACCTTTTTTATATTTTTTGGCAACTGCCACCCATGGATTATTTTCCAGTGCCTTAACGCTCAATGATACCCGATTGGTTTCTTTATCAACCGTAATAACCTTAACCTTAATTTCATCGCCAACACTCAAAATATCAGATGGATGATTGATTCGTTTCCACGACATTTCGCCCACATGAAGCAACCCATCTATCAACCCCAAATCAATAAAAGCACCATAATTGGTTAAATTCTTTACCTTGCCAGTCACCACCGCACCCACCACCAGAATTTTTTTCATATCAATCATCTTTTCCTTATGGTCTTCCTCTATCACTTGGCGACGCGACACCACAATATTATCCCGTTCGTCATCCATCTTCACCACCACAAAAGTTTCAGGTTTATCCATCAAGGCTTCCAAATCTTTTTCACGAGTCGAACGCACATCAACCTGCGATCCTGGCAAAAAAGCTATCACCCCATTGATATTCACCGAAAAACCACCCCGCACCCGATTAACTATCCGCCCAATAACCCGCTCACCCTTTTTGTGTTTTTTAGCGATTTCTGCCCAAGATTCATCTTTGCGTGCCTTATCACGGGACAAAACTGCTTCGCCATTACGCCCCTCCATCCTATCAAGCACAACCTCAATCTTATCGCCGACTGCTACGGTCATTTCGCCTTCCATATTTAAGAATTCTTTTTTAGAAACCTTGCCTTCCGATTTTAAACCAACATCTATGGTTACAAATTCATCATTGATAGCCATTACCTGACCCATCATCACTTGCCCCCTTAAGGCGACATTTTCAGGAAGATGTTTTTTTATCAATTCTGCAAAACTAGTTGCCTTTACCATAATATAATACCTTTTCGTCTTTTCAACATCGATTGGCTCAAAAAAAAATATTTTTTCAAGTCTTAACCCTTATCATATTGTTTTTTTGCATCGGCAAAAAACAAGGGTTTTTATTTTTTGCCCAGCAATGTTTTATTCTTATTCAAAAAATTTTTGCCCTTTTGATACAAGACAAGGCTTTTTCAAATAATTCATCGGCTGATATTTGACTACTATCAAGCACCAACGCATCATCGGCTGGTTTTAAGGGTGCGACCTTTCTTTCCTTATCCATATGGTCACGCCATTCCAAATCAGCCAATATCGCATCTTGGCTAGCAGAAAGCCCATGGTTTTGCAACTCCAAATATCGTCTTTCAGCACGCACCTTAATATCAGCAATAATAAAAAATTTTATTAACGCATCGGGAAATATCACCGTGCCAATATCGCGCCCATCGATCACTGCTCCCTTTTTATGTTTATCCTCACCAAAGGCACGCTGAGCTTGACGTAATATTTTTCGCAAATTTTCATTGCATGCCACCTTGCTGGCAACCACCGATATATCATCATTGACAAGATTTTTTGCATATTGCGACAAGATATTTTGATAAACCAACCTATCGGGGTTGGTCAAAAAATCCACCACATCATTGGCAACCGATAAAAGATTTTTCTCATCAATCCCGCCATTATCTATATGGGTCATAGATGATGGATTCTGTTTGCTATATTTTTGCCAAAATAAAAAAGCCACCAAACGATAGATTTTTCCCGTATCAAGATGAGCAAAACCAAAATGCATCGCCAATTTTTTAGCCAATGTTCCCTTGCCACTGGCTGATAACCCATCAATCGCTATAACATTGTGAGTCGCCATGTTGTAGGGCAATATTTAATTTGCACTTTTGGCTTGATTACAAACCACACAAGCGACTTGACCATTTTCAACAGTGGTTTCGCCACCATTACTATAAGCAATTTTGTGGTCACAATGCCAATTATCCCAATTTAGTTTCTCACCATTACATGTCTTCTTAATTTGACAGGTCTCTTTATCTCTTCTAAAAATAGTTATTCTTTGTGAATAACTAAAAATACGATTCTTATCTTTTCTTTTTAAATTTGGAAAATAATTGTGCAAATGACGCAACATAAAATCTGTTCTGTGCTGAATACTTATGCTTGAATCTGTGCTAGAACCAATACTAATTTGATAATTCGCCCACTCAACATCGGCTTCATCTTCATGAAGCTTATGTTGGTCGCGTCTTTCTTTTTCAAAAAAAATAAACCAATTATATAATTTATCTAATATATCTTTTAATACAAATTCTTCATATTGCAACTCCATTAAAACACAATAAAGAGCAATAATATTATATTTTTCTAACTCAGGAGATTTTTTAGAAAACATATTTGCCAAATAATTTAAATTTCTTTTAACTGATTTTGCTATTTCACCATTTAAGTCAAAATTTTTATTATCATCATACATATCGTCTAAATTTTTCTTTTTTATATTTGTTGGTTTGCCTTCCATTTCCAAACATATTATCTGCGCGGCTATTGAATCAAAAGTATATCTTACATCCTTAAAAGGTAATCTACTAAAAAATTCATGTTTTATAAGGTCTTTAATAAAATTGCGCATATTGCCTGATTTTGCATTGCGTACTTCTTGAGCTTTAAGACTTGTGCCATTCTGCAAGCGCAAAAACATTTCACGGCATTCTGCGTCATCTGAATCCTGCATTGTAACAATATCAATATTATAAGTATTTATTTTTAGCTTTAATTTATCAGGCAAATCCTTGTATTTTAATCCTGCCACAGATACGCCATCAATATTATCTGCATTATCTGGTAAAGCATATTTACCATCAAAATAAGACCAAATAGCTCTTAATCTTTGTTGCCCATCAACAACTTCATATTCTTCTTTAGACATATCAGGTTGTCTCCAGTAAATTTTAGGAATATCATAACCCCATAAAATTGTATCAATCAAAAGTTTTTTTTGAGAATTATTCCACACTGGAGGACGCTGATAATCTGGTTTAGTATTAATTCTTTCCCTTATACCTCCTTCACCTTCGGCAGATAAAGATTGTAATGGATAAGGTTGCTTATTAATTTTCATCTTAAATTATTACATTATTAGTTCTCTCATCTTGACCATGTTTAACAGATTCTTTTTTGACTATTTTTTTTAATGGATTACGAGCCAACATCATGGTCAAGCGGCGTTTTGCTACATCCATCTCGGCAGATTTTTCCACCTTAGCCAAATCACCCACAAAATCCAGCACCTTTTGAAATATCGCCATTGCCAATTCCCGCTGATTCGGTGCTCGCCCAAACATTCTTACTGCCACCCTAACCTTATCACCATCTTCTAAAAAATTTTGTATTTTTTTCATCTTCACCAACAAATCATGCTGGTCAATGCCATGCCGTATCTGAATTTCCTTAACATGAACCACTTTTTGTTTTCTCTTAGCTTCTTTTTTTCTTTTTACTTCTTGATATTTATATTTGCCATAATCCAAAATTTTACAAACCGGCGGGTTGGCACTGGCGGTTATTTCTACCAAATCCAACTCGGCATCACGCGCTTTTTGCAAAGCCACATCACGCCCCACCACACCGATCTTTTTTCCCGCTTCATCTATCAACATCACTTCTCGTGCCGCAATATTATTATTGATTTTTGTGCGATCTTTCGTTCGCCCACCACGCCATCTATCACCCATATTCATAGGACGAGGCAGACGAGATACAAAAGGTTGCCGCGGCGCCCCACTGGATCGGTGAATAAAAGGTCGGGGACTTGGCCTTGGTGTAAAATTTCCAGCCGTTGTGCCATTTTTTCTACCAGCCGTATTTTGTGAATTTTGCGAAACAGCCTGACCGCCCTGCCCCGCTCGCTCGGTATTTTTTTTATGCGAAACAAATGGCCTGCTAGCAGGTTTTGTCAAATGATTGGTTTTTTTAGGGGGATAAGCCATAATATCAAAAAGAATATCCCCTTATAAAGGCAAAAAAAGCAAAATGATGGAATGGCATCATTGATAAAAACAAAATAAAGTCCCTGATGGTTGATTGATAGGTAATGGATTGATAAAAATTTTACTTAACTGCTACCCATTATAGCAAGGTTTTGAAATTTTTCAATAGCTTTTTTTATCGTAATGTTATCATTTTTTTCACTACCCAAATAACGCAAATTAACTGATGCCGAAGCCTGCTCGGCTTTACCCACCACCGCTATAATCGGCACATATTGCAACGAATGGTCACGAATCTTAGCATTGATTTTTTCCCCACGATAATCCCCCACTGCACGAATATGATGTTGTTTTAACATAGCGACAACTTCTTTGGCATAATCATCAATATCAGATGTTATCGGCACCACCACCACTTGTAATGGTGATAACCAAAATGGCAATCGCCCAGCATGATGTTCTATCAAAATACCAATAAAACGCTCAAAAGAACCCAAGATAGCCCGATGCAACATAACAGGCCTTTGTCTTGTCCCTTCACGATCGGTATAATAAGCATCAAGCCGTTCGGGCAAAACAAAATCAACCTGAAAAGTGCCGCATTGCCATTCCCGCCCTAGTGAGTCTTTTAATACATATTCTAATTTTGGACCATAAAAAGCCCCTTCGCCTTGATTGATACTATAGGTTTTTCCCAAAGCCTTGACCGCATTTTGTAAAGCCGCTTCCGACCTATCCCACACCACATCATCGCCCGCTCGTTGTTTGGGGCGGTCAGAAAATTTTATAACAATATCGCTAAAACCAAAATCATGATAAACTTCAAACAACAAGGCAGAAAAATTTTTACATTCCTCAACAATATCTTTTTCTTCACAAAAAATATGGGCATCATCTTGGGTAAAGGCACGCACCCGCATCAAACCATGCAAAGCACCTGATGGTTCATAGCGATGACATGAACCAAATTCAGACAATCGCAATGGCAAATCACGATAACTTTTTATTCCTTGATTAAATATCTGCACATGGCAGGGACAATTCATCGGCTTTAAGGCAAATTCTGTGCTTTCATCGGCAACTTCGGCAACAAACATCTGCTCACGAAAAATATCCCAATGACCAGACGCCTCCCACAATTTTTTATTAACCAATTGCGGAGTTTTAATTTCTTGATAACCATTGACTTTTTGTTTGGCACGAATATATTTTTCAACCACCTGCCATAATTGATAACCTTTGGGATGCCAAAAAACCGACCCCATAGCCTCTTCTTGAAAATGAAACAACCCCAACTGCTTACCAATTTTTCGGTGGTCGCGTTTTTCAGCCTCTGCCAATTTGTGCAAATAGTCTTCCAATTGTTTTTTTGATGGAAACCATGTGCCATAGATGCGTTGCAAAGATGCATTCTTGGCATCACCCCGCCAATAAGCACCCGATAATTTCATCAACTTAAAAGCCCCGTTTGCCAAATAACCAGTGCTGGGTGCATGAGGACCACGGCACAAATCCAACCATTGACCTTGACGATATATTGTAATGGGTTCATCGCCTGCAATTTCATTCACCCATTCTGCCTTAAAATTTTCTCCCATATCATGAAAATATTGCACAGCATCTTTGCGTTGCCATTCTTCTCGTATAAAATTTTGGTTATCAATAATAATATCGGTCATGGTTTTTTCTATTGCCAAAAAATCATCGGTGCTTAACGAGTCGCTGGTGGCAAAATCATAATAAAAGCCATCATCGGTAGCCGGACCAAAGGTAATTTTGGTTTTGGGAAAAAGTCTTTGCACCGCCTCTGCCATCACATGGGCACAATCATGACGCAAAATTGCCAACGCCTCAGGCGATTCGCTTGCCGATGCCATAGTGATAATTTCAACCTTCGCACCATTTTTGTCAATGGGTAAAAATAAATCCTGTGCCACGCCATCAATTTTAATCGCTATAGCTGCTTTGGCTAATCCCTCGCCAATTTTTTTAGCAATATCACTACCATTGGCAGGGGCAACAAAAGTTAATTTTTTGCCATCGGGTAAATAATAATCAAACATATTATTTTTCATTTGTTAGCAAAGCCTATCAAAAAATTCTAGTATGGTTTATGTTATAAAAAATCTATTTCATATTCCTAAATTGCCTTGAGGGTTTTTTTGTATCCGCCATTTATCTTCGCCATATTGGTAAGCAATAAGATTTAATACTTCCCTTATCTTTTGTTCCTCTGGTGTTATGCCATTTTTTAATAATGGCAAAATATGTCTAACGATTTCATTAAAGGTTGGGTATTTTTTTGTGCGTTCGCATTTTATCAAAAAAGATTCCAAAAAATATCTTACCCGCATTTCAACGGGTATATGTGCCCTGAATTTTTTATTTTGGCTAATATGATATTTTTCTGTTTTTTCATCATAATCAAAATTTTCATTCATAATTGGGGTCAGGTCGGCATATTCTTTGCTTAATTTATCCAAATAACCATTTTCTAATCCATATACCATTAATTCGCTATAAATTTCTTCTAATGTTGCTCCGCTATTTTTGGCAATGATGGCTTCAATATGATTCAAAATTAACTTAAAATCATCACCACCCAAACTAAATTTTAATCTGTTATAGGGGTTTTGAACTTTCTTAAAATTAATTATCATCTGCCCGCTTAAAACCGTATGGGGATTTTTCCTTTTCTTAAAACTGGTTTGCCCATTTTCTTGTTTTAATGCCCCTGCATATTCAAAACCAATTTTTTCTGCCCTATCAACTATCAAATGCCAAAAATATGGATCTTGGTGTTGAAATACAATACTCATCCACCGATTCCATTTTAATACCCGAAACATTTCTTCCATAGATTCTACAATCAAATTGCCATATTCATCTTTGCTTTTATCGTGCGAACCGCCCTCTATCGCCTCCTGTTTGTAATCCTGTTCGGTTATTTTTAGGTCAAGCCAGCTGGTCCACATAGTTGATAGGTCAAGATAAGGAATTTTTTTACCGTAAGGCGGGTCGGTATAGATATAATC
>JBPCVJ010000027.1:0-12243 GCA_051010635.1 Alphaproteobacteria bacterium | reverse complement strand
TCATCGTTACCAATGAATCTTGCGTGCCAGACCATTCGGTTGGTTGGTCATTTTGCTCAGGGTCATTGATATCAAGAATACTTAAGGTGAAATTATGGCTTATCCATATTGTGCCATCGCCAACCGCCTCACCGCCAGCTGTGCCATTAAGCCACAGGGTAGCATCAACCACAGGGGGATACCATGCCGATTCATAATCTAAATCATATTTTAGGCTTAACTCACCGCTACTGGGGTCATAATCAAATAACCACCAACCAGCCTTTGATGTATCAAAACTATATTGAAATTCATTGCCATCAACATCATCATCATCCAGCGGGGTAAAGGTAGCCACAGCAACATAGCTAGTGGAATCGGTTATTAACTGTTGATTTTCCACCCCAGCGGTTTCAGATACCGCAATGTTGGTGGCGGGGGTGCCAGACCAAGTGGTAATTGAATCATTGATATTATCTTCATTTATATTGACCACCGACAGCACAAAATTTTGTGAAATGCCACCAGCATCGCCCACTGCGGCACCGCCATCAGTACCCCAAGCCCAGATGGTGACAGCAAAATTGGTGGTATCAAACCACGCCGATTCATAATCCAATTCATATTTTAATTTCAAAACCCCTTCTGAATCAATTTCAAACATCCAAGCATATTCGCCCGCTATAAAATAGCCAAATTCATCACCATCGGCATCTTTGGGGGTAAAGGTTGCCACCGCCTTATATTCATCCACCGTCAAATCAAACCGCAAATTTTCTACCCCAGTGATTTCTTCGACCGCAACGATAGAATCTTGCGTGCCAGACCATTCGGTTATTGAATCATTGATGCCATCTTCATTATCATTCAAAATGGTTAGGGCGAAATTATGGCTTATCCATGTTGTGCCCGCACCAAATTCGCCCTTATCACTGCCACTTAAACCATGCACCCAGATGGTGGTTTTTGCCACAGGGGGATACCATGCCGATTCATAATCCAAACTATATTTTACTTTCAAAATGCCATCGGTGCCAATATCAAATAACCAAAACTGGTCTTTATTGCCTTGAATAGCAAATGTAAAATCACTGCCATCGGCATCGCTGGGGGTTAGGGTAGCAACCGCAACATAATTGCCAGCGGTCAATTCGCCTTGGTTAGCCACATCAATCGTTTCAAGCAAGCTAGCACCAGCTGGCTCATTACCAGACCATGCGGTTAATTCATCATTGATATTATTTAAGTTCCATACCAAACTGGCTGTTATCGGTGTATCATCTGAACGAGCACGCACAGTGATAGAATAAACACCATCGCCATTGGGCGAATTTTCATAATCTATATTGCTGATAGCCCACAATGCACCATCGCTGGTTATGCTGAAATAATCCGCCGCATCGCCACCAATTTCATAGCTAACGGCAGTGCCATCAGGGTCATAAGCGCTATAATCACCCACCATCACATTGCCAAACCCGCCAGCAATTTCATTAAAGGTTGCATCAATGTCGGTATTTGTGCCACCCGACCAAACAATATCTTCATCAACATTCACAACCGACAGCACAAAATTTTGTGAAACCGCAGTGGCATCGCCCGCTGCGGCACCGCCATCAGTGCCCCAAGTCCAGATGGTGACAGCAAAATTGGTGGTATCAAACCAAACCGATTCATAATCCAATTCAAATTTTAATTTTAAAACCCCATCGGTGCCAATATCAAACATCCAAGCATAATCGCCCGCTATAAAATAACCAAAATTACTATTGTCATTGGCATCTTTATCTTCATCTTTGGGGGTAAATGTTGCCACCGCCTTATATTCGCCCGTCGTCAAATCAAATCGCAAATTTTCAACTCCAGCGGTTTCGCTAACCGCAACAATGGTGGTTTGCTCCCCAGACCATTTGGTAGCTTCATCATTGATGGCTTCATTCACATTTTCGATAGATAGGGTGAAATTATGGCTTATCCATACCGCACCAGCAGGTTCGGTATTGGGGTTACCCGATGTGCCATTGATCCATAAGGTGGCATCAATAACCGGTGGATACCATGCCGATTCATAATCCAATTCATATTTCAGGCTTACAATACCGGTGCTTGGGTCAAAATCAAATAACCACCAGCCAGCCTTTGATGTATCAAAACTATATTGAAATTCATTGCCATCGGTATCAAGCGGTTTGAATGTGCCAATCACCTTATAGTTAGATAATTCAGGCCCTTGATTGATAACATCGGGCGTTTCAGATACCGCAATGTTTGATTCTAGCGTGCCAGACCATTCGGTTTGATATTCATTTCTATCGGTATCATTGCCATCAATGATGGTTAGGGCAAAATTATGACTTACCCACACATTGCCATTGGCATTGGTATAGGGGTTGCCCGATGTGCCATTTGCCCAGATGGTGACTCCAACAATCGGGGGATACAATGCCGATTCATAATCTAAAGCATATTTTACTTTCAACACCCCATCTGTGCCAATTAACCAAAATGGGTTTTTGCCGCCATCAATCGCATATTGAAAATCATTGCCATCGGGGTCGGTAGGGATAAGGGTAGCCACCGCAACATAATTGGCTTCGGTCAATTCGCCTTGATTTTCAACATTCACCGTTTCAAGCAAGGTTGCACCAGTCGGTGCCGTGCCATCCCATTCGGTTGGGTTAGAATTTTCAACCACATCGGCAATAGAAAGCACAAAATTTGTGGTTATCCAGCCATATATAGTGCCTGTCGGCAAAGCATCACCCGTTGGGTTGCCGCCAGATGTGCCGCGTGCCCAAATGGTGATGGAAATTTTTTCATCAACATCGCCAAGCTCTTCATAATTAAATCCAGCCGTTGTATATAAAACCCCATTGCTATCAATCTCAAATCTACCCTCATCAATAAAATATTCAAATTGATCACCATCGGCATCGCTGGCGGTAAAGGTGGCTATTGCCTGAGGCGGCTTGCCACCCTCCGTAGATCCAACAACCGTAACATCCTCATCCACCGTTGCCAATGTTGGTTGTGTGCCAGACCAAGTGGTAGGGTTAGTATTACCAGGGTCGCCCTCGATATTCAAAATACTTAAGGTAAAATTTTGGCTTATCCATACCGGGCCATCGCCAAACTCAGTGCTACCAGTTGTGCCATGTGCCAAGATGGTGGCTGTAACCACAGGGGGATAATACATCGATTCATAATCCAAATTATATTTTACTTTCAAAACCCCATCAGTGCCAATATCAAACAACCACTCATAGTTGCTTTCAATGTCATATTTAAAACCATCGCCATCAGCATCTTTGGGGGTAAAGGTAGCCACCGCAACATAGCTGGCGGGGTCTGTTATTTCCTCTTGATTCACCAACCCAGCCGTTTCTGAAATGGCAAAATTGGTTGGCTGGGTGCCAGACCATGTGGTTAATGAATCATTAACGCCATCTTCATCAACATTCAAAATGCTTAAGGTAAAATGTTGGCTTATCCATACCGCACCATCGCCAATACCATCCCCGCCAGTCGTGCCACGCGCCCAGATGATGACTTCAATGGGGGAAGACAACGATCTTGATTCATAATCCAATTCATATTTTACTTTCAAAATGCCATCGGCGCCGATATCAAACAACCACTTATAGTCGCCTTCAATCTTATATTCAAAATCACCGCCATCAGCATCTTTGGGTGTAAAGAGAGCAACCGGAACATAGTTGATGGGATATGTTATTTCCTCTTGATGCACCACCCCAGCCGTTTCTGTAATGACAGAAATGACTTGCTGAGGACCATCCCATTCGGTGATTTGATCGTTTTGCTTAGGGTCATCAACATTCAAAATGGTTAAGGTAAAATGTTGGCTTGTTGCCAATGAAAATGCCTCAGCATCGCCAATGGCATCGCCGCCACTTGTGCCATATACAAAAACGGTGAATTTTATAATGGGGGAATACCATGTTGATTCATAATCCACATTATAGCTTAACTTCAATACCCCATCGGTGCCAATATCAAACATCCACCAACCATCATATATGTCAATATCATACAGCTCATCTACTGAAAATGGAAAAAATGGAGCTACCAAATATTCAAAATCATCGCCATCGGCATCTTTGGCGTCAAAAGTGGCAAGTATAATAGAATTTTCGGGGTTGTCTATAAATTCTCCATCAGTCACCCCAGCGGTTTCTGTAATGGCGGCACCTGTGGGTTGCACCCCCGACCATTCGGTGATTTGATCGTTTTGATTGGGGTCATCAACATTCACAACCGACAGCACAAAATTTTGACTAATCCAAACCCCCGCCGCTTGATTGGTGGGGGTGCCTTTTGATAAACCACCCGCCCAGATGGTGACAGCAAAATTGGTGGTATCAAACCACACCGATTCATAATCCAATTCATATTTTAATTTCAACACCCCATCGCTACCGATTTCAAACATCCAAGCATAATCGCCCGATATACCATAGCCAAATTCATTACCATCGGCATCGCTGGGGGTAAAGGTTGCCACCGCCACATATTCATCCACCGTTAAATCAAACCGCAAATTTTCAACCCCACTGGTTTCTTCGACCGCAACGATGGCGGTTTGCTCCCCCGACCATGTTATGGGGGAATCATTAAAATCATCAACATTGACCACCGACAACACAAAATTTTGGCTGACCCAAATCCCTGCCGCTTCATTGGCTGGGGCACCGCCCGATACACCACCCGCCCAAATGCTGATGGAAAAATTGGTGGTATCAAACCACGCCGATTCATAATCCAATTCAAATTTTAATTTCAACACCCCATCTTTATCAATTTCAAACATCCAAGCATAATCGCCCGATATACCATAGCCAAATTCATTACCATCGGCATCTTTGGGGGTAAAGGTTGCCACCGCTTGATATTCGCTCGTGGTTAAATCAAACCGCAAATTTTCAACCCCGATCGTTTCGCTAACCGCAACGATGGCGGTTTGTGCCCCCAACCATTCGGTGACTTCATCATTGATATTATTGGCAGTTAAAATAAAAACCGATGAAATAGCACCATCAGCACTGGTAGCCTTCACCACAACCGAAAATACACCTTTTAGTGCATTATCGGCATCAAATGCACTTTTTAAGTTTAATTGCCCATCAGATGTGATGTCAAAATAATCGGTCGCACCCGATTCTAAGCTGTAGGTTATACTGCTAGACCCATCATCAATCGCGGTAAATTGTGCCACAGCATAGTTTGATATACCATCATCTTCATCAGCTGTTGCACCAATCGGCGGTGTTATTTTCCATTCTATAGCCATAACTACATTTTCACTTTCACCTTATTTAATAAGATCTTCGCCCGCACTCCCAACCAGCTTTCCCCCAAAAAAAATAAAAAAATTCTTTCATCTCATTTTTTTTATGTTTTCAAAAGTTAAACTGCACCATCGCTATCGCTACTTCCCCCTTAATGTATCATATTTTTACTATTAAGTCAAGCGAATTTTTAAAAAAAATCTAATATAAATAATCAAAAATAGAAAATTTATTACTATCTATGATAGAAAAATAACAAAAAAACACTATTTGGAATCCCTTCTTGGCATCCCTCCCAAATAATCACATCATATCCCCATTGGGGGGTAGAGGCTATGCCGATGGCATGGTTGCCAAACCATAAAAACCCTTTACCTCACCGCTTAACCTTGCCCACATCTGGTCGCCCCAGCTAAAATGCCACCATTCATTGGGGTGATTGGCAAAACCTGCCTTTATCATCACACCATATAAAATACGGCGATGGTTGCGTGCCACAATATTATTGCCACCCGCCCTTTCAAAATGATCAGTATGGGATAATTCTGTAAATTCATCAAATTGCGAACCCATATCAATCTCCCTATCATCATCAAGTGCCATCAAGGTTATATCCACCGCGGCACCGCTTAAATGAGGCGATGGCGACAGCGGGTCATCGCTCGGTATCGCCCAATATTTTTCGGTTTCAGCCATAATGGCATCATGGTCAAAATGGGGATTATTTTTTTTAACAAAAGCGGGCATCCATTGGTCATGAAAAAATTGTTGCACCGCCAGCGGCCGATAAGCATCATGTAAAAAAATTCTATAGCCAAAATTTTTCATCGCCGCATTGATAGCTAATAATTTCTTGCCGATGGTTTGGCGGGCATATAGTTGGGGGATAGCACCGGGCACCGACAAAAAATAAGGTCGGTTGTCAGGGCGATGATAATAATTCTTACCGCATAATCCCAAAGCCAACAGATCAACCAATGGTTCATCAAAATAGGGCGATGAGCTATCAAGCGATTGATTGCGATAACCCGCCCGCAAAGCCCGCATAGATGCCAGATCGGGTATGGGCGTATTTTTCAAAAAAAGCAGGTCAGAATTCATAAGAATGATAAATTATCATAGCATAGATAAATTGTTTGATCCTAGGTTTTTAACTAGGCTAGCCAAGATAAAACAAAAAACCATGCGGCTTATTTTGCCCTGCCCTGCCCCACTCCCTCATCCCCATCTGCCATAAAAAACTGATAAAAACAGAAAAAAAAGCTTGCTATCTTACCATGAAAAATTTACAAAAAATTCCGAATTCAAAAAATATGAAAAAACCTGACCAAACATCTAAAAAACAACGCACTATGCGTGCGGTGGTTATTGGTGGCGGGGTTTGCGGGGTTTCCGCACTCTATCATTTAGCAAAAAAAGGCTGGAAAGATGTTCTGTTACTTGAACGCAGTGAATTGACCGCTGGCTCCACTTGGCATGCGGCGGGGTTGTTGCCACTTTTCAATATGAGCTATTCGGTCGGGCAATTGCATCAATATTCGGTTGAACTTTATAAAAAATTAGAAAAAGAAACTGGGCAAGATGTTGGTTTTCATGTGGTGGGTAATTTACGGCTTGCCACCACCCCCGACCGTATGGATGAATATAGAAATTACCAATGCACCGCCGAAACCATCGGGGTTGAATGCCATATTATTGGGGTTGATGAAATAAAAAAACTCTGGCCACTGGCTAGTATGAATGGTCTTATCGGTGCCCTGTGGCACCCCACCGATGGGCATATTGCCCCAGTTGATGTCACCATGGCGCTGGCAAAGGGCGCACGCACCATGGGGGCAACCATTGAACAAAACAAAATGGCAGTGGGTATTGAACGCACCGATAATCATGAATGGAAAATTTTGGTTGATGACAAAGATGGCAACCGTGAAGAAATTTTATGCGAACATATTATTTGTGCCACTGGCAATTATGCAAGGCAAACCGCCATGATGCTGGGTTTGCAAATCCCTGCCATACCGGTTGAGCATCAATATATTGTTTATGATATTGATCCCGTTTTGCAAAAATATCGCGATGCAGGCAACAATGAATTACCCATTTTGCGTGAGCCTGATGCACAATATTATTTTCGTGAAGAACGCAATGGCTGGATTTTAGGTCCTTATGAAAAAAATGCACCCGCACGATTTGTTGATGGGGTGGATGCGGGTTTTGAAAAAGATCTTTTCCCCGGCGATCTGGATAGGCTGTTGCCCCATGTGGAAGCGGTGATGAAACGCGTGCCATCATTAGAAAATGTTGGGGTAAAAAATATAGTAAATGGTCCTATATCCTATGCCCCTGATGGCAACCCGATGGTGGGACCTGCCTTTGGCTTAACCAATTTTTGGATATCTGAAGGTCATAGTTTTGGCATCACCGCGGCGGCGGGTGCGGGGTGGCAATTGGCTGAATGGATAGTCAATGGTCAGCCATCAGTTGATATGATAGGGGTTGACCCAAGAAGATTCGGGGTGGTGACAAAAAAATTCGCTAAAATCAAAAATGAAGAAGCCTATGAGCATGTATTTATCATCCATTTCCCCCATGAAGAAAAACCAAAAGCCCGCCCTGCCAAAACCATGCCGTGTTATAATGATTTAAATGATGCAGGTGCGGTTTGGGGGCAAAATTTCGGCTGGGAAAGGGCTTTGTATTTTTCAACATCAGAAGAAACCAAAAAAGACCATTGGTCTTTCCGTCGCCCAAGATGGTTTAATACGGTAGGGGATGAGGTGAGAAAAATGCGTGATGAAGTGGGTTTGTTGGAACTTTCAACCTTTGCCAAATATGTGGTGGAAGGTCCTGGGGCAAGAAACTATCTTGATAATATGGTTGCCAATGCTATCCCCAAAGCCATTGGTAAAATTAACCTTTGCCATGCACTTTACCCCACAGGATCTATTCGTGCCGAATTTACCATTTTAAGAATGGCGGATGGGCATTATGGCGAAAAATTTTATGTGGTGGGTCCATCGCGCACCCATGATATTGATTGGGATTTTTTACAAAAATCACACCCCAAAGATGGCTCGGTTTTCTTAACCGATATGACCACAACTTTTGGCGTATTTATTTTGGCGGGTCCAAAAGCACGCGATGTTTTAAGCGAAATAGCCGATGCCGATATTAGCAATGAAGCCTTTCCTTGGCTTTCGGGGCGGGATATACCGATTCAATTTTGCCCGAATGTGCGGGCATTGCGGGTGAATTTTGTCGGGTCATTGGGGTGGGAACTTCATCATCCTATTGAATATCAGCACCATCTTTATCGCACCATTATGGAGGTTGGTAAAAAACACAATATCGGTTTGGTGGGTATGAGGGCGATGGAATCAATGCGGTTGGAAAAAACCTATCGTTCTTTTGGCACCGACCTGAATGCCGAAAATACTATATTGGAGGCTGATTTGGGGCGATTTGTGCGTTTGAATAAGGGAAAATTTATCGGGCAGGAGGCCTTGGTAAAACAGCAGGCGGCGGGTGTGCCAAACAAATTTGTTACCATAGAAATTGATGCCGCCGATGCCGACAGCTTTGGCAATGAACCAGTTTTCATTGGCGACGAAGTGGTAGGTAGGGGCACCGCTGGTGGTTATGGGCATTATGTAAAAAAATCGCTGATGCTAAGTTATGTAAAAACCGAATATGCAAAAATTGGCACAAAATGCAAAGTGCGTATTATGGGTGAATTACGCCCCGCCACCATCATCGGCGAATCGCCCTACGACCCCGAGAATGAGGCGTTGAGGGGGTAAATTCCCCTTTAAGCATATTTATTTTTTAAGCGGGCGATGCCCGTTTTTTTATTTGTAATAAAAAATTGCCCTTTACAGCAAAAATGGTATAAATATTGTAAAGAAGGGAATTATGACAAAAACAAAAAAAACATTAACAAACCAATATCTTGTTAATAATTATATTGAAGATATTAATTTTGCGTTGGTTGAGGAAACACGGCCACCTATTTATACTACAATGAAATATTGGGGCAAGAAGCCTCACAACATATGGAGAGAGTATATAAAAAGATATACCCCCGTTGATGGACTATATTTAGACGCATTCGCTGGCAGTGCTATGAGTGCATTTGAAGCTGTCAAAGCTGGAAAAAAAGCAATTGCCTTTGATATAAATCCACTAACTACTTTTTTAATAGAAACTTTTTGTAGTAAATTTGATAAAGAAAATTTTATTAAAGCGGTTAATAATATTGTATCAGAAATTAAAAATGATTTAATTTATAAAAAGTATTTTTATACAATATGTCGTAAATGTGAAAACACTTCAGCGGTTGCACAAAATTTTAAATGGAATAATAATAAATTGTACGAAATAGGAATAGATTGCCCACTTTGCAATTCTAGATATGTTGATCAACCAAAAATTGAAGACCATAAAAAATCTATTGATTCTAATTCTATTACTATAACGAATTGGATACCTAGCCAAGATTTTTACCCCTCCTCCTCATTTTCTGTTAACTTTATAAAAAATATTGGTGGCAAAAAATTTATTAACTTATGGACTAAACGAAATTTGTATATTATATCAAAAATATTCTTTATGATAGAAAAAGAAACCAACAAAGACTTACAAAAGCAATTACTTTTAGGTTTTATAAAAAGTATTCATCTATGTTCAAAAATGTGCGTGCCTAGAAGAGCGGGAGCTAATAGAGCTTTCTCTACAAGCTGGGGGCGTTCAGCCTATATTTGTGCAAGAAGACAAATGGAAATGAATCCATTGTTAGTTTTTGAAGGCAGTTGCTTCGGCAAACAATCTGTTGAAAGTGGTTTAAAAAATATTAAGTCATATTTAGGAAAAATTCCTAAAATATTTTATGTTGACGAAAGCAATAAAAGTATTAAAACAAAGAATTTTGATATAAAATATGGGATTGTAGATGTTAACACTATTGATAATTTTATTGAAGAAGATTCTATTGACTTTATCATGACTGACCCTCCATATGGAGGATTAGTTCAATATTTAGATTTAAGTGCTATATGGCTTATATGGCTATCTAAAATAGACAATAGATTTAAATTAAATTATGAAAATGAGATAACTATCAAAAAAGGATACATAGATATTGCAACATATAAATCTAGGTTTGAAAATGGATTAAAGAATCTATTTAAAATATTAAAAGCAAATGGAAAAATAGTTTTTACTTTTCATAACCAAGATATAACTATATGGAATGCGTTTTTACGCTCTATTTCAGCATCGGGTTTCGCAATAGAAAAAGTAATTCATCAACAAAATAGAAGAACTGGCGAATCAAATGTTGCCAATCCTTATGGGACATCAGCAACAGATTTTTATATTCGTTGTATAAAAAAATCTGGAGTAAATTTTAAAAATGATCAAAATGAATTTGAATATCTTATTGTTAATAAAGCAATAAATTTAATTGCTATGCGTAATGAACCCACTCCTTATCAAATACTTTTTAATGGTTTATTAGCAGAAATATCACTAGATAGTTTTAACATAGAAAATTTTGATAGTAATATTCAAAAAATACTTTCTAAAAATATTGATAAAATATTTAAATTAATAAAGAATAATGATAATAATGGAGGCGACTATTGGTGGCTTGAAAATCCGTCTATGTATATTAAAGATTTAAATAAAAAACTAACTGACCGCGTAAAAATAACCATTACAGAATTTTTGAAAAGAAAAATATCAGTAACTTTTGATGAAGTGCTTGGGGAAATATTTGTTAAATATCCTAATGGACTTATGCCAGAGATAAAATCTATAAAAGATATTTTAAGCAAAGTTGCTAATAAATCTAGTGGTGGCCATTGGATTTATAAAGGCATCAAACAAAATCAGGAATATTCTCAACATACTGAAATGCTATATCATTTATCAATTATTGGAAAAAAGATTGGCTATAGGGTTTTTATTGGTAAAAAAGAACAAGCAGATATTTATAAAAATAAAAAATTATCAGAATATGCTGACATATTAGAATTAAATTTTTTAGATATCAAAAAAGATATTAAAAAAAGATTAGAAATGATAGATATGCTTTGGATAACATCAAAAAATGAAGTTAGATATGCTATTGAAGTAGAAAATTCTACAAGCTTTACTTCTGGAATACAGAGAGCATCTAATTTAGATGTAAATATAAAGAAAATTATGTTAGTGCCTGATAATAGAAAAGATGAATTTTTAAATATACAAGATCCATTGTTTATTGACGCAATTAAAAAATATAATTGGTATCATCTTTTTTATAGTGATATAAAAAGGTTTGCATCATCTAAAAATATTAGCGATAAAATATTAACTGTTTTTTTAGAAAGAAAAGAATAATGAGTGGTATATATGATAATCGCAATAAACTAAACAATCTTACAGGTCGAGAGTGGTTAAAATTAACTAAAAGTTTTTGGTTAAGTGAAAAATGCAAAGAGGACAAATTTGCATTCAGTCATCCTGCACCTTTTTTAATAAAAGATATTGAAAAATTAATATCACTTTTTACTAAAAAAGGAATGTTAGTTCTTGACCCATTTAACGGAGTTGGAACAACATTAATAGCTTGTAATAACCTAGAAAGACAAGGAATCGGAATAGATTTAAATAAACCTTATTGCCAATTAACTAAAGAACGATTAAAATCTTTTAATATAAAATCAGAACAAACCATTATTTGTGCAGATTCTTTAATTGCAATAGATAAAATAAAAGAAGTCATTGATTATTGCGTTACCTCTCCCCCTTACCATAATATCTTAAAAAATAATGGAAAAGGTTTGCGTATGGAAAAGAAAAATAAAAGGAATGGTGCTCGCAATGGAGTTGTTTATTATTCTGATAAAAAAAATGATTTAGGCAATCAAAATTCTTACGAAGATTTTTTAATGCTATTATCTCAAATAATGAAATC
>JBPCVJ010000026.1:0-11709 GCA_051010635.1 Alphaproteobacteria bacterium | reverse complement strand
GGTTAATCCTTGATGTAAAAATCTCGCCTCGTCACCAATTTTTTCTGTAATAAAGGTTAAAAAAGCTATCACATCATGTTTGGTGGTGCTTTCAATTTCTAAAATTCTTTTAACATCATCGCTATCAATGGTTTTTATTTTATGCAAAAGCGGTGGCAAGCTGTTGGGTATCGTGCCATCCATTGCCATTTTTTCGGCGGCAGCGGTTTCAATCATTAGCCAACGGGTATATTTTGCCTCATCCCGAAAAATATTTTTCATTTCAGGGCGGCTATATCGTTCTATCATGGGTATGGCTTTTTAAAAAATTATATTTTTTTAATTAAAGACCCTATACGATTAAATTCACGGTCGGCTTCTAAAACACTAAGACGGCGATAAGCATTAGCACAATGCTCTTTGCAATAGGGTTTATTATGAACAACATCACGCCCACAGAGATGAAAATCGCTATCAAGCGGATCACCGAACGGCCACTGGCAATGGCGTTCACGCTCAAAATGGACATGAATATATTCACGCTTGGGTGGGGCAATGCGTTGCGATAAACCCAAACGATGCGCCTTGCCTATCACCGCATTGCGACTTACGCCACCCATCATATCGGCAATTTGCCGTGCTGAATAACCCTTTTGCCACAAAGATCTTAATTCGGATTCTTTTTCATTAGTCCAAGGAAATGTCATACAGTGATAGCCCGCCTTTTTTGCATAGATATTTTTTTATCATGGATAAATTTTTATAAAAATTTTTTTAATCGCATTTGTTATTGTTTTTATTTTTGTCATTTAAGTAAAATAAGGGCATGAGTGCAAGTTTTTTTTCTATTCTATAAGAAAAAATCTGTTAATAATCTTGTTAATGAATTATGCACATAATAAATTTAAGTATTAATAAAGTATTGCAAATAATAATTTTTTTAACTCTACAAAACATTCTACGAGTGTTTGATAAGATGTTTGACAAGTGCGATTTTTTTTTTTATGGCATAGAGATAGAAAAAAACAAAAGACAAGATTATGGCAACACAAAATCATCGCCCACATCGTCCTTTGGCAAGGCGCTATGCCTTGGCACTTTATCGTTCGGCAAAAAACCAGAAAAATGAATCAAAAGATTTTGATAATATCATCAAGGGTATAATAGAATTATTGCGTGGTGATGATGAAGGCAAGACTTGGTATCAGATGGCGGTATCGCCATTTTTATCACTTGAACATAAAAAAAATATCATCAGCAAATTACTTGATGCACAAAAAATAAATGATAAAAAAAATTATGACCTATTGGCAAATTTTTTGAATCTATTATTGATGAAGGGGCGGTTGCCGATGGCAATAATGATATTAGACGAAACCAGCCAAATGCTACAACAAGACCAAGGGCAAGTGATCGCCATTATCACCACCGCCAAACCACTAGCCAATGGCAATAAAAAAATACTAGAGGAAGAACTCATAACTGCTTTGCCAAAAATTTTACCCAAAAATATGGATAAAAAAATAGACAAAAATCTAACAATGAGCTATAGAATTGATAAAACTTTACTAGGCGGTTTAACCATTATGGTTGAATCTTACAACATTGACCTATCGGTCAAAAGCAAATTACAAAAATTAGAACAACAATTAACAAAATAAATAAAACATCAACAGATTTATAAAAAAAAGGAGACACCCTTATGGCTGATATCAATCCCAGCGAAATTTCAAAAATCATTCAAGACGAAATTATAGGTAGCGATAGTGGTCCTGTTGTGGCGGAGGTCGGCACGGTATTATCGGTTGGCGATGGCGTGGCACGGGTTTATGGTTTGCAAGCGGTTGAGGCAGGTGAAATGGTTGAATTTGATGGTGGCGTGCGTGGTATGGCACTGAATTTGGAAAGCGACAATGTTGGGGTAGTGATATTTGGCGATGATCGTGTGGTCAAGGAAGGTAGCCAAGTCAAACGCAGCAAACAAATTGTATCAACTAAAGTAGGTAAAGAATTATTGGGGCGGGTGCTTGATGGTATGGGCGACCCCATAGACGGCAAAGGTGATTTAAAAACCACAGAAACCCGATTAGTTGAAACCAAAGCCCCAAGCATTATCCCCAGAAAATCGGTGCATGAACCTGTGCAAACGGGATTAAAAGCTCTTGATGCTTTAGTGCCTGTGGGGCGTGGTCAGCGTGAATTAATTATTGGCGACAGACAAACTGGCAAGACAGCGGTGGCAATTGATACCATCTTAAACCAGAAAAAAATTAATGAATCAAAAGATGAAAAGAAAAAACTCTATTGTGTTTATGTGGCAATTGGGCAAAAACGCTCCACCGTGGCACAGGTTGTCAAAACATTGGAAGAAAATGGTGCTATGGATTATACCATTGTAGTGGCGGCAACAGCATCAGACCCTGCGCCAGTGCAATTTTTGGCACCTTATACAGGTTGCACCATGGGCGAATATTTTCGTGATAATGGTATGCATGCTTTAATTATTTATGATGACCTTTCTAAACAAGCAGTGGCTTATCGCCAAATGTCGCTTTTGTTGCGTCGGCCACCAGGGCGTGAAGCCTACCCCGGCGATGTATTTTATATTCATTCTCGTTTGCTTGAACGGGCGGCAAAAATGAATGACGACAATGGCGGCGGGTCCTTAACCGCCCTGCCGATTATTGAAACCCAAGCCAATGATGTGTCAGCCTATATCCCAACCAATGTTATTTCTATCACCGATGGGCAGATATTTTTAGAAACCAGTTTGTTTTACAAGGGCATTCGCCCCGCCATCAATGTGGGCTTATCGGTCAGCCGTGTCGGTTCGGCGGCACAAACCAAAGCGATTAAAAAAGTTGCAGGTTCTATCAAATTAGAATTGGCACTTTATCGTGAAATGGAAGCCTTCGCACAATTTGCATCCGACCTTGACCCAACAACACAAAAATTATTGGCACGGGGGGCACGCTTAACCGAATTATTGAAACAACCGCAATTTTCTCCCTTAAGTGTAGGCGAACAGGTGGTATCGCTTTATGCTGGCACCAAAGGCTATTTGGATAATATCAAAGTTGCTGATGTTAACCGTTTTGAATCTGAAATGTTGCAGGCACTAAAAACCAAAGGCAAAGCCATCATGGATGCGGTGGATGATAGTGGCGAATTGAGCGATGATTTGGAAGAAAAAATTAAAAAATTCCTTGATGATTTTGTTAAAACATTCTCATAATATATTTCTTACAATGATCTATCATGCCATCATTAAAAGACCTGCGTAATCGAATCAAAACGGTTAAATCAACCGAACGCATCACCTCGGCCATGAAAATGGTTGCGGCTGCTAAATTAAAAAAATCTGAACATCGGGTTGCCGAATTACGCCCGTTTGCCGAAAAAATGGAAGAAATGCTTTCCCAATTATCAGCGGATACAAAAACAAATGATGGTGGCGATGCACCGCCTCTTTTGGTTGGGCGACATGAAAAACAACATTCATCGGCAAAAAAAATTCTTCTTTTGGTGATAACATCCGACCGTGGATTATGCGGTGGCTTTAACGGTGCTATGGTAAAATCGGTGCGAAAAGAAATCCATGCATTAGAAGCAAAACATCACAGCATACGACTTATGGTGGTGGGGCGAAAAGGTGTGGGATTATTAAAGCGTGATTTACAAAAACTTTTTATTGCCGAATTTGAAGAATTATGCAAACCCGCCCCCAATTTTGATAGTGCTGAAATGGTGGCACAACAGATTATCACATTATTTAACAATGGCGAGATAGATGAATGCCAATTATTTTTCAGCAAATATGTTTCGGCATTGACGCAAATTGTAACCCCACTTTCCTTGATACCTTTTCAAACCAGCAACAATACAGCAAATAAATCATCCGACTCTAAAACCGATAATACCACCCATGAAAAAACAAAAACCGACAACCAGACATCGGATAAAATATTGACCGAATTTGAACCAAACGAAGAGGCTATTTTACAAAAATTATTGCCACAAAATTTGGCAGTACAAATTTATCGGGGATTTTTAGAATCTTTTGCATCAGAGCAAGGTGCACGCATGACAGCCATGGATAATGCCACACGCAACGCCAAAGAATTAATAAATAAATTAACCATTACTTACAATCGATCCCGCCAAGCGCAAATCACCAAAGAATTGATAGAGATTATTTCAGGCGCCGAAGCAATATGATGATATTATGAATCAAGATAAATATAAAAATTTTTCTGAAGAGGAGCTAAATACACGCCACAAGGATAAGATGGCGAAAAAAAAGCTAGCTCGTGACAAGATGTTAAAAAACATCACCGCGAAAAAAGGCTTACTGATAGTTTATACAGGAAAAGGCAAAGGTAAAACCACCGCAGCCATGGGGCTGGTTGCGCGAGCTTTAGGAAATGATTATAAAGTGGGGGTAGTGCAATTTGTAAAAGGCGCATGGCAAACTGGCGAAGAAAAAATCTTAGCATCACAAAATAAATGTATTTTTAAAGTCATGGGCGAGGGTTTTACATGGGATACCCAAGATAGAACCCGTGATATGGCGGCGGCGAACAAAGCATGGCAAGAAGCACAAACCATGCTTGATAATATATCAATGGATGTTGTTTTACTTGATGAACTCAATATTATTTTGCGTTACCATTATTTGGATCACACGCTGGTCAAAAATGCTTTGGCAAAAAAACACCCTAACCAGCATATTATTATTACAGGTCGCAATGCACCCGACTGGCTGATCGATATGGCAGATTTGGTAACCGAATGTAACGAAATCAAACATCCCTTCAAATCAGGTATCAAGGCACAAAAAGGTATAGAATTTTAATTGGCAATATAAGCTTTATGTGATAAAAACCTTTAAGATGAATCACGATACTGACATTGCCAAAAAAACAGCCGAAATTTTACTCAATATCGGTGCCGTCAATTTTAAAAAAGACCAACCTTATGAATTTGCATCTGGCATCAAAAGCCCAATATATATGAATTGTCGTGCACCGATATTTCATCCTGATGAATTAAAAACCTTGATGGCATTGGCGATAGAAAAAATATCCCCGCTGATAAAGAAAAAAAATATAGCAGTGATAGCAGGCGGCGAAACCGCTGGCATAGCCTATGCGATGTATTTGGCAAAACAATTTCATCTGCCGATGGTGTATGTGCGTAAAAAACCAAAATCCTATGGTATGAATAAATTAATTGAGGGTGGGCTGGCATCGGGCGCACAAACTTTATTGGTGGAGGATTTGGCAACCAATGGCGATAGTAAAATCCATTTTGTAAAATCTTTGCATAATGCAGAATTTTTATGCCACGATTCCTTTGTGATATTTTATTATGGTATTTTTGATTTGGCAAAAGAAATGACAGATTTAAATATAACATTGCATTATCTCACCACGGCACATGATATTTTTACAGTGGCAAAAGAAAAAAATCTGTTTGATAAGACCACCCTATCAATAGTGGAAGAATTTATTGCCGACCCGATGGGTTGGTCGCAAAAAGCCAACACTGATAAAGCCAACAAATTAATATCAAATCTTAGCGGTATGTTATAACACCCAACCGCTTTCTTTGCTTTGACTAATTTTTAAAAACTCCAAATATAATCCCAGCGATTTGATATAAACAGAAAAATCATCTATGGCTAATGGCAAAGGTGGTGAGAGTTCATTATCCTGTAAAGCCATATTGATATTTTTTCCATTATCATGATCGCGATCCATTTTTAATAATGTGCCCCGCAATTCCAGAGCTGTGCGATGAAAAATTTCTACCTCGCCACCAAAATAAATATAACCAATTATATGCAAATGTCCTATAATATCATCAGAAAATTTTTTGTTTTGTTTTAGCCAAGCAACAAATGCTTTTTGCTGTGCCTTTTCTATTGCCATTATTTCTTATCCTATTTTACCAAAACATCCCATCAAGTAAATAAATCAGAAACCGACTCATTGTTATGAATGCGATAAATCGCCTCACCAAGCAATGGTGCAATAGAGAATTTTTTTATTTTTTGGCAATTCTTAACTTCATCAGTAAAACTTATAGAATCGGTGGTAACCAACTGCGTCAAGGGTGAATTGAATATCCTTTCAATCGCAGGCGGTGAAAAAACTCCATGGCTGATATAGGCTATCACCTCTTTCGCACCACCGATATTCACCAAAGCCTCTGCACCATTTACCAATGTGCCTGCCGAATCACAAATATCATCCACCATAAGACAAATCATATTCTTAACATCGCCAATGATATTCATCACCTCCGAACTGCCAGATTTCGGTCGCCGTTTATCAATAATTACCAAATCACAATTCAACCTTTTTGCCAAATTTCGTGCCCGCAATACCCCACCCACATCGGGCGAAACCACCACTACCTTACTCGGGTCAGGATAAATTTTTTGTAAAACATCGCCAAAACTAGGTATGGCAAATAAATTATCGGCTGGAATTTCAAAAAATCCTTGTATCTGCCCAGCGTGCAAATCCATGGTTAAAATTCTATCTGCCCCAGCGGCTTCTAACATCTTTGCCACCAATTTTGCAGTTATTGGCGTGCGCGGGGCGGTTTTGCGATCTTGCCTCGCATAGCCATAATAAGGCAACACCGCTGTAATACGCTGTGCCGATGACCGCTTTAATGCATCAAGCAATATCAGCAATTCCATCAAATGGTCATTAGAAGGCGAATGGGTGGGCTGAATAAGAAAAACATCCTCACCACGAATATTATCGCTAATTTCAACATAGATTTCTTTATCAGCAAAACGGGTGATATCACGCTTAACCAATGATAAGTTTTTTTCATTCTTCGCCTTTGCCAAATAATCAACTATCGCTTGGCCCAAGATCGGGTTCGCTGTGCCAGAAATAATTTTCATAGCGTTATTTTTTTTATTGATTTTTTGTTATCAGTAGATTTTTTAATGTTTGGATTTAACAAACAAAAAATATGGCGACTTGGGCGATAATGAATTTTGATGCGTTCCCCCACCGATACAATTTCGCCTGTTCTTGGGTTGCGAGCTTTTTTTGCCTTGCGATTTTTTGTTCTCCATGTTCCCAATTGACGAAGAGAAATATCATTGCCACTGGCCAAATGATTTGCCAATTCTTCTATAATATCACGCATCACCTTTTCAACCTTATTTGGCAATAAATTACGATTCTTATCAATAACTTGTGAAAATAACATGGAGCGACTAGCATGATCCTCTTTTTTTAACCTATATTTGGCTTCCCGTTTAGGTATTTTGTCATTGGTAAGCATGGCGATTTTGTATCATAAAACAGAATATAGATTAACATTTTTTTGATGCATAACAACCATAACAAATACATAAAATTAATGCTAGATTCAATAAAAAAATAGCTTGCAAAATAGTATTAATATCATAAACTAAACATATCAAGGTCAGGTATGACAATGAAACAAGATAAAACTTGGCAATATCACCCAGAATTACCCATAAGTGGTGGCACGCCCTTGGCACCATCGCCCTTTAAGGAATTTCGCCTTTCAAAGGCTCTGTTTTGGTTAATGTGGCATGGTCTTTTATATTCTGCCAATTTTGCGCTTTTACTCACCGCCATAGGGTCATGGATTTTTATTGAGGCAACTGGTGGCTTGCCCACCACCTTAACGCTAGGTTGGATCGGGTCACTTTTTTTACGCAATATCTTTTTAAGTTTCCTTATAGCAGGCGGGCTACATTTTTTCTTTTACATACTTAATCGCCAACATGAAACCAAATTTAATCTTGATAATGGTTTTGCCAAAAATAACAAACGATTTACTTTCAAACACCAAGTTTGGGATAATATGTTTTGGACTTTGGCAAGCGGCGTTCCCCTTTGGACCTTATGCGAGGTGATATATTTTTATATGCTTGCCAATGGTTTAACCCTGTTCCCGCTGTTAGAATTTTCTGATAATAGAGTTTGGTTTATTATTCTTATTCTCTTGGTTACGCCATTTGAATCGATTCATTTTTTCTTTACCCATCGGCTTTTACATTGGCCACCGCTTTATCGCATGGCACATCATTTACACCACCGCAATATTCGCACCGGTCCTTGGTCGGGGATTTCAATGCACCCAATAGAACATGTTATTTACTTCAGTGGATTCGTAATATTTTTATTAATACCTGCCCACCCTATCCATATGTTATTTTTTATGCAATATCTCTGTCTTGGTGCTATGGTTTCACACACTGATATTCAAGATTTACGCATAGGCAAACTCACCATTCCTTTAGGGGCGTTTTATCATCATTTGCACCATCGCTATTTTGAATGTAATTACGGCACCACACCCATTTTATGCGATGCAGCGGCAGGAACATTTCATGATGGCACCGAAGAAAGTATGAAAAAAATGCGTGATAGATTACGCTCCCGCCGCCAAAATATCTCTGCCTAAAATAAAAAAATAGCTTGCACAATAGTCTTAATATCATAAACTAAACATATAGGGTTGGATATGACAATGAAACAAGATAAAACTTGGCAATATCACCCGAAAATTCCTATTCGTGGTGATACCCCTCTTGTGCCATGGCCGTTAAAAAAATTTCGCCTTTTACAAGCGATGCGTTGGATATTGGGTCGCGGGTTTTTATATTCTGCCAATTTGGGGCTTTTAATCACCGCCGTAGGATCGTGGCTTTTTATTGAGGCAACTGGTGGCATACCCACTAATTTAACATTTGGCTGGGTCGGGGCGCTTTTTTTACGAAATACCTTTTTAACTTTTCTTCTGGCAAGCGGGCTACATTTTTTCTTTTCCATCCTTCATCGCCAACATGAAACCAAATTTAATCCTCACAATGGTTTTGCCAAAAACCACAAAGGCTTTACTTTCCAAAATCAAGTTTGGGATAATATGTTTTGGACCTTGGCAAGCGGCGTTCCCCTTTGGACCTTATGCGAGGTGGTATATTTTTATATGCTTGCCAATGGTTTAACCCTGTTCCCGCTGTTAGAATTTTCTGGTAATGAAATTTGGTTTATCGCACTTTTATTGATGCTTGTGCCATTTGAATCATTTCATTTTTATTTTGTCCATCGGTTGTTGCACTGGCCACCTGTTTATCGTTTAGTCCATCATTTACATCATCGCAATATTCGCACCGGTCCTTGGTCGGGGATCTCAATGCACCCAATAGAACATCTTATCTATTTTCAAGGCTTTATGTTGTTTCTTGTTGTGCCTGCCCACCCTATTCATATGTTGTTTTTTATGCATTATCTCTGTCTTGGTTCAATGGTATCACACACCGATATTCAAGATTTACGCATAGGCAAATTCACTATTCGCTTGGGGGCATTTTTTCATCACCTGCATCATCGCTATTTTAATTGCAATTATGGCGTTGAGCCTTTCCCTTGCGATGCTATATTTGGCACTTTCCATGATGGCAGTGAAAAATCAGGGCAAAAAATGCGCGAACGCATGCGTGCCCGCCGCAATACCACCGCCTAACATCCGATTAAAATAATTTATTTGATCTTGCCAAGCGTGGGATTGGCATTAATTACATCCACAAATTCACGCAATACCCAACGAGATTTATCATCATGAAAATGAATAGCAAAAGTCTCCCCACTAACATCGGTAATTTTTCCTAAACCAAATCGTGGGTGCTTCACTACCCGCCCAACCAATGCCATGGCTGAATTATCTTTTTTGTCTCTTGGGTCATGGCTATTATCATGCAACTTACCATTTTGAAAAACATCTCCACCATTTGGCAATGGATAATGTGGTTTAGACGATGAATAAACACCCCCTTTGGTAGCGGATATATCATTGCCTACAGAATCGGGTGATGACAAACTATGTTTTTCATGATGAAATGAACCATCGGCTCGTTGCCAAATGGTTGATGATTTATCCAATTCTTTTAAAAAGCGCGATGGTTGCTGGTCAAACCAGTTATTGTCATAAAATCGTCTCCGCTTTGCATATGAAATAACCAAATGATTCATCGCACGGGTAATACCTACATAGACAAGCCGCCTTTCTTCCTCCACACCTTTTTGTCCTCCCTCGCTTATAGTGCGTGGGCTCGGCAAAATCCCCTCCTCCCATCCAGCAAAAAACACGATAGGAAATTCCAAACCTTTCGCCGCATGTATCGTCATAAGCGAAATTTTATTGCCATCATTAGATTCATCACCACTGGTTAGCAAAGATACATCCTCCAAAAATTTTGCCAGATTGGAATAAGCCGCCATAGCAACAAACAGCTCTTTTAAATTTTCACGCCGCCCCTCTGATTCTATCTTATCCTTATGGGTGCGTAACATTTCCATATAGCCTGTTTTTTCTAATACCGCCGATATCATATCTGCCAAAACCAGATGGTCTTCTTCATTATGTTGTTTTGCCGTAACAGACATAAATTCTACAAATTGTTTTATTTTTTCTGATTTTTCTAAACCCGCCGCTATTTTTTTCTCCAAAGCTTGAAATAAAGATAAAGATTCTGCCTTGGCATCCCTCATCAATTTTTCTAATGATGCATCGCCAAAACCTCTTTTCGGTTTATTAATAATACGGCGAAATGCTAAATCATCGGTATGATTGTGAATCAACCTTAAATAAGCCAAGGCATCTTTTATTTCTTCACGGTCATAAAATTTTGCACCACCAATCACTTGATAAGGTATGGCAAAATAATTCAACTTCATTTCTAATACGCGGGTTTGTGCCGATGTTCTAACCAATATAGCGATTGATGAGAAATCTATACCATTTATATGATATTGATGAATAAAACGGGCGATGAAAGCAGATTCCTGTTCGCTATCAAAACATTCTCTTATCAATACCTTATCTTTTGATTTTTTTAAGGTAAATAATTGCTTTCCCCAACGCGATTGATTATGGCTAATAACATGATTGGCACAATCCAAAATAGGGGTGGTTGAGCGATAATTTTCTTCCAATCGTATGATTTTCGCATTGGGATAATCTTTTTTAAAAGATAAGATATTACCAATATCGGCACCACGCCAGCCGTAAATTGATTGGTCATCATCGCCAACACAAGCAAGGTTATTATTTTTTTGTGCAAGCATTTTTAAGAAAAGATATTGGGCATGGTTAGTATCTTGATATTCATCAACCAAGAAATAATGAAAATAATTTTGCCAATGTTGCAACACATCAGGGGATTTTTTCCACAACAAAATATTTAAATACACCAAATCTGCAAAATCCACCGCATTCATTTGAAGCATTTGGCGTTTATAATTTTGAAAAATTTCTTGCATTATCCCCTCCTCTTTTGCCTCAGGGCTATCAGCGCGGTCTTTATGATTATTCAAAATATAAGCCAATAATTTATCGCCAAATTCTTCAGGATTCAATTGTTGCTCCAAGGCAATATTTTTTAAAAGCCTTAGCTGGTCAGCTTGATTAATAATGGTAAAATTACTTGATAACCCCACACGATCGGCATAACGGCGTAATAATTTTGCACCCAGAGAATGAAATGTGCCAAGCCAAACATCGTGCGTATTATCATCACCAATGATGGCGGCTGTGCGTTGCCGCATTTCTTTTGCCGCCTTATTGGTAAAGGTTAAACACATAATTTGATGGGGATTAGCTTTGCCCTGTTTTATAATTTCACCAAGCCGATGGGTCAAAACCCGTGTTTTACCAGTGCCAGCC
>JBPCVJ010000025.1:0-118069 GCA_051010635.1 Alphaproteobacteria bacterium | reverse complement strand
ACCCATGAAGGAGAAAAACCATGTCATTGCTTAATGCCGAACCTATTTATAAACCTTTTCATTATCCTTGGGCATATGAAGCATGGTTGGTGCAACAAAAATTGCATTGGTTGCCTGAGGATATATCGCTTGCCGATGATGTTAAGGATTGGCAGGGCAAATTATCCCCCGCCGAAAAAAACCTGCTAACCCAAATTTTTCGTTTCTTTACCCAATCGGATATTGAAGTTAATAATTGCTATATGCGAAAATATGCTGGTGTATTTCAACCCACCGAGGTTATTATGATGCTAGCCGCCTTTGCCAATATGGAAACCATTCATGTGGCGGCATATGCCTATTTGCTTGATACGATAGGTATGCCTGAGGTGGAATATTCAGCCTTTAAAAATTATAAAGAAATGAAAGACAAATATGACTATATGCAACAATGGAGCATGAAAACCCCGACCCAAATGGCAACCACCATGGCGGTGTTTGGTGCCTTTACCGAAGGTTTGCAACTTTTTGCATCTTTTGTCATGTTGATGAATTTTCCGCGTTTTAACAAAATGAAAGGTATGGGGCAAATTGTAACCTATTCGGTGCGCGATGAAACATTACACACCGAATGTATCATCCGTTTGCATAATGTTTTTTTGAAAGAAAACCCCGAAGTAAAAACACCCGAATATGATAACAGCTTGCTGGAAATTTGCAAATCTATCGTCAAACATGAAGATGCCTTCATTGACCTTTCGTTTGAAATGGGATCGATAGATGGCTTGACCGCTGATGAAGTAAAACAATATATTCGCTATATTGCCGATCGCCGTTTGCAACAGCTAAATCTAAAACCTTATTTTGGTATGAAAAAAAATCCCCTACCATGGATGGATGAAATGATGAATGCGGTTGAATTTACCAATTTTTTTGAAAATCGTGCCACCGAATATGCAAGGGGCGCCACCACCGGCACTTGGGAAGAGGCTTTTCAAGAATTACTTGATAACCCCGCTCCCGAACCACGCCCCAATATGTAATAACATTGATGGTCAATTTTAAAAAAACCTAACGAAAATTATCAATAGGAATTTTTTTCTTACCACGCTCTAAATACCAATAGCTCCACCCATTGCAACTTGCCATATCTTCTAATTTGGCAGGCAATTGGTGGATACTGCCGACCAATGATGTTTGTAATTGATGATGTTTTGACTTCGGGCTAGATTTTATTTTAAGCGACCCATCCACCATCACCCTTGCCCGATATTTATTATGATGGCTAACCAATTCTTCGCCCACCTTTATCACCCCTTGCTCCACCAATCTGCCAAACGCAATGCGTTTTTGTTTCAGCGGGCTTTCGCTGATTTGCAAATCATTGGCATCAATAGGTTTGATAGATGAAAGACGCGTATTGGTTATAGCAACATATTTTGCCGATTGCTCAAACCCAATATAATGACGGCGTAATTTTTTACACACCGCCAAGCTGGTGCCACTACCCGCAAAAGGATCTAGCACCACATCACCCACCCGACTGGTGGCAAGAATAATCCGTTGCAACAGGCTTTCAGGTTTTTGGGTGGGGTGTGCCGATGATAATTTTTGCCTACCATTATTGATATTTTTGGTGATAGTTTTTATCCGTTCGCCCCCCGAACAAATCGGCAAATACCAATCAGACCGCATTTGTAAATCATCATTTAGGCTTTTCATCGCATGATAATGAAATTGATATTTTGCCTTTTTGTTTTTGCTTGCCCAAATAAGCGTTTCATGGGCATTGGTAAATCGCCGCCCCTTAAAATTTGGCATAGGGTTATGTTTTATCCAAACAATATCATTCAAAATCCAATAACCCAAATCTTGCAATATCTTACCCACCCGAAAAATATTATGATAACTACCGATCACCCACAAACTACCATCAGGCTTTAGCAATTTTTTCATCGCCTGCAACCAATCATAAGTAAATTTATCATAATCTCTAAAATCATCAAATTTATCCCACAGGTCATGCACGCCATTAACCTTTGATTGATCAGGGCGATGCAATGTTTTTTGTAATTGCAAATTATAAGGCGGGTCAGCAAAAACCACATCAACCGATTCTGGAAAAATAGTCTTTGCCAAATCTGTTGCCTCACCGTGTAAAATTTTATCAATTGGTAATTGATGAGCCATAATCGGCAAAGGTTTGCAAATTCTATGCCGTTGATTTTTTATCTTTTTTAAAAAAACCTTATGCACAAAAACATATCTGGCATCGCCCTTTATCTTTAGCTAATGTATTGGCTATGACAAAATTAACCAATGATATTTTTTTCAACTATCACTTACCCGAAAAACTTATCGCCAAATATCCCTTAAAAAAACGCTGCAAAGCAAAATTATTATTCTATCATGATGGGCATTATCACCATCATCATATTGGCGATATACCCCACCTATTGCCTGCCAAATCGGTTATTGTATTTAACAACAGCCGAGTTATCCCCGCTTTTTTAAAAGGCACGACAGGGCATCACAAAACCGTCACTGCCAATTTAATCGCTACCAAACATTCTGCCAACCATCATGATTGGCAAGCCATGATAAAGGGCAGTAAAAAAATCAAAATAGGCGATGAAATAAATTTTGGCAATACCGCCCAGCCTTTTATCGCAACCCTCATAGCCAAACAACAAGATGGTTTCATATTATTACATTTTCATGATGAAAAAAATTTTTGGCAAAACTTGCATCAATATGGCAAGATGCCGATACCGCCCTATCTCAAACGCCCGCCAGAAACATCGGATGAAAGCGATTACCAAACTATCTTTGCCAAACAAGATGGTTCTATTGCCAGCCCTACCGCTGGATTGCATTTTACCCATCATTTAAAAAACATACTTATGGCACAAGGATTTTTATTTTTACCCTTAACATTGCATGTCGGATTGGGAACTTTCTTACCCATCAAAACCGATATAAAACATCACAAAATGCACCATGAATTTGGTATGATTGACCAAACCACTGCCGAACAATATAATCTAGCCAAACGCGAAGGTAGAAAAATTATCGCACTTGGCACCACCAGCCTACGGCTTTTGGAATCGGCTATTGACCAGCGGGGGCAGTTGCAAACCTTTCAAGGCACAACCGATATTTTTATCAAACCACCTTACAAAATCACCACTGCCGATTATCTATTAACCAACTTTCATCTGCCCGCATCGACTCTTTTGTTATTGGTCAATAGTTTTATCGGCTGTACCGCCACAAAAAAATTATATGAAATAGCCATTGAACAATGCTATCGTTTCTATTCTTATGGTGATGCCTGCCTGTTAAAAAATTCATAAACAACCATTGATGCAATTTACCCTTGAACAACAAAATAATTTTGGTCGGGCAGGTTTTGTCAAAACCGCCCGTGGTGCATTTTTAACCCCAGCCTTCATGCCAGTTGCCACGCAAGGCGCAATGAAAGCCATGCGTATAGATGATTTAAAAACCACCCATGCCGATATTATTTTGGCTAATAGTTATCATTTGTTTTTGCGGCCCGGTCTTGCGGTGATTAAAAAACATCAAGGGCTACACCAATTTATGAATTGGCAAGGCCCTATCTTAACCGATTCTGGCGGGTTTCAAATCATGAGTCTTTCAAAATTAACCACCATCACCGATGATGGCGTATGGTTTCAATCACCCCATGATGGAAAAAAATATTTTTTTGACCCGCCATTGGTGATGCATATCCAACATATATTAAACAGCGATATTGCTATGGTGCTTGACCAATGTATTGGCTATCCAGCCGATAAAACATCAGTAGCGGCCGCGATGAAAAAATCAAATCACTGGGCAAAAATATGCCGCAGCATTTTCAAAGAACGAACTGGTTATGGTGTGTTTGGTATTGTACAAGGTGGATTGCATAGCGATTTGCGTGAAGAAGCGGTCAAAACATTATTGCCGATGGATTTTCATGGTATAGCTATCGGTGGCTTGGCAGTGGGTGAAGGGCAACAGGCCATGCTTGAAACCCTAACCCATACCATCAAACATCTACCCAAAAATAAACCTCGCTATTTAATGGGGGTTGGCAAACCCGATGATATTATAAAATCGGTTGAACTGGGTTGCGATATGTTTGATTGTGTTTTACCCGCAAGGTCGGGGCGACATGGACAAGTTTTTTTACGCGGCAAAAATGGCAAGGATGATTTTGCCAATTACCAAACCATCAATATCAAAAATGCAAAACATCGCCTATCGCCTATACCGCTTGATAGCCATTGCCGTTGCCCCGCTTGCCAACATTATAGCCGTGCTTATCTTAATCATCTGTTTCATGCAGGCGAAATTTTATCAATGATCCTATTGACTTGGCACAATCAAATGTTTTACCAAGACCTGATAAATTGGTTAAGGCAACGCATATTAACGGCAAAAAAATAAAACCATGACCACCCGCCATATGCCCCTAACCACTATTGTGCCTTTCAAAACTATCGCACCCTTCGCCGCCATGATGATAACATTGGTGCTGGCATCAAATATTTTGGTGCATTTTCATATCAATAGTTGGCTCACCTACGGGGCTTTTTCTTACCCCCTTACTTTTTTAGTATCCGACCTTTGCAATCGCCTCTATGGCATAACAGCCGCAAGCCGTGTTGTCAAAATTGGCTTAATTGGTATGGGGCTAACATTTGTATTTGCCTATTTTGATATTGGCGGGTGGGGCGTAACCTATCGTGTTGGGGTGGCGGCGGTGTTGGCTTATATTATCGGTCAAACTGCCGACTTAATTGTATTTGATAAATTACGCCAAGCAACTTGGTGGCGCGCCCCCATGTTTTCCAGCCTATCTGCGGCTTTTCTTGACAGCGTGATTTTTTACTCTTTGGCTTTTTACGGCATATTGGATAATTGGTTGCAATTATCCATGGGTGATTTTGCCATCAAATTAATTGCCGTGGCTTTCGGGGTTATAGTTTATCGCCCATTATTAAAAAAATTATTGACTATATAATGTTATACACCATTTATCTATCAATGGTTGCGTGCCATTATAGATTATGATAATGTCATTTTTACCAAATAAATAATAAAATAAAAGAAACTATCTTATGTATATAAAAATTTATCCTGCCATAAAAAATGCCAGTCAATCAGGGCAACATCGCTTACAACATTGGTGTTTGCAAGTGGTGGGAAAGCGTGGGCAAAAACCAAATGCCATTATCGGCTGGTCGGGTGGCAATGATGCCATGGCAGAAATTGCTTTAGAATTTGCTGATAAACCATCTGCCATCGCGGCTGCCAAGAATTTGGGCTTGCCCTATCAGGTGATGGCTGATACAAAACAAAAAAATATTGCGGGTAAGAATTATGCCGAAAATTTTTCCCATCGCCGTAAGATACCATGGACACATTAATAAAAAAAATGTCGCCTGATAAAAATTATTATTATCATTAAACCTTTGCCTTATCGCCAAATGATTGCTTTCTTATCTTTGCGCAAAAAAAATCATGCGTCCGTAGCTCAATGGATAGAGCAGCAGCCTTCTAAGCTGTTGGTTGAGGGTTCGATTCCTTCCGGGCGCGCCAATTTTTATTGCCATCAAATTATCACCATTATCTCTATTTGTTTTGCTATCATAGCAGGGTTTTTACCCGCCCATGGTTATAGCCAAAATACCACCAATGATAAAAAAAAACCCTTACCGCTTATCAACAGCGATGAATGTTTAGAAATTAGTCGGGTCAATAGCACATTTTTTAATGTGCCAAAAACCTATGGTGCTAATTTTCAAAAAACTATGGATACAACATCGCTAACCCCAGAAAACACCAAGCGATTGCGAGTTGCCTATTTCAGCCCCAATATATCATCATCACGCCAGCGGGGCACGATAGTAATTATCATGGGTCGTGCCGAATATATTGAACATTATTGCGATGTGATTGCCTATTTGCGAAGCCATCGTTATGGATTATTGATTTATGATTTGCGTGGGCAAGGTATTTCGGATCGCATTATTCACAAAACCAAACCCCATTTTTATGACAAAGGCTATGTTGAACATTATGACGATTATGCCAACGACCATGAATTATTGATGGAAAATTTTTCGTCATCTTTGATAAGACCCATTTATTTAATCGGTCATTCGCTTGGTGGGCATATTGCTTTGAAAATTTTATTACGCGAACAGGCATATCTTGATGCCAATAAAAAACACCGCAGCCCTTATCGCAAGATGGTGATGGTGGCGCCCATGTGGCAATTACATAATGAATCCAACCTTAAACCAATTATTTTTACTATGGGTCGGTTGGCGGGCAAATATGCTTTTTTCCCCACCCAAGCCCCCTATCGCCCGGCGCGTTTTTTGCTTAATCCAAAAACCCATTCAATGCAAAGATTTTATCGTTATAATGATATGATAGCCAAAAACAAATCTTTACGGCTTGGCGGGGTAACCTATCAATGGATGCGTGCCACCCTTGCCAGCAATCAAAATATATGGCAAGCGGTGGTTGATGATAAAAAACTTATCAACAATCAAATACCCTTATTGGTAATGAATGCCAATGATGATACAATTGTCAATGCCATCGCCGCCAATGATATTGCCAAACATATCGGTTTGACAAACATTGTTAATTTTGATGATTACAAACACGCCTTATTGCAAGAGGATAATCCCCGTTTGCAAAAGGTGTTTGATAATATGATTGATTTCTTTAATAAAAGATAATAGGTGATGATGAACATAAAACAACCAAACTTATGGGTGCGTAGCTCAGCGGTAGAGCACTACATTCACATTGTAGGGGTCACAGGTTCAATCCCTGTCGCACCCACCATCAAGAAAGGAAAATAACCATGGATAAATTCACAAAACTACATGGCATCGCCGCCGCCTTGCCACTTATCAATGTTGATACTGATATGATTATTCCCAAGCAATTTTTAAAAACCATCAAACGCACTGGTTTGGGTAAAAATTTGTTTGATGAAATGCGCTATGATGACAATGGCAATGAAAAGCCCGATTTTGTTTTAAACAAACCCGCCTATCGCAAAGCCGCCATTCTTATCGCTGGCGATAATTTTGGTTGTGGGTCATCGCGCGAACATGCGGTATGGGCGATTTCAGATTTTGGTATCAAGGCAATTATTGCTGAATCCTTTGCCGATATTTTTTTTAACAATGCTTCAAAAAATGGCATTTTGCTTATCACCCTAACAAAAGATAAGGTGGAGGCTTTAATGAAAAAAGCCGAGCGCGGGCAAAATGCCACCATGACCATTGATTTAGAAAACCAAACCATCACCGACCCCGATGGCGAAAACATAACATTTGATATTGAAAATTTTAAAAAACATTGCCTTTTAAATGGGCTTGACGATATTGGTTTAACCAGCCAGCATGAAAAAGCCATTGCCGATTTTGAAACCCATGACAAAAAAAATCGCCCATGGTTGTAAGATAAGGAGTAGAAAAATGGCAAAAAAGAGCAAAAAAAAGAAAGAAACAATATATCTTTATATTGCAAAACAAACCCATAGAACTAATAATGCAATATCTCAAAAATTAACTGCCATGAAGGTAGGTGTATCTTCTGATTTTAATCGAAGAGAAGAAACGCTTAATCCTACAAAACCACCTGTTAAAGTAGAAATCATAATGGCTTGGAAATTTAAAAAAGAAAAAGATGCCAAAGATATTGAAGATACAATTAAATTTTACTATGAAGATAAAAAAACCACTGCAGGCACTGAATGGTTTGATAAAATATTATTACAAAAAATTATAGAAAGTGTCCAATTTGAATTAGAGAAAAAAAATATCAATGATGTAGAACCATTTTACATTATAGATAATATAAACCATACCACACCTACAAAAAAACAAAAAACTATAAAACCACTTTATAAAATGAGCGATTTAAAAAATATGAATTTTATAGGAGTAAAACTATCATCAATAAAAATAAAGGGTAATACTATAAATATAAAAAATTGGCAAGATGGATTAAAAAAATTATTAGATAAATTAAATAATAATGACCCTGTGATTTTAGAAGAATTCCTAGAAAAAGACACTACCTTGCTTTCTTCTTTATCCAAAGAAAAACTCCATACACCATACCAAATAGGAAAATCTGAATATTATGTTGAATTAAATCGTTCTGCCTCAACCATAGCAAAAATTATGTCTAAAATTTTAAAAGCATATGGATTCAAAGAAAATGATGTTGGTTTTAGATTAAAATAATAAAAAATGAAAAAAAATAATAAGGTGCTTATTCTACCCGGCGATGGTATTGGGGTTGAGGTGATGAATGAAGTCATCAAAATCATTAGCCACTTGAAAATTAAAAAAGATATAGATTGGCAATGGCTTATCCACCCCATCGGTGGTGCTTGTTATGATAAATATGGCGAACCCATCACCAATAAAATTATGGATCTGGCAACATCATCGGCCGCCATTTTATTCGGTGCTGTCGGTAGCCCAAAATATGATCATCTACCGCGTGATAAACGCCCCGAAATCGCCCTGCTAAAATTACGCAAAGACCTTGACCTATTTGCCAATATCCGCCCTGCCAAAATATTCAAACCACTTATCAATGCCTCAAGCCTGAAAAAAGATGTGATTGATGATATGGATATTGTAATTATTCGTGAACTTACCGCTGGCGTTTATTTCGGCACACCACGCGGCGAACAAACCTTGCCCGATGGCACAAAACGCGTGATTGATACCCAAAGTTATACCCAACAAGAAATCATACGGATCGGTCGGGTGGGTTTTGAAACCGCCCAAAAACGAAAGAAAAAACTTCATTCGGTTGATAAAGCCAATGTAATGGAAACCGGTGCCTTTTGGCGTAGCACCATCGCCAAACTACACGAAGAATATCCTGATATAGAATTACAAAATATGTATGCCGATAATTGTGCCATGCAATTAATAAAAAACCCAAAACAATTTGATGTCATCGTCACCGATAATTTATTCGGTGATATTTTATCAGATGCAGCTGCCATGGCAAGCGGCAGTTTGGGTATGTTGCCATCAGCCAGTTTAGGGGTAAAACGCGATGATGGTTCTACCCCATCGATGTATGAACCTATCCATGGCTCAGCACCCGATATTGCCAATAAAAATCTAGCCAACCCGTTGGCCGCCATATTATCCCTTGCCATGTGTTGCCGTTATAGTTTTCAAAATGAACCATTGGCAAAAAAAATTGAAAATGCTGTAGAAAAAGTTTTGGCAAACGGCATACGCACCAATGATATCAAGGATGCCACCACCAAACATATCGCATCAACCAGCCAAGTCGGCGCGGCGGTTATATCAAATCTTTAAGATATGCCAAGCCCAACCATCGTAACATCCAGCATATTTTGTCAATGGCTGGCAAATGATAAAACCATCTTAAAAGAAAAATTAATTATATTCCCTACTGACACCTTATGGGGCATCGGTTGTTTGGCTGATGATAAATTGGCAATTGAAAAAATTTATCATATCAAACAACGCCCTCGCCATAAACCCCTGATAATTTTATTATCCCATAAATCATGCCTTGCCAATATCACCAACCTAACCCCAGAAATAAAAAAAATCATTGATAGATTTTTTTTATGCCATGACGATTTCATCGGTGGTCTATCCATCATCTTACCACAATATTCAATCGCAAAATGGCAGATGGCCACAACCCAGCCTGATGATTCTGTTTGTTTTCGTATTCCCCATCATGCGACTGCAAAAAAAATTTTATCAACCATTGAACATCATTGTCAAATGGCTTTGGCAGTAACCTCCATCAACCTTACCGACCATACCCCTGCCACCAACCAAACAATGGCAAAAACATTTTATCAAACATTATCATGGGCACAAAAGAAAGATATTTTTTTTATCAATCAAGATGAAAAATGCCAACAACAACCTTCTACCATTCTTTCTTTATTAAACAACCCACCAAAAATTATACGCCCAGGCATCTTACCAACCGCATTGATTGAAAAAAAACTTCGTATCAAAATCCAACAAAATTAAAAAATTATTTTGACAGATTTTTCTTGTTATGCTAGACTTTTAAAAATAATAAAATAGGGCAAGGGGGGAGAAAAATGGCAAAAAAAAATTATGATGCTATTATTGTTGGCTCGGGGCATAATGGGCTGGTTACTGCCAATTATTTACAACGCTCAGGGCTTTCAACATTGGTGATAGAAAAAACTGCTCATATTGGTGGTGCCACCACATCGCTTTCTTATTATAAAACCGAAGAACAAGATTGGCTCTATAGCAATTGTTCATATGTTTGTAGTTTATTTCGTTCGGAAATTTGGCGTGATTTAAATTTAGGGCAATTCGGCTTACAGGTTATTCCTTATGAAAGCGGTGGTGTTATGGTAGATAATGGTCGTGATTATTTTTCTACCTATGCCGACCATTGGGCACAACGCCGTGAAATTGCCCGCCACAATATAAATGATGTTGATAATTATGAACGCGCCAGCCAATTCTTAACCCGCCAAGCTAGATTTATTAAGGACCTATTGCTACGCACCCCGCCCGACCCAGTGAAATTACACATCAGGGATATTTCTGAAATCATCTATTTGGCAAAAAAATATAGCGACCTTAGTGCAAAAGATATGGCAGAAATGATTCGCTTCTTTACCATATCGGCAGGTGATTTTGCCCAAGAATATTTTGAAATTCCCGCTTTGCAATCGCTTTATGCAGGGTCGGGCATTATTGGTTCGGGTATGTCGGTTTTTTCACCGGGCACGGCTTATGTTCTACTTCATCATTTTATGGGCGATGTTGATGGGGTGTATGCCGCTTGGGGTTATGCACGTGGTGGCATGGGCGCCATTTCCAAAGCCCTTGCCAAATCTTATCAATCGGTTGCCGGGCAAATTTTAACTGGTAATGGTATCAAAGAATTTTTGGTAAAGGGCGATCGCATAAATGGCGTGGTTTGTGAAAATGGCGATACCTATCACGCCAAAACCATCGTCTCAGGTATGGATGTCAGGCAAACTTTTATCAACCATCTATCGCCACATCACCTACCTGATGATTTTGTAAAAGCGGTCAGCCAATTCAAATTTCGTGGCTCATCAGGAAAAATTAATGTCGCACTTGATGGTATGCCGCAATTTACTGCTATCCCCGATGGTGCCGCCTGCCTTGCCGGTGATTTACATATGGAAGATAACTTAGATGTTTATGAACAATCTTATGATGATTGGCGGCGCGGCAATTGGTCACGCCGACCTTATATTGATATGTTATTTGGTAGTGTTATTGACCCAACCATGGCACCACCCGGCAAACATATCGCATCATTTTTTGTGCAATATGTGCCCTACGAACTTTCCAATGGTCGGGTATGGAATCAAGAAAATAAACAAGCCTTTGCCGATACGGTTATCAATTCGGTATCTCGTTATTGCGATATCAAAGACAAAATTTTACATATGGAAATAAGAACCCCTGCCGATATTGAAAGAGAGGTTGGTTTAACCGAAGGAAATATCTTTCAAGGGGAATTATCGTTGGATCAATTATTCTTTAACCGCCCTGTGCCGGGCTACGCCCAATATCGCACACCCATCAAAGGTCTTTACCTTTGCAGTGCTTCGGCACACCCTGGTGGCGGGGTGATGGGCGCCAATGGTGCTAATGCGGCACGAGAAATTTTGAAGGATTTAAAAAAACCCAAAAATGGCATCGCTATGAATACACAATAATTAGAGAATTTATCAATATGTTCAAAAGAAAAAATATTATTATTATCGGCGGCGGCGTCAATGGTTTATCAGCAGCGCTTGAATTATCACGCCGACCTTTTTCATTTCTATGTCGCAAAATTACAATTATTGAGGGCGATAAAACCATTGGCGGTTTGGCACGCCATGCCGATTATTGTTATGGATTACCAAAAACAACCCGCTCACAACTTTTTTGGGGCGGGTTTCGTTTAGGAAAAAAAATGACCAGCATTGTGTTAGGCGGTAATGAAGAACAAATTATGATAACCCCTACCAGAAAAGGCACAAAATATGTTGGGCTTGACCGCACTTTGGCTAAAAACCACCATCGGTTAGAAAAAAAATTGCGACGCTATATTGCCTTATGGAAAAAAATTGCCACCACCCGCCCACCACAATTAAAAGGCCGCCAAGCCGATATTATCAATTTAATCAAAATCGGTTGGGCATTTAAACTGATGCGTAAAAAATCACAATATGAATTCTTAAAAATCATCACCCAAAATGTTGATGATGTGTTTAACGAACATTTGGCAGAAGGCAATAGCCAAGCCCTAACTAGTTTATGGAATTTTCACAGCTATCATGGCAGTGGTCTCTATGCCACCCATTCAGGTAGTATGACAGCTTTGTGGTTTCGCCAAAGCCATGATAAAAATCTAGGCTTATCGGCTTATGAATTTTATAGCCAAAAATTTTTTCGTGCCTTTGAACGCATATTAAAAATGCGCGGGGTGGCAATAGAAACAGAAAAAAAAATTACTGCCATCACTTCAATTACAAAAAACCATCAACAAACAATAACTGGTATTAAATTGACCAATGGTAAAACCATGCCTGCTGATATTGTGCTTTCTACCCTAACGCCGCATCGCACTATCAATTTGGTCGGTGCCCGAGAATTTGATGGCGAATTGGTGCGCCGTAGCCGCCATGTAAGGGGGCGGGCACTTGTGGCAAAAATGATTATCACGCCAAAATCATTGCCAGAAATTTTTGCCCATCACAAAAAAAAACCATTGCGGGTTATCATCACCGCTGGTCGCCAAGCATTAGAACATCAATTTCTTGACAGCAAATATCAATCTTATCCATCTGAATTTCCTATCGCCATGACTTTACGCCACAATAAATTATGGCTACAAATTTTTAACCAACCTTTGCGTGCTAACCAAAATGCCAACCAAGTAAAAAAAATTGTCTTGACACAATTAAAAAAATATTTCCCTGATATGGTGGTGCAAAAAGCCGATATTATCTTACCCAATGATATGTTGGCTTACGCTGGCGGTGAAAATTATAATGAAAAAAATAATCAAAATTTTCCCAAAAGCCACCCCGCGGCTTGGCATCATGCCGATATGGCTCTTGACCAAACTTGGCTATTGCGACCTATCAATGGGCTTGCCTCTGGTGCATCGGTTGGTTTTAGCCACTATCGCACACCGATTAAAAATCTTTATGTCGGTGGGGCAAGTTGCCACCCTGGTGGCGACCTGAATGGTATGGCGGGTATTTTGGCGGCAAAAACTATCATCAAAACCACAAAACAAAAAAATAAAGGAACATCATTATGAGCATCGCCCAAAATAAAAATATGGTCTTGACTGAAAGGGGGTTAGCACCATCTGCCTTATCCTCCATCACTGACAAATTGGCAAAATCCCACGCTTTTGAAACATGGGCGGGGCATCGCGCGGTTAGTTATTATGAAAGCATATCCGAGGAATATTTTGCGATTAGAAATTCTATCGGCATGATCGATGTATCCTTACTTCATAAATATCTTATCAGTGGCAAAGATGCACTTGATTATGTCAATCGTTTGGTAACCCGTGATATAAGAAAAATTAAACATAACCGAGTTGCCTATTGTTTGTGGTGCGATGAAGAGGGCATGGTGATTGACGATGGCACGATTTTTCATTTGGCGGGCGATCAATTTATGCTCACTTGTCAAGAATCACAATGGAGTTGGCTTTTGGATTTGCGTGAAGGGTTTGACATTACTATTGAGGATATAACCCATAATGTAGCAACCATCGCCATTCAAGGACCGGCTGCCTATCATTTATTAAAACGCCTATCAGACACAAAATTAGAGGGGTTTGAAATCCCAGATGTAAAAAATATGAAACCATTTGATTGCATCGAATGGAAAGGCGATACCACCGCACGATTTACAAAATCTGGCAAAATAGCTTTAATGATATCACGCACTGGCTTTACTGGTGATTTAGGTTATGAATTATGGTGCCACCGAGATTTGATAGAAACCCTATGGCATAGTTTATTGGCGGTTGGAAAAAATTTACGCATTCAACCAGCGGGACAAATAGCATTGGGTTTGGCACGCATTGAAGCGGGTTTTATTGCCACCAATTTAGATTTTATGAGTTCGCATATTGCATCACGGCATGGGCGGGGGCGCACACCATTTGAATTATTGATGGGTAAATTGGTGCATTTTGACAAACCTTATTTCAATGGCAAGGAAGCCCTATGGCGACTTTCGGGCGGTGGTGATAAAAAAATAATCAAAAAAAACTTACGCTTTTTATTGCAACCGATAGATATTGCATGTAAAAAAGAAGCCAAAGGATCTATCGTTTATTATAAAGAAAAAATTGAATGCGGGCATATAACATCATCTTTATGGTCGCCAACCTTAAAACGCAATGTTGGTTATGCCGAATTAAAAGCACCATATGGCATTTTCAAAACACAACATCTATTTGCCGAAGTTTGGACCAACAAAGAAAATATGTTTGAAAAAGTCATGGCGCCATTAGATTTATGCGAACGCCCATTCTTTAACCCACCACGCAAAACCCAAACTCCCCCTGGCTTGGTTTGATAAAATGCAATTTGACTTTTTTATTTATCATTGATAGTTCTTACGCTATGAAAGTTAATCATATTAGATTTATAAATTTTTTGGGGGACGGCAATATGATATTGCATGTACCTGTTTATCAAAGACACTACAGCTGGACAACCCAACAATGTCGCCAATTATTTAACGATATATGTTCTATAGAAAAAAAATTAAATGATAAACCTCATTTTGAATATTTTCTTGGTGCTATAGTTCTTAATCCACACAGGGACGAAAAAGAAGATCATTCCTTAAAGGCATTCATGATTATAGATGGACAACAAAGAATTACCACCATTATTTTATTACTACTGGCGATCTGCAAAATAATTGATGAAATGCCATCAAAAGAATTAAATCAAATTAAAGAGCGAATATTGAACGATTATGTTAATGTTAAATATGCACCCATTGGCAAAAAAGTTAAATTAAAATTTTCAAATGATGATGATGCCATTCTTGAAAAAATTATTAATAAACAAGATGATGATATTAAAGTTTCATCTAATATCATAAATAATTTCAGGTTTTTTGAAAAAGAAATTAAAAAACAAGAAATAGATATCTCAAAAATATGTTGGCGAGTATTAGAAGCTTTGCGCGTTATTCATATTGAATTAGATGATATAGATAACCCCCATCTTATTTTTGAAGGACTCAATTCTACTGGTTTAGATTTAGATAAAGGCGACCTAATAAGAAATTTTCTTTTGATGAATATAAAGCCAGAGGACCAAATTGATATTCATAATAAATATTGGGTAAAAATTGAAACCAATGCAAAATGTCATGGGCTGACAAATTTTTTTAGGCATTACCTACAAGCCAAAGGTTTTTCTAACCCTGCAATAGCTAAATTATATCATACATTCCAAGAATTTAAAGAAGAATTTACAAAAGATAAAACAATAGAAGAATTGTTTAAGGATATAATGGATTGGTCATATCTATATAACGAATTCATAACAATGGGATCTTTTAAAGATATCAATGAAAAATTATATTGGTTTCATAATTTGGATTTCACTGTTTCATATGCTTTTTTATTGTATATTTTTTCTTTAAGAAAAGAAAAATATTTAAATGACGATCAAGTAAGTGAGATTATACAATATTTAGAAATGTTCTTTGTAAGAAGAGCAACCTGTGGAATACAATCTACGGGGCTGGATAAAAGGTTGTATCAATTAATCAAATACTTAAAAAACTTGATAAACGAAAATGTAGGTAGTAATAAATTCCTTGATAGTTTCAAATACGAATTATTGCCAAATGATAAACATATAAGCGATGAAGACATAAAAAGAAATCTGAGCGAAGATATTTATAACAAGCAAATCTCACGCCATATTTTGGCTAAACTAGAGGGCAACCATAAAGAAAGTCCTAATATATTAGAAAAAATTAATAGCACAAGTAAAAAACATCGTTATGAAGTTGAACATATCATGCCCCAAACATTATCACCTGAATGGAAAAAATATCTTGGTGCAAACTATGAAAATATTTACAACAATAATTGCCACTCGCTAGGCAATTTAACCCTTACAGCCTATAACAAAGAATTATCCAATAAACCTTTTGATAAGAAAAAAGCAATATTTGTAGATAGTAATTTAGGTCTTAATGAATATTTTAAAAATATAACAAACTGGGGAGAAAATGAAATAAAAGAACGAACAGAAATATTATATAAAAAATTTTTAGAATTATACCCGTTACCGCTTCTAAATAATATGTCCGCTCATATTCCAGAAACACATATTGACAATGAATATAATATTGATAATTTAAATGACGATTTTGCTGGTTTAAAACCAGATTATCTTATGGTTAAAAAAATTAAAGATAAAAAAATCTATATTACTTCTTGGAAAGATTTTTATTGGTATGCACTTGATACTATGTATAATGATTCGCCCAATACATTTAAAGAAGTAGTAGAAACATATTCTCCATTTTTTTTCCCCACAGAAGATAACGTATCTAATTATGACAAACATCTCTATCATAAAAATAAAATAGGTAAATATTATATCCATACCAATTTAAGCTCATCGCAAATTACAAAAAGAATAAACAAATTTTGTGATTCTTTTAAATTATATAGTGATGATTTGGTGTTTGGGTTGGAAACAGGATAACCCCTAAAAAACCCCTTAAAATTTAGGATGTAAAATATTATCTGGTATTTTGCCTAAGGTTTTTTGAATTATATCAGGGTTGATGGCAGAACGGTCAGGAAATTTTGGCGATGCCGATTCAGCCATCGCACCCATGTCAATCGCTTTTAATGTTTTGCCATCAGTGCCACAGCAACCGCCTATCAGCCTTGCACCCAACGCAAAGGCAAGTTGCCCATAACTTTGCATCAATTCAAAACTACCATCAAATTCAAATTTGCCATCAATATATTTTGGCACACCACGATTGGCTTTCGCCACCAGCCAAGGCGGATTTTTTATATTCATATTTGCTAGATGATTCTGCCATTGCCACAAACTATAAATTGATTCGGCGGGGCTTTTGCCACAATTAATACCAAAAGCAACAATGTTATGTGATAAGCCAAGCAATTGTTCCACCGCTTTTTCTGGCGAAATACCCATCATGGTTTTGCCATTGGTATCAAAAGTCATCGTCACCACCAAATTTTTTTTTGCCACTATTTTATCAGCCATTTTAACTATCACCGCCACCTCCTCTATTGCCGACATAGTTTCTATCCAAATAAAATCCGCCCCCGCATCATCAAGTGCCTTTATTTGCGCACCAAACCCTTGCAATGCATCTTTTTCATCCAATGAACCAAGCGGCATAAGAATTTCGCCCGATGGTCCAATATCCCCGCCGATAAAAATATGCCGCCCCTTTGATTTTTTAGCTATAGCTTTTTTTACATTTTCCACCGCCATTGTATTTAAAACCGCCACTTGATGTTCGGCTTTATGCAATTTTAAACGAAATGGATTAGCACCAAAACTATTGGTCAAAACAACCTCGGCACCATTATCAATAAATTCTTCATGCACTGATTGAATTTTTTCTGGCTGGTCACGATTCCATAAAGCTGGTTCATCGCCCGATAAAAGCCCCCGCTCAAACAAATTCGTCCCCATCGCCCCATCAAGCAACAAAAAACCTTTTTCGCTTTTATCAATTGCCTGTTGTAAAGAATACATTTTTTATTTTTGCGATTGTATTGCCGCCAAACATTGTTTTTCAAAACAATGACGCAATTCCTTGTCATTCTTAAAAATGCCATGGTAATGTTTGGTGATGGTATCAACGCCACCTTTTTCAATACCACGCGTCTTCATACAAAAATGTTCGGCTGTTATCATCGCCGCCACCCCCTTTGGTTTTAGTGCCTGCATAATGGCATCGGCAATTTGTTTTGTCATGGTTTCTTGGGTTTGTAATCTTTTGGCAAAAATTTCTACCACCCGTGCAATTTTACTAATGCCAATAATTTTGCCAGCGGCATGATAAGCAACATGAGCATGACCAATAATCGGTGCCAGATGATGCTCGCAATGGGAATGAAAAGAAATATTGGTTAAAAGCACCATATCATCATAACCCGAACTTTCGGTAAATTGTTTTGCCAAAATATCTTCTGGCGATAGACGATAACCATGAAAATAATCATCATACGCCTTCACCACCCTTTCGGGGGTGCCACGCAAACCATCACGATGCGGGTCCTCACCGATATATTCCAAAAGCGTACGCACCGCCGCCTCAGCCATATCACGCGACACCACCGAAGATCCGCCATTTAATTGTATATCACCCCCCCCATTCTTACCATTGGTGGGATAATCAATATTGTTTTTACTATGGTTTGATTTTGCCGCCAAACCTATATTTTTTGGATTCATGACAAAAATTCCTTCACGGTTAATTGTTAATAACAGCTACCAGCCTTAGGCTATAACAGATTATATATAAAATTCCATACCAAAATCACTTGCTTTTTAACAGAATCTTAGTTTATGATAAAGGGTGAAAAAATAATATCAACGGTCATTGCTAAAACCAAGATGGTGTCTATTATGCCCGAAAAAAAATCTTTTGTCCAGACAGAAAAATCAGCGGCTATGGCAAAATCAATGCCAAACCCCGAAAATGATATGCTGAAATTTTATGAAGAAAAACTACTCGCTATGGCTGAATCCCTAGCCGCAGAAAAAAATAACCGCCCGCCCAATGATATTGATTTTGCTAGGGCACAACAGATAGCACCCCATATTGGCAAAAAACATAGTCGGCTTTGTGGCAGTGTTATGACGGCGGCTTTTTGGTTGAATAAAAAAAATGACGACATGGTTTTAACCCGATTATTGTTAAAACCACAATCTTGTTTGTTAGGGCGAACAGCCGCCGCATTATGTGAAACATTATTGATCGATGAAACACTGGCTGGTGTCAAATTGATAAGGGGGCTTTTGCATGATTTGCTTATTGAAAAAAGACATACTATGCCAAAACCTTTTACTGCCTTTAATTGTTTTACTGCCGTGCGTTATTTACAAAACCGCCATAGCGCTATCTTGTTGCCACTTGATGTTGTTATCGAAACTTGGCAGAAAGATTTATTCAAACATGCTTCATGATGAATTTTTGGCAGCCATAAAATTTGATGCCACAGGGTTGTTACCAGTGATTGTACAATCTATCAGCGATAACCAAATATTGATGCAAGCCTTTATGAATAAAACAGCTTTGCAACAAACCTTAACCACAGGTCGTATGGTTTTTTGGTCACGCTCAAGACATCAATTATGGGTTAAGGGTGCAACATCAGGCAACTACCAAACATGGATAGAATTATTGCTAGATTGCGATGGCGATAGTTTGCTGGCACGGGTAAAGCCAAATGGTCCTGCCTGCCATCTTGGCACACTGAGCTGTTATCAACGAAAATTATCGCAAAAATAATTTTAATTTTTATCTTTATCAACCAATTTGTTTTTAGCTATCCATGGCATCATACCACGCAACTTTTCACCAACCTCCTCTATAGGATGTGCTGCCAAATTACGGCGAATGGTTTTAAAACTGGTTTGATTGACTTTATTTTCTAGCATCCAATCTCGTGTGAATTTACCATCTTGAATCTCTTTTAAAACTTTTTTCATTTCTTTTTTGGTTTTTTCATTTATTAAACGCGGACCTGTAAGATAAGCACCATATTCAGCCGTATTAGAAACACTATAAAACATATTGGCAAGCCCGCCTTCATATACCAAATCAACTATCAACTTCACCTCATGCAAACATTCAAAATAAGCCATTTCGGGAGAATAACCTGCCTCCACCAAAGTTTCAAACCCAGTGCGAATAAGCGATACCAAACCACCGCATAAAATTGTTTGTTCGCCAAACAAATCTGTTTCGCATTCTTCACGAAAAGTAGTTTCAATAATCCCAACCCGACCACCGCCAATTGCCGAAGCATAAGATAAAGCCAATTCCTTCGCACCAACATTACCTTTGCCCATCATACCACTGGCATCTTGATGCACCGCCACCAAACAAGGCACCCCCGCATTTTGTTTATATTCATTGCGCACCGTATGCCCCGGACCTTTTGGTGCCACCATCAAAATATCAATATCTTTTGATGGTTCAATAAGGTTAAAATGAATATTAAGACCATGGGCAAAAAACAATGCCGCACCTTTTTTTATATTACCAGCAATATCATTTTTAAAAATATCGGCTTGCAATTCATCGGGCGCCAACATCATAATCACATCCGCCCATTTGGCAGCCTCGGCTGGCGTCATACAGGTCAAGCCTGCGGCTTCGGCTTTTTTGCGACTATTGGATTCGGCACGCAATGCCACCCGCACATCCTTCACACCCGAATCTTTCAAATTAAGCGCATGGGCATGACCTTGCGAACCATAACCGATAATCGCTACTTTTTTACCCTTGATGATATTAATATCGCAATCTTTATCGTAATAAACCTTCATCATTTTTCTATAGGCGTTTTTTTATAAAAAACCAACCCAAAAAATCAAGATATTATTAAACAGCGATAAAAATTATTTCTTGGTAAAATTTTTTGCCAATTCCAAGAATAATTTCTTTTGTTTATTATCGGTTATTTTATTATAAGCAATAATCAATTCCAGCACATCTTTTCTATTAAATGGATCTTGATTATCATCAGCTGAATCAAGCTCGTTTTCATCTTCTTTTTCCGCCATACCAAACAATTCTTTTGGCATTAAATCGGTAAATAATTCTCTGGTATCATCGTCAATATCTTTAAAAAAGAAATCAATTGAGGTTTGCAAAATCACCGACAATTCATATAGGCGTGAACAACCGATGCGATTGCTACCCCGTTCATATTTTTGCACCTGTTGAAAACTAATACCAAGAATTTCTGCCAAATCGGTTTGCGTTAAACGAAGCATTTTACGCCTTAAACGAATGCGATCGCCAACATGTTTATCTATCGGATGCACAGAACCATCATCAACTAAGTCAATAATAGCTGCTAAAGATTTTTTTGCCATATGTTTATCTCAAAAAATTTAAATCGTTAATAGTAAAATGATTGTGTTTTTATATATTCGTTGCCAAAATTTTCTTTTAATAAAAAAAATTACCATATCTATCACTGCATATTCATATCCTTAATAAAAAAAACACTAACCAACCCAAAAATTTACGAGACACCCCTTGCCAGCCCCAAATTCATAGCAAAAAACTTATATTCATTCAAGCAATTTATTCAATTATGAATAACTTTTTTTAAGACTTATAGATGATTTTTTATGCCTATCGCCCGCAAAAAACATCATAAAATTCTTGCCTAGTATGTAATTTATACCCATCCTTGATTGATAACAATAAATCATCTATAATCAACAAAACAAAAATAATATCATGCCAAAACTTCGCTCACACACCACCACCCACGGACGCAATATGGCGGGGGCGCGTGGTTTATGGCGTGCCACAGGTATGAAAGATAGCGATTTTGGCAAACCTATCATCGCCATAGTCAATTCCTTTACCCAATTTGTGCCTGGCCATGTGCATTTAAAAGATGTGGGACAGCTGGTAGCCAATGAAATTGAAAAAACAGGTGGCGTAGCCAAAGAATTCAATACCATAGCGGTTGATGATGGTATTGCCATGGGGCATGATGGTATGCTTTACAGCCTGCCATCACGCGAGCTAATCGCCGATTCGGTTGAATATATGGTCAATGCCCATTGTGCCGATGCGATGGTATGTATTTCCAATTGCGATAAAATCACCCCAGGGATGCTGATAGCGGCCATGCGTATCAATATCCCCACCATATTTGTATCAGGCGGTCCTATGGAGGCAGGCAAAGTCAGTTGGAACAAAACAACTGGCCATCTTGCCAAAAATGGTGATGGCACCACCCGTAAAGTTGATTTGGTTGATGCCATCGTTGAAGCTGGTAATGAAAAATTATCAGATGATGATGTGGCGGCGATTGAAAAATCGGCTTGCCCCACCTGTGGCAGTTGTTCGGGTATGTTTACTGCCAACAGTATGAATTCCCTCAGCGAGGCTATGGGGTTATCGCTACCTGGCAATGGCTCATTATTGGCAACCCATGGTTTTCGCAAAAATTTATTTTTAGAGGCAGGTCGCCGCATCGTTGGCTTATGTCAAGAATATTATGAAAAAGATAATCATGCGGTTTTGCCCCGCTCCATCGCCAATTTTAAGGCTTTTGAAAATGCCATGACGCTGGATATTGCTATGGGCGGTTCCACCAACACGGTGCTTCACCTTTTGGCTATCGCCCGTGAAGCCGAATGCAATTTTACTATGAAAGATATTGATCGCCTATCACGCAAAGTGCCAACCATTTGCAAGGTTTCACCCGCCACCAATTTATATCATATGGAGGATGTGCATCGTGCGGGCGGTATTATGGGTATTTTAGCCGAATTAAATCGTGGCGGTTTGCTAGACAACCAATTACCCACCGTGCATAGCAAAACCATGGAGGAAGCACTCAACCATTGGGATATTATGACCAGCAACCAACCTCAGGTATTAGAATTTTATTCGGCCGCCCCTGGTGGGGTGCGCACCACACAAGCCTTTTCACAAAAACGCCAATATCCCGAATTGGATAATGATAGAAAAAATGGTTGTATTCGCTCAATTGAAAATGCCTATAACAAAGATGGCGGGCTTGCCGTGCTTTATGGCAACCTCGCCCCTGATGGTTCAATCGTCAAAACCGCAGGGGTTGATGAAAATATCTTAAACTTTACTGGCAATGCAAAAATTTTTGAAAGCCAAAATTCGGCTTGTAAATCTATCTTAAACAAAGAAATTGTAGCGGGCGATATTGTTGTCATCCGTTATGAAGGGCCAAAAGGCGGTCCTGGTATGCAAGAAATGCTTTACCCCACCAGTTATTTAAAATCAATGGGGCTTGGCAAAACCTGTGCCCTTATCACCGATGGGCGGTTTTCGGGTGGCACATCGGGTTTATCCATAGGTCATGTTTCACCCGAAGCTGCGGCAGGCGGGTTAATAGCCTTGATTGAAAATAATGATGAAATCATTATTGATATTCCCAAAAGACAAATGCATCTTAATGTGCCGATGGATGAAATTGAAAAAAGAAAAATGGCTGAAAAACAACGCGGCAAAACCGCCTTCACCCCCAAGGAAAAACGCACAAGAAAAGTTTCGCCAGCTTTACGCAGTTATGCCGCCATGACAACATCGGCGGCAACCGGTGCGGTGCGTGATGTTAGTTTGATTGAATAAAAAAACTTATGATTGATACAACCAATACCATAATTGATTATGATGCCATTGTTGCCAAACAATTACGGGCGGTTATACCTGCGGTCTTAAAAAAATTATTAGACAAAAATAAAAATGCCACCGAAACACCAAGCCCGCATTATTTTTACATTACTTTTGCAACCAAAGCCAAAGGGGTGGTTATGCCGTCTTATCTCAAACACCAGTATCCCGATGAAATGACCATTGTTTTACAATATCAATTTTGGAATTTAACGATTAAAGAAGAAAATTTTTCAGTGGTGTTAAGTTTTGGCAAAACGCCTGCCGCCATCACTATTCCCTATCATGCGGTTATTCAATTTTCTGACCCAGCGGTCAATTTTATGTTGCGGTTTGATGACAGCGATACCACCAACCCCAAAACAGCCATCAAACAAAACCATCATAACCCTTCCCATAACCATTATACCCCCCAAGCCAATGATGTGGTGGATAAAAACCCCCAACATCATTTTACCACCGAGCAAACAGAAAACAATGTTATTTCTTTGGAAAAATTTCGCAAACAACTACCCAATAAAAATTAAAAATGTCTGGCGTGCTTGATTTTCTTGTGCCATCATATGACTCCATAACAATGATGCGACTTGATTTGCCGAATCCTGCCAGCAAAAAATTTAACGATCAAGACTATCTATTCATTGGTCAAGAATCTTTATCGGCACTTGCCCGCCTTGCTTTTCATGATATGAATCTATTTTTGCGCCATAACCATTTGGCACAATTATCATCTATTTTAGAAGATAAAGAAGCCAGCCCAAATGATAAATATGTTGCTTTGGAGCTTTTAAAAAATGCCAATATTGCCGCGGCGGGCATTTTTCCCCTATGCCAAGATACTGGCACCGCCATTGTGATGGCAAAAAAAGGTCGGCATATCATCACCAGCGATAATATATTTAATGGCGATGACCGAGAAGCCATCGCCAAAGGTATTTTTGATTGTTATCAAGAAAATAATCTACGCTATTCGCAATTATCGCCCCTCAGTAGTTTTCAAGAAACCAACACCAAAAGCAACTTACCCGCGCAGATAGATATTATGGTCGAAGGGTCGCCAGATGTTTATGAATTTCTTTTTATTGCAAAAGGCGGTGGGTCAGCCAATAAAAGTTTTCTTTATCAACTCCCGCCTTCTTTGCTTGATGAACAAAAATTCTTGCATTTGATTGAAGATAAATTGCGCGAACTTGGCACTTCGGCTTGCCCGCCCTATCATTTAGCTATCGTTATCGGTGGCACCTCAGCCGAAATGACGATGAAGGCGGTTAAATTAGCTTCGTGTCGCTACCTTGATAATTTGCCCGATCATGGCGGTGATGAAGCCAAAGCTTTTCGTGACCATGCGCTTGAAGAAAAAATTTTCAACATCACCCAACATCTCGGTATCGGTGCCCAATTTGGTGGAAAATATTTCTGCCTTGATGTGCGGGTGATAAGGTTGCCACGCCATGCTGCATCATTGCCTGTTGGTATGGCAGTCAGTTGTGCAGCCGACCGTCAAGCGATCGGCAAAATTGACTGCAATGGTATTTTCTTAGAAGAATTATGCAAAGACCCCGCAAAATTTTTACCTAAGATTGATGAAAATAAATTATTAGACAAAGCCATCAATATCAATTTGGATAAACCAATGAAAAATATTTTACAAGATTTGCGACATTATGGCATAAAAACACGGGTCAATTTAAACGGCACTATCGTGGTGGCACGCGACCTTGCCCATCAAAAATTATCAGAAAAATTAAAACAAACTGGTCAATTACCAGATTACATAAAAAATCACCCTGTTTATTATGCAGGTCCTGCCAAAACACCAGATGGTTTTGCCTCAGGTTCATTTGGTCCCACCACTGCGGGGCGTATGGATGGGTTTGTTGAAGAATTTCAACAACAGGGCGGGTCATTGGTTATGTTGGCAAAGGGCAATCGGTCAAAAATTGTTGCTAGGGCTTGTAAAAAATATGGTGGATTTTATTTAGGCTCTATTGGTGGTCCGGCCGCCAAATTGGGGCGTGACCATATCACATCGGTCGAGGTGATTGATTACCCTGAATTGGGTATGGAAGCGATAAGAAAAATTATAGTCAAAGATTTACCTGCCTTTATTGTTATTGATCACCAAGGGCATGATTTTTATGATGGCTTGACCACAGAATAGATTTTTTATGCCGCACAATATTAATTTTATTAAAATGCATGGGTTGGGCAATGACTTTGTGTTGCTTGATAGCAGGAACGATCCTACCCTTGCCAGCCTACCACCCGAAACCATCAGCCGTATAACCGATAGGCATTATGGGGTGGGTTGCGACCAAATTGTCATCTTAGCCAATAATGACACAGCCGATATTGCCATGACGATTATCAATGCTGATGGCTCGATTGCCGAAACCTGCGGTAATGCCGCCCGTTGTGTTGCCCTATTAATAAAAGAAGAAAAAAATAAAAAACAATTAACCATAGCCAGTCATCATCAATTATTACCTGCCACCATCTTGGCAGATAATAAAATTTCAATAGGTATGGGTAGCGGGGTGTATGATTGGGATAAAATCCCCCTCGCCAAAAAATGCGATACCATGCAATTACCGCTTGATGACCTATTGACCAAATATGCTATCACCCCACTGGCACCCCCGCTTGCCATCAATGTTGGCAATCCCCATTGCCTGTTATGGGTAGAAAATGCAGATAAAATAGCGATTGAAAAAATTGGCTACGCCATTGAACACCACGCATTATTTCCACAAAGAACCAATGTTGAATTTTTATCCCAAAGCAATGCAGATAATCAATTTCGTCTCAGGGTTTGGGAAAGAGGCTCTGGGGCAACCTTGGCTTGCGGTTCGGGGGCAGTTGCGGGGTTTCTTGCCCTACAACGGCTTAAAAAATTATCCCCTACCGCCACTGCCACCATGTTGATGGATGGCGGCATATTATCGCTTGCTTTAAAAAATAATTCAGTGATAATGACAGGTCCTGCCGAATTGGTTTATAAAGGCACAATAAAAATATAAAAAACCATACAAATAAACGGGGCTTGCCTTGCCATCATTTCTTTTTTCTGTTAGCAATAAATAAATGACAGATAGAATATATCTTTTTGATACCACTTTGCGTGATGGTGCACAAACCCAAAGCGTCAATTTTACATTGCATGACAAACAGGTCATAGCAATGATGCTTGACCAGTTGGGGATTGATTATATTGAAGGCGGCTTTCCCGGTGCCAATCAAACCGATAGCGAATTTTTTGAAAAACCACCCAGCTTAAAAAATTCAGCATTGGTCGCATTTGGTATAACTCGCCGTGCGGGGGTATCGGCTGATAATGACCCCACTTTGCGTGCCACCCTCAATAGCCATGCCCCCCATGTCTGCATCGTTGCCAAATCATGGGATAAACAAATTGAAACCATTATGGATATTGATATTGAAGAAAATTTAAAAATGATAGAATCATCGATAAAACTATTGGCAAGCAAAAAAAAAGAGGTGATGCTTGATGCCGAGCATTTTTTTGATGGATTTTTATCCAACCCTGATTATGCTTGCCAAGTGATTGATATAGCGCTTGGGGCGGGGGCACGCTGGGTTGTGCTATGCGATACCCGTGGGGCGATGATACCCGCCACGATTGAAAAAATTGTCAGTCAGGTGGGTAAAAAATTTGACCTTAACCATATCGGCATCCATGCCCATAATGATAGCGATTGTGCGATTGCCAATAGTTTAACCGCGGTTGCTTTGGGGGTAAGGCAAGTGCAGGGCACATTGAATGGTTTGGGGGAGCGTTGTGGCAATGCCAATATTTTATCATTGATGGCAGATTTACATTTTAAAATGAAACTTGATATCGGCATTGCAAAAAATAATTTACATCTTATGACAAAATTATCCCGCCAATTGGATGAAATTTTGGCACGCGCCCCCAACCCCCATTTGCCATTTGTGGGTAGTAATGCCTTTGCCCATAAAGGTGGGTTGCATGGCTCAGCGGTAATAAAAGATCCCGAAACCTATGAGCATATTGAACCCGAATCGGTTGGCAATGAACGGGTGGTTGTGATGTCAGACCAAGCGGGCAAATCAAATTTGCGTTGGCATTTACAAAAATTTCAACTCACCCCCGATAGCAAAGAAGAAGACAAATTGCTAACCGCTATCAAGGATGCCGAATTCAAAGGTTTTAGTTTTGATGGCGCTGAAGCAAGCGTTGAAATTTTCTTAAGAAGGCAATTAAACAAAATGAATGAATGTTTTACATTAAGCAATTGTCATATTGATTATCACAGCGACGCCAATGGTCAAGAGGCTCGGGCAGAAGTTGAAGTTGCGGTTGAGAATAAAAAAATCAAAACCCAATCAAGTGGCAATGGCCCGGTCAATGCGCTGGATGGTGCATTGCGGGCATCATTATTACAACATTTTCCACAATTAAAAAATGTGGAATTGATTGATTATAAGGTGCGGATTATTCCACCAAGCAAAGAATATAAAAGCACAGCCGCCCTAACTCGTGTGATGATAGAATCAACCGATGGTAAAAATACTTGGAGCACGATCGGCGTATCCACCAATATCATCACGGCATCAGAAATGGCATTGACCGATGCCTATCGTTATTATTTGATGAAACAAATCAACTAACATGACCACCCCCACCATTATTTTGGTGCGACCGCAATTACCAGAAAATATCGGCATGGCAAGCCGTGCCATGTTAAATTTTGGGTTTTTGCATTTAACCCTAATCGCTCCACGAGATGAATTTCCTTCACCCGAAGCCTATAGTGCCAGTTCGGGGGCAGGTGATATTATTTTTCCAAAAACAAAAACATTCAATAGTCTTGAACCCGCCTTAAAAGATTTTCATTATATCATTGCCACTTCATCACGCAAACGGGAACAAGCCATCAGCACCCTGACCCCGATGGATTCTTTATATGAAATAACATCTGCTATGAAGCGGGGAGATAAAATAGGGGTAATGTTTGGGCCAGAACGCACTGGCCTTACCAATGATGATTTGGTTTATGCCCATCATATTTTAGAATTTCCCACCAACCCTGATTTTCCTTCGCTCAATTTGGCAGGTAGTGTTTTATTATTTTGTCATCTATTATTTCAAACCACCATTGGCAAAGATAAATTATCACAGCCTAGCTTTACCACCAGTGCCCCGATTCAACAGCGTGATTATTTTATCAACCGCTTGCTAGCCGCCTTAGAACAAAATGGTTTTTTTAAATCACCAACCATGCAACCTGCCTTATCACGCAATATCAAACAAATGATAACCCGTGCCAATTTTTCGCAACAAGACATCAAAACTTGGCAAGGCATCATCACCAACTTGCTTGAAAAAAAATAATAATTTTTCTATAAAGATTATACTATGGATATTTTACAAACATTTTCTGCAATAGGTGGTTCAGAATTATCTGCCTTTTTTAAAGTTATGTTCATCAACCTTATATTAAGTGCCGACAATATATTGGTGGTTGGGTTGGTAGCGGCATCTTTGCCCGCCCAACAGCGCAAAAAAGCCATCTTCATCGGCACAATGATAGCCGTTGTATTTCTTATTCTATTTGCCTCCATCACGGTGCAATTATTAAATATCCCAGGTGTTTTACTGATAGGTAGTTTATTATTATTTTATGTGGCTTACAAAATATGGAATGACCTAAAGCAAGAAAAAAATATGGCGCACCACAAATTACTAAAAAAACCAAAACCTAAAACCTTCACCGCCACCCTATGGCAAATTTCTATTGCTTATGTTTCTATGTCAATTGATAATATATTGGCATCAGCCAGTGCAAGCAAAGACCACCCCTTGATTCTTATTTTTAGCTTGGTATTGGCAATATGTTTGATGGCAACCATTGCCACCTATATGACCCGTTGGCTAAAAAAATACCCCATTATCGGCTATGCGGGATTTATGGTAGTTATTTATATTGCGTGCGAATTGCTTTATGAAGGTGGCAAACAATTGCTCGGTTATTTTTAATTGTGCTGTTTGCCAAACAAAACCAACTTATGGTTTTTTTAAACTATCGGGTGATTTTTATACAAGGCATCATCATCAACTTGCTTGAAAAAAAATAATAATTTTTCTATAAAAATCATACCATGTATATTTTACAAACATTTTCTTCAATCAGTGGTCCTGAATTATCTGCCTTTTTGCAAGTCGTATTAATTGACCTTGTATTAAGTGCCGATAATGGATTGATCGTCGGGCTGGCAGCCGCATCTTTGCCCGCCGCACAACGCAAAAAAGCCATCATCATCGGTATTATCCTTGCCACTTTATTTCGTATCCTTTTTGCATCCATCACGGTGCAATTATTAAATATCCCCGGCATTTTATTCATCGGTGGTTTATTGCTATTTTATGTGGCTTACAAAATGTGGAAGGACCTAAGGCGTGAAGAAGATCTTTCGCATCACAAGTCATTATCAAAAACAAAACCCAAAACCTTCGCTGCCGCCCTATGGCAAATTTCTATTGCTGATATTTCTATGTCGATTGATAATGTATTGGCGGTAGCGGGTGCATCTATGGAACACCCCTTCATTCTTATTTTTGGCTTAATATTATCAATATTTTTGATGGCAACCGTTGCCACCTTTATTGCCCGTTTTTTAAAAAAATACCCTATTATCGGCTATGCGGGATTTATGGTGATTATTTATATTGCGGGCAAATTGGTCTATCAAGGTAGCGAACAATTGCTTAATTATTTTTAATAACGGCTTTTACTAATTTGCAAAAAAAATCGTTCGGTCAATAGATAACTCGGTAGCGACGATTTAATTTGATTTTCCAATTCTAATAATTTGCCCCGCCAAAAAGTCAATTTATCATAGCGAAACAATGTCATAGCTTTTTTAACCATCGGACGATTTTTATAAAATGGTACCGCCCGTTCAATAACACTATCCATCTGCCCGCCTTTTAAAATTTCATCATGGATATTTTGCAAACGATTTATTTCCATCATCATACGCCGAATCAGCTGAAGTGGCTCTATTTTTTCCAACCGCAATTTTTCTTGCAAAGCCACCACCCGTGCCGCATCCTTTACCAACACCGCATTGATAAATTTATCAACCGTTTCATAACTCACATTGATAAAAAGTCTAACATCATCAAGCGTCAATTCCTTACCATCCATACCATAAAGACATATTTGTTCAATGATTTGTCTGGTTTCTAACCGATTACCACCCAATTGTTGGCTCAACCATGTTTCTGCCTCATGGGTCATACACGCACCATAGTGTTTTAATTCTGCCTTTAGTAATTGCAAAATAGTTTTTGCATCATCTTGATAGGCAGGCAAAGCCATTGCCATATCGCTTGCCTCAACCATTTTTCGCAATTGCGAACGCTTATCCAAATAACCTGCCACCAATAACAAAAAATTATCACCTATCGGATTTTGAAAAAAATCAGCCAGAACTTTTTCATAAAGCCTGTCATCCACTTCGGTTATTACCACCAATCTTTTACCACCATCAAATGACATCGCCGCCATTTCATCAAAAAAACGCCCATGATGTTCTAAAATAGCCGCTTGTGCCATTTGGCAAAAACGAAATGGGTCTTTATCGGGCACAATGGTTTTAACTATCGCTTCTTGGCGTTCTGCCGATAAGCCAATTTCTGGTCCATAAAGCAACCACATATGATAAGGGGTTTTATCAATATCACGAGAAAAATTATTGATAAATTCAAAAGATTTATAAGCCGACAAAGACGCCATGATAATGTTATAATTATGGTTTATAAAGCAACAAACGATTGCGGGCATCAAGTGCAATGTTTTTCATCGCAAATTCCAATTTTTTTTTGCGCACCTCGGCTTGGCTAAACCCCGAAAGGGAGACAACAACATTGCTACTATTTTGGCTAATGGTAAATTCATCCAAAACCTTGCCCGATGATTTTTCATAAAGAACAAAATTAACATTCACCACAACTTCTTCAACCTGATTAACATTGCTAACCGATGCATCGCCCAAAATACTATTCACAAGATAAATCTGTGCCCGTAGCCCCTTGCTGGCTCCACCAAATTTTTTTCTTGGACCGAAAGCATATTCCAATTCATTTTTTAATATCTGCCCCTCACGCTTAGCAATGCGGTCAATGGTAATATCTTGCAAGATATTATTTTTCATCGCCCCTGTTTTTTTGTCAAATTGATAAGCGGGGTGCAAACCACAAGCCGATAAAACCAACATCATTGCCACCAACATCATGGCTAATTTTAGCAAACCAAAAAAAATATTTTTCATATTAAAACCTATAATAAATTAATAATACGATTTGGCACAAATATCACTTTTTTGGGGTTTTGCCCCGCAAGCGATGTTTGCACGGTGTTAAATTGTAAAGCCGCCGCCAATGCCTCGCTCTCGCTACTATCTTTGGGCAATATCAATGTAGCCCGCAATTTGCCCCTAACCTGCACCGCCAATGTCACATTTTCATTTGTAAGATAAAACGGGTCAGGTTTGGGAAAATCGCTTATCGCCAACATCTGACTATGCCCCAAATCATGCCATAATTCTTCGCTAATATGTGGTGCGGCGGGATGTAATAATTGCAATAGAATTTCAATCGCCTGTTTTTTTATACCATCTTGGTATGGGTAATCATCTATTTGATTAGCCAATTCATGCACACGAGCAATCAGCAAATTAAAATGAAAAGTATCTATCGCTTGACTAACCGATTCTATTGCCCGATGCGCCGCACATAAAAGTTGTTTTGCTTTTTTTTCATCTTGTGATGTAGCAGGCGCATCTTTGGGCACCTCAGCCACCATTTGGCACAGCCTTGTCAAAAAACGAAAAGCCCCCAACACCCCCGCTTCGCTCCATTCCAAATCTTTGGCGGGTGGCGAATTAGAAAGAATAAAAACCCGTGCCGTATCAGCACCATATTTATCAATAATATCTTTAGGATTAACAACATTTTTCTTTGATTTGCTCATCTTAATAGACATACCCACCGTCAAAACCTCAGCGGTTTTTGCATGAACCATCTTGCCAGATTTTTTTTCAACCTCAGTTGATGCCACCCACCTACCCTTACTATCTTGATAGGTTTCATGACACACCATGCCTTGTGTAAAAAGCCCAACAAAAGGTTCTTTGGGGGTGGCAAAACCACATTCACGCAAAGCCCGGGTAAAAAATCGGGCATAAAGCAAATGCAGCACCGCATGTTCAACCCCGCCAATATATTGATCCACCGCCATCCAATAATCAGCACGAGATTTTTCATAAGGCTGTTTGTTATTTTTATTATCAAGATAACGCAAAAAATACCATGACGATTGAAAAAAAGTATCCAAAGTATCGGTTTCACGCTGTGCGGCAGCATGGCAAACAGGGCAGGTAGTTTTTTTCCATGTTGGGTGATGGTCAAGCGGATTACCAATTTTATCAAAACCAATATCATCGGGCAATAACACTGGCAATTGGTCCTCGGGCAATGGCACCACGCCGCAAGCATCACAATAAACAATCGGTATCGGGCAACCCCAGTAGCGTTGCCGTGATATCCCCCAATCACGCAAACGCCAATTCACCTCAGCCTGACCAAGTTGCAATTTTTCTAATTCTTCTATGGAGCGTTTTATGCCTTGTTCAACCGACAAACCATTCAAAAAATCAGAAGCAAAAATAACCCCATCATCAAGAAAAGCCTCATCACCGATAGAAAAATTATCACCAGCATCTTTGGGGCGCACCACAGGTATGATTGGCAATTTGTATTTTTTGGCAAATAACAAATCGCGTGCATCATGGGCAGGGCAACCAAATAATGCACCACTGCCATAATCCATCAACACAAAATTCGCAACATAAACAGGAAAAGACTTAGTGGCATCAAAAGGATGAGAAATTTTTAATGGCAAGCAGTAGCCTTTTTTTTCTATCTTTTCTAAATCCATGGTGGTGGTAGCACCTTTTCTACATTCTGCCAAAAATAAATGTAAATTTTTATCATGGCTGGTGGCGGCAATTTTTTTAACCAACGGATGGTCGGCCGCCAATGCAAGAAAACTCATACCAAACAAAGTATCAGGGCGGGTTGAAAAAACCTCTATTGATTCGGACCCTCCCACTATTGGAAATTTTATACGTGCCCCGACCGACCGACCAAGCCAATTTTCTTGCATGGCACGCACTTTTTCTGGCCAAGCAGGCAAATCCTTTAAAGATGAAAGCAAATCATCGGCATAGCGGGTGATATGCAAATACCACCCTTTTAATTTTTTCTTTTCAACCACGGCCCCCGACCGCCAACCACGACCATCCACCACCTGCTCATTCGCCAATACACAATTATCAACTGGATCCCAATTAACCAGCGTTTCTTTTTGATAGGCAATTTTTTTTTCTAAAAATTTTAGAAAAATTTTTTGTTCCTGATGGGTGTAAATAGCATCGGATGTTGCCATTTCTAAATCCCAATCATAAGAAAATCCCAATCGCATCAATTCATTTTTCATATTGGCAATATTACTAGCCGTCCATTCTTTGGGATGCACCGCATTATCAAAAGCAGCATTTTCGGCAGGCAAGCCAAAAGAATCCCACCCCATCGGGTGGATAACATTAAAACCATTGGCACGCCGATAGCGTGCCACCACATCGCCCAAAGTATAATTACGCACATGACCCATATGAATTTCACCCGATGGATAGGGCAACATTTCCAAAACATAATATTTTGGTTTTTTTATATCAGCACCATTGGGGTGATGGGTGGCAAATACCTTATTATCTTGCCAAATTTTTTGCCACTTCAATTCAATTTTTTGCGGGTGGTATCGGGTCATGTTATCTATATGCTATTTACACTATGTTGATAGGCAAACCTGTATAAAAAATCAATCTTTAAGTTTATCACCCACCACAGAAAATAAATATGCTATAAAACATTATGCAAAAAGATAATCAAAAAAAAATTATCAAAAAATTTTTGGTGGAAAAATTATCGCCAGCACAAAAACGGCTAGATCGGTTTTTGGTAACTATGGCAATAGATGACCCCAATATGATAGCCATCAGTCGCAACCAAATTCAAGGTTGGATAAAATCAGGTGCGGTTACCATCAACCATACCCCCGCCCTTAACCCCGACCAAAAAATAAAAATGGGCGATAGAATTATTATCAACATACCGCCACCCCGTTCATTAGATCTTATTGCTGAAAATATACCACTGGATATTTTATTTGAAGACAATGATATTTTGGTCTTAAATAAACCACCCGCCTTGACCGTTCACCCCAGTATCGGCCATTATACCCATACCCTGGTGCATGGTTTATTATACCATTGTGGCAAGAATCTATCGGGCATCAATGGTGTGATGCGACCCGGTATCGTGCATCGCTTAGATAAAGACACTTCAGGCTTAATGGTTATTGCCAAAAATGATTTGGCACACCAACATCTAACCCAACATTTCTCACATCGCAAAATAAAACGGCTCTATATGGGTTTGGCTTGGGGCAAAATACCCCTGCCCCATACTGCCGATAATATTGGCATCATCAACCAACCTATCGGTCGTAATAAACATCATCGCCTGCAAATGACCATAGTGCCAGTTGAAAAGGGCGGCCGCCCAGCCGAAACCCATTACAAGATATTGGCACATCATGACGATGTATCATTGTTAGAATGTCGCCTGATGACAGGGCGCACCCACCAAATTCGTGCCCATTTGGCTTATATAAAACATCCTTTGGTGGGTGATAGCATCTATGGCGGCAATAAACGCCAAGCAGGCAAAAAAACCAACCCCGCTATTGCCACTGCCTTAACCAATTTTCCCCGCCAAGCTCTCCATGCCTTTTGTTTAGAATTCCAACACCCAAAAACAGGCAAGCATTTACATTTCTTACAACCACCGCCCCTTGATATGATAACACTATGCCAACCATTACAATGGAATGATAAAATAAATCTATTATGCAAACATTAAATTTTTTTAAACTTTGCCTTAATCATCTCGGCAATGTCTTCACCAACAAAGGGCGAAATATCACTTCCCAAACTTGCCACCTGTTTTACCAATTGTGAAGAAATAAAATGATGCCCTTCACCCGCCATCAAAAAAATTGTTTCAATATTTTTATCCAAACGGGCATTCATCGCTGCCAATTGAAATTCATATTCAAAATCACTAATCGCCCGTAAGCCCCGTACCACCACTGCCGCGCCCTCATGTTTCATAAAATCTATCAATAACCCTTCGATCGGTTTGACAACAATTTTTTTTGCCACCGATGTAGCCAGTGTTTTTAATGCTACCTCTACCATTGCCACCCTTTCATCAAGCTGAAACATCGCTGTTTTACCACTATGGCTCGCCACCCCAACAATCAATTGATCGCATAAACCTGTAGCCCGCGACAATAGATTAACATGCCCCAAAGTCATGGGGTCAAATGTGCCAGGATAAACCGCCTTCTTCATACCTTATTCACCTCAGCATCATCAATATAACTAATATGTGCCACCGAAGCAATTTTTTGTTCGCCACCTAATGTTGCCAATTTAACCCCCTTGGCATGGCGTGAAACTTTACGAATGGTTTTGGTTTGCAATCTAATGGTTTGCCCACCATCGGTCACCAACATCACCTCATCTTGTTTGGGATTGATAACAAAAGCATCAATAATTTGGCTTTCGCTATCCATATTGCTAATACCCTTGCCACCACGATTGGTCGTGCGATAATCATAAGATGAACATAATTGACCAAACCCCGCTTGGTTGATAGTCAAAACAAATTGTTCTTGCTGAGCCATTTTTGTAAATAATGTTTTGTCAAATTCAGCAACCTTTGCCTTATCACGTAAAGATTCTTCTGACCCGCTGGCGGCATATTCTTTATCCTTAAGGCGCAGCTTGGCATTTACGGTTGCCAAATAACCATCACGCATATCCGATTCATCTTCGCCACAATTCATAATATCCATTGCCACCACCCTATCCGCTTGGGATAATTTTATTGCCCGCACCCCATTCGAAGCCCGCCCTGAAAATACCCGCACACCTTTTTCATCACCATTGTCGCTTTGCCGTGATATAGGAAAACGAATGGCAGTTGATTGTTCGCTTGCCAAAAAAACATCCTGATACACGCTAGCTATAAGCACCCCAACCAAACTATCACCATCAGCCAATTTCATCGCCACCTTACCCGCCTTTCGTTCATCGGCAAAATCAGATAATAAATTGCGCCTAACATAACCTGATGCAGTTGCAAACACCATAAATTTATCTTGCCATGCCGCTTGGTCGGCAGGCAAAGGCAACACCGTGGTGATATGTTCCCTAAGCGAAAGCGGCAAAATATTCACCAATGATTTGCCTTTACTAGCCAACGAACTTTCAGGAATTTCATAAACTTTCAATTTATAACATTTCCCAGTTGATGAAAAAAATAACATATCGGTATGGGTATCAGCAACAAACACTTTCCAAACAAAATCATCTTCTTTGGTTGTCATACCCATTTTTCCCTTACCGCCCCGCTTTTGTGTGCGATAGGCATCAAGCGGCACCCGTTTAATATAACCACCATAGGTCACACTCACCATCATATCTTCTTTTTCAATCAAATCGGTAATTTCAACATTTTCTTGAGCGGCAATAATTTCGGTGCGGCGAGGAGTAGAAAAATTTTTCAAAATATCTTCAAACTCTTCCACCATCACCCCATGCCTTGACTTTTCATCAGCCAATAGTTTTTCATATTGATGAATGGCATTTGACAATTCTTTCATTTCAAGTGCCAATTTATCTTTTTCCAAAGCGGTCAAGCGTTGCAAACGCAAATCCAATATTGCCGATGCTTGCTCATCGGTCAATTTGTATTTTGACCCGCTTAAATTTTTATCAGCCTTATCAATGATTTTTAAAAAAGGCACCACATCACTCGCAAGCCATTGTTGGCTGGTCATTTTTTGCCTTGCCTGTGCGGCATCTTTTGATGATTTTATTAAATCTATCATCGCATCAATATTTTCGGTGGCAATAATTAACCCCGCAACAATATGCGCCCGTGCCTTTGCCTTTGCCAATAGATAGCGACTGCGACGCTGAATAACCTCATCACGAAATTCAATAAAGCGATGCAAAACCCGTGGCAAGGGCAACATTTCAGGCAACCCATTATTCAATGATAACATATTCACGCCAAAACTTATCTCAAGTGGTGAAAATTTATATAATTGTTGCAACAACACCTGTGCGGTTGCATCTTTTTTTACTTCCAGCACCACCCGCACACCCATGCGGTCAGATTCATCTCTAATATCACTAATACCTTCAATGGTTTTGTTTTGCACCAATTCTGCCATTTTTTCTATCATAGTTGCCTTATTCACTTGATAGGGAATTTCACTAATGACAATCCTTTCTCTCTCCTTACCAAAAGTTTCTATTGCCACCCGACCACGCATCTTGATTGATCCCCGCCCCGTAGCAAAAGATTGGTCAATACCATCACGCCCCAATATCAACCCCCCAGTTGGAAAATCAGGCCCAGGCACAATTTTTTTTATATCATCATCAGACATCTCAGGGTTATTCACCAAACCTATCAAAGCGTGCAATAATTCAGCCAAATTATGCGGTGGAATATTGGTCGCCATACCCACCGCAATACCCGATGCACCATTCGCCAATAGATTGGGAATGCGTGCGGGCAACACCAAAGGTTCAGAAATCGAATCATCATAATTTGTACCAAAATCAACCGTATCATTATCAATATCGGTCAAAAGCGTCTCGGCAGATTTTGCCAATCGTGCCTCAGTATAACGCATAGCTGCTGGCGGGTCGCCATCCAACGAACCAAAATTACCTTGCCCCGCTATCAATGGCAAACGCAACGAAAAACTCTGTGCCATACGCACCATCGAATCATAAATCGCTTGGTCGCCATGCGGATGGTATTTACCCATCACCTCGCCAACAATACGAGCCGATTTTCTAAATGGTTTTGACCAATCATAACCATTTTCTTTCATGGCATAAAGAATACGGCGATGCACAGGCTTTAACCCATCACGCACATCAGGCAAGGCACGAGCGACTATCACACTCATCGCATATTCCATATAACTTTTTTTCATTTCATCACCCAAACCTATTGGGGTAATGCCAGTCGCCACACCATTGCCATCCATGCCAATTGATACCACCGCTTTATCATCAGCGGTGGTTTGTTTTTCAGATGAATCTATTGCCTTTTTTGCCATGATATTATTTGCCCCAGCTTTATGCCGATTCTTAAAAAAATACAACTAGCACAAAAATAACACCCCCTATATTTAACATTGCTTTTTTTTAAGCTTTAAGGTAAGGTTTTGTGCGAAGAAGAGGGTAGATTTTTCAAACACAAACTTTATCATTTTTATTGATGGGTTTGATGGGTTAATGAAAATGGAACTAATTTTTTTCAATCTTTAACCAACCAAAATATGATTTTTTTAAAAAAGAAAAGGAAAATAATATGGCAAACTTTCCCAGCGATATTGAAATTGCCCGTGCCGCAAAACTAAAACCCATTATTGAGGTCGCAAAATCCTTAAACCTTGATAACCAAGCCTTAGTGCCATATGGGCATAGCAAAGTAAAAATAGACCATACTTTTTTGGATAAATTGCCCAATAAAAAAAGCAAACTTATTCTTGTCACCGCCATTTCACCCACCCCAGCGGGCGAAGGCAAAACAACCACTTCGGTCGGGCTACATGATGCTTTGTGCCTGATGGGTAAAAAATCTATCGTTGCTTTGCGTGAACCATCGCTTGGTCCTTGTTTTGGAGTCAAGGGTGGCGCGGCAGGTGGCGGCTATTCCCAAGTGGTGCCGATGGAAGATATCAATTTACATTTCACTGGCGATTTTCATGCCATCACTGCGGCAAATAATTTATTATCAGCCTTGATAGATAACCATATTTATTGGGGTAATAAATTACGCATTGATAGCCGCCGCATTTCTTGGCGACGGGTGATGGATGTCAATGATAGGGCGTTGCGTGAAATAGTGGTTAGTTTGGGCGCTGCCCAAAATGGTTATCCACGCCAAGGTGGTTTTGATATTACCGTTGCTTCTGAAGTTATGGCAATTTTCTGCCTTGCCACTTCTTTGGAGGATTTGCAAAAACGCTTGGGTGAAATTGTTGTTGCCCATAATATAGACAAACAACAGGTGCGGGCAAGCGACCTAAAAGCCGAAGGTCCTATGACGGTGTTATTAAAGGATGCTTTCTCTCCCAATTTGGTGCAAACTTTAGAAAATAATCCAGCCATGATCCATGGCGGACCTTTTGCCAATATCGCCCATGGTTGCAACAGCGTCTCTGCCACCAGTAGTGCGATGAAATTAGCTGATTATGTCATCACCGAAGCAGGGTTTGGTGCTGATTTGGGGGCAGAAAAATTCTTCAACATCAAATGCCGTAAAGCCGATCTGCACCCCGCGGCAACGGTGGTGGTTGCCACCGTGCGGGCATTAAAAATGCATGGCGGGGTTGCCAAAAGCGACCTTCATAAAGAAGATATCAAATCATTAGAAAAAGGTCTTGCCAATTTAGAACGGCATTTACAAAATATCGGTAAATTTGGTGTGCCCACCGTGGTGGCTATCAACAAATTTCATCAAGATACCGATAAAGAAATCAAAACCATACAGAATTTTACCAAAACAATGGGTGTTGCGGCATTCCCCTGCACCCATTGGAGCGATGGTGGGCGTGGCTGTGAAGATTTGGCAAAAAAAGTTGTTGAGATAGCCGAAAATAATATGGCACAATTTCGCACCCTCTATCCTGATAACATGGCATTGTTTGACAAAATAACCACCATCGCCCGTGAAATTTATCGTGCCGATGAGGTGGAAGCCAATAGTTCGGTGCGGGAAAAATTAAAAACTTGGGAAAGCAGAGGTTTTGGTCATTTGCCTATTTGTATGGCAAAAACACAATATAGTTTTTCAACCGACCCCAAATTAATGGGGGCACCGCTTCACCATAATGTGCCAGTGCGTGAGGTAAGGCTTTCCGCTGGTGCGGGCTTTATTATTGCCATCTGCGGCGATATCATGACCATGCCTGGGTTGCCATCTATACCTGCGGCAGAAAATATTCACTTAAATCAATATAGTGAAATTGAAGGTTTATTTTAAAAAAACGCACCTTAAAAAAATGGAGGTGCGAGCCGGAATTGAACCGGCGTATGAGGTTTTGCAGACCTCTGCGTAACCACTCCGCCATCGCACCTTTCATATCATTTATCTTAAGTTTGGCATCTATAACTGAAAACCTGTAGCAGAGCAAGAAAGCTTTTTTGATATGTTATTTAATAGTTTTGTAGAAAAAATTTTTCTTCTACGCCACGACCAAGTGGTTTTCCCCCCCGACCATCATCTTGCCGAACAAAAAATCAATGGTATTATTTTGGGGCAAATGAATTACCCGATTATAAATTCCAAAAACCAGTTTAATGCACAGCGTTATGATTTTTTGGCACAATCTATCACCGCCAAAACCGATAGCCTAGATAATATATTTTTTATAGGTTCTGACCTATTGCGAGTCAAACAGACTTTTTCACATCTTACCGCCAAGCTGATGCAATATAAACCAAGCGGCACACCGCCGCCTTGCCTTATTTTAGATAAAAATTTTCGTGAACAACATTTTGGCAACTGGCAAGGTTTGACCTATAACCAAATTGAAAAAAATAATAAATCAGCCTATGACCAATTTTGGCAAGATTGTATCAACCATGCACCCCCACCCGACAAACATCATTTAAGCGAAAGTTTTTTTAACCTTTATCAGCGTAGCACCAAATCTCTCATCAAATTATTAAAAACCCGCCATGAAAAAACATTAACCCTAATAGCACATGATGGTGTTTTGCGTGCCATTTTGGCATTTTTTTATCACCTAAACGATAATCATTTATCCATAAAAGATAGTTTAAACAAATCGCTAACCCATCAATTACCCTATCTATCATTCATCACCATAGACCTGCCGCCCAACTATCATATAGCAATATCAAAAAAGATAGACTATAAAAATCAAGCGAAGCCTGTTATAAAAATAATCTAAATACCAACTTTTTTAAATATCATGCCCCCTTACCTGCAACAATATTTGATAAGTAATGATATCACCGAACAATTCATAAAAACCAATCATCAAGTCATTATCATCGGTGATGGTATCATGGCTTTGGCTTTGGCTTATTATTTATCGCAAAACCATGATGGCGAAGATATCATCATCGTCAGCCCAACATCATTGGGGGCAAGCATAAAAAATCGGCAATGGGCGATGGTGCATTCAAATTATCAAGTCGCCGCCAATACCGATTTTTTTGAAATGAATCTAAGATTGTGGGAAGGCTTAAGCCACGAATTGGGCTATAATGTTATGTTATCCCAACCGGGCTTAATTAATATATTATTAAATGATCGCATGATAAAAAATGCCCGTTATCGTGGCAATGCAATGCGTCTGCATGGCATTGATGCCGATTATTTAGAATTGGCAGAATTACGCCGCATCTTACCATTGATGGATTTTTCTGATACTGCCCGTTTTTCTATCTTGGCAGGTTTATATCAAGGGCGTGCAGGTTTTTTTAATCCAATGGCAAGTTTTTATGGTTTTTGGCGTGCCCTATCACCCCGTAGGGTAAAAATTATTGACAATGCCAATATCAAAGAACTTGTGTTTGGCAAACATCGCTCAAATGGTATAAAAATAAGCAAACATAATCAAACCTATCATATCCAAGGACAAAAAATTGTCTTGGCTATGACCGATGGCGGGGCGAATTTTATCACCACCAACCCTGATATAAAAAAATTCTTTGGCAAGGAAATGACAGCTCATTTTGGCAAAACAATGGCAAATGGTGCTTGGCCATTTATGGCGGCACAAGAAATAGAATTATTATCAGAAAGCCTATCCCCCATGATAGATAAAATTATCCATTGCCCCTTAACCATAGGCGGTGTGGCGGGGCAAGCGGGCGGTATGGCTTCGGCTTTCATCGGGCAAGGCGAATTGGGCAATGTTTGGTTGCGTTTATTTATACGCCAACCACTGAGCACCACCAACAACAACAGCGATGAATTTTTTACCCATCTTGATAAAATAGACAATGCCGATAACCTATCTTTATTAAGCCAAACATTGGCACGGGTTGCTGTGCAATTAATACCTGCTCTCAAACGGGTTAAGATCCTTACCAAATGGCATCAAACATTTTTATCATCTTGCGATGGTAGCCTTATCATTGATAAATTATTTTATAAAAACGGGTTATATATCATCAGCGGAATTGATGGCGATGGTTATGCCATCGCCCCTGCTGCCGCTATGGCAATGGCACATTTATTAGCCACCAACCAGCCTCACCCCAGTGCCCAACAATATCATTTTCAGCGTTTTCACAAGGGACAATTTATGTATGAAAAGGCGGTATAAAAAATGAAAATAAAAAAAACCAATAACCAGCATAGCAAACAAGCAAAAAACACCAACCATATCACCAATGACTTGCGTGCCAAACCACAAACATTGGAAGCAGGGTATTATTTTGGTGTAGCGATTGATAGAAGACGCCGCATAGAATTTTTTCTTGATGAAAAAAAATACCATGCATTTGAAGGCGACCATTTGGCATCGGCATTGCTTGCCAATAATCAAAAATTCTTGGCAGGGTCTTTAATCTATCATCGCCCCCGTGGTATGATGATAGACCATTTTTATGAAAGCAATGGCTTTGTTGCCTTTGGCAAACAAGCCTATCATGGTTTTGAACCATCTATTGCGGTTGCCAACTTGCCACTGGTGAATGGCATGAAATTGAGCCGCACCCGCCACCCCGACAAATTTTCCACCGTGCAATTTTTAAATAAAACCCGTGAAGCCATCAATGCCTTGCCAGCAAATATCTTTGACCCTTCGCATCTATCCAAAAAAATTGGCGATCAATCTAGCCAAAACGCCAAAGACCATCGCTCGCTGGGGCTGATGAATAGTTTTTCGGGCAAAAATTTCTCTACCACCAGTGGCGGATTTTGGGCAGGCTTCCTACGCCAAATGGTAGGTTATGCACCAGCACCAATGGTGAACCCCGCCTTTCAATCATTTCAAAAAGACCCCTTAAAAACTGTATTAAATGATAAAATGCATCACCGCTATGACCTTATTATTATCGGTGGTGGTGGGGCAGCGGCGGCGGCATTACAATCTTTTCTAGCAAGCATTGGCAAACAAAAAATATCCATCGCCCTATTATCCAATGAAGCAGAAACCATCACCATCAATCACATGACAGCTATTGCCAAAAAATCTATCAATGCTATGCGCCGTGATACACGCATCAAATGGTTTTTTCATACCACTGCCACCAATGCCAAGCGATTAACCAACCCCATAATGAAAAAAAACAATGAAGATATTATTGAAATCATTGCCGTCAGCCATCACAAAACAAACCAAACAGACCCGCATAGTTTTGTGTGGCATGAAAGACAAAATATTTTTCACACCCGTGCGGTCATATTGGCAACTGGCAAAAGCGAACAATTATTACCATTTGACAATAATGATATACCGGGGGTGATGGGGTTTAACAATGCCATCAATTTACTTACCACCCATGGGGTAAAGCCTGGTCATCATGCTGTGATTATAACCAACAACAATAGCGTTTATCACCATTTACATTATTTACAAACGGCAGGGGTGGATATATCAGCGGTGGTAGATATTAGAAAAAATATTCACCCTGATATGCACCATTTGGCTAATCAAAGCGGGGTATCTATTTATGAATTTTACTATCCTAAAAAAGCCCGTGCCCTTTACACCCAATCCGCCCCGACTCTTTTCCCCAATAGTATCGGCAAACTTGCCAAAATACTTGGGCGTATCGTTCGCACCGATAACCCCAGCGTTGCTTCATTATTGGCGGTGAAACAATTGGCTGAACATTCATCCACCACAGAAAATACCATCACCAGCGATAACCACCCCACCAGCCTTAAAAAACCATTGCCCAACAAAAAAAAATCAAATCAAATTATAGATAACAGCGAACCACCTGCCAATAAAATTATATTGGCACGCCCCGACCAAACCGATGAAGCCCTATCAGCCGAAACCGAAAGAATTTTCAATAGCGATTGTTTATTGGTCAGCGGTGGTTTTCAACCCCGCCTATCATTATTTACACAATTATTGCCAAAAAATAAAACCGAAGGCGATTATCTCATCTGGTCAGAAACATTACAAGCCTATGTGCCAAATTATTGGCCACCGCAAGTTTTTTTGATAGGTGCTATCGGTGGTTGCTTGCCAAGCGACCAGCAACCCCATCATCCACAGCTGATGGATATGGCACGCTCGGTTGCCAAAAATTTACGCGATTTCTTTGGTGAAAAAAAATCAGCAACAGATTTGGCAACCCAACCTCGCCATCACCATCATCATGGTTTTTCTATTATGCCGCATCGTTATCTACCTGATATTAGCCATTTGGGTCGCAACAGCTTTCTTGATTATCAATATGATGTCAAATTAGAACATCTTTATGGTGCTTTTCATAGCGGTTATCAAACGCCCTTTGGTCTAAAACACTATAGCAAATTGGGGTTTGGTTTTAATCGTGGGTTAGGGTCGTTATCTTTGGGTTTGGCTTATATTTATGGCAACCAATCTTCGCTCAACCCTAATAAAATAAAAATCAATTCCTCCCCCGCCATGATGGAAGCGATGATAAAAGAAAATAATATTTTTGATGAATTACATGCCAACAGCCACCCCACCGCACTTGATACCATCGCCGCCTTGCCGCTTGATGGGCAAAGATTTTTTAACCAATCCACCATCAAGGAAGAAATGCCACTTTACCCATTAACCCATCGCCCAAAATTTTTTCAAATTGCCTTTCACCCCGAAAATAATATCGGCAACGACCATGGTGCCCATTGTTTGCTACAAGACGAAAAAAAAATACCGCATTATTATCCCTATCACAATGGCGATGATGCCACCGAATCAATGATTGATGAAAAGAAAAATCTGATAAGCGGTATTGGCTTTGCCGATAATTCCGCCATCACCAGCATGGCTATCATTGGCAAAGGTGCGATCAATTTTTTAGAATTCCTATCGGCAACCAAAATCACCACCACAAAAATTGGCACAACAGGCAGTTTAACTTTACTCAACCCCCATGATGGATTGGTTATAGCACGGGGGCGATTTATCATTGAAAATAGCGATAAGGTCAGCATCAGCTTGCCACTTGGTACCACCACCACCACCAGCTCCAGCGAATATAACCAAATCATCAATATCATCAAAACCATCGCTCGTTCCAGCAAATTCCCTATTGCCGTATCTGACAATAGCGAACAGCTGGCAACATTACGCCTTATCGGGCGAGGGGTAGGTGTTTTTATCAGCCAGTTTCTTGATAAAAATTTTTTAGAAAAGTCTCTTGAACAATTATTGGGGAAGGATTTTACCCTACCCCATAGTTTTAATAATGAACAAAATAAAAAATTAGACCAGATGGCAAGACAATTTTTAATAAAACATTGCCCGCTACATCAAGCAAAACAAATCAATTGGCAAGGGTTTTATTTGTTATTATCACGGCGACGATTCTTACCAAATTACTATATTGGTGGCTCGATTGGCGATATAGAAATCACCTGTGCTTCACACCAAGCGGCAGCGCTTTATCAAACATTATGGAAAATGGTAGCCGATGATAATACCACTGATGAATTATTTGATAAAAAAACCACCACAACATCTGGTAAAAAAATTATTTCTATCCCCACTATTGCCACCATCTTAAATGCTATGAACAGCAGAGCTTTTGGTTTAGGGCAAGGCACGATGGATTATTGGCGGCTTTTAAAGGGCGAGGGCAACCACCATACAGGTAGCGAAATTGATGGCACACATGGATTATACGACCTAAGGCTTGATGAAAATATCAGCAAAAAAAAATTCAATGGTCGTGATGAAGCTATGAAAGATGCCTTGTGGCAAAAAAATCGCCAACGGCTATGTGGCTTTGTGGCAACATTGCGTGGTAGGGACGCATTAGAATTTGGTCATCACCGCGGCATCATAAGAAGTGGCAGTATCGTGCAAGAAATTGATAAAGAACCCTTGGCACAAGGACATGGCATTGGTCATATAACCACTGCCACCTATTGCCCCTTACAAAAAAAATATATCGCCTTAGGCTATGTTGCCCCAAAGTTAGATGAATTATCTGGCAAATGGAAAGACCCCTTCGGTATGGATGTTATGATAGCCGACCCATTATTTAAAAATTATCAAATAGCCACCATCGTGCCCTATAACCAATTAAGCCTACCCACCAAAGAAGAATAAAAAAACTATGGCAAAAAAATCTCCCTTGCTCGAAGCCAATGCCACTTCGCCACTTATATTATTGGCGGGTGGCGATTATTGGTTTAATGGTTTTCATGGCCTTGACCGCCAAGACCGCGGGCGTGATAATGCCCCAGCGATAAATGATTATTTTGATAAACATCAAAGCGACAATGCCATCATCAATCATGGTCTATTGATTGAAGGTTTAGCACCGCTTTACCACCAAGCCTTACAATTGCTTATCGCACCTGATAATATTTTGAAACCAGAAAAATTTTTAAATGGTTTATTGGCAAAAATATCTGCCCCCCGCCCGATCGCAACCATCAAACAAAATATCTATTACCAGTCATCACGGGCAATAAAAAAATCGCGCATCCTAACTATGCGGCTTCACCATAATACGGCGATGGTTTATATGGAAAAATATAAACCCCAGCAAAAAAAATCGCCAAGCCCTTTTATCACCCCAGCGGGGGCGGGGTGGCAATTGATAAGGGTTAGAGGCAAAAAACGCCTGAATGATTTTTTATCGGCTTTCATTGCCCACACCACCGAGAGTGATAATTTTTATCATTTTCGCATTTTAACCAAACCGATCTATCTTTTTTATCAGGGCGATGAAGCTTTGTTTTTCCTACCCCGTTCAAGTGCGGTATCATTGCTTTGCCATTTGGCAATGGTGGCGGCAAGCAAAAGTGATAATATCACCCGCATCAGAATATATTATGAATCATAACAATATAAGCTGATGACAAATCTTTTATCGGTCAAGAATCTTTCTTTATGGCTAAAAGAAAAAAAATTACTTGATAATATTTCTTTTTCCCTTGCCAAAGGTGATGGCGTGGGGTTGGTAGGGGCATCGGGGGCGGGCAAAACATTATTGGCAATGGCTATCCCTGGATTATTATCGCCCTATCAAAAATTCACTGGCGATGGTAGCATAACTTGTTTTGGTGAAAAATCACCAACTGCCGATTTTAAAAAACGCGGCAAATTTCGTGGGTCAAACATTGGTGTATTGTTCCAAGAACCCCATTCTGCCCTCAACCCTTTGCATCCCGTGGGCAGACAATTTACCAATGCCATGATAACCAGCCGCAGCTTAACCCATTTACAAAAACATCATCATGATTTTATGATAAGGCTTTGCGATGAATTATCTCTACCTAGTTTTCACACCCAAGATAATTTTTGGCAAAGTTATCCCCATCAACTTTCGGGCGGACAAAAACAACGCATCCTGTTGGCAATGGCTTTAGCTGGCGAACCACAGGTTTTGATTGCCGATGAACCCACCACCGCTCTGGACCAATATGTCAAAAAACAATTAATTGCCCTTTTGCAAAAAATTATCAGCGAAAAAAAATTATCAATTATTTATATCAGCCACGACAAATTGGGGCTTGATGATTTAACATCTGAATTATTATTATTACACGAAGGGCAAATTATTGAACAAGGTGCCACCTCGCAAATTTTAACCCACCCACAAAGCGAAAATGGCAAAATATTTTGGCAAATGAATTATCCAGAAAAAACCATACCCCACAGCCGTGGCACCACTATTTTATCAATTGAATCTTTATCACTTAACCTACCCTTGCCGAAGAAAAAAATATTTTTTTGGCAAAAAACCACCGAACCAACCAGCAAAACCATTCTCCATCATATTAATTTTTCTCTTAACTCAAGTCATACGCTTGGCATTATTGGGCGGTCGGGGGCAGGCAAAACCAGCCTATGCCAAGCATTGTTATGCCTTTACCCAAGAAAATATTTATCAGGTAGCATATCGGTGGTGGGGCAAAATTGGTTGCAACTATCAGATAAAAATCTACGCCATGCTCGCAAAAATTTACAAATGGTGTTTCAAGATCCTTTTTCATCTTTGCAACCACGCCAATCTATTATTGATGTTGTGATTGAACCCTTGGCACAACATAAAACCATCAGCAAAACTATGGCTATCAAACAAGCCGAAACATTATTGATATCGGTTGGCATTGATGAACATCTATGGCATCATTATCCCCACGAATTATCAGGCGGGCAAAGACAAAGGGTATCTTTGGCAAGAAGTCTTATGCTACAACCAAAATTATTATTGCTTGATGAACCAACCTCGGCACTTGATAAAACCACCGCTCAAGGCATGATAAAATTACTATTAAACTTGCAAGCCGAACATAACATTGCCTATCTGTTGGTAAGCCATGATATCCATGTGGTGCGGGCTTTAAGCGACCATATTTTGGTTATGCAAGATGGCAAGGTGATTGAGCAGGGTGAAAAAAATAAAATTTTGCAATCACCGCAACAAGCAGAAACAAAATTATTATTAGCATAAAGATATTTTTTTACAATTTTATTATTATGTGTTAAGGTGCAACCCTTATGCAAGATATTTTACATAACCAACCGCCATTTTCTGAAGAAGAAAAAAATTACCTGTGGCAAGGCGACAATGATCACCTTATCCACCCGTGGGAATTTATGCAATATTCTGGTGCCAACAAACGGGCACTTATGGAACAGGGCGATGGTATTTATCTTTATGACCAAGATGGCAAAAAATTGCTTGATGCACCTGCGGGTATGTGGTGTATGTCGCTTGGTCATAGCCGAACAGATATTGTAAAATCTATAGCAACCCAAGCCGAAAAATTAGCCTATTATTCACCCTTTGCTTTGGCATCTTCTATCGCCATAGAATTTGCCCGTGAATTAACCAAACGCACCCCTGCTGATTTAAACCATGTATTTTTTACCAATTCTGGGTCAGAAGCGGTTGATGCGGCTTTGCGTTTTGTGTTTTTTTATAACAACCTATTGGAAAGACCAAACAAGAAAAAAATTGTTACTAGAAAAAAAAGTTATCACGGCGCCACCTATCTTTGTCAGGGCATTACTGGGCGGGAACGGGATAGACCTTTTATGGATAGCGCCAATCATTTGGCATTGTTTTTAGAAGCCCCCAATTTATATTTCAAACCCGATGATATGTCAGAGGATGATTTTTTACAACAGCTTATCCAAGAATTTGAAGATTTAATCGCCCAGCATGGTGCCGATAATATCGGGGCTTTCATTGCCGAGCCATTGCAGGCATCGGGCGGGGTTATTGTGCCGCCCAAAGGCTATTTAAAAGCCATGCATGGTATTTGTAAAAAAAATGATATTTTATATATTTCAGATGAAGTGGTGACGGGCTTTGGTCGTATGGGGCATGTTTTCTCATCGCAAGATTATTTTGACATTGTGCCCGATATGATAACCACTGCCAAAGCCATCACCGCAGGCTATATGCCGATGGGGGCATTGTTTATTTCTGATGCTATCTATAACCGCATAGCGGGGGCTGATAAAATTGGCGGTAAAAATGGTGCTATCTTTACCGCGGGATTCACCTTTTCTGGCAACCCAATTGCCTGTGCGGCTGGCTTAAAAACTTTAGAAATTTTAGAAAAAGAAAATATCTTAAATCATGCCAAACAGGTTATACCTTATTTTCAAAAACGCTTGCGAGAATTATTGGAAATTCCGATCGTTGGCGATGTAAGGGGCGAGGGATTATTAGGTTGTATTGAATTGGTTGCCGATAAAAAATCAAATAAAGATGATAATCGTTTGTTAAAACTTGACCGTGATGTTGGTTTGATGGTTGATAACCATTGCTATGAATTGGGCGTAATAGTGCGGCCGATAGTTAATTTATGCGTTATGTCGCCACCGCTTATCATCGAACAAAATGAAATTGATTTTTTAATTGATACATTGAAAGAGGGCGTAAAACGCACCTTTATGGATTTGAAAAAAAATGGTATTGTAAAATAACCATATCAATAGACTCGCCCGCTTGACTTAAAATAGCGTGGGATTCTATAAATAATGTCATGTTTTTATTAATAGATAATTATGATAGTTTTACCTATAATGTTGTGCATTTACTAGGCGACAATGGCATCCATATCGGCAAAAATTTAACCATCAAACGCAATGATGACATTTCAATAAAAGACGCTATGGCGATAGGCAATGAGGCTATGATTATTTCGCCCGGGCCCGCCACCCCTAAAACCGCTGGCATCTCCATTCCATTGATAAAATCATGTATCGCCGCCAAACGCCCAGTTTTTGGCATTTGTTTGGGGCTACAAGCGATGGTTGAAGCCTTTGGCGGTCATATTGCAACCTATCAACCACCACGCCACGGCAAAATATCAGACATAAATTGCGACAATGATTCATGGTTATTTAAAAACATACCACAAAAATTTTCTGCCACCCGCTATCATAGTTTAGCTATCACAACATTACCCAGCGATTTATTAGCCATTGCCACCAGTTGCGATGACAAACAAATTATGGCGATACAACATAAGCATTTACCTATGGCGGCAGTGCAATTTCATCCCGAAAGTTATTATTGCCAATATGGCAAAGCCATCATAAAAAATTTTTTAACTTTTATTTTAAAAAATTCTATGGCATAATTATCTTCATGCAACAGCTTAGCGAAAAATTATCACAGGGCAAACATTTAACCAGCGACGAAATAACATCGGCTTTTGATGCCATCATGACAGGCAAAGAAAGTATAGAATCCATAGCAAATTTTTTACAATCATTGGCACAAAAAGGCGAAACCGCTGATGAAATCACCGCGGCGGCGGCGGTTATGCGAAAATATGCCACCACCATCACCGCACCCGACAATGCGATTGATATTGTTGGCACGGGTGGCGACCTAAAAGGTAGTTTGAATATCTCAACTGCCACCAGCTTTGTGGTTGCTGGTTTGGGTTTCGCGGTTGCCAAACATGGCAACCGTGCCATCACCTCCCAAGCGGGCACTGCCGATGTGCAAGAAGAATTGGGTATTGATATTAATTACCCGCTTGATAGGGTTGAAAAGGGCATGGCGGAAATAGGCTTTGCCTTTTTGTTTGCACAAAAGCACCATCCCGCTATGCGCCATGTTATGCCCGCTAGAAAATTATTAGCCGAAAAAAAAATCAAAACTATTTTTAATATCTTAGGACCGCTCACCAATCCCGCATATGTAAAATTTTATTTGCTTGGGGTTTATGATAAAAAATGGCTAGATAAGATGGCAACTGCCTTAAAAAATTTAAATGCTAAAACCGCATGGGTGGTGCATGGCAATGATGGGCTTGATGAATTATCTATCACAGGCGATAGCCAAGTGGCAAAATTGCAAAATGGCAATATCACCCTTGAAACCATAACACCACAGATGGCGGGGCTTTCATCTCATCCTTTAGAAACCATAAAGGGCGGCACACCAGCCGACAATGCCAAAGCGATTATCAATCTGTTTCAAAATAAAATGGGCGATGACAAACATCCATCTTTGGGATTTCATGATGCCGTGCTTTACAATGCCGCCGCGGCGCTTTGTATCATAGGGGCGGTTGATAACTTAAAAGATGGTGCGCTAATGGCAAAAACATCCATTGCTGATGGCAAGGCATTAAAAAAATTACAAGATTTTGCCAGCTTCACAAAAACCACTATCTAAATATCAAAATAGGCTATGATGGGTGTGTGGTCAGATGGTTGCTCGGCATGGCGGGGTTTTTGGTCAATAACAATATCAGTCAAACGGTCTGCCAATTGAGCGGTTGCCAAGCAATGATCTATCCGCAAACCATTATTTTTTTGAAATGCCCCTTTGGTATAATCCCAATAACTATAACACATAGGCTCCCTAGGGTGCTGACCACGAAACAAATCAATCAACCCCAAAAATTGCAAATGGCGAAAAGCGGCACGGCTTTCGGGTTGTAACAAAGCATCATTTTTTAATAAATTGGCATCATAACAATCAATATCTTCGGGGCAGATATTATAATCCCCCACCATAAGAAATGGTATTTCATTATCCGCCATCGGTTGAAGATAATCATAAAGTGATTGCAACCAATTTATTTTGTAAAGAAATTTTTCACTATGGGTTGTTTGGTCATTAGCAAAAACAGGATTGCCATTGGGGGCATAGATATTAATCACCCGCACGCCATTCACCGCAATATCTAAAAAACGGCTTTGTGCCATATCAGCCATCAATTGATGGTTGATAAGCTTTGCCGCATATTTTTTTTTACATAACATGGCCACGCCATTGTAAGATTTTTGCCCTACCACAAAAATATCATAATCCACACCAGCTACCAATTGTAAATCAGTGGCAGGAAAATTTTTTTCTTCACATTTAATTTCCTGCAATGCCAAAACATCGGGTTGGTGTTGTGTAAGCCATGTTTGTAATATCGGTAGCCGCACCCGCACCGAATTCACATTAAAACTGGCAACCGAAAAGACCATTGAAAAAAATCTAGGTTATTCGACAGAAAAACTATTGCCACAACCACAACCATTTTTGGCATTGGGATTTTTGATATTTAAAAACGATCCCATCAATTTTTCTTCAAAATCCAATTGACCCATGGTCAAAAATGGCAATGATGTTTTATCAATCACCACCGATATGTCATTATTTTTGAATTCAATATCATCATCATTCAAATGATCGGTAAAAGAAAAAACATATTGAAACCCCGCACAACCACCGCCCTCAACCATAATACGCAATTTTTTACCAGCATGAATTTCTGGCATGGTTGCCAAATGTTGCTTGGCACGATCGCTAATGGCAAATTGTTGTTCTTGATGTATATTTTGTGAAACCATCATCATCACCCGATTGATATAATATATTATTTTTTATCCAACTTGTCAATTGGTTAAGAATCTGTTAATTTTTTTTTATGCCATCACAAAATTTTTCGCGTGGCGTTTTCACCATCCACGCAAGTTTTGGTTTTGCCACCAGCCTCGCAAAACAAATGATAGAAATCGCCATCGCCACCGAGCCAAAACAATGGCTATCTTACTTATCCACTTTCACCCTTTATCTACCTAACCGCCGTAGTATCGGTGTAGTTAAATCAGCATTGTTGCAAGCGGTGCAAGAAAAAAATCCAAAAGGTGGCGGATTGTTATTACCCAAAATTATTTCTTTGGGCGATATTGGCGGCGAGCTTGATAATATAACCAACTATAATGATGACGAATTTTTAACCGATGATATCGCATTGCCACAAATTTTATCTTACGGACAAAGGTTGCGATTATTGATGCGATTGATAGAAAAATTTTATCAAGGCGGGTTTGAGCGTGATTTAACCCCTGGGCATTTGCTGGCTTTGGCAAAGAAATTGGCACGATTTTTTGATGAATTAACCATTGGGCAACATGCAAAAGAAAAATTATTCCAAAATGATATATTTGCCAATTTGGAAAATATACCCGAGGACCTTACAATATCATCGGGCGGCGAAACATCCCATATATTAACCAGCCAACTTGCCGAACATTGGAAAAAAATTCTCAATTTTCTCAAAATCATTGTGCCAGCCTACGAACAGATTCTCAATGAAAATTTGCTTTGCGACCACGAACAATTACTCAATAAAAAAATGGCACAACTTGCCGATGTATATCAAAAAACTCGCCCAAGCCAACCAGTTATCATTGCTGGCTCAACTGGCTCCCGTGCCAGCACCCGTTATCTAATGAAATCGGTATTGACCTTAAAAAATGGTATGGTGATATTACCGGGGTTTGATAAAGATATGGAAGATGATATTTGGAATTTTTTATCATCATCTGGCAAAATAGCAAAACAACCAAAAGAAAAATCTATCCCCTTTTTATTATCGGCATTGGTGCATCCGCAAAGATCTATGGTGAATTTATTGAAATTTTTAAACACCCCACTTGAAGCGGTAAGATATTTTAATCACAATGCCCCAACTGCCAATATCATTGCCCGCCAACAATTGCTTGGCGAAGTTTTTTTACCACCGACAAAAAATTGGCTGAAACGCAACCAAGACAATACTTATCAAAATTTACAAAACAATATCAAAACCGCCCTTGACACCATAACCATATTAACCACCCCCGACCGCGATGGCGAAGCCGATATGATAAGTTTAATCATCAAACAACAAATGGTTAAAAATGATAAAACCATTACTTTGGTATCGCTTGATAAACAATTAATCAGGCAAGTTTTATTAAATTTGGCAAGGGAGGGTATTTTGGTTGAAGACAGCTCGGGCACAGAATTTTGGCAAAGCCCTTTGGGTATTTTTATTTTTATCACCAGCCGTTTTTTTAGCCTTGCCAACCCAGCTTCATTAAAGCATCTTTTGTGCCACCCTATTATATTATCATCACAAGATAAAAACCTTCCCTTATATTCATTTTTAGAACAGATAAATTTAGATATAGAAAGTGATATAACCCGTGAAAAATTTATCACCGCCATCAATCAATTATCTTACCATCATGGCAAAAATAAATTTTCTCTTAAACAAAAAAATGCCTTGCTCAACTGGCTTGAACCCATGATGGTGGTGCTTGATACCAGCCAACAGCACACACAAAAAACTATCAGCCAATGGTTAAAAGAATTTATCAATTTTATCACCACCATCAGCAAAGATGATAAAACACATCTATTCACCAGCGATGCCAAAAAGAAATTTCAACAGATGATAGATAGTTTTATCCATCATCAAGTGATTGATGATTTTTCTATGACACAAAAAGATTTTCATGATTGGTTATATGAATTGTTGGCTGATGAAACATTACATCGGCCTTTTTTGCAATTGGATCGTTTAAAAATTGTCGGCCCTTTGGAATCAAGATTATTAAAATCCGATATCACCATATTGGCAGGCTTGACCGAAGGGGTATGGCCACGCTCCACCACACCTGACCCTTGGCTACCAAAAACCATTCGCCGCCATTGGGGTTTGCCCAGCGATGAAGAAAAATTATCCTTAAGCGCCCATGATTTTGCCACCAATTTTTTATCCCCCGAAATTTTTTTACTCAGTCGTGAAAAAGAAAATGGCGTGGATTTAGAAAAATCACGCTGGTTGCAAAGATTAGAGGCATTGCTACATCTATACCCCGATGCCAAGAACAAAATTGAAAACCGCAAACAAAAATGGCAAGCCATATTACAACGCCATCACAATATTACCAACCAATATCTGCCCCAGCCATTTCCTTCTCCCGCCACCCCGCCCAGCCCAAAGCCACCATTAACATCACGCCCAAAACAATTAAGCGTCACCGAAATAGAAAAATTTATTGCCAATCCTTTTTGGTTATATGGCAAAAAAATCTTAAAATTAACCAAACCCAATGATGCCGCCGATGACCATACCGCCCAAGATAAAGGAAAATTATTACATAAGATATTAAAAGAATTTATTGAACAAAAATCACACCACCCATCACAAGAACAAATTTTTCTTTATGAATTATGTGATACAGCCCTAACCACATACCAGCCATCAAGGGTAGTAAAAAATTTTTGGCAAGAGGTATTTTATCAATCATGCGATGTTTTTTGGCAACATTATCAATCGCTGGCTATCAAACAAAGCTGGGTAGAACTGAATGGCAAAATTGACCTATCGCTAAAAAATTATTCTTTTGTTTTGACCGCTCGTGCCGACCGCATTGATATAGATAAAAATGGCAAAATAACTATCATTGATTACAAAACAGGTGCTTTACCCATCTCAACAAAACGCCAATCGGGTGAAAGCCTACAATTACCATTGGAAGGTTTGATGGTAGCAAAAAATGGCTTCCCAGCCATAACAACAGCAAAAGACATTGATTTAGAATTTTGGCATCTATGCGGCAAAGAATCAAAAATTGAAAAATTTGATAAAACCAAGCGAAACGATAGCAAACAAACCCCCGCATTAATAACAACAGCCAAACAAAAATTACAAAACATCATCCATCAACTGGCTGATGCCGATTATGGTTTTACCGCTTGTGAAGAAAAAACCGAAAGTCATTATGAACTATTAGCACGCACTGGCGAATGGGCGGGTCAATTTTTTATAGAAGAAGATAACAAAGAGGAAGAAGATAACAATGAACCAACAGCTTAACCTTACCACAGCACAACGCCAAGCGATTGATAGCCATTATTATGTTTGGGTGTCGGCGTCGGCTGGCAGTGGCAAAACCAAAGTTTTAATTGACCGCTTATTATATTTGCTATTATCGGGTCAGCGCCCCCGCGACCTATTGGTGATTACCTTTACTCGGGCGGCGGCGGCCGAAATTAAAAATCGGCTTGATAAAAAATTAGCCGAATGGACCGCCTTACCCATTGATGCATTAGAAAAAGATATAAAAAATATCGGTGGTAACCAATGGCGTGATAGTGATTTGCATGAAAAAATAACTATCGCTCGTGGGCTTTTTTTACAAATTATGGATGAAAAACAAAACCTCACCATCAATACCATTCACGGGTTTTGCCAACAATTACTAAATTATTTTCCACTGGAAGCCGATGTGCCATTTGGTTTTCGGCTTGCCGAAGAAAACCTAGCCAAAGACCTATTAAAAAACGCCATTGATACCACCCTATTGCGTCAAGATACCATCATTAAAAATTTATTAACCGAAGCCAGACGCTATTGGCAAAATGATAGCCAGTTGCGAGATATGGTGGCAATTATCTTGCGAGACCCATTGCGTCTAGAACATTATCAAACTATGGGTTATCATAAAAAAAAATTTTGGCAAAAACATTATGACTGGTTGGCAAAGGAACAGATAACCGCATTAGAAACATCCATCAAACAAAAAATAGACGATAAGGCTGAGGATTATTTTTTAACCAAACAAAAACAACCGAAAAAAAAATTAAAAAATAATCCCACCGATATGGCATCAGCCGAATATATGGCACACCAATATAACAAAATGGATAGGGCGGAAGCGGCGGGTAAATCTTATGTCGCATTGGGATTAGCGATTGAGATTCTTAACCATTATAAAAAAATAAAATTTGTCCATGGTTTATTGGATTATGACGACCTTATCACAAAAGCAGGCGATCTTTTAACAGATAAAAAAAACATCCACCCTTGGGTGCAATATAAAATGGCAAAAGCCATAAAACATATTTTGCTTGATGAAGCACAAGATACCAACCCCCATCAATGGCGGGTGATAAAAACACTGATAGATGGTTTTGCGATTATGCAAAAAACACTTGGCGACCATGGATTTTTAATCGTCGGCGATGCCAAACAATCCATCTTTCAATTTCAAGGTGCTGATATTGCTAGTTATCAAAATTATCAACAAATATGGCAAACACAATTTACCAACCAATTTCGTAATTTATCTTTTGATATTTCTTTTCGCTCGGGCAAACATATTTTACAATTTGTTGATACAATTTTTACCAATGAAAAATTTTTATCACCATTTGGCAAGGCTTTATCACACAAACCCCATTTTGCCAAAATGCCATCAAAGGTGATAGTAAGAAAATTTATAACCTATGACAATAAAAATAAAAAACAAAATAAGCAAAATTATATCAACCAATTGGTAGATGATATCAAATACCATATCAATCATAGCAGTATTGTTGAAAATGGCATTCCCCGCCCCATCGCCGCGGCTGATATGATGGTGTTGGTGCGAGAAAGAAAAAATTTGCAACCACCTTTGGTGGCGGCATTAAAAAAAAATGGCATAGCCGTGGCAGGGCGCGATCGCATTGTTTTGCGTGATGAATGGTTGGTGAAGGACCTTATCAACCTTGGGCAATTTGCCCTTATGCCACGGGCGGATTTTTATTTGGCAAATTTGCTCGTCTCTCCCTTTTGTGGTTTAACCTATCACGAATTAGAATCTTTTGCCCTAGGGCGTAATGGTTCGCTTTATCAAGCCTTATCCCACTATGCCGAAAAAACCACCAACCCTTGGTGGAAAAAATTATTAAACTGGCTTGATGATATCCACCATCTGGCTTTTCAAAAAACCGCTTTTGAATTTTTTTATAGTATTTTACAAAAACCATGTCCCTATCGCATAAATAATTTATCTTTTATCACAACCGCCCGTAGCATATTGTTAGGTTGTTGGGGCAGTGGTGAAGCAGAAACTTTACATATATTTTTTGACCGCTTGCTAACATTGGAACACAATCAAACCAACCAATTATCAATGGTGATTGATCATCTGTTAAAAGATGAATCAGATATAAAAAAAGACATTGCCAATACAAAAAATACTGGGGTGCGTATCATCACCTGCCATGGTGCCAAGGGGTTGGAATCCCCGATTATTTTTTTACCCGATGATATATCCCATGCTGGGGTGCAAAAAGAAACCTATTTCATTGAAGACAAACAACATTCTCACCCACCATTTTTTATAAAAAAACAAAAAATAAATAATTATAAACCACCCCATCTTGAGCTTTTACAAGAAAAAGAAAAATCAGCAGAAGAAGAATCTTATCGCTTACTTTATGTCGCCCTAACCCGTGCCAAAAATTTATTAATCATAAGTGGGTTTGGTAAAAACCAAGATGATACTTCTGCCCCTTATAAACATAGCTGGTATAACTTATGTAAAAAAGCTATGATGACCTTGCCCTATCAAAATATTGAAAATGGCTGGGAATTTGGTGATGATATGCCAAAACAAAAAACGGCGACACCCCTAAAACATCCGCCACCAGATATCTTAAATGACAATGACCATTGGTTAAAAAAAGAAATTCATTTTTCTGCCCTAAAGTCAAACCCTACCGCCGATAGCCATGATAGAATTTTTTCCATTAACGATAAAAATATAACCCGTGGCTTGGCAGTGCATCGGTTATTAGAATTATTAACCCCAGCGATAACCGATAATATCATAGAGCAAGGTAAAAAAATTCTTGGCAGGGAATTCCCCAAATTAACCATGGCCGACCAAGAAATTTATTTAAATGAGGTATTAGCTATTTTATCGCCCAACAAAAATCCTCTGCCGATGGATTGGCAAGAATTATTTATAACCAATCCCACCAATCAATATTTTGATAAAAAATTATTATTAGAACAAGAAGTCATGGGAATGATTGATGATGAAATCATAACTGGGCGCATTGACCGTATGCTGGTGAGCGACAATGAAGTCAAAATTATTGATTATAAATCTTCAACCCATCTTATAAAAAATATCTCCCAAGTGCCAACCAATTACAAAAAACAAATGCAGCATTATCAAAAATTGCTATCTGCCACTTACCCCGATAAAAAAATTCGCACCGCTTTATTATTCACGCATGGTTTTCATTTAATTGAAATCACATAACTGATGTTATAGCCGATAGTCTTGATAAAATTTTTTCTCGCCCCAACAACAAAAAAATATCAACGATACTAGGGCCATCCAACCGCCCAGTCAATGATAAACGCAAAGGCGAAAAAAATGCCTTGCCAAAATGCCCGCTGGCTTTTTTTATATTATCTAAAAAATTTTCAATCGCTTGATGATGAAAATCATTGGGCATATTTGCCAAAACCATTGCCAATAATTTTTTTTCATCAGCGGTCAATGATGCCGATGGCACAAAATCATCTTGCAAAATTTTTTGCCAATCCGCCATATCTTCGCCCCCCGCAATACTAGAATGAATTTTTTGCCATTGCACTTCATTTATATCGCTCATCGCCTTGCCATAAAATAATTTGGCATCGGCAAAATCCAATTGTGTCAATATTTTTTTATTCAAAACCAACAAATCCTTTTCAAAAAATTTTTGTTCGGCTTTACCAAATTTATCAAGCTCCATCATTTTTATCAAATCATCCATGGTTTCATATCCGCTTGGCGATAGAGCCAACCCCAAATGGGCAAAATAAGCCAGCAATGCCCGTGGATGAATACCATCCAGCCGATAATCTTTGATTGATTTTGCCCCCAATCTTTTTGATAATTTACTCCCCGTGCCATCAACCATACGGGGCACATGTGCCATAGCTGGCACAGCATAACCCAAAGCGGTGAATAATTGAATCTGTGCCGCACTGTTGGTAAGATGGTCATCGCCACGCAAAATCAATGTAATACCCAACAAACCATCATCCACCACCGATGACAAACTATAAAGCGGAATGCCATCCCCCCGCACCACCACAGGGTCGGATATGATATTTTTTACAAAATGCACCCTGTCTTTCACCATATCTTGCCATGTCATATCCTTATCTTCTAACAAAAAACGATAATAAGGTTTCTGCCCCGCCTGTTCATAGGCAAAGATTTTTTCACGGGTCAATTTTAATGCCGCCCGATTATACAAAGGTGGCTTGCCATTGGCTTCTTGGGTTTTACGCATCAATGCCAATTCTGCGGGCGTTTCATAACAGGCATAAACCCTGCCATTTTTTTTTAATGTTTCAACCGCTTTATGATAAAATGCCAATCGTTCGCTTTGTTTATAAATCGCATCAAACGAAAAACCAAGCCAAGTCAAATCTTGTTTGATAGCTATTTCATATTCGGGTTTTGACCTATCGCTATCGGTATCATCAAACCGCAAGATAAATTTTCCACCATATTTACGGGCGTATAGATAATTCAATAAAGCAATACGCACATTGCCACCATGCAAAAAACCGCTAGGGCTAGGTGCAAAGCGACAGGTGGTCTTTGGGTTCATCTTATTTTTTATGCCAACCAATTTGGCACAGGAAGATTTTTTTCACGCAAAAAATCGGGATTAAACATTTTGGATTGATAACGGCTACCCGAATCGCATAAAATGGTCACTATGGTGGCACCCTTACCCAATTTTTCTGCCAGCCTAACCGCACCTGCCATATTAATTGCCGATGACCCGCCAAGACAAAACCCCTCCTCTTGCAACAGGTCAAACACAAATGGCAAAGCCTCCGCATCGCTAATTTGAAAAGGATAATCAACCTTAAGGTCGGCAAGGTTATCAGTGATACGCCCTTGCCCGATGCCTTCGGTAATGGAACTACCTTCGGCTTTCAATTCACCATTTTGATAATAATGATAAAGCGATGCCCCCATCGGGTCTGCCAAACCAATTTTTATTTTTTTATTTTTTTCACATAATTTTTCTGCCACCCCCGCCAGCGTGCCACCTGTGCCCACAGCACAGATAAATCCATCCACCTTGCCATCGGTTTGTTGCCATATTTCTGTGCCAGTGGTTTCATAATGACCCTGCCTATTAGAAATGTTATCAAATTGATTCGCCCACAACACAGGCGCACCGCCCATCTCGGCTAAATCCTCCGCCATACGGCGCGAAGTATGCACATAATGTTTTGGATCTCTATATTTGGTCGGTGGCACCTCAATCACCTCTGCCCCTATCAAGCGTAAAAAATCTTTTTTTTCTTGCGATTGGCTACTGGGAATAACAATGATGGTTTTGATACCCAACGCATTCCCCACCAGTGCCAAACCGATACCGGTATTGCCCGCTGTGCCTTCAACCACCGTGCCGCCTTTTCTTATCTTGCCATGTTTTAACGCATCAGCAATGATGGCTTTTGCCGCCCTATCTTTTACCGAACCACCAGGGTTCATAAATTCAGCCTTGCCATAGATATTGCATCCAGTGATAGCAGAAATTTTTTGCAATTTTATCAATGGCGTATTGCCAATCGCGGCGATGAAATCATCTTTAAGCATCATAGATGGTATATTTATTTTGTTTTAACAGCATGAAGATAAAACAATTCAACATTGAAGGCAAGGGGTGCTGGATTCTGTGCCAGCCAATAATCAATAGTTTTTTGTAATATTTTGGGGCAAGAAAAATATGACGAAAGACTGATAAGACTATTGGTAAGTGCCATGCCACGGGCATCTTGTAATAATTTTTTTATATCTTGAAAAGTGATGGTTATTTTATCACTATCGGCAACAATATCAGAAAATTGTGCCAAAGCGGCTATCGCATCTGCCATTTGCTGTCGGGGGAAAAATCGCATAGTAGCAGAATTATTTATCATCATATCGGCATGCAAAAAAGATCGCTCCAATTCTAAAAAACTATCACCCCCCAAAAACACCGTTTGAAAAAAACCGCCCAATTTCAAAGCATCATAATATTGTTGTAATATATCGTGCCGTTCGCCATAATAATGCCACAACATAAAATCCACCACCACATCATAATAATTGGTTTTAAGCGGCATATGGGATTTTTCATCAATATGGCTGGTTTGATAATATGGTTTTAAATAAGGTTTGGTGGTAAAAGATGGCAAGAATAAATTTTGACAAAAAATATGTGCCAAAGGTTGTTTGATAGGCAACAGATGTGCCACAACACCCTTCATTGCCATATCAAATAAAAATCTATCTTGAGATGGTGAAACATCAATCGCACGGGCAATTTTTGCCTGTAATTTGCGGTCATCACAAAAATTTTTCATTGGCAAAATTAAAACAATCTCATCAAATCCTTGCCTTGTGCTTTTAACCATGCCTCGGCAATTTTATAATTGGGAAATATTTTTTTAACCAATGCCCAAAAATCCTTGCTATGATTGGCTTCACAAAGATGACACACCTCATGTGCTACCAAATAAGCCAACACCAATGGCGGTGCCAAAATAAGACGAAATGACAACATTATCCTTGCCCGCTTGCCATATAAAAAATGTTTTTTGCCGATACAACTGCCCCAACGGCTTTTGGGATCACGAATAGCAATATCGGGTATTGCCAAATGCAACTTTTGACAATAATGGGCGACTATCTTTGGAAATTCTTTTTCAGCCAATCGCCACAGATATTGTTTTAATTTTTTTTGTTGGCGGGCGATACCATTTGCCGATACAATAATTTCTTTACCATCATCCTTCACCCAAGCATTACCATTTGTTAAACGCAAAGTTTTTTTTTGTCCCAAAACCGAAATAACCTTACCCGAATACCATTGATGGGTTGCATAAAATTTTTTTTCCTTATTAATTTCACGCCTTAACCAATCACACGAATTTTCTAAAAATGCTTTGATATGTTTTGTTGCCATCGCGCGTGGCATAGTAATGGTTGCCACCCCCTTGTCATAACGCAAAATCATCCGTCTTGCCCGTGGGTGATATTTCACCCGCCAATCAATATCTGCCAATTCCTCGCCTTGGTATAAGGATGCAGCAATTTCGTTGATAGCAAAAATCCGAGACGATGAAGAATGATGTTGTAAAAACATGATTGATAAAAATTTTAATGATGAGCAAAAATATCTTGGTTGCCAGAGATTTCCATATCCAACATGGCAAGGGTGGGTAAAAATTGATGGCACGCCATCACCATCGCCCGTTGTTTGTCGCTTGCCATATTATCAAGTTTTTCTTTTATCTGATGCAAATATAAAACATCATTTGCGGCATAATGTAATTGTGCCGCCGATAATTCTTTAGCCCCCCAATCAGACAGCTGTTGTTGTTTATCCAATACAACCCCAAGCAAATCTTTTGCCAAATTACTCAAACTATGTTTTTTAGCATCAGGGCGTAAAATTTTTGACGCAATTTTTGTACAATAGATATTATTTACCAATACCCCCAGATAAAAATAAAACACTGCCAAATCAAAACGGGCAAAATGAAAAATTTTTTGCACCTTGTCATCGGTTAATAATTTTTTTAAGCGATGTGCTTGATAATACGGCTGTGTAAATTTTACCAAACAAGCCTTGCCATCACCTGCTGATAATTGCACCAAACACAAGCGATTGGCTTTTATATCAAGCCCAGTGGTCTCGCTGTCAACCGCCACCACCCCCTTTTTGACAAAATGCAGCCATTCTGCTTCACCAATATCATTGTCTATCAGGGTAAAATTTTTATCGCCATTTTTCATCGTTTTATCATAAGCTGGTTCATTATTTTTACCAGCTTTTTTAAAAACCAAAATCTGCCTTTTTGGGAAAAACCAAAGGGGTTAAATGGTTGATATTTTCCAAATGATGTTCATAATCAGCCAATGATTTTTTGCGTGCCGCATCATCGCTATATGGCACAAAATAAGCGGTAAAGGGCGGCAAAACCTGAAACCCAACATAATATAATGTGCCACGCAATATCGGGCGCAACATTGTCAGCCATTCGCCATGCAAAGATGTTTCATCTTTAAAAAAATCACTGCGTGAGCCCGCGGTGATGGTAAGCATAGCTTTCTTATCTACCATTTTACCGCCTTCATAAAAATTTTTTCCACCATAACAAGCACCCGACAATAATACCCTATCAAACCAACCTTTCATTATCGCTGGCAAAGAAAACCAATAAAGTGGAAAATGGATGATCAATAAATCCGCCCAAAACATTTTTTCTACCTCGCCAACAATATCATTCGCCAATGTTTTTTGTTGATAATTATATCTTTGTTCCAAAGCATATGTTAAATAATCGCCATTTTGGCGCGAACCAAAATCATGCCTGCTTGCCACAGGATTAAATTTCATAGCATAAAGGTCAGACACCTTAACCTCATGCCCCGCCTTTTCTAACACCGCCACCGATGTTTCTAACATAGCATGACAAAATGATTTTGCTTCATGATGGGCGTAGACAATAAATATTTTCATAAATTTTTATGCTTGATAATCAATAATTTCACCAGTTGTTTTATTTTTATCTTGTAAAAAAAGCAAGAGAAATTTTGCCACCTTATTGGGTGTTTTCAACATGGCGGCATCTTCGCCCGGCATAGCCTGAGCCCGCATAGCCGTGCGGGTAGCACTGGGGTTAATACCATTGACCGTGATATTGGTTTTTTTTAATTCCTGCGCCCAAATTTTTACCATCGCATCAAGCCCCGCCTTGCTAACACTATAACCGCCCCAAAAGGCACGAGGGTGCTTGCCAACCCCGCTGGTTAAAAAAACCACCCGCCCATTTTTGGCTAATCGCAACAATGGCTCGCCATAGCGAATAAACCGATGATAAGCAATTAAATTAAGCCTGATAGTTTTATCAAAATCTTTTTCCACCGCATGAGCAAGGGGGGTTAAATCCCCCAAGCGTGCTGCCGCACCCACCATCATATCCAAATAACCAAACCGCTTTAAGATATTGGCAAACAACAATGGAATGGTTTTTTCATCAGCCAAATCGGCAGTAATGATGGCAATGTGATTCTTATCATTGGTTTTTTTTCTTACCTCATCATCAAGTTCGGTTAAGGCACCGCTGGTGCGCCCAACCGCCAAAACCGATGCCCCCAGCATTGCCAATTCCAAAGCCACCGCACGCCCCATACCATGCGATGCCCCCAGCACCAATGCCACTTTGCCTGCAAATTCCTTAACATTATGTAATGTTTTTATCATTTATTTTTATCTAACATTGCTATAGAAAAATACCAATGATAAAAAATAACTTCTTTCAACCGCAAGGACCTTTCATGGTTGATGCCCTGCTTATACCTATCAAACATAAAGTGGGGCTTATCACCAAGCTTGCCGATATACCCAAAACCGAAATTCGTAATATTGCTGGCTTGGCGGTGGCAGGAAAAAATGAACTGGCTTTTTGTGCCGCTGGCAGACACCGCTCATTGTTAAAAAAAACCAAAGCGACCATTTTGTTCCTCACCCCTGATTTAGAAAAAGACGCTCCAAAACAGGCGCTTAAAATTATTATGCATAACCCACAACTTGCCTTTGGGCTTATCGGGCAGATATTTTACCCCCGCCGCATTGCCAAACAACATCGCATCCACCCAACTGCCATCATTTCTGATAGTGCCACTATTTTAGAACCTGTTATCATTGCACCATATGTAGTGATCGGTGATGAAGTGAAAATTGGCGCAGGGTCGGTGATTGGCGCAGGGTCGGTGATTGAAGCAAGGGTTAAAATAGGTAATAATAATATCATTGGCGATAATTGCTCCATCAGCCATTGCCTAATGGGCGATGATTGCGATATTGACACTGGGGTGCGTATTGGCGGGCGGGGGTTTGGTTTGGTTGGTAGCGAAGATGGCATTGTGCGTATGCCACAAATCGGGCGGGTAATAATTGGCAATGGGGTGGGTATATCTTGCAACAGCGTCATTGACCGAGGCACCAGCGATGACACCATCATCGGTGATAACACCCAAATTGATAATCTGGTAGCAGTAGGGCATAACACCCATATTGAATCATCGGTGATAATCTGTTCAATGGTGGGTTTGGCAGGCAGTGTAAAAATTGGCAAGGCGGCAATCATAGGCGGGCAAGCAGGCATTGCCGACCATATCAGTATCGGACAAGCGGCAAAAATATCGGCACAAAGCGGGGTGGCAAGCCATGTCAAAGCAGGGGATGTTGTCGGCGGCACCCCCGCTATGGATCAATTGCAATACTTAAAAGGCAATTACATCATAAAAAATTTGATGAAAAAAAATATAAAATAATCCCGCTTGATAAATTTTAATAAAAATCCTCTAGCAATATCTTATGAAATTCTATAAAATTCAACCAAATTTAATAATGTTTTAACCATTATCATGACTGACAATATATTAAAAAATTTAACTAGGGCAGATATTGAAAAATTAATTCCCCATCGCCCACCATTTTTATTCATTGATAAAATACATGAAATTATCAAACACCGCTCAGCGGTTGGCGAAAAAACCTTTGCTAATAATGAATCATTTTATCAAGGGCATTTTCCCCAAGAGCCTGTTACCCCAGGGGTCATTATTGTGGAAGCCATGGCACAGGTTGCCTGTTGTATGGCGATTGCCAGTATTGGCGATATAGGCGATAAGGTGGTTTATTTTGTATCAATTGATGGGGTAAAATTTCGGCAAAAAGTTTTACCCAATGATACTATCATTATAAAAACAAAAAAGATTCAAAGCCGTGGCGATATTTGGAAAATGACAGGCGAGGCTTGGGTTGAAGATAAATTATGTAGCGAAGCCAGTTTTATTGCTATGGCTGCTGATACACCAAAATAATATCATCTATTATCATGTCTAGCAACCAAACAACCATTCACAAAACCAGCATCGTGGAAACAGGGGCAAAGCTCGGCAAAAATGTTAGCATTGGGCCGTTTTGCATTATCGGCAAAGATGTGGTGTTGGGCGATAATACCCATCTGCATAGCCATATTGTTATCAATGGCAAAACCACTCTTGGCACAAACAATGAAGTTTTTCCCTTTGCGATATTGGGTAGCAAACCGCTTGATAAAAAATACAACAAAGAACCATCGCAATTAATCATCGGCAACAATAACCAAATCAGGGAACATGTCAGCATCACCCTTGGCACCAAGGGCGGGGGTATGATAACCCGCATCGGCAATGATGGGTTGTTAATGAATGGCGTGCATATATCACACGATACCCAAGTGGGCGATGGGGTGATATTGGTCTCCAATGTCACTTTAGGCGGCCATGTGATGATAGGGGATTATGCCATAGTGGGGGGAATGGCGGCCGTGCATCAATTTGTGCGTATTGGCGAACATGCCATAGTGGGCGGGGCTAGCCGTGTGGTAGATGATGTGCCGCCCTTTACCCTTGTCAATAGCCCCAATGCCACCATGCAGGGGCTTAATCTACTCGGGTTAAAAAGGCAAGGTATTGATAATCAGCAAATCAAGTCATTGCAAAAAAACCTCTATTATTTATTTTCAAAAAAAGATCCTTCGGCTAAAACGCTTAATGAAAAATTACATCATCTGGAAAAAGATGAAAATAAATTGATGCAGATTTTGGTTAAATTTTTACAAAACCGCACCCATCGTGGCATAGCGAATGCAGATTTTTAAACTATTTTTACCAACCTTGACCTTTATGATAAAACCCAACTTGTCAAACCCGCTACCCTTTAAGAAAAAAAAAATCATAGCATTATTTTCTGGGTTTGATGACACCCCGATTTTATTATGGCAAACAGCAAGGGCAAGGGGTGATACGGCTTTACCGATATTGTTTTATGAATTTATCAACCGCTATCCCCGTTTTTGGCAAGGTAAGAAAAAAACCATCTTGCCGATCGGTCAATTGGGCGGTTTGATAAATTTTTTAAAAAAAAATCAGGTCAGCCATTTTATTATCGCTGGCAAGTTGGAGCGCTTACCCTTAAAAAAATTATCGCTTGATTTAACTGCCAAAATTTTTTTGGCAAAAAATATCGGTATTTATAAAAAAGGCGATGATGCTTTATTATCGGCTTTGGCAAAATTTATTGCCAAAGCAACCAACAGCCAATTATTATCCACCACCGATTATTTGCAAAATAGCCCATCAAGCAAACATCATTTTGCCAAAGGTTTATTGGTTGGCAAAAAACCTAACAAAACCGCATGGCAAGATTTTCACAAAGGACAAAAAATATTAAATACCATCAGCCAATTTGATATTGGGCAGGGTTTGGTGATCGCCGAAGGCTTAACCCTAGCGATTGAAGCTATGGCAGGCACCGACCACATGATAAAAACTTGCCGCCGCCTAACCAAAAACCGCCAAGCCATATTGATAAAAAATTTTAAAATGAGACAAAATAAAAAATTGGACGCCCCTAGCATCGGTCCCGACACCATCAAGCAAGCACATCTTGCCAATATCACAGGGATTTTTTTACATCATCAGGGCAATATGATAAATGCCGAAAAAATTAAACAATTGGCTCGGCAATATAAAATTTTTATTTGGTTATTTTAACCAAATATTTTAGCTATATGCCATCTTTTGGCGGCAATTTTTCTCCCTTTTGATATAATTTTTTCCATTGGTCATAATCCATACCATAGATAAGTTTTTTAATATCATCCCTATCACCAGATGCCCCGATGTTTTCCATTTCTTCATAATACCATTTTGCCAAACAATTACGGCAAAACCCCGCCAAATTCATCAAATCAATATTTTCTACATCATGGCGAGTTTGTAAATGTTTTACCAATCGCCACAATACCCGCGCGGCAATTTTATCATCTAGTTGATTATCTATTTTATCATTCATATTAGTATAGTTGATTATTTTCTTCGCTTTTCTTCAAAATCTTTGGGGTATCTTTTGATAGATTTTTCCACATTAGGGGCAAATAACCATTCGCTCACCACCACAAAGGGATTGGCCGCACCACGATAATCACGATCACGCTCGGTCAAGGCACGATAGGGTGATGCCAAACCAAAATTACTAGCGATTAAATCACCCGTCATCATTTGCAAATTCAACATAGCTGTGGTTCTTTTTTGACTAGCATCAAGCAGACTCAATTCATTGTTAAGATTACTATCGGCGGCCTGCATCAATTCAAGCACCGTGCGTTTGCCTGCATTATACTCAATGTTGGCCGCCTTTAACCCCAAGCGTGATGACCTTACTGCCGACACATAGGCTCGTTCTGCCAATAAACTAGCACGATAATCTTGATAGGCACGATTAAATTGGGTTTGCAATTTTTGGCTGGTATCACGAAATTGTAATTCGCTCACCTTGGCAGCGCTAATAACCGCACGCGATCCCGATAACAAAGCCCCTTGAAACCATAAAGGCTGGGTGATGGTGATACTACCGCCAAAACTTTTGCTATTGCGGGCGGCATTGGGTTGGGAGCTGGTGGCAAGCTCAGCCCTCAAATTAAAATCAATTTTTGGCAAAGACCCCACCAAATTACTATCTTTTTGAATCTTGGCTATAGCATTTTGCAACCTTGCCTGTTGTAGATAGGGGTTGCGTCTTTCAAAATCCCGTAGCCAATTTTTTTGTGACCCTTTGTTGCGTTTGTTAATCGCAGCGGCAATGGTTTTCAAATCTTTATCGATGGCTTCCAAATTCTTACTGGGTAAAGTGCCAAACAACCGCTTAAATTCATCATTGGCCGCATTAAAATTATTTTGGGCAGTTATCAACAAGGCATCATTGGCTGATTTCAATGATTCGCTTTGTGCCAAATCGCTATTGGTGATGATGCCAGTGCGAAACCTAATACGAGCCGTTGCCAAAATTCTTGCCATCATATCATTGTTCCATTTTTGTAATTGATAGGCTTTGCGTGCCTTGATAACATCGGTATAGGCAACTGCCGATTGCAAAATAAGCTCTTGCTCCTGTGCCAGATATTGCCATTCGCTTAAATGAAAAACCGCCCGCCCCTGTTGCATTGCCAAATTATCCTTACCACCATTGAAAATATTTTGGGTTAATTGCAAACTATGGCTATTGCGGTTATAGGTTGACTCATAATTGGCAAAGGAGGCAGAAGAGCCAGTATTCATAGAATAGGTTTGACCAAAACTACTCACCAAAGCAACCGAAGGGTTAAATAATTGTGAAATAGACACATCATAAAGTTGCCCTTTGCTATAAACATCATAAAGCGCTGCCCTAAGACCAGGCTGGTTATTAAGCATCGCCTTAAGATAGGTAGCAAATGTTTCACCAGATGCTATGGTTGGCAAACCAAGCAAAAAGCAACAACCACATAGCCACACCCACATCTTGCGATATATGATAGCCATATAATATTGATAAAACCTGCCCATCAATGGCAAAAAATCATTATCATTATATGTTGGCTTAATTTTAAAAGAAATTTTTTTTATCATCATATATTATTATTTTAAAAAAATTTATACCTTCACCCTAGCAGAATAGAGAGAAAAAATAAAGTTAGCGATTCTTTCAGGCGACAAATTGGCAATGGATAATTGGCGTTCGGAGGTGGCTTGTTCAATAAATTTATCAGGCATATATCGCCCATACAGACTAATGTTTTTATTGCCCTTATGTTGTTCCAAATAATATGCCATCTGATTATAAAAACCACCTATCGCACCTTCTTCCAATGTGATAAAAATATTATGGTCTTGCAATAGGTGTTGTGCGAGCCGCCCATCAAGCGGTTTAGCAAAACGGGGATTGATAAGGCTAAGCGATGATAACAAATCATCGGGGGCATTTTGTTTTTTCAAAATATCTATCGCTTGCCATGTTCTATAAAACATCGCCCCCAAAGCCCATAAAGCTATTTTATCGCCATGGCGATTCTTAGCATTTGCCGATAATACCTTCACCCCTTGCCCTATGGTTATTTTTTTTGGTTTTTTTGGCATCAACACCCCCACCCCATTTCCCCTTGGAAAGCGTATCGCTATTGGCCCCTTATCATAATTTTTCATGCCATGGATCATATCACGCAATTCGGCTTCATCGCTGGGTGCCATCACCACAAAATTGGGTAAAGCCGTCAAAAGAGTCAAATCAAATGACCCATGGTGGGTTGCACCATCTGCACCAACATAACCCGCACGGTCAAGCAAAAACCGCACAGGCAAATTTTGCACCGCTATATCATGTATCACTTGGTCAAAGGCGCGTTGTAAAAAAGTTGAATAGATAGCCACAAAAGGTTTTAAGCCGCGGCTCGCCATACCGCCAGCAAAGGTAACCGCATGTTGTTCGGCAATACCGACATCAAAAACATTTTTAGGAAATTGTTTAGCCACCACATCAAGCCCTGTACCATTCGGCATCGCCGCGGTGATGGCAATGATTTTTTTATCCACTGCCATCAATTCGCATAAAGCTTTTGTCACAATGCTGGTATAACTTGGTTTATCACTTTTTGCCGATAAAGACTTGCCCGAGGTGATATCAAATTGGCTCACCCCGTGAAATTTATCGCTGGCTTTTTCTGCAGGCTTATAACCCTTGCCCTTTTTTGTTACCACATGCAATAACACTGGCGATGATAGATTGGCTATTTTGATATTTTTCAAAACACTTATCAAATGGTCTAGATTATGCCCATCAACCAACCCGACATAATAAAACCCCAAATGTTCAAAAAAATTACCACCGCTTGCCAAATTACGCACATAGCGTTCGGTTAATTTTAATTTACTTTTAATTTTTTTTGGCAAAAAATCAAAAGTATCAAAAGTCAGCTGCCGCAAACCCAAAAATGATTTGCTAGACATCAACATCGTCAAATGGTCGCTCAATGCCCCGACCGGTGGTGCGATGGACATATCATTATCATTCAAAATAACCAACATAGGAATTTTCAAATGCCCCGCATTATTCATAGCCTCAAAGGCAAGCCCTGCACTCATTGCCCCATCACCAATCACCGCTATCACCTTGTGTTTCGCCTTACCAATTTTTTGATTGGCAACTGCCATACCCAAAGCTGCCGAAATAGCAGTTGAGCTATGCCCCGCGCCAAAATGGTCATATGGGCTTTCGCTTATCATGGTAAAACCCGACAAGCCATATTCTTGACGCAAGGTTGGCATCAGCGAACGGCGTTTGGTTAAAATTTTATGGGGATAAGTTTGATGACCAATATCCCACACCAGCAAATCTTTTGGTGTATTAAAAACATAATGCAAAGCAAGTGTCAGCTCCACCGCACCCAAACTCGCCCCCAAATGCCCGCCCGTTTTGGCAACTGATGTTATCATATCATGGCGTAATTCCCCTGCCAATTGACGCAATTCTTTTAGAGTAAAATGGCGAATATCTTTTGGTAAATGCACCTTATCCAACAAATTTTTGGCAGGTTGTTTTGACGAAAAAAAAAGCGGCATAGGTTTGGACCTTAATTTTTGTTATCATCCAAAGCCAAGAATATTCTTCTATCAATCATCTATTGATAGATTATCTTTTGCTGGTGGGTGTAGTTAAAAAATCGGGCAATTGATTCCCTTCATCATCTTTTTGCAAATAAAGTGGTTTTTTTGCTTTGGCATTTTGATGAAGATTCCTATCAAGCCCAGAGTTGGCTTGGCTATGATAACCATTGCGATAAGGCTTGGGCAAAAAAGCAAGCGGCAAAATTTTTTGCTTAATAAGTTTTTCAATTGCCATCACATATTCCGCTTCATGGTTGGCAACAAAAATAATCGCCCGCCCCCTTCGCCCCGCACGCCCAGTGCGCCCAATGCGATGCACATAATCTTCGGCATTGGTCGGCACATCCAAATTAAAAACATGGCTCACCGCTGGTATATCAAGCCCGCGGGCGGCCACATCAGAACAAACCAAAAGATTAATCGCCCCATCACGAAATGCCTGCAAGGTGCGTATGCGTTGATGCTGGTCTAAATCGCCATGCAATTCTTCGGCTTTGATACGCCTTGCCTTCAAAGTTTTCATCACCATAGCGATATCTTTTTTGCGATTACAAAAAATCAAACCATTCTTAATATCTTCGCTTTGCAATAATTGAATCAACACCGATAATTTTTTTGCTTCAGGTAGATGGATTTTACGCTGGTCAATGGTTTGGGCAGTGGTGGCGGGTCGTGCCGCCTCTATCTGTTTAGGGTTGGTCATAAATTGATGAGTCAATTTTTTTATTTCATCCGCCATTGTGGCAGACAACAACAAGGTCTGGCGTTTTTTCGGCAAGAGTTTCAAAATACGAATAATATCGGGAATAAAACCCATATCAAGCATACGATCCGCTTCATCTATCACCAACAGATTAATATCGGTCAAAATAAGACGGCTACGCTCAATATGGTCGATCAACCGCCCTGGCGTCGCAATAATAATATCCGCCCCTGCCATCAATTCTTTTTTTTGCGGGTCAAAAGCAACCCCGCCTATCAATAACACCGAACGCAAATTGGCATGTTTGCCATAGGCAATCATACTATCTTGCACTTGGCTTGCCAATTCACGGGTAGGTTCTAATACCAAACAACGCGGCATACGGGCGCGTGACGATTGATTCGACAAAATATCTATCGCTGGCAAGGCAAAACTGGCGGTCTTGCCACTGCCAGTTTGCGATATGGCTATAATATCTCTACCCATCAATACAGCAGGAATAGATTTTTGCTGTATCGGGGTTGGGTTTTGATAGCCCAAATCCATTACAATTCTTGCCAATTCGGGGGATAAACCACAATCAATAAAACTTGGCGTATCGCCTGACGCCATCGGTTCTTGGTGCATTATTTCGCTTTTATCATATTGTATTCAACAGAGTTTCACCACAACCCTAGCACAAACAAACACAATAGACAACCATTAGAAAAAAATGATTTAATCGCCCCGTTTTAATTTTTTCGGCCAATAACGCAAAAACCAAAAATTCATCAACAACCACCCTATCGGCAACAACATAATATAATATTGTGCCAAGCTACGCCGATTGACACTATAAGATACCAAATGCACCACAAATGAAGCAAGGGTTAGCAAAAACAACCACACCATCGCTTGCCGATAACGCCCCGATTTATCAATTTGACTTCGCCACAATAAAAGGGCAGCAAACAATGGCAAAAACAACCCAAGCAAGCTGTAAATAATTTTTTCATTCAACAACAATAGATAATAATAAAAATCAATCGTCTTGGGTTTTGCCGCACGCATCTTTTGCCAAGCCTCAGTCGTGCCAATTTCAATGCCACTACGCCTTCTGTTTTGTTTTTGAAACACCGAAATATCCATACTATAGCGGTCAAATTTTAAGCTAGAAACCCGTTCCCCCCCCACTTGAAATTCTGTGCCATTGTTAAGGGTAAGAATATTATCATTGGTCATCGCCCCTTTTTCGGCACTAATAGCCGATGTGCGTTGCGAGGCATCCTTTGCCGATTGGCGGTTATCAAAAATAAAAATATCTTCCAACAAACCATTAAAGGTTTTTTTACCAATAAATATGGTAAAACCCGGGGTCGGGCTGAAAAAACGCCCCTCTTCAACTATCGCCCGTGCAATATTTTGGCGGGCAAGAAATTTAACCTGACGATAACCCGCTTGCCCCCAAGGGGCAAGATAAGATTTCAACAGCAATAAAACCAAAAAACCACCAAACGCCAATTTCCAAATAACAAACAATAATTGTCTGGTTGATGCACCAAACCCACGCACCATCAATATCTCATGATTTTCAAATTGCCGCCGCATAGCCACAAATATGCCAAACGACAGCACAAAAGGTAAAATAATCGTCAAAGCATGGGGGGTATAAAAAATAATAATTTTCATCAAAATAATCGGGTTAAACCCTGATGCTATCAATGATGGCAAAGAATAAATGACCTGCCCCAACAACAAAATTGCCACCAATACCAAAGTGCCTGCCGCCACCACCCTTACATATGTAATAAAAAAATATTTTCCCAACAAACCAGCTTGCGGCAAACGGGGGGATTTTCTTAAAATATAATTATCTATCATCACACTATCTCCCTTACCACTTTTTTCATCACCGCAGGAAGTGGTAGATGCAACAACTCATCGCCATGCACCCATATAATTTTATCATTGCCACCATAAGAAGATAGTTTGCTTATATGGCAAAACACCAATGACAACACCAAACGCCTATGGGTTAAATCACGCACCACCCTATCGGGTTTTATTTTATCATAGGTAGATTTTTTGTCATCAATGATATTGGCAAAATTCCAGCTTGCATTTTTTCTTCGTGTTACCAAAGATGATAAGGGAAAAGACAATAGCCCCTGATATAAACCTTGTGCACCATTCAGCGAAAATTTAGGTAGATTAGTTTTTTGATAAAAACGACGCTGTAGCAAATATTCCCCCTTATGATTTTGACAAATCAACACCGCCCCATAAACTTTTTGTCTTATAGGTTTTTTCTTCAAGCGAGGGTAATATCGCCAATGTTTCTGCCCCAAACATTTTTTTTGCAAAGGGCAAATAGAACATAAAGGTTTCTGGGGTAAGCAAATTTCATGTGCCAAATCCATCATAGCCTGCACCCAATCAGATATGATAAATGATGGGGGTAAATTTTTATCAGGCAACAACCTATCAGGCAAACTGGCTAAGTATTTTTTTGCCAATGGAGTTTTGGCAAGATAAAAATTTTTTTTTAAAAACCGCGATAACACCCTTATCATATTGCCATCAAGCGGTATAGTTTTTTGCAAAAAGGCAAATGCCAAAAGTGCCTTTGCCGTATAATCCCCCACCCCTGGCAAAGTTTTCAATGTATCAATATTTTTTTGCCAACCATCGCTAGAAATTTTTTGGGCAGATAAAAATAAATAATGGGCACGGCGATAATAACCAAGCCCCGCCCAAGCATCAAGCACCTTATCTATCCCCCCTGCCACCATGGCATCGGGGCTGGGGAATTTTTTTATAAATATAGGAAAGCGTTTGGCAATGCTTGCCACCATCGTCTGTTGCAACATCATCTCGCTCACCAAAACCCACCAAGCCGATTGTGCGCCTCCCAATTGTCGCCATGGCAATTTTTGTTGATTGCGTTGATTATGATAAAACCAATCACAAAGTGCTATAACGGTTTTTTTATCCATCGCTGTCATTGATAATCGTAAAAACCTTTTTTGCTTTTACGCCCCAAATGACCCGCCTCCACCAAATCGCATAATAATTGGCAAGGTCGGTAATGCTCATATCCTGTATCTTGTGCCATATTATCCAATGCGGTTTTACAAATATCTAAGCCAATAAAATCCAACAAGGCAAAGGGGCCCATTTTATAACCTGCCCCCAACATCATCACCTTATCAATATCATCACGGCTAGCAATATTATTGTCAAGCAATTTCACCGCTTCATTCAAATAAGGCAATAGCAAGCGATTAAGCAAAAACCCCGAACTATCCTTCACCAGCACCGCTTGTTTTGCCAATTTCTTTTCCACCATCTGTTTCATCATATCACCCAATGTCGGATCGGTTAAGGGGGTTAAAATAATTTCCACCAATGGCATCAAGGCAGGCGGATTCATAAAATGCACCCCAAAAAAATTTTTTGGGTTTGGGCTATAATTTTGTAAAGTTCTTATCAAAAAAGATGAGGTGTTGCTTGCCAACACCCAATCGGACGAGGTGGCAAATATGTTTTTTAATTCTTGGTAAAGATTTTTTTTAGCAGTCAAGTCTTCCAAAATTGCCTCCATCACCCATTGGCAATGCTTGATACCATCAAGTTTTGGACAAAATTCTATAAGCCGAAAAATATCATCAACATTCTGCTTCAATTGATTTTTTTCTGCCAATTTTTTTAATGATAGCAAAATATCTTTTTTCGCACTATCAAGCACTGCCGCATTCACATCGCACAGCACAACCTGAAAACCACCGCTGGCAAAAACTTGTGCTATGCCACGCCCCATCTGCCCAGCACCTATCACCCCGACCTTATCGCTTGGTTGATTATTTTTATCGGTCATTTTTTATAATATTGGCTCTATCAAAATTTCAATATGTTGTAAAACAAAAGGATATAATTCATGCTCCATTGCCAAAACTTTTTCTGCCAAACTTTCCTCAGTATCATTGGGTAAAACCTTTATCCACCTTTGTGCCAACAGGGCGCCGCCATCAAGGGTTTCATCAACCAGATGCACCGAACAACCATGTTCTTTATCACCATTGGCTATCACCCGCTTATGGGTATCAAGCCCTTTATAAAGCGGCAATAAAGATGGGTGGATATTCAAAATACGATGGGGAAATTTCATCACAAAATCTTTTGATAAAATTTTCATAAAACCTGCCAATAAAATATAATAGATATTTTCTTTTATAATATAATCTGCCAATGTTTTTTCGGCAAACCCCCTACCTGCCTGATAATCCAATAACAAAATTGGCAAGGCTATTTCTTTGGCATAAGAAAGTCCCTGCGCCGCTGGGTTATCGCTGGCAACCGCTATGATTTTGTGATGGGAATTTGTTTTTAAATATTTTGCCAAATTGATAAAATTGCTACCCCGCCCCGATAGTAGCACCATAATGCGTTCTTTGATTGATATAGATTTATCCATCATAGGTTTGTTTAATCTATCACCACCGCTGGGTCAGTTTTATTTTTTTTCATCGCCATCGCACCAAGCAAAAATGGTTGTTCGCCACAAGATTTTAATTTTTCTAAAACCATTTCTACCTTATCGGCGGCAACAAACAACACCATACCAATACCACAATTAAAACTCTGCCACATGGTTTCATTTGATAGACCTGCCAAATTTTGTAGCCAAGCAAAACAATCTGGCATCACCCAAGTTTTTTTATCAATATATGCCACCAAATTATCAGCAAATACCCTTGGCAGATTATCCAACAAACCACCGCCAGTGATATGTGCGGCCGCTTTGATATCCCGCCCAACCGCATCAAAAATTTTTTTATAAATCCTAGTTGGGGTTAAAAGGTCAGATGCCAAATTTTCCGCTTGGCTTTCATAAGGTGGCTTCCCCGCCTCATCGATATGATGCTCGTCTAATATACGCCTTATCAAACTAAACCCATTGCTGTGAAACCCCGATGACCTAAGCCCAATCAACCTATCCCCCGCCAGCACCGCTGACCTTTTATCATAATCAGCCCGCTCTATCGCCCCCATCACAAACCCTGCCAAATCAAATTTACCGCCATCATAAAAATTTGGCATTTCGGCAGTTTCGCCACCTGCCAAAACACAATCAGCCTCGACACAAGCATGGCTAATACTGGTTAAAATTTTTTCGGCAATTGGTTTTTCCAATTTACCACAAGCATAATAATCCAAAAAAGCCAAAGGCTTTGCCCCCATAACCAAAATATCATTCACTGCCATTGCCACCAAATCAAACCCAATACCATCAAAATATCGGTGGCGTTGTGCCAAAGCCAATTTTGTGCCCACCCCATCGCAAGACAACATCATCAATGGGTCACGAAAACCTGTTTTTGCCATATCAATCACAGCGGCAAACCCACCAATTGATGTTTGCAAAAATGGCTGGTGGGTTTTTTGTGCCATCAACCCTATGGTTTTAGCAAAATCATTGCCCGCCATAATATCCACCCCCGCTTTTTTATAACTATCAGTAGGGAGTTGATTTTTTTTATTATTGTGTTTGCCATCGATCATCAACTATTGATAAAATGATTCTTTTGAAAATAAAATGGTTTTTTGTTAGATAGCAACATCTATGCAAAACCCAACCCATAACCAATTATTGCTACCCTTACCAAAAAAATCAGGCTGGCATGATCTACCACTGGTCATATCGCCTGCTAATGAAAAAACCATCGCTTTACTACAACGCCCCGACCAATGGCAAGATGGAGCTTTGTGTTTAAGCGGCGATGTTGGTTCGGGAAAAAGTTTTATCGCCTGGTATTTATTTAGAAAATCACCCGCTCATCAATCGCTTGGATTTATGATAAAAAACAACCAAATGGCTGACATAAAAAACCACCCACCGCATCATATTATCATTTGGGATAATATTGACCAAGCATTGCCAAATCTATCCCCCGCCGCAGCTAAAGATTTATGTTATTTTTTTAACCAGCCTCAACACCAACGACCAAAATTATTATTATTAGCCCAAAAATCCCTATCATTATTACTCAAACAGCAGGCGAATTATCTTCTAACAGATTTATCATCACGCCTATCGCTTATCGCGCAATTATGGCTGGTTGCCGATGATATTAATTTGCGCGCCCAAGCTTTTGGTTTTTTTGCCGAACGGCAAATAGCGGTCAATGATAAAATAATTGACCGCATTTTGCGTGACGCACCCCGTAGCCATCAAGCATTGCATCATATATTATTGCGGTTGGATGATTATGCTTTTCGCAACAAAAAAACCATCAACCCCAATATGATAAACCAATGGCTTAATGAAGATTAAATTTGGCGTAAAACATATTCAGCCGAGGAGACTTTATATTCACCCTTTTTTTCTAAAAATAAATTCCGCACCACCGCACCTTCCAACAGCATCGCATAGCGTTGCGACCGCACCCCAAGCCCCGCATCGGTTAAATCAAACTCCATACCCCATTTTTTGGTTAAAACAGCAGAGCCATCGGCTATCATAGTAATAATACCTTGTGATTTTTCCATCTTTTCCCATGCCGTCATTACAAAAATATCATTCACCGCAAGGCAGAGAATTTTATCAATCCCCTTATCGGCAAGCGATTTTTGTTGCCATAGATAACTTGGCAAATGTTTCATCGCACAGGTAGGGGTAAAAGCACCTGGCACCGCAAACAGCACTGATTTTTTCCCCAATATATCATGGAGCATCACCCCAGCGGTTTTGCCCACCACCATCACCTTGTCATTGACAATTTCATCGCCTATCTTTATCATTTGTTTTCGTCTTTCTTATAGATGCTTATCCATTTCTTTTATTATGCTAACAAGTTTATAATAAAAAAACAAAATGAAAAATCCCCGCGATATCTTAACTATTCACCCCCTATCATTAGGGCGAGGCGGCGTAGGTAGCAAACAAAAGGAAGGCGATGGCATCACCCCGATAGGGGATTACAAAATTTTATCGGTGCTTTACCGACCCGACAAATTGGCAAGGCCTGATACCAGCTTGCCAACCTTACCGATCGCCAAAAATGCCATTTGGGTTGATGACCCCGCATCCCCCGATTACAATCAACAATTATGCACCGACCATTACCCCTATCACCATGAAAAATTATGGCGTAATGATGATATTTATGATTTATTGGCGGTTTTGGATTATAACCACAACCCGATTATCAAAGGCAAGGGGAGTGCCATTTTTATCCATCTGGCACGCCCCAACCTTACCCCGACCGAAGGTTGCATTGCCATCGCTCGCCATGATTTTTATCAATTAATAAAAATAGCCAACCAACATAGCCTCTGCCATATTGATAAAGATAGCATCTATCTTACAAGATAAAACCCCCCATAAATCAATTGACAGATGCGGCATTTTTTGCCATAAAACTTTTACATGAAAGTCACAACATCTTTAAGAACCCTTCGCACCCGTGATAAAGATTGCCAATTGGTAAAACGGCGGCGGCGGCTTTATATTATCAATAAAAAAAATCCCCGCTATAAAGCACGCCAAGGCAGTTAATCACCTAAAAAATAGAATATTTTTTAGGTTAAAATATTTGCCGCACCCATCAATCATCTGAGCGGGGATGTATAATAGATAAACAATGCCACAGCCCCCCCTCGCCCGTTATTTTGTCAAACCACCCGACTGGCAAACAACCGATGGTATCATCATCATTACTGGCGGGTTAGGATTTATTGGTTCGTGCCTTGCCAATTATTTGCTGGCTGAAAAACAATCCATCATTATTGTTGATGATGAAACCCCCGAAAAAAAACAAAATATCACCAACCGCCAACCGCCATATTTGCTTTCAAAAATTACCACCCCATCTATCCCCCCCATCATCACCCCTGATGAATTATTAAACTTTCAACCAACCGATAACATCAAAGCGGTGGTGCATTTGGGCGCATTGAGCGATACCACCAGCCAAGATGAATCTTTGGTGTTAAAAAAAAATACCCACTACAGCCAAGCCTTATGGCAAAAAACCATTGTTTGGCAATGCCCTTTTATCTATGCATCCAGTGCTGCCACCTATGGCGATGGGGCTTTTGGTTTTGTTGAACCAGAAACCATAGATGATTTAAAAAAATTACAACCTCGCAATCTCTATGGGCGGTCAAAACATTTATTTGATATATTTGTATTTGGCGAAAAACCATTCGCCCATCGCACCCCACCTTTTTTTGCGGGATTAAAATTTTTCAATGTGTTTGGCCCTAATGAATATCACAAAAAAGGGCAAGCATCGGTGGTGCCACAATTTTTTTCCCAAGCCACAGCAACCAACCATATGCGTCTCTTTCAATCCACCGACCCTACCATCAAACATGGCGAACAAACCCGTGATTTTGTCTGGGTGATGGATGGGGTATGGGTCATCATAAAATTATTACAATTTTATCATCAATACCAAACCGACCCATCGCAATTAAAAAAACTATCGGGTATTTTTAATCTAGGGTCAGGGCAAGCCACCAGTTTTAATCAAATGGCGCATTACATTATGGCACATATCAAACAACCTACCAAGATTGATTATATACCCATGCCGCCTTTGCTGGCACCCCATTATCAAAACCACACCCTAGCCAACATCAATAAATTACATAGCCTAATTGATTTCACCCCTATGTCAATTGAACAAGCGGTCAATATCTATATCAATGATTTCTTACAAACCACTGCGACTTAAAAAATATAAGATACCCCCAGCGTTATCGTGCCATACCAAAAAAGCTCATCTTCTTTGTTATAGGTTTGGTAATTTTCATCATAGGATCTTTTTTTTGCCGTTTTGGTATAATTATCACTATAACCATCTGGCACGATATAGAATTTTGTTGCCAGCGATATTTGCCAATCATCATCAGGGACATAAACCAATTGTAATTGTGGCAACCACAAACCACGGGTTTGGGTTATGGTTTCTTTCACCACCAAGGGCTCGTCGCCCGATCGATAAGTGGTTGTGCGGTCAATCATATGCAACATCAACCCCCTAGCCAAGCCTGGCACAATGGCAAAATCGCCAATAGAAAAAATATAATTTATTCCCAAGGCGGTGGGTATAAACCCTTCGCTGGTTTCAAAATAATGGCTTTGATTATTTTCGCTAAAATGACCATCAAATGAAAAATGGTGATAACCTATCATAGTGGCAATTTCAATATCATCAATGCGAAAACCAAAAATAAAATTTCCACCACCACCCAAAACAACCTCATTGCCACCTTTGATAAAAGTCTTATCTAAAAATAACATTTCGCCTTCGGGGTGGATATAAAAACGCATATCTGTATCGGCATAACATACCCCGCCAAACATCATGGATAACAACAGCCATAAACTGCCAAAAAAATTCTTCGCCCAATGGGAGTTTTTTTTATGTGATATAAAATTTTTATGTAAATGATCCATTGTTATTCGCCTTTTGCACCATGTGGTTTTTTATTCTATAATATAATTTAAGGTTTGTCTACAATACCATACCCAATTATGTTATAGAGGTTTTTGTGCCCTATATCCATAACCTTAACCCCATCGCTTTTTCACTATTTGGCTGGCAGGTCTATTGGTATGGGGTGGCTTATTTACTGGGGTTTTTATTTTGTCGCTATTGGTTGCCGCATTGTTATCAAGCCACCCTATTGGCACAAAAAAAATCACGCCAATATCATCTATCATCGACTGCTTGGGATGATTTTTTATTCATCGGTATCCTTGCCACCCTGATTGGCGGAAGGCTTGGGTATATTTTATTCTATCACCCGATAGAATTTTTAACCTTGCCTTTTTTTCAATGGTGGCAATGGTTAGCCATCTGGCAAGGTGGTATGGCATTTCACGGGGCGGCCATAGGATTGCTGATAGCCAGTTTGTGGTTTGCCAAAAGAAAAAAAATTGACCGCTGGATATTGATTGATAGTTTTTGCCGTGCCGTGCCCTTGGCTTTATTAATAGGGCGTAGTGCCAATTTTATCAATGGCGAATTAATCGGTCGCCCTATCGCATCGCCTGTTTGGCAAAGCACCATCGGGGTAATATTCCCCCACATCGACCAAACCATTCGCCACCCCAGTCAATTATATGAAGCTTTTTTTGAAGGCTTGTTGTTATTTTGCATTTTGCATTTTTTGGCAATTTATAAAAATTCACAAACATCCTTGCCTATCAAATTTTTACCCAATGGCATTATATTTTCATGTTTTTTATTTTTTTATGGCGGGTTTCGTTTTGTAATTGAATTTTTTCGTGCCCCCATGGATGGTTTTATCGGCATCTTCACCATAGGGCAATTTTGGTGTGCTATGATGATGATAATGGGATTAAGTTTTTACATGGCACGGGTTTATAAAAAACTATAAAGCCTTACCAAATTCTTGAAACAGAATTTTATTTTGTGGCTGGTCGATCACCACATCGGCTTCGGGATGCCATTGCACCGCAAGCAAAAAATGCCCCTGTTTGGTATAATCAGGGTAAGAAAAAGCCTCCACCACCCCATCATCTGCCAAAGCCTCTACCCTTAAAACCTTTGCCAATTTATCCACCCCTTGCCCATGTGCCGAATTGACCCGCCATTTTTTTTTGCCCGCATCTATTTTATTATAAATTTTTTCCAATACCCCGCCCGCCTTTACCGTAATATCATGCACCTCACGAAACCCATCATCATAAGATTTGCCCTTAAGAAATTCATAGCGATGGTCTTGATAATTAGGCAATTCTTCAAGATGTTGGTGCAAAGTGCCGCCCAAAGCAACATTCAATTCTTGGGCACCACGGCAAATACATAATATCGGCAAACCCCGCTGCATCGCCTGTTCAAACATTGGCAAGGTGGTATCATCACGCATCACATCAGCAACATTACCATCACGGGGTTTATGCCCACCATAACGATCAGGGTGGATATTACTAATTGCCCCTGTGAATATCAACCCATCTATTTTTTCTAACAATGGGAACATCGCTTCCCCCATCGGTGGAATGACCACTGGCAGTGCGGTGATGCCATCGGTTTGGCAAGAATCAAGCACCCTTGCGTTGTAACGATATTTTTCTATCACCACTGCCACCCCCTTGGTCAAGCCATGGCTATGCACATGGCTATCATCAATTTTATAATTGCCAGTGATACCAACCAATTTTACTTCTTTTGCCATAACATCATCGCCTTTTTTTATAATGATATACAAATATATTTTTCATTCATATATTCACGCAATCCCTGCCAACCACCTTCACGCCCCAAACCCGATTCCTTCACCCCACCAAAAGGTGCAACCTCGGTGGTAAGCATACCCGTATTCACCCCAACCATACCCGTTTCAATATTTTCGGCAATACGAAACACCCGTGCCATATCTTTGGCATAAAAATAACTGGCAAGACCATAATGGGTGCGGTTAGCATATTCTATTGCCTCCTCATCCTTATCAAAAGAAAAAATCGCAGCCACTGGCCCAAAAATTTCATTGCTGGCTATCAACATATCGGGCGTCATATCAAGCAATAAGGTTGGTTCAAAATAAAACCCACCGAGTCTATGCCGCCGCCCACCGAGCATAATTTTTGCCCCCTTTGTCGTAGCATCCTTTACCAACGATTCCACCTTTGACAAAGATTCGGCATCAATCAGAGGACCAGTGGTTACACCTTCATCCGCCCCATTACCCACCACCATTTTTTCCATAGCGGTTTTTAATTTTTCAGCAAACGCCTTCACCACTTTTTTTTGCACAATAAAGCGATTGGCACAGACGCAAGTTTGCCCCGCATTACGAAATTTTGATGCCATCGCCCCCGAAACCGCTTCGTCTAAATCGGCATCATCAAACACCAAAAAAGGCGCATTGCCACCTAACTCAAGCGAAATTTTTTTCACCGAATCGGCGGCCTGCGCCATCAATATTTTGCCCACTGCGGTTGAGCCAGTGAAAGAAAATTTTGCCACCCTTTGGTCGGTGGTTAAAACCTTGCCGATGGTGCGGGCATCGGTTGAAGAAATCACCGAGAAAAGCCCTTGCGGCAATCCCGCTTCAAGTGCCAATTTTGCCATAGCAAGTGCCGAAAAAGGTGTTTGTTCGGGGGGTTTGACTATCTGGGCACAGCCTGCAGCAAGGGCAGGGCCGACCTTTCTGGCTATCATAGAATGGGGAAAATTCCACGGGGTAATGGAAGCAGTAATACCCACTGGTTGCAATATCACCAGCAATCTTTTATCGGGCAAATGCCCAGGGATAATATCGCCATAGGCTCGTTTGGCTTCTTCGGCAAACCATTCAATATAACCCATACCCGATGCAATTTCGGCAAGCGATTCCGATATGGGTTTGCCATTTTCCCAAGTTAAAATAAGTGCCAAATCGTCTTTATGTTTTTCAATCAGCTCCACCCATTTTTTCAAAATGATACTTCTTTGTTTAGCGGTTTTCATCGCCCATTGTTTTTGTGGCTGGACCGCTTTGGCAATCGCATCTTCGGTTTCTTTCACACCACAATCGGGCAACTGCCCAATGCCACTACCATCGGCTGGGTTTTTCACCTCATAGGTTTTTGCCAAACCAAGCCAACCACCACCTATCAAAGCTTTATCACATAATAGATCTTTTCGCTGTAATGATTTTGTCATTGTTTTTTATCCTAAAGATAAAAAGCACCATAGCACAAAATTTTTCCGCTGACAACTTATTCAAATAATGCAAAAATATCTATTGACAAAATAAAAAGAATTTGACTATAATGGCTTTATGATGAAAAAAATGGACCAAACAACAATATGCCGCCATATCAAATATGCCGCACTGGCAAATTTTTTATGGGTATTTATTTATGGTAGTTTGCCCGGTGGCTGGAGCGACATCTGGTATTATATCACCCAACATAATGGTAGTTTTCCAGCATGGCAGGAGGCGATTATTTATCTATCGCCCATATTAGGATTTTATTTTTATGGGCGCATCATGCGTTATACATTTGTTTTACCTTTTGTGTGGAATTTTTTTATCTATGCCAATGTTGCCTCTAACCATTCTTTGGCAATGGGTTGGTGGGGATTTTGGGCATCGGTTTTTATCACCATGACCGCCAGCATCTATTTGATTATTTTAGGTGATAGATTAGCAACAATAAAAAAAGTTTAGATACATGATGCGGATTTTTATTTTACTTGTTTTATTATCTATTGTATTTTCAAGTAAAAATGCCACAGCACATGATCATCATGCCACCGCAAGAGAAACCGACCAAACATTAAAAAAACAAACGCAATAACCTTGCGATAAGCAAGCATCGCAATTTATTTTAAATCCAGCATCAGCTGAATATTTTGCAATGCCGCACCACTTGCACCCTTGCCTAAATTGTCATATATTGCCACCAACACCAACCGCCCATCATCATGCCCCACCACCTTTAGTGCCACATCATCACGCCCGTTATAACTATCCACCAAAATTTTATCAGCCATTATCGCCTCATCATCGTTGGGTAAAATAATTTTATCACAATTTTGATAATTATCTTGCCAAATTTTTTCTATCAATGATTTACTAATATTTTTTAAAACCCGCCCATCCAGCGGAATTTTTATCACCATCCCCCGTGGAAAATCCCCCACCCATGGTATAAATATAGGCGGATGCAACAATAACCCATAGTCGGTCATCTCAGGCAGATGTTTATGATTTTGTAAAAAACCATAACTATGCCCCTTGATGTTGGTTGTTTCATATTCTTCTATCATACCCTTGCCCCCCCCCGAATAACCCGATATGCCAACCACCACATAAGGGTAATCATCAGGCAAAATACCCGCACGCATCAAGGGGGCGAGCAACAAAATAAAGCCAGTGGCATAACAGCCTGGGTTTGCCACCCGCATAGCTTGGCTTATCAAGTTTTTTTGTTTTGCATTATATTCAGGCAAACCATAAACAAATCCCCGTGCCACCCGATGGGCGGTTGAACAATCCAAAATTTTGACCCGCTGATTTTCAACCAGCTTAACCGATTCTATGGCTGCTACATCAGGCAGGCACAAAACTGCCAAATCGCAATCATTCAAATGACTCAACCGATGTTTTTTATCTTTCCTTAGATTTTCAGGCAAGGTGATGATATCAATCTCAGGTAAAAATGCCTTAAGCCTTTGTGTGATATCCAGCCCAGTGGTGCCTTGGTCGCCATCAATGAATATGCGTTTTTTTACCATCTTATCTTGCCGTATCAAGGCGATGATTATAGCTTATCATCTGCCCCATCGGGTAGATTATCATCATCAACCTGTTCGACCTTTTTGATTTTATTCACCAACTTTTCCAATTCTAGCTTGGTGCAAAGCCCCAATTCAACTGGATGTTTGGCGCTTAAATTTGCCATATTCCAATGGGTGCGATGTTTAATCGCCTTGATGGTATTCAAGGTTGTGCCGATAAGCCGCCCTATCTGGCTATCAGATAAACCGCTATGGTTTTTTAACAACCACAATATCGCATCGGGTTTATTGCCTCTTTTGGCAATGGGAGTATAGCGTGCGCCTTTGCGTTCTTCTATCAAATGATCATGGGTTTCTACCTTACTGAGTTTCAATGATATCTTTTCATCTTTTTCACAACGGGTGATTTCATCCTTGCTTAATTGCCCGTTCAAAATCGGGCTCATACCTTTTAATTGGCTATTATCGGCATCGGCAAGGTTTTCAACCTCAAGCAAATGTAGCCCACAAAAATCAGCAATTTGCTGAAAGGCAAGGCTGGTGTTATCAATCAACCACACCGCCGTCGCACGGGGCATCAAAATGGGGGGATGGATAAGTTTCTTTTTAACCATGATAATTTTTTATAAATTACATTATTGAAGAATTGTATATTTTTGTCTATATCATATAATAAAGCCATTGTAAAAACAAAAATCTTATCAAACCCAAAAAACATCATAAAAAAACCACCCCTTAAAAAAACCCATGACAGACAAAACCAACAACAGCATAACAATTATTGATAATCGCAATGGTAAAAAAATTGACTTGCCTATTCGCCCTAGCACGATGGGACCTGAGGTCATAGACCTCAATGGTATCAAGGGCGGTATTTATGAAAACCTTGGATTATTTACGCTTGATTCGGGTTATAGCCAAACCGCCGCTTGTGAAAGTGCCATCACCTTTATTGATGGCGAAAAAGGTCTACTATTACATCGTGGTATCCCGATAGAAGAACTAGCAGAAAAATCTGGGTTTTTAGAAACGGCTTATTTGCTTATTTATGGTAATTTACCCACCAAACAACAATATGATGATTTTTGTTGGGAAATTTGTCATCATAGTATGGTGCATGAACAATTGCACAATTTTTATCGTGGCTTTAGGCGTGATGCACACCCCATGGCAACGCTGGTTGGGGTGGTGGGGGCTTTGTCGGCTTTTTATCAACAAGAAACCAATATTATTGATTCACAGATTCGCAAAAAAGCTATGATTCGCATCATTGCCAAATTACCCACCTTGGTCGCTATGTCTTATAAATATTCAATGGGTCAGCCTTTTATCTATCCACGCAATGACCTTAATTACACCGAAAATTTTATCAATATGACTTTTTCTGTGCCTTGTGAAAAATATGATATCAATCCAATATTTACCAATGCTTTGCGAAAAATTTTTATCCTACATGCCGACCATGAACAAAATGCCTCAACCTCAACGGTGCGTATGGCAGGGTCATCAAAAGCCAATCCCTTTGCTTGTATTTCGGCTGGTATTTCTTGTCTTTGGGGACCTAGCCATGGTGGCGCCAATGAAGCCGTGATAAAAATGCTAGAAGTCATCGGTGATAAAAAAAATATTCCTGCCTTTCTTGATAAGGTTAAAACCAAAAAAGATAATATGCGGTTGGTGGGGTTTGGTCATCGGGTGTATAAGAATTATGACCCGCGTGCCATAGTATTAAAAAAATCTTGCCACGAAATTTTTGCCAAATTAAATCTCAACAACCCTCTATTAGAATTGGCACAAGAATTAGAACAAATAGCATTGAAAGATGATTATTTCATTGAACGCAAACTTTTTCCCAATGTTGATTTTTATTCGGGGATTATTTTGCAATCTATGAATTTTCCATTATCAATGTTTACTGCGGTGTTTGCCCTATCTCGCACCGCAGGTTGGGTAGCACAATGGAACGAAATGATGAGCGAAAAAACCCAAAAAATTGATAGGCCAAGACAGCTTTACACCGGTGCGACCAAGCGTTCCTATACCCCTATGGAAAAGCGATAATTTATAAAAATTTTTCTGTGGCTAAAACAGCTTGCAATCGATAAAGCCCAGCGGGTGTCATACCTTGAATTTTATTGGCAGCCGAAAGATTTTTCGGGCGAGTGTTTGACAATTTTTCTATCAATTCGGCAGACAGCCCAGCAATTTTTTTATAATCAAACCCTTCGGGTATGGGAATATATTGATTGCGTTGAAAAATTTTTATTTCTTGGTCATAACGATCTTGATATCCGCTATATAATGATTCCGCCATCAATATACGCACCACCCGCCTATCAACCATTGCCAGACCATCATAAATCGCAATTAATTTTTGCCAAATATCGCCTTGTAATTTTATGCCATCATATTTTTTAGCCACGGGCAGAGCCTGTTGGTGATGCACCATCGCCAACAGGTCAAAACCTGAACGCCTTTTACCATCTTGCTTTAACACAATGTCATGCGCCGCCCATTCTTTTGGTGTTTTGGGCGATGTTTGTAATTTTTCTCTCCAGTCTTTTAACAATGCCATTTTTTTAAAAAAAATTTCTTTTTGGATATCACCAATCATACCCAATTTAATACCCAAAGGCGTCAAGCGGGCATCAGCATTATCGGGGCGTAAAAACAACCGATGCTCAGCGCGGGCGGTAAACATACGATAAGGCTCGCTCGCCCCAAGCCTTGTCAAATCATCTATCATCACACCGATGTAGCTATTGGTGCGAGAAAAAATAACCGCTGCTTGCTGTTTTAAATATTGTGCTGCATTGATACCTGCCACCAAGCCTTGCGCCGCGGCTTCTTCATAACCTGTTGTGCCATTGATTTGCCCTGCCAAAAAAAGCCCCTCAGCATTTTTAACCGAAAGCTGAGGAGTGATTTGGCGTGGGTCAATAAAATCATATTCAATGGTATAACCTGCACGCAAAATTTTGGCAGAATGCAATCCCTGCATACTATTAATATATTGCTGTTGCACCGCAAGCGGTAAGCTGGTTGAAAGCCCATTGGGATAAATAGTATCATCATCATAACCCTCAGGTTCTAAAAAAACTTGATGCGATGTTTTATCAAAAAACCTTACAACCTTATCTTCTATTGATGGGCAATATCTTGGTCCTTGTGAATCCAACACCCCGCCATACATTGCCGAACGGGCTAGATTTTTTTTAATAATATCATGGGTCGCTTGATTGGTATGGGCGATAGCACAAGCCATTTGCGGTTGGAAAATTTTATCATTAAGACATGAAAATGGTTCGGGAATTTTATCGCCCAGCTGTTTTGGCAAAGAATCCCAATCTATGGTTTTTTTAGAAAGCCGTGGCGGTGTGCCTGTTTTTAATCGCCCCATTGATAACCCCAAATGTTCTAAACTGGTAGATAGGGTATTTTCTGCCTTCTCCCCCCAACGGCCTGCCGAACATTTTTTATCAACCCCAATATAAATCATACCACGCAAAAATGTGCCTGTGGTTAATACCACAGCATCGCAATCTATCAAATTAGTAATGGTATGATCGCCCGTTGCCACCTTAACCCCCACCACCTTATTTTTTTTATCAAACACAATTTGCTTTACCTGACCATTTTTTATCGCAAGATTAGGGATAGTTTTTAGCAATGTTTGCACTGCCAATTTATATAGTCGGCGGTCAGCCTGTGCCCGCGGACCAAACACCGCCGGTCCACGGCTTTGATTTAATAAACGAAATTGTATGCCGCCTTTATCAATAGCTTGCCCCATAATGCCACCCAAAGCATCAATTTCCTTAACCAAATGCCCCTTACCCAAACCGCCTATAGCGGGATTACAAGACATTTCGCCTATGGTGGTGGTATCGCCAGTTATAAGTGTTATTTTGATATCAAAATGATATAGTATACGCGCCGCCACCGACGCCGCTTCCGTGCCTGCATGACCGCCACCCACAATAACCAAATGTTTCTGTTGTTTATGCATTTTATCTAGTCTTACCATATTATAGACAAAAATAAAATATCGCTTGGCAAAAATTTAAGCTTGCCACTTTTTATTTTTTTCTATAAAACCAATAGTGCCCTATCTAAAAAAAACCTAACAATGAAAAAACCATCCAAGCACAAAACATCCATTGCTAAAAAAGTGGCGATGACACCACTGGAAAATGATGCAACAGATGAAAATCATAATAAAATAATTCATACCCATGATGAAAAAACATCCCCATATGGCGTTTTACGATTATTTGATTTCAGTGGCGTTTCATGGCGTGGGCTTGGGTTGATATCGCCCGCTTTTTTCTATGCCATATTATTTGCGATTGTCCCCTTAATTGGGCTTATCACCATAAGCCTATGGCAACAAACAGGATTAAATAGTTATGAAAAGGTTTGGGATTTTACCAATTATGTCAAAGTATGGAATGATGATTTGTTTCCCCGTTTAATTATTCGCACCATTATTATTGCCGCCCTAGTCACTTTGGGCACGGTGCTGGTATCTTTTCCTGCGGCTTATTATATTTCTTTTTATGGCGGTGAAAATAAAAACACTTGGTTGTTTTTCATCACCCTGCCTTTTTGGAGTAGCTATCTATTGCGGGTATTTTCTTGGAAAATTGTTTTGGGTTATGGGGGGGTGCTTGATTCGGCTTGGCTTAGTATACTTGGTATTTTTTTACCCGACCAATCGCTTGATGATTATCATATGACTTTTTTACTTTACAATATTAATTCGGTGGTCATCACCCTGGCCCATGCTTATGCACCTTTTGCTATTTTGCCGATATTTATATCGCTAGAAAAAATTGACCGCAGTTTGCTTGAGGCCGCTAGCGATTTGGGCGACAAATCATGGCAAAGTTTTTTTCGTATTACCTTGCCATTATGTTTTACAGGTATTGTCGGCGCAACGGTGATTGTATTTATTCCCACTATGGGCGATTATGTAACACCAAAATTGGTGGGCGGTTCAGAGGGAATTATGATTTCAAATCAAATCGAATGTATGTTTAAAACTTGTGCCGATTGGCCGCTCGGCTCAACCTTATCCATCATCACCATGGGACTTGGGTTTCTTGCCTTGCTATTGTTTATTTTCTTCTCACGCGGTATTTTCAAAAAAATCAAATAGGGAATCACATCATGTTATTATTAAAAAAACTTAAAATAAAAAAATCAACCAAATCAATTGATGGTAAAAAAGATAATACAATCTTACGGCGTTATGCCATCGGTTATTTAATTTTTCTTTATGCGCCTATCATATTTATTCCGCTTTTTTCTTTTAACATTGGGTCTATTGTAGCTTTTCCTATAGAAGGTTGGAGTTTCAAATGGTATGTTGAATTATTCCAAACCCCTGCCGTTGGGCAAGCGCTTATCAATAGTTTAAAAGTTGCCATCCCTGCCAGTCTTATCAGCACCTTGATAGCTCTATTGGCTTGTCGTGCCTTAACCCGCTATCAATTACCTTTTAAACATACCTTAACAGCCCCTATCATGTTGCCTTTATTTTTGCCCGATATTATGATGGGGCTTTCCATTTTACAGATCGTCAATCAATTTAGAAATTCTATTTCGCCCCATTTGCCACCAGTTATGCAATCAATCTTTACCGATTATTTTCCATCGCTACTTACCATCACCTTAGGTCATATATTAATTTTATTGCCTTTTTCTGTAACCGTTTTATTATCAGCATTTCAAGGTCTTGACCGCAGTTTGGAGGAGGCTTCGGCTGATTTGGGCGAAAACGAAAGCCAAACATTTTTTCGTGTTATTTTACCCCTAGTGATGCCGGGTATTCTTTCTAGTTTTATTCTTTGTTTTATCGTATCATTTGATGAATTTATCATTGCATTTTTTGCCGCTGGCACCGAAAATACCCTGCCGCTTTATCTTTGGAGTCAATTACGCTTCATTCAAAAACTCCCCCATATTTTAGCATTGGGAAGTCTTATTATTGTGAGTTCCATTATTTTAATATCTATGGTAGAGATTATTAAAAATCAATCATTGAAAAAAACTGGTATAAAAGGGGGAGGTGGAATATGGTAAAAAACAATAATAACATTATTGATATTCGTGGTGTCGGCAAAAATTTTGGCACAACCAATGTGTTAAAAAAAATTGACCTAAAAATAAAACAAGGTGAATTTTTTTCTTTGCTCGGTCCTTCAGGCTGCGGCAAAACAACCTTGTTGCGAACTATATCTGGGTTTGAACAACCATCTTTTGGTCATATTTTTATTGATGGGGTTGATATGTTAAATATTACGCCAGATAGACGCCCAACAAAAATGGTTTTTCAATCTTATGCCATTTTTCCACATCTATCGGTTATTGACAATGTAGGTTATGGGTTAAGACGAGAAACCCCCGCTGTGCGCACCCGCCGTGCGATGGAAGCCTTATCACAGGTGGCACTGGAACATTTGGCTGACCGACGACCGCATCAATTATCAGGCGGGCAAAGACAGCGTGTTGCCTTGGCTCGTGCCTTGGTTATGCAACCAAAAGTTATGTTACTTGATGAGCCTTTATCCGCTCTTGACAAAAAATTAAGAGACCAAATGCGTGATGAATTACGAAAATTACAACGCAAACTCAATATTTCTTTTGTGTTGGTTACCCACGACCAAGAAGAAGCCTTAACCTTATCAGATAGAATAGGCGTGATGTTCAATGGTGAGTTGACCCAGGTTGATACCCCAAATGGTATTTACCAAAAACCCAAAAACAAAATGGTAGCTAATTTTGTTGGCGGTATGAATTTTTTTGATATCAAGGTTGAAAAATCATCCAAAAATGATTTGCAGGTTATGATAGAAGGGTTTGGCGAAGCCAGCGTTATGAAACCGATGGGATATAATAATGAACAAACATTACAATCTGGTATTCGCCCCGAACAATTAAGTATCTTAAATGACACTGGCATCAAAGCCGAAAAAAAAACCAAAGGCAAAGTTATTGATGTAACCTATTATGGTGAAATGACCTATTACACCATCACTTTATCGGGCACAAAAAAAAGCCTTGATCTATCCATGCGTAATCTCATTGGTCGCCGTATTTTTAATATTGGTGATATGGTGGATATTGGGTGGTCGCCACAGGCTTTTGTGGTATGGGCATAAATCATTGACCTATAATATAATATATGGAAATTCTATGAAAATAAAAAATGCGACAAAAATTAAACATATTTGGTAAAAATGCAAAAAGACGACAAGAAGCGGGTTTTCAAGGGCTGATTGCCAATTATTTTTTTAAACGACAAAAAAAACGACCATCTAGTATCAATGCCACATGGGTGCCACCCTATCGCTTATTATATAAAAAACCATCCTTGCGTCGTGTTGGCAAGTGGCTTGAAGCACAAGATAAGTTTTTTAAACGGAGTGTATTATGGCAAAATCTATTGCTTTGGATGATATGGTTTGGCGCTGGCATCATCGCAAGTAGCAGTCTATTGCTTTGGCTATTATCCATCAATGGTATAGATATATTTAAAAATAATTCTCCCCAAACCATCATACAAATAACCGCTCAAACGATAAAAAATAAATCCTTATCCATCGCCCAAAAATCACATCGCTTCATCACATCCATCGAGCAAACAAAAATAAAAAATACCATTGATAATGCTATTAAACGCTTAAAATAAAATATGTTAGAATTTAGCGTTTTGCAATCCCGTGTGCAGGCTTTGGGGTTTTATCACGCCAGCGTCATACCGATAAATATCCCCAAAAAACTGCTAACCCAATATGATAAATTTATTGCCAATCATTACCATGGCAGTATGTCATGGTTAGCAAAACATCGCCCCGCCCGTGCCGACCCTAAAAAAATTTTTCCACAAGCAAAATCCATTTTAATCCTTACTCACCCTTATCCTTTTATTGAAAAATTAAAAGACTATCACGAACCAGTTGGCACAATAGCACGATATGCAAGAGGCATGGATTATCATTTATTATTAAAACAAAAATTAGCCGTCTTACAATCATGGTTAAAAAACCAAAATATAGAATCACGCATGATTACCGATTCAGCGCCATTTTTTGAAAAACCTATGGCAGCCATCGCGGGTATCGGTTGGCAAGGCAAACACACCAATTTATTAAGTCATGAAATTGGTAATTGGTTTTTTCTTGCCGAAGTTTTTTTATCAAGCGAAGTAAAAAGCAAAACAAAAAATAAACCACAAAAGAAAAAAATGCCAACTTGTGGTTCGTGTCGTGCCTGTCTTGATGCTTGCCCTACCGATGCTTTTCCCAAACCCTATCAATTGGATGCAAGAAAATGTATTTCTTATCTAACCATTGAACATACAGGGCTCATAGATAAAAAATTTCACCATGCCATCGGCGATATGATATTTGGTTGTGATTTATGTTTGGCGGCATGCCCATTTAATAAATTTGCCCACCAAGCCAAACATTTAAAACAAGATGCCCTATTACAAGGTTCGGCAACATTGAGCTTGGATAAAATTTTAAACATGAATCAAACATTATTCAATCATTATTTTTCACAATCCCCTATAAAAAGATTAGGGTTGGCAAGATTAAAACGAAATGCCTTAATCGCTTTAAGCAATTTTTTTTATAACCAAACAACCAAACATCATAACAGCAAACAACAAAAATTTTTACCAATCGTCATATCATTATTAAATGATGATAATTTTATGGTGCGTGGTTCGGCAATAACGGCTTTGCACGCTATTGATAAAAAAATATTTAACCATGAAAAACAACATCGCATAACAAATGAAACAAACCAAGCTGTTATCAACGAATGGCACAATAATAAAATTTAATTTTTTAATACCATCAATTGATCCACCGCTATGGCATTTTTTTCTGAAACCAAAAGTGGATTAATATCCAATGTTATCAAATTATTTTGATATTTAATCGCAAAATCATTAACCGCCATTGCCGCCTTAACCACTGCCTTAATATTTAAAGGTTTTTGCCCACGATACCCCAAAAACAAAGGATAAAATTTTAAACGCCGCAAAGCATTTGTAATTTCATCGGCGGTGGTTGGCAATGGAATAAATATTCTATCATCGCATAATTCAGCCAACATACCGCCCTCGCCAATCACCAGAGCCATACCCACCGCCGCATCCTTATTCACCCCCAACAATAATTCCAATTTTTTATCGTCAACCATCTCCTCAATGATAATATCATTTGCCATAGCAAATAATTCTTTAGCATTTTTTTCTATCACCGCCGCATCCTTTAAATTTAATCGCACCGCATTTTGTTCGGTCTTATGGGCAATATTATCAGCTTTCAATACCACAGGTTTTTTAAAATTTTTTACCGCTTGAGAAAAATTATTTTTATTAACCGTCTGGCTTTTAACAAAAACCAACCCAAAATCTGATAATATCTTTCGTGCCGCTTGATGATCAAGCATCTGCTCGGTGCCATATAATTCTGCCATACCGATCGGTTGATAATAATTGGCGGTTATTTCAAGTCGTGATAATAATTTCAAACAGGTTTCAATACCAGCCAATGGTGCAATGCCTTCTGCTAATAATTTATAACATCTTTCCTCACTTGGCAAAGTTTCTACCAAAGAGGCAAGCACAATACCACGGCGCTTATTAAGTTGAGTGCCCTTGACAAACCCTTGATAAGTATCATGCCAAGCCCACGGATCCATACCATCACGATTAGGAATATCCAATATCAATATTCCATAATCCACATCGGTTTCAAGCGCAAAATTAAAATTTTTAAATATCGCCTCCTTATCATCCCAAATATAAGTTTGATAATCAAAAGGATTGCTTAACACCACCCGCCCACCATGCAATTCATCCAATTGTTGTTTGGTTTTTTCTTGCATCGCTGGAAAAACGATATCATAATCAGCTGTCATTTGATTAATAGAATGGCAAAGATCAGCCATAAGGGTTGCTTCACCACCCGAACAAGAAAAAGAAATAGCTTTAATATCTCGCTTACCATTTTTATTAAAAGAACGGGGTGATAATTTTTGCAAACCAAAAGCCATCTGTAATTTTAACATTTCTAAAAATTCTGGCACATCAAATACTTGTGGCACGCCAATTTTTTGTAAAAATGCTTTGACCGCCATACCACCACCCGCAAGCGATGCGGTATGCGACATAGTTAGCTCAGCCCCCAAATGTGAAAGACCTGTTTTTAAAATAACCACTGGCTTATTGCGTTCATGACAATATTGCACTGCCTTGATAAAATTATTTATATCACCAAACCCTTCAATATGAAGACCTATCGCCTTCACCGCCGCATCATCTGCCATCACCCGCATGACATCAGATATAGTTACCATAGCCTGATTGCCCATGGTCATCATATAAACCACTGGCAAACCACGCTTTTGCATCGTCAAATTAATACCAATATTACCACTTTGTGTAATAATCGCCACCCCGCTATCAACCCGTGCCAAGCCTTGAAAATCAGGCCACATCACCGAACCCAAATTCATATTAATAATACCATAACAATTTGGGCCAAGAAAAGGCATAGCACCCAATTTGTCATGTTGGCAGGCTTTTATCAATCGCTGTTGTCGTTCAACACCCATCCGCCCCACCTCAGCAAAACCCGCGGCAAAAATAATCGCCCCGCCTGCCGACATATTATTCAATTCTTTTATAACCTCAATTGATTTTTCATGCTTAATAGCAATATAACAGGCATCTGGTGCTTCGGGTAAATCAATAACTTTTTGATAGGTTTTTATACCACTAACATCCAATTTTTTATCATGCACTGCATAAATTTTTCCGCCATAACCCGCATTTTTACATTCTTCAATGACACGATCTGCCCATCCGCCACCAACCACAACGATTGATTTAGGAGCAAAAAGTCGTTTTAATCGCTCGGCTGAAAATTTCTCTTTTTGCACCATAACAATTTTTATAAAACAACAAAATTAAATTTTCAAGCATAGGCACATCATAAAAAAATCTATCAATCATTATCTACCAACAGATTAAAATAATATCTTAACCACCCAACGGTCTTAATAATTCTCTTGAAATAATATGTTTTTGAATTTCAGTCGTGCCATCCCAAATACGCTCAATACGGCTATCACGCCAAATTCTTTCCAATGGTAATTCATTCATCAACCCCATACCGCCATAAATTTGTATCGCTTGGTCGGCAATATCGGTTAGCATTTCGGTCGCATAATATTTTGCCGATGCCACTTCACGGTTGGCTTCCAATCCCTTATCCAATCGGTCAGCTGCCGATAATGTCAACCAGTCAGCACAATCAATTTCGGTTATCATTTCTGCCAATTTAAAACTCACCCCTTGGAATTTACCAATGACTTGCCCAAATTGTTTTCTGGTCGCCGCCCAATTTAAAGCAAGCTCAAAAGCACGCCTAGCTCGCCCGATGCTCATAGCCGCCACTGTCAAGCGTGTTGCATAAAGCCATTTATTCATGACCTCAAATCCTTGCCCTACCTCACCCAAAATTTGATTTTTTGATACACGACAATTATTAAATTTTAAAATAGAATTATGATAACCACGATGCGAGACAGATTGATAGCCTGACAAACATTCAAATCCTTTGGTTGCCTTATCCACCAAAAAACAAGTAATAATTTTTTTGATGCCTTTTTCAGTTTGTTGTTCGTCTGTAGCGGCAAATAAAATAACAAAATCAGCAATATCGGCATGGCTGATAAAATGTTTTGTGCCATTGATAATAAAATCATCACCATCTTTTTTGGCAAAGGTTTTCATACTACGCACATCCGAACCTGCCTCAGGCTCAGTCATCGCCAAACAATCCATCTTATCGCCCTGCACACAAGGATCAAGATAAATTTTACGCTGTTCCGATGTGGCGGCACATAAAATAGCCGATGGTCGACCAAAATAATGTGCCAAGGCATAATTGCCACGCCCCAACTCTCGTTCAAGCAAAGCAAATTCCAAATGATTAAGTCCGCCACCACCAAATTCTGTGGGTATATTGGCGGCATAAAACCCCAAATCTTTAACTTTTTTTTGTATTGTTTTACCCAATTCGGGTGATACATAATTGGTGCGTTCCACTTCATCCTCAAGAGGATACAATTCTTTTTCAACAAACTTCCTAACCGTATCAACGATCATTGCCTGTTCTTGATTTAATGTAAAATCCATCATATCTCCTTTTTAACCAATATGTCGCCCTGCTCTATCTGGCTTGGGTATTGTGCTTTGGGCAATAATTAATTTTTGCAACCTATCTAACACCGATGGCAATGCGGTGCAAGACTTTTCTGTTTTGTGATTAACATGCAAACAAAAATGTTCGGCTGTTGCCACCTCTGCCGCCAATTGATCGCCATTCATTTTATACATATAATGAAATAGATGTAATTTTTTATCATTCCCACCCAAAACTTGAGTTATAATTTGAAATCGTTCCCCCAGCCGTAATTGACCAATATGACAAATATGTGTTTCAATCGTAAAAAAACTAAACCCTTTGGCAATATAATCATCACCCATACCAAGATAACGCAATACCGCATCAGTGGCATGACCAAAATTTTCAAGATAGGCACTTTCGGTCATGTGATCATTGTAATCAACCGCTTTAGGAACAACCATGGAAGCAAATAAAGCCATCGGTTTATCTTCAGAAATTTTTGTTACCTGTTGATGACTAGCCGTATAAAGACGCGTCTCATGTTGTTTTAATACTTTGCCCGACGCCATATCAAGACCACGCAACGCCTGCATAATACCAATGATGGCTTCATCTCTTTGACGCTCCATATCATACAAATTTTTTGACTTCCATTCCTTGTCATCTTGAATTTGCTTATCAGATTGATAAACAATATTTTCTAACAATTGGTTGGTAAATTCTGGGGCTTTTAATCGTGACCAATTCCATTCTAATGCCGGACCAAATTGTTTCATAAAATGTCGCATTCCCATTTTGCCGCCTGCCAAAAAAAAAGTCATAAAATTTCCCATAAATGCCCAACGAATACCACAACCAAATCGCAAAGCATCATCAAGCTGTGTTGCTGTTGCCTCGCCCGCTTCTATCATATACAATGATTCACGCCATAAAGTTTCCATCAACCTATCGGCAATAAATCCTTCAACTTCACCCGTCATCACCAATGAGCGAAACCCCAAAGTTTCATAAAATTGTTGAGCACGCTTTAACCACGATGTTGATGTTTGCTTTCCAGGGCAAATTTCTAAAAGCGGCAAAAGATAAACAGGATTAAAAGGATGGGCAACAAAAATTCTCTCAGGATTTTTGGCTTTGCTTTGTAAAATAGATGGCAAAATACCCGATGTTGAAGAACCAACCCCAACATCGGCTGGCAAGGTTTCGGTCAATTCAGCCATAAGATTCATTTTCAATTCAGGTTCTTCTGGCGCCGATTCTTGCACCCAATCAACACATCCCGCTAATTCAGATATGGAATGCACTAAACGAAAAGAACCTTCTGGTGGCAAGGGTGATAAAGTTAATTTTTGCCAAGCCAACCTTGCATTGGTTAAAATTTGTATAAATGATTTTTCGGCATCAGATGAAGGATCAAATAAAACAACATCTAATCCATGAATAATAGCACGCGCACCCCAAGCACCGCCAATAACACCACCACCAATCAATCCTAAGGTTTTTACATCGCGCATGATTGACTACAATAGCAAGCAATTAACGATTTTATAAACGCTCTAACAATTGATTATTAAGTTCTTCTAAATCTTGATTTTTTGGATCTTTGGTTATGGTTAGCACCGGTAAATGGCGTTGTAATATCATATGATATGCCTTGACATTGGATTCAAAATTAGAAAGATAGGCGCCAGGAAAATTGGTTGATTTTTGCCCTTCATAAGACCAAATAGTTAGCATTCTATCTTCTTCATAAGTAACCTTATCAATACGCCGACCAATCTGTGCCGCCAAATCAATATATTTTTTTGATTCGTTATCAATATCTGATGCTTTATAATAACCATAGCGTTGTTTAGAAAAATTAGCATCCACCGGGATATCTTGATAAAAACTAACCCCTTCAGGATAAAGTTGGATAACATTATTAGGAAATAACCCAATATAAAACCAAACATTTTTTATTTTTTCAGGAATAGCTTTGGCGCGTTTAACCGCACTTTTATAAGCACGCACCGACCAATATTTTGGTTGGCGTTCTTCATTTTTGAAAAATATTCCTCGTGCCAAAGAAACACCAGTTTGTTGATTATATTCATCCTCTGTATATTGATTACCATATAAATCATTTAAAAAACTATGAGCCTTAGCAACATGATATCCTTCATTATCAACATCGCGTGCTGATTTCCAATTCGCATTAAGTGTTTCATGGCCAAAAGTATTATGACTATTTTTATTTAATACAGGTGTGATGGTATCAAGGTTATATAATTCAAATAATTTTTCATAAGAAGAAAAAATTTTGGCTAATGATGGTTGTGGTCCTTTTTCAAAACGAATAAAAACAAACCCTTTCCAAATTTCCATTTCAATTGGTTTTAAACCAAAATTTTTTTTATTAATTTGATCATAAGCTCCTTTTTGGGCAATACCCATCAAAGATCCATCAAGATGATAGGTCCAGCCATGAAAAGGACAAGTTAAAACATGTCCACAATTACCTTTTTCTTTCTCAACCACTTGTGAACCACGATGACAACAAATATTATAAAATGCGCGTATTTTATTATCATTACCATGTAATATTAAAATACGATCACCTAATAAATTATCAGTAATAAAATCACCGGGTTTTGGTATATTACTAACATGACAAATAATTTGCCAATGGGTACGAAAAACTTTTTTAATTTCTAATTGAGTTAAATTATCATTATGATATGCCCAACCAGGCAATCCCCAACGATCTTGGGGTGTTTTAAAAAACTCTTCTGGATGACTATTATTAATCAAACAAGAATTAAATGTTTTCATCGTTGAATGATTAACATCTGTTGTTTGTTGATGGTTTTTTTTATTTATCATGGTTATTTTACTCCCTATTTATACTATTTTTAATTATTATATCAAAAAAAAATTCATTTGTCAATCAAATTTAAAAAATATTTTTATGTTTTTGTAAAATAATTATAATAATTATTAATTAAAATTTATTATTATTTATTATTATATGGGTTAATTTTTTGTAAATAAGTTATTAACAAAATAATTTAAAAATAATAATATTTAAAAAAATAATAAAAAACAATTATCAAAAAAATAATAAAATAAATTATTAACAAAATAATAACAAATTATTAAAAATGTTATTTGTTATTAAATATGGCAAATAATGATAATAATAATTTAAAGAATCGGTGGCGAATCAATCATAATTATTAATTAAAAAAATAAAATATTAAAAATAATATAATATAACAGAGTTATAATATGATTATTCTTTATTTATTAACAATTTTTTGTTATAAAATATTATATTATGGTTAAAACAAAAAAAATTTTACTTATTTCTGATTCAACTGGTGAAACATTACAATCACTAGCCGCTGCAATTAAACCACAATTTGTTTTTGTTATAGAAGAAGATTTAGAACCACTTATTCGTAGTCGTTTAGCTCTAGAAGCCATATTTACTAAAATAAAAAAAAAAAATAATAAAAAAAAATATCCTGATTTAATACTTTATACATTGGTAGATCAAGATTTAATAAATATTTTAAATCATTTTGCTAATAATTATAATATACCTATTTTTGATGTTTTAAGCCCTTTAATTGAAAAATATGCAATAGTTTTTGATGCTAAAAGTTTTTTAGCACAAAAAAAATCTACACCGGGCCGCCAACATAATTTAGATCGTGCTTATTTTGAAAGAATCGAAGCCATGGATTTTACAAAAAACCATGATGATGGAATGAATATTGATAAATTACAAGAGGCAGATATTATTATTTTGGGTGTATCGCGTAGTTCAAAATCACCAACCGCTTTTTATCTTGCCAATCATCGTGGGTTTAAAGTAGCAAATATTCCTTTTTTAACACGAGATCAATTACCATTAAATCTTTTACCTCTATCAACAAAAATAAAAAATGGTGAATTAAAAAAACCTATGATGGTTGGTTTAACAAAACGGGCAGAAGATTTATTAGAAATTAGAAAATCACGATTACATTTATTAGGGCAGGTTGGATATAGCGGCTATATTGATATTGAAAAAATTATTGCTGAAAGCGAAGATTTTAAACAATTATGCCAACAACAACAATGGCCGATTATTGATGTAACCCATAAATCAATTGAAGAAACCGCGGCCTATATTGTTAGAAAATGGCAAGATAGGCAATATATTTATTAAAAAAATGATTGATAGTCATTTTATTTTTAATCAAAAGATTATTTTGGCATCGGCTAGCCAGACACGGCTTCATCTATTACAACAGGCGGGGTTTTTGGTAACGGCTATGCCAGCCTATATTGATGAAACAGCTATAAAGCAAACCATTCCAAAACCCCAAACAGGCATGGGTGAGGCTATGGCGATGCGATTGGCTGAATTAAAAGCCGAGAAAATATCCAAACAATATCCCAATGATATGGTATTGGCGGCTGACCAATTATTGATATTGCCAAAAACCGATGGCGGCGAACAATGGTTTGATAAACCAAAAAATTTGGATGTAGCAAAACATCATTTGCGCACTTTATCTGGTAAAACGCATTTTTTGGCAACCGCATTGGTTATGTATCAAGCGGGCGGAGCCATTTGGCGGGTTTTAGAAAAACCAACCTTAACCTGTTGGAATTTTTCGGATGCATTTATTGATGATTATTTATCACGGGTTGGCGAGGGAGTTTTATTATCGGTTGGTTCATATCAGTTAGAGGGGCTTGGTATAAGGTTATTTTCTAACATTGATGGTGATTATTTTTCTATCTTGGGGGTGCCACTTTTGCCATTGCTGTGTCAATTACGCTTGATGACAGAGGAGGCAAATTGATAAAATGATTATTAAATATAAGCTTTTTAAAAAACTATAGATAAGGCCATGGCATTGATATTTTATAAAAATTCATTAATGTTTCTTGTGAAACATTAATGATATATGGTTAGTTAAAAAGTAAATAATCAATAATAGCCATTTGGGCATAAATTCTATTTTCGGCTTCTTGCAAAACGCGTGATTTCGCACCATCAATCACTTCAGCCGAAACTTCTTCACCACGATGCGCTGGCAAACAATGACAAAAAATGGCTGTGGGGTCGGCAAGTTTTAATAAATGATGATCAATTGTAAAATTTTTAAATTTTGTTAAACGCGTCGCCCGATCGGAATGATTCATAGAAACCCAAGTATCGGTAATAATAACTTTTTTATTTTTAACTGCTTCTTTAGGATCGTGGTTTAGTATAATATTTTTGGGTAAATTTTTTGGTGCATAATCTTTTGGGCAAGCCACGGCCATTGGCAATTGTAATATTGTGGCGGCTTCCATCCAGCTTTGACAAGTGTTGTTGCCGTCGCCAACCCATGCCAAGGATATATTGTCCAATTGATGAAATTCTTCCAAAATGGTTAAAAGCCCAGCAATGATTTGACAGGGGTGGCTGTGGTCAGTTAAACCATTGATAACGGGTATAGAGGCATGTTTGGCAAGCGTTGTGATGGTTTGGTGATGATAGGTTCTTATCATCATGGCGTCGCTTAAAACTGATAAAACTTGTGCTGTATCGTATAAAGATTCGCCATGCCCTAATTGCATTTCACCACCGATAATGGGCATAAATTTACCGCCCAGATAATTCATTGCCATATAAAAACTAATACGGGTGCGGGTTGAGGGTTTATCAAAAATGCCAATTAAGGTTTTGTGGGTATAATTATTTTGACTAGGCGATTGATTTGCTTTAACAGATTTTTTCATTTGATAAGCACGCTCAATTAATGATAATAGCGTAGCTTGGTCAAAATCAATAATATCTAAAAAATGTTTGGGAGATGTTTTTGTCATATTATCTTTTATAATGTTTGATTTTATTTGTCAAAAGCTTGTGGTTATCATATTGTGGATGGTTTCACGGGAAACCATCAGCGGTATATTTGCTTTTATGATATATGTGATATAAAAAGATGGCTGGTTAATATAATAATATTTTTTAATAAAAACTAAAATAGACTCGGGAAAAAAGAAATATGCCTATCACTGTTGCTTTTACTAACCAAAAAGGTGGTGTGGCAAAAACCACTACGGCAGTTAATTTGGCGACTGCCTTGGCGGCTTCAAACAAGCGGGTTTTGGTGATTGATTTTGACCCTCAGGGTAATGCGGCAACAGCTTTAGGCTTGCGTGAAATTGATATTGATAAATGTGTGACAATATATGATGTTTTAATTAATCAAAAATCTATCCGAGAAGCTATTTTACAAAGTTTAGTGCCAGGGCTTTTTTATGTTTCATCGTCTTTTAATTTGGCAGGTCTTGACCATGAACTTTATGGTAGCGAGTATCCTGAGGCGAGATTAAAACATATTATTCAATCGGTGGCCGATGATTATGATTTTGTTTTTATTGACTGTCCGCCTAGTTTGAATTTATTAACAGTGAATGCAATGGTGGCGGCCAGCGAAGTTATCATACCCATGCAATGTGAATTTTATGCCCTTGAGGGATTATCGTATCTTTTGCAAATGGTAAAAAAGGTTCAGCAAAATTTGAATCCATCATTAAAAATAGAGGGTATTGTTTTTACTATGTATGATGCCAGAACAAATTTAACCAGCGCGGTGGTTGAAGATGTTAAACAACATTTTAAAAAAGAAATTTATCAAACAACCATTCCTAGAAATATAAAAGTGGCAGAAGCCCCATCGCATGGCAAGTCTGTTTTGCTTTATGATTTAAAATCGGCTGGCGCACAAGCCCATGTGGAGCTTGCCAAAGAATTTTTGCAAAGACATTGACAAGCAAGCGGTTTTTATTTGTTATCATAATCTAATTTTATGATAACCTTGCCTGTATTATTTTCATCTATTTTGGTTATTTGCCACCCACGACGATCATGTTGTGATGTTGCTTGCCATTCTATTTGGAAGTTTTTGCTTTTTAATAAATAGATGGATAAATGATTTGGTATGATGGGCGATAATAAAGGCAATAGATGTTTTAATGGTAATAGGGCACGGGCGGTCAAAAATTTCGGTTGATGTGCGATGATGGCATTTTTCAATCCTGTCTCAATGGGCTTGGTTATCACTTGACCAGATAAATTAAGTTCGGCAAGGATAGTTTTTAAAAAAACACCTTTTTTATTTATTTTTTCTATCATCACCACTGGATTTTGAAAAACCATAGCCAAAGGTATAGCGGGCAATCCATTGCCCGAACCTAAATCAATCAATGAAAAATTATTTGATAAATTGGGCAAATTTTTTTTTATTGATACCGCTAGCCACAAACAATCTTTTAAATGATGATGATGAAAATAATCAAATGACACCAATTGCTGTGGTGCTATAAGATTTATTTTATCGTTCCATATTTTTAATAAACGATAATAATGTTGTAGCGCATCGTTGTAAGGCAAGGGATAAATTTATGAAAATAAATCAATAGATATAGGTTTTGGATAGTTGGTTTAAAATTGGGTAAATTTTTCAATCACCAACCCAAAACCCGAAAGGCCTAAATATTGTTTTTCATGATGCGCCAATAGATTAATTTTTTCTACACCCAGATGTTTTAAAATCTGGGCGCCGACGCCGATTTCACGCCATGCTTTTTGTCGCACTTCGTGGTTATTGGTTGCTACGCCCACTGTGCCACGCCTTAGATAGATTAAAACACTAGCCTGAGAGGCAGATTCTTTTACTAGCATTTTTATGGCTTTTTCCAAATCATGTTTGTTGCCAAAAATATCATCTGGTAGATTTTCAATATGCAATCGTGTCATGATGGTTTGGTTATTTTTTATTTTGCCATCTGAGTCAATTTTACCAAAAACCAGTGCATAATGGGGTATATCATCAAAAATTGTTTGATAGATAAAAAGACTTGCGGTCAAAGATTTCCCTGCCACATTCATTACGATAGGTTTTTTATTTTTCAGTGTTAATAATTGCTCGCGCCCTTGACGATGGGCAATGATATCATCGATCGTTAAAATTACCAAATGATGCTTATTGGCAAAAGAAATAAGATCATTACCTTTTTTGACTGTGCCATCATCATTTATCAATTCGCCTATAACCCCAACATCAGGCAAATGAGCCAACAACATTAAATCAACCGCGGCCTCGGTATGACCCGATCTGGTTAAAACCCCGCCCGGTTTGGCGATAAGGGGAAAAATATGACCGGGTTTTACAAAATCATTGGCGGTGCTTTTTTTGTTTGCCAACATTTGCACAGCGGTTAAGCGTTCTTTTGCACTGATGCCAGTGGTTAAGTTTTTTTTTGCATCAATCGAGATAGTAAAGGCAGTTTGATAAGGTGTGTCATTGTTATGATCGGGCACCATTTCATGTAGCCCTAAATTTTTGGCACGGCTACGGGTTAAGGGCGCACAAATAATGCCTGAGGTATGTCTTATCATAAAAGCCATTGATGGTTCATCCATCGTGCTGGCTGCGGCTATTAAATCGCCTTCGCCTTCACGATCATCGTCATCTTTGACCATAATCATCTTGCCCGCTTTTAAGGCGTTGATAGCTTGTTTGATACGCTGTTCTAAAGATTCCATAGATTATTTATCCACCAAAAATCGGTTAGTGGCAGACACGATTGCCTTTAAGGATGAAATATCAATACTGCTATCTTTGCCAACGCCATGCAAAATATGGGCATTGTTTTTATTGTTATTATCACGGCATTCCATATAGGTGATGGCAGTTGCATCTTTGCCTTGCCCCAATGCGTGTTCGGTGTAATCAATAATATCCAAACCAAGCCCGCTGTCATCATTCAAGGCTGGTAAAAAAGCTTGTAGCATGGTTTCGCCTATACCGTTGAGGGTGATATTTTTACCTTGCTTGGTTAAGGCAAATTCACAATTTATCATTCCATCGTGACTTTTTTCAATGATGGTGAAATGCCGCCATTGATAAATACCATTTTTATCATTAAGGTAAGTTTCATAAAATGTTTTATAAATTTCTTCTGAACTAACCTCGCCCAAATCCAAATCTTCTTTTTGTTCTGAAATTTTTTGTACCACACTAGAAAATTCTATCTGCAAACGGCGTGGCAGTTTAATACCATGATCTGTTTCTAATACAAATGATACCCCGCCCTTGCCTGATTGGCTATTGATGCGAATAATAGCTTCATAATTTGCCCCAATATCAGAAGGCTCAATCGGTAGGTAAGGCACCGCCCATAATGTATTATTATTATCTTTCATAGCTTTTAACCCTTTGTTGATGGCATCTTGGTGAGAGCCAGAAAAAGCCGTAAAAACCAAACTGCCAGCGTAAGGGTGGCGTTCGGGGATAGGCATACGATTGCAATATTCAACGATGGCTACCAAATCACGAATGTTAGAAAAATCAATACCCGCATCAATACCTTGTGAAACCAAATTGAGGCCCAAAGTTATCAAATCAACATTTCCAGTGCGTTCGCCATTGCCGAATAAAGTGCCCTCTACCCTTTCGGCACCAGCCATCATTGCCAATTCGGTGGCGGCAATGCCAGTGCCGCGGTCATTGTGGGGGTGCAATGATAGAATAATTTCGTCTCGTTTGGCAAAATGGGTATGCATCCATTCTATCATATCGGCATAATGGTTGGGGGTGGCAATTTCTACGGTGGCTGGTAAATTAAAAATAATGGGTCGTTGTTGGCTAGGCTGTATAATATCTTGCACCGCTTCGCAAATTTCAAGCGAATAATCTAATTCGGTTTGGGTAAAACTTTCGGGGGAATATTCAAATCTTAAATCGGTGTTGGTTGTTTTGCTGGCAAAAGATTTTATTATTTTAGCCCCGTGGCAAGCAATTTCCTTTACTTCTTTTTTGCTAGCTTTGAAAACCACACGGCGTTGTAAAGTAGAGGTTGAATTGTAAAAATGCACGATAGCTCGGGGAAAATCTTTAATCGCAGTGAAAGTTTTTTCAATCAGATGGTCACGGCATTGCACCAATACTTGTGGCCAAACATCGTCAGGTATAAGATGATGATTGATAAGGTGGCGGGCAAAATCAAAATCGGGTTGGCTAGCGGATGGAAAGCCTATTTCAATTTCTTTATAGCCGATCTCACAGAGTTTTTTAAATAGGCGGGTTTTTCGTTCAATACCCATAGGTTCTACCAGAGCTTGATTGCCATCTCGCAAATCAACCGAACACCAAATGGGCGGTTTGGTAATTTGTTTATTGGGCCATTGGCGATTTTTTATATTGATCGGTGGGGTTGCCTGATATTTGTGGATAGGCATTTTTGGCGAACCATTGGGGTGGTGCGTTTTATGGGTGTGGTGATGGTTATTTTGTGGCATAATAAAAAATGTTATAATCTAGATATAATCTATTGTGATAATAGATTCAACCGCCAAAACCGATGGAAAAAATTTTGCTTTTTTTATTGTGAATCGGTTATAGATAGGGGAGCAAAGAATATTATTACGATGAATCAGGCCATTAATGATAAGTCCAAAAAACAAGTTTTGGGTCGGGGGCTTTCCGCTTTATTGGGGGAGGTGGCAAGGGAAGTGCCGATAAATAATGAAAAAAATCCCCAACAGGCAACTATGGTTGAGCATCGCAAATACCGAGAAGTGCCAACAGCCAATATTGTTCCTAATCCAAAGCAACCACGAAAAAATTTTGATAATGATAAATTACAAGAATTGGTTGCATCGTTAAAAAAGCGTGGGGTTATACAGCCATTGATAGTGCGTTCGGTTTTTGGCAAGAAAGAAACCTATGAATTGGTAGCGGGTGAAAGGCGGTGGCGCGCCGCACAAATGGCAGAATTACATTTGGTGCCAGTGATAGTTAAAGATTTGGATAATGCCCAAACATTAGAATTGTCTTTGATAGAAAATTTGCATCGTGATGACTTGAATGCGATAGAAGCGGCTGAGGCTTTTCAGCGATTGATAGATGAATTTCATTATAGCCATGAATCATTGTCGCAAATTTTGGGAAAAAGTCGGTCAGCCTTAACCAATGATTTGCGTTTGTTGGGGCTAACTGATGGGGTGAAGTCGTTGATTAAAATTGGCAAATTATCAGCAGCCCATGGGCGTAATTTGGTTGGGGTAGAGGATGGCGAAAAATTGGCAATGCAGGTGGTGAGCGAAGGATGGTCGGTTAGAAAATTAGAACGGGAAGTTAAACATTGGAAAGGGGTTGATAACAAAGATAAAAAGATAACATCTGTTCATCAAGATGCCGATATGAAAGATATTGAAAATCGTTTGATGAGGTTGTTGGGATTAAAGATAAAGGTTAAGATGAAAAAAGGCAAATCAGCAGGAACGATAGCTATTCATTTTGATAATAGCACGCAGTTAAATAAAATTTTGCAATTTTTTGCCAAAAAATAATTTTTAAAAAATATGCCCGAATTGCCCGAAGTTGAAACTGTTAAGCGTGGTCTTAATAAAAATATTATTGGCAAAGAAATAACCTCAATTATTTGGTCGGGTAAAAAATTAAGGCGGGGTTTGTTGGCCGATGTGGATTATCATTATCGGCAAAAAAATAATGAAATGACTTTTCGTCACTATTGGCATGGTAAAAAAATAATTAAAATTATAAGACGCGGTAAATATATTATTTTGGTGGGTGATGGTGAGCGGGTGTTGTTATGCCATTTGGGGATGAGCGGTTTTTTTCGTTTTTTGCGTCATCATGATAAACAATATGGTTTTTTGCGGCAGCAGTTAGATGATGAAAAAAAATGTAAAAAATATATGCGGACGCAACATTTGCATTTATTATTTTTTTTTCATGATAGTGTGTTGGCATTTTATGATACAAGGCGGTTTGGTTTTATATCGGATATAGCAACCAAAGATTTATATCAGCATAAGGCGCTTGCTATTTTGGGTATTGAGCCATTGACAATGGATATAGATGATTTGTTGAAGAATTTGCAAAAATATAATCTATCATTAAAAACATTTTTGCTTAATCAAAAAATTATTGTTGGTATTGGTAATATTTATGCGGCTGAAATTTTATGGTATGCGGGGTTATCGCCCAAAAAGAAATGTTGGCAGGTTAAATCATCTGATGGTAAAAAACTATTGAAAGCGATAAAAAAAGTGCTATTGATGGCAATAAAAAAGGGCGGTTCAAGTTTTTCTGATTTTCAAAATATTGATGGCGAGCTTGGTTATTTTGCTTATGGTTGGCGTGTTTATGGCAAACATGGCGAAAAATGCCAATATTGTGGTGGGGTGATAAAAAAATTTTTGCAAAATGGACGAACAACATATTATTGCTCACGCCATCAAAAATAGCTATGATAACCAACATGTCAATTATTTTACAAAATAAAAAAAATGGGGTGCTAACCTTAACATTGAATCGTCCAGAGAAATTAAATATCTTGTCTGATGAGATGATGGTGGAGCTTGATAGAATTATTAAACAGGCAGATGGCGATGATGAAATAAAACTTTTGGTATTAAAAGGTGCGGGGCGGGGGTTTTGTGCTGGTGCCGATATTGCCGAAATGGCAAACAAATCAGCAAAAGATTTAAGGCATGAAAAATTCATTACAAAAAATTGGGAAAGTTTGGCTGGATTTTCCAAAATTACTATCGTTTCGCTTCATGGGTTTGCTTTGGGCGGTGGGTTAGAATTGGCTATGATGGCTGATATTATATTTGCTACCCCTGATGCCAAATTGGCTTTACCAGAAATTAATTTGGGGGTTATGCCGGGGGCGGGGGGCATACAGCGTTTGTTGCGTTTTATGCCATCATCATTGGCACATTATTATATTTTGACGGGCGAAATTTTTTTGGCAAGCGATGCTGTAAATTGGGGCTTGGTGATAGAAAACACCACATCTGATGGTAGGGCAGGGATAGTAGAAAAAACCACTGAAAAAATTGCCAGTGCTTCGTTAGCTTCGCTTAAATCTATCAAATCGTCATTGCGTGATGCATGGGAATTGCCATTGGCAAAAGCCATTATAAATGAGCGGCAGAGATTTTATGATTTGTTTGATACAGATGAACAAAAAATGGCTATGAAAAATTTTTTGTTGAAAAAATAAAATGGTGCCGTGGAAGGGAATTGAACCCCCGACCCACGCATTACGAATGCGTTGCTCTACCAAACTGAGCTACCACGGCATGATGTTATTGTTAATCAAGGCAATCGGTGATAAACTTTAAGGGTTGCCGGGTTTTTCGCTAAAATGATCTTGTAATTTGTTTTTTACGCTTTTCCATTCATCGGCATCGGCTGGCACTTCACCTTTTTTTAAAATATTGGGCCAAATTTTGGCATATTTTTTATTTAGGTCTAGCCAAGCCTCAGCCTCTTTTACTGTGTCGGGCAATATGGCATCAATTGGGCATTCTGGCTCACACACGCCACAATCAATACATTCATCAGGGCTGATGACTAGCATATTTTCACCCATATAAAAACAATCAACTGGGCACACCTCTACACAATCTTGGTAAAGACATTTTATACAATTTTCATTAACAATATAGGTCATGGTTTATTCTTTACATTTTTTTATGATGTTTGTCTATTATGGTTTTATAAAATTTTATTGGCAATTTTGGCACTATCAAATGTTGCCATGCCGTGGTGGCAAGCCAAAGCAGCCTTTAATAATTGTAATGCTATGACACCATCTGTTCCTTCGCCCAGTCGCATATTTAAATCAACCAGCAAATTGACAGGGGGGGTTTTATTTAAATGGTTTAATAATAATTTATGCCCTTGGTATAGGGTTTTGGTTTGCCTATTATCGGCTGGGCGGTGGGGCGTCATGATGCCCGCCAACATAATATTGGGATTTTGAAAATGTGGCGCCAGACAGGCAAGGCAGGCGATGGTTGTGTAGCTATCTAAAATAATAGGTATATGATGATATAATCCAGCGATGATGGCACCAGCGATGGCGGCCATTTCAAAACCGCCAAAAAATTGCAAAGTGATTAATCCTTTTTTGTTGCCGTATAATTTTTGATATTGTTTGACACCTATTTTGACGGCTTGTTGCTTGTTGGTTAATATATGGTCATCAATACCCGTGCCTCGCCCGACCCAATGTTTTATATTACCACCATATAAACAATGGCAAATTGCCGCCGCGGCAGTTGAATTGGCGATACCCATTTCACCCAGCACGATGGCATGGTAGGTTTTATCAATGGCTTGAAATCCAATATTGATGGCGGTGCAAAATTCTTGTTGGTTTAAGGCGGGGGTTGGTTTTTGTTTATTGGCAAAATTTTGATTGGCTAGCAAATTATTCATAGGAATAATTTCTAATTTTGTTTTTGCCCATTTGGCAAGTTGGTTGATGGCCGCACCATTTGTTTCAAAATTTTTTACCATAGCTTCCGTCACTATGGCTGGGAAGGCTGATACTTGATTGGCGGCGACGCCATGGTTGCCCGCAAATACCAGCACTTTGGTTATTAATTTTTCTGGTGGTAAGTTATCATAAATGCCACGGGTGTGGTAAAACCAGTGGCTGAGTTGTTCTAATCGCCCCAATGATTCTATAGGTTTGGTTAGGGTATTTTCACGCATTTGGCAATGTTTGCCAGCGAGTGCTTGGTGGGCAGAAAATTTTTGCAGCGCGGTTTCGATGGTTTGTAAAAAACCATACCAGTTTTTTAATTGGTTAAAATTTGTTATCATGTTGTTTGATGGGTTTTGAGGGATAATAATTATTTTTGGTTGAATTTTATCTTGACAAAATACATGAAAATGTTAAAATTATAAAGATGATTAAATTATATGGTCGCATAGGTAGTGGTGCTACTGCGGTTGAGGCTCTTATCAATGAGCTTGATGTGCCATATGAATATGTTGAGGTGCCAGCCGATAAGGATGATCCCAATCGTAGCGATGAAGCATTTTATGATATTAATCCTTTGGGGCAAGTGCCTTATGTTGTTTGTGATGATGGCACGATAATGTCTGAATCGGGTGCAATGATGGTGGCAATGGCAGATCGTTTTGGTCGTAATAAGATGGTGAAGCATGGGCTTTATATTCCTTTGCCTGATGATCCGATGCGCAATGCTTATATGAGGTGGATGTTTTTTTTCGCTAGCGGGGTTTATTATACGCATTTGTTTTATGCCTATTCGAATCGGTATGTTACATCACCTGCCGCCCAGGGCGAGCTTCGCACACACACACTGAGGGGGTTGGATAAATTATTTGATTTTGCCATAGGGCAACTTGGCAATCAGGCTTATTTTTTGGGTGATGATTGTTCGCCATTTGATTTTTATGCCGCTATGTTATTTTCTTGGCATCCTGATTTTAGAGGATTGATGACAACCTATCCAACGGTTAAAGAATTTTGTAAAAAGGTTTTTTATCGCCCCAAATCAAAGACAATTTGGGAAAAACATGAAGCATTGGTTATGTTATCTTAATTGATTGAGATAGCATAGATGGGCAGGGCTATTATTTTGATGATTGACAAAATAGTTTAGCTGTATTAAAGACACAAAATGGCAAAGTCGGAAAAAGATAAATTATTACCGCCATCTGCCGTTTTTCCGATGGCATTAACTTTTGATGATGTTTTGTTGTTGCCTAAAAAATCATCGATTTTGCCAAAAGATGTTGAACTGGCGACACATATCACCCCTGTTATTACTTTGCAATTACCGATTATGTCGGCAGCTATGGATACTGTTACTTCTAGTAAAATGGCGATCACTATGGCACGCTGTGGCGGTATGGGTGTGATACATAAAAATATGTCTATACAGGATCAGGCTCGCGAGGTAAAAAAGGTGAAGCGTGCCGAAAATTTGGTGATAGAAAATCCCATTACCATCAATCAGGACATGACATTGGGCGAGGCACGCGGTTTGATGCGGCGTTATAAAATTACCTGTTTCCCAGTGGTGGATAAAAAAGGCAAATTAGTGGGTATTTTAACCCATCGTGATGAGCAATTTTGTGATAATGAAAAATTAAAAGTCTCAGAGTTAATGACACGCTCTCTTATTACGGCAAAAAAAACAACCACTAAGCAAGATGCCAAAAAACTTTTGTATGAACAACGCATTGAAAAATTGCTTATCGTGGATGGTGAATATTGTGTTGGCTTGATGACAGCTAAGGATTTGGTGTCGCTGAGCGAAAACCCTGGGGCAAGTAAGGATAAAGATGGGCATTTGCGGGTGGCGGCGGCAACTGGGGTTGGCGATGTGGGTTATGAAAGGGGTGTGGCATTGGTGTCAGCGGGGGTTGATATGTTGGTGATAGATACCGCACATGGCCATTCCACTAGCGTTATGCATCAATTACAAAAATTTCGTCAAGAATTTCCAAAATTAACTATCTGTGCAGGTAATGTTGCTACCAAAGAGGCGGTGCAAGATTTGAAGGAAGCGGGGGCTGATATTGTTAAGGTAGGGATTGGTCCTGGGTCTATATGCACTACGCGTATTGTTGCTGGGGTTGGTGTGCCACAATTGACGGCAATTTTAAATTGTGCTGTGGTGGCAAAAAAATTATCAATGGGCGTTATTGCCGATGGTGGTTTGCGCCATTCAGGCGATATAGCCAAGGCGCTTGCGGCGGGGGCTGATGCGGTTATGATAGGGGGGTTGTTGGCGGGCACTGATGAAAGCCCTGGCGATGTTTTTATTCATGAAGGGCGTTCTTATAAATCTTATCGTGGTATGGGGTCGATCGGTGCTATGGGGGCGGGTAGTGCTGACCGCTATTTTCAAGAAAATACCCATCATCATTCTATGAAAGATGATGGCGGTGGTGATATATATAGCGGTGCTAGTAAATTTGTTCCTGAAGGCGTTGAGGGGCGTGTTGCCTATAAGGGGGCGGGTTCTGCGGTGTTGCATCAATTGGCAGGGGGTTTGCGGTCGGCAATGGGTTATACTGGTGCTAAGAATTTGGCAATGTTGCGCCAAGCCGAATTTTGCCAAATTACCACTGCGGGGGTTGTTGAATCATTGCCGCATGATATTACGATAACACGAGAACCTTAATGTGCGGCACGCCAATTTTTGCCTGTGCCATCGCTAACTGGAAAAAATAAAAAATCATTTGGTTGGTCATGCCAATCAACATCATAGATGTTTGGCCATTTGGTTTTGTCAAAATTAAACAATGATACCGATGCCATAATTTTTTTTAAATCAGGGATGATATCTTGAATTATTTTTTCATTTACTTCAAATAATAATTCGTCATGCACTTGTAATAGCATTTGGCAATCGGTTTGTAATTTTTTATTGTGAAGATAATGGTCAATTTTTATCATTGCCCGTTTCATTAAATCAGCGGCAGTGCCTTGCAAGGGGGCATTC
>JBPCVJ010000024.1:0-37662 GCA_051010635.1 Alphaproteobacteria bacterium | reverse complement strand
CAATTATTCATCATTTGCTCAACCAATTTAATTGTATCAGCCATCAATATTTTATCAGGCGGTGCATCGATAAATTGTGCTGTTGCCACCTGACGCAATATACCATACAAAATGCCACTAAAATACTTAACTATATCTGTTGAGTCACGACACAAAGCCTTGACCTTATCTATGGTAAAATCCCCTTCTTGTAAGCCATGCAAAGGGTCTGGTTTGCCATCCATGATGTCACGCTGTGATTGCCGCAATAGGGTATGTTGTAATGCCACCTTATAGCCATTACGACGAGAACTATTATTATCACCAATGCGATAATGAAACAAAATATCTCGCAGATTCATAAATCTATAGCCCGCACGATTCAATCGCATCCACAGGTCCAAATCTTCCGAAAAAGAAAATTGTTTGCGATACCCCCCTATCTCTTGATAAACCTGAAACCGCATCATCATCGCTGGATTTTCAATCGGACAAAAAGCCGCCGCTACAATATCCACTATTTTATTGGGGTCGGTGCAATAATCCCGTAGGGGATGTTTAATTTCCATATCGGCAATATTATAATCACCCGCATCGTTTGCACCATCAACCGAATTATACCCTATCACCTTACCAGCTTGATTGATATAAACATCATTACAACCCAAAACAGCTATATCAGGGTGTTTATCCAAATAAGCCACCTGTTTTTCAAATCGTTGCGGCAAAGAAATATCATCGCCATCCATTCTTGATAGATATTTACCCACCGATCGGTTTGCTATATGGTTACATTTGGTGCAAATATCAATTTTCTGCCCACTCGATTCATGGATTATTCTTTTATCTTTTTGTTGATATGATTCAACCATTTCGCTGGTGCCATCGGTTGAGCCTGTGCTATCTATCAATAATTCAAAATTTTGAAATGTTTGATTTAAGATACTATCAATCGCTTGTGGCAAAAATTTGACACAATTAAAAACTGGCATATTAACAGAAACGATCGGTTTGGTCATATCAATCTTTTAACATAATAACCTTGCCAAGCGCATCCTCGCTTTGATGGGTAACCATAATGATAGGAATGTTTTGTTGGTCTATCAATTTTAAAATAAACCGCTTCATCGTGCTACGCAAATTTTTATTCAATGATGAAAAAGGTTCATCAAGCAACAATAATTTTGGTTCAGCCAATACCAACATCATCAACGATAGCCTAGCCACTTCACCGCCCGATAATGTTTTGGGAACACGATTAGCAAACCCCGCCAATTGACATTGCTGTAAGCCCCATTTTATTTTTTCTTCGCATAATTTTTTATTATGTTTTTGGCGTAAAGCCAATAAAAAATTTTCCCGCACCGATAAAAAAGGAAAAACAACTGGTCTTTGTGAAAAATAACCCACCCGCCGCAAATAACTTGGTTGCTTTCGCACATCAATCCCATCAAGTATCATCTGCCCACGGCTATGCCACATATTGCCTTCAAGCAAACCCGCTATATCCAATAAAAAAGATGTCTTGCCAAGCCCCGACCGCCCCATAAGGGTTATCACATCACCACCATTTATCAAAAGATTCTTAAAAACCATCAAAGGTTTTTTATTCAACAACAATTGATAATCTAATAATTGCAACATTAGCCAAATTTTCTATCATAAAAACCAGATAAATAATAGGCTATGCCATAACCCAACATCGGCAATAATAACAACCATAATGATACCACTGCCACCAACCCATCATCGCCCGAAAATTGATAAGCCACCAGCAATGTGGTCATGGTATCAAACCCCCTTGCCAAAATTAGATTCGGTATATAAAGCGATATACTCACCGCAAAACACAATGCGATAGCAAATAACATAGGTCGCCATAACAATGGCACCACCACCCGCCAAAAAATAACCATCGGTTTTAAACCTAAACTCTTGGCATGGCGTATCATATCATGCGGAATTTTATCATAAGCACCATCAAGCATAAGCATAGCCAAAGCCATCCCTATACCGCCATGAATCAAAAACAATAACAACAACCATTGTCCGCCAAGAAAAAAAGCCAATAATTGACCATGAAAAGCCAAAATAATATCGGGTAAAAATATCGGCAACAACAAAATATATTTTTGCCAACCACTTATTATGCGATAAAACCGCCACCATAAAAAAACAAAAACCGCACTCACACTAGCTATCATACCAAGCCACAAGCTATTAACCATACCATATATCAAGCCACTGCCCAATCCCCTACCTATGGCTAATGTAGCCACCACCGCCACCGCCACCGTTAGCAAAAGCAAAAACCCATGCAACATAAAACCACCAAACCCAATATAATATAATGGATAAAAACTGCGGGTGGTAATTTTAACCCGCAACCAAAATACTTTGGTTTGTTTTATCAACCATTCCACCAGCAAAAATATCACAAGCAATGAAATATTCATCAGCAACAGCCAACAGGCAAACCCGTGAATCACATCGTCTTCTAGGGTTGCTTGTGTTTGCAAACTATTGAGAAGCAAAATAGGAAAAGATGGCGGGGCACTAGGGCCCAAAAAAATACCCATCTCAACATTGTTAAAAGCAAATAACAAAATCAAAGCACAAGGCCATTTTACCTTCGGCCATATTAATGGAAATTCAATTTTGAAAAACTTTGCCACACCATCAAACCCCAAAGATATCGCATGATGCCGATAATTTTTAGAAATTGTGGTGCGGGCATTTAACATCACCAATAGCAAAAATGGAACTTCTTTTTGCACCAATGCCAATATATGATGGATACCATTAGGGTTGGGAAAAAAATTACTTACCATACCATAAAAAATATCCATACCAGCCAGCAATGACAAGGGCGGCACCGCCAACCAAAAAAAACAACAACCATTGGCAAAAATTATCGCCCATTTTTTTTGCGATATCGTCATGGTAAAAAGAAAGGCAAGGATAAAAGATATAACAAATGCCGCCACCGCAACTTGAAACGAATACACCACAGCACTAGAAAATCCCGCTGACCGCATTGCCAACAGCATAACATCAACACCATGCATGACAAAAAAGGGATAAAAACCCACTGCCACCAACAAAAGAAGAAAAATCAACCAACCATAAAAACTTAACCTGACACAAAAGCGAGTAAAAAAATCTATGAAAATCATTTAACAACTATGATTGATAAAGATAATTCTATTCAACAGGGCAAAACCTATTCACTTTCACCTTCAGAAGGCTCAACAGCCGCTTCAGGCAAAATCTCTTCACCGCCACCCAATTCGCTGGTATCCTCAAGCACCACAGCGGCGTCATCAACCGCCTCTTCATTGTTACCCTCAATGGTTTCAATCGTTTCTTCTTCCACCGTTTGATAATAACTTTTTAAACGCAAAGATTCCAATGGATTATGTGCCGCACCACATTTTGGGCAAATCGGGTCGCCCTCGTGCTTCAAATTATAAAATTTCACTTTCTCTTCAACCGTAGAGCAATGGGGGCAAGTGAATTTTTCGCCAATATCGCCTGTTGCAAACATGCCTATTTACTATAACAATAGAAATCATTTGTCAAAGGAATTTTTATTGATTACAAAGAAAATAAATCATATCAAAAAAACCATAGATAAAAAATGAAAATTGTCAGTCGCAAAGCCACGCGTGGTTTGATAGGTCATTTGCAAAAAAACGATCAACAGGCCGCTATGGGCGATAAATCCATTTCGCATCGTGCCCTTATGTTCGCCAGCATGGCGCGCGGGGTCAGCCGTATCAATGGTTTATTGGAAAGCGAAGATACATTACGCACCCAAACATCTATGAAAGCCCTTGGTATAGATATAAAAAAAAATAATGGTGATTATATCATCGACAGCGCTGGCTTTTTATCATTTCGCCAACCAAGCGAAGCATTGAATATGGGCAACAGCGGCACCAGTGCAAGGTTGCTTATCGGTCTTTTGTCTGGTAGCGGGTATCAAATAAAAATGTTCGGCGATCCATCGCTCAGCAAACGCCCCATAGACCGTATTATGACGCCTTTAAGCAATATGGGTGTCATATTTCATGCCCATAAAAATAATTTTTTGCCTCTATCTTTTTTTGGTCAACCGCCATTATTGCCAATAGACTACACCTTGCCCATCGCCTCGGCACAAATAAAATCGGCTATCTTGCTTGCCGGTTTATCGGCTTTGGGCGAAACTACCATTTGGGAAAAAGATATCAGCCGTGACCACAGCGAAAGAATGTTAAGCTACCTTGGCGTTGATATCCATAGAACCACCAAAGACAAATACCAAGCTATCACCATCAAGGGCGGCACTGCGACTTTAGAAAACATCATTGCCAAAGATATCACCATACCCCGTGATATCAGCTCGGTTGCATTTTTATTGGTCGCCGCCTCTATCATACCAAACAGCGACCTTATCATCGACAATGTTGGTCTTAACCCGACCCGTGATGGTGTTATAGAAACTCTATTAGAAATGGGGGCAGATATCACCATCACCTATGATAGTTTTAGCAAAGACAGCGAACCCACTGGGCGGCTTCATATCAAATCGGCAGAATTACAAGCGGTAAAAACCGATGCCAGTCGTGCACCCCGTATGATAGATGAATATCCCATCCTTGCCATGGCGGCAGCGGTAGCAAAAGGTGTATCATTATTCCAAGGTTTGAAAGAATTGCGTGTCAAAGAATCTGACCGCTTGGCGGCCATCGCCAATGGTTTGTCAGCCATTGGGGTTGCGGTCAAAACGGGCAATGATTGGTTAGAAATAACTGGCGGCAAAAAAATTATCGGCAACCATACCATCACCACCAACCTTGACCATCGTATCGCCATGAGTTTTTATATTCTTGGTTTGATTGCCGATAAACCAATAACCATCGATGATGATTCGGCAATAGCGACCTCCTTTCCTAATTTTTTGCCATTGATGAAGCGATTGCTAACAGCTTAAGCGGTGCTTGTTATCATTATCATGATATGCTAGAAAAAAACTATGAAAAAAAAGAAATTTGTTGATACCTTAGGCACGGTTGAAACGGACAATAAGGCAAATAAAAAAATACCATGGTATGAACGCTTCAGCGATAAAAATGTTGCCCAACTTGGCAAAAAAATTATTGGCAAGATAACACCAGCCAGAAAAACCACCTTCGCCCATGGATCTAAAAACCAAGACGATATAACCAACACCATAACCAGCACTTCAAGCTCGATATCGCCTTTTCTTACCCCCCAACAAAAAAAATATTCTACCCTATCGCCAGTGGAGTTTGGTATGATATTAAGAAAGAAGCGAAAAGAAAAACTATGGAACTATGGCGATATTTCAAACGAATTAAAATTTCGTGAATCATTTATAGAGGCTTTGGAAGATGGTCGCTATTATCTTTTACCCGACCATTATTTTATTCGTGGCTTTATTAATCAATATGCCGAATTATTAGAAATACATGAGGATATCTATCTGGCTTACCTTGCCGAACATTTTCATGACGAGGTAGCCATAAAACGCTTGCTAAAAATCAACAATATCACCAATGTATCCTTGACCGACATCAAGGGCAAGGCGGGCTATGTGAAGAAAAAATCTAATCTTAATCCCATCCATCTCACCGATCTTTTAAAACCTATTTCGGTGATAGCAACGGTGGGGTTATTATTTGCTGGTTATTATCTATTTTTATCTATCGGGCAAAAAAATAATTTTGCCGATGATACCGCCAGCCTTAACTCTACACCAGAATTGGTATTGCAAGCCAAAAATGATGTGTGGATACAATTAACCAATGCATCAGGTCAGATATTATTGGAAACCGAAATTAATAAAGGCAAAACCATTACTCTACCCAAAGAAAAAAACTTAAAATTAAGCACCCCAACGGTAGCAAATTTATTATTTTTACTTGATGACAAAACCTATCGTTATAACCAAATCAATAACAGCTATTTGCAAAATCTCAATTTGGATATCCAAAATTTATTACCATTGTTAGTCATAGCTCCATCCGCCATCATAGAACCAGTGGCACCCATCATCAAAAAAGAACCCGAAAAAAAGCCAGCACCCGCAAACGAACCAACCGCACCTGATAATATCATAACCACCCGCAACCCCAAAGATATCTAAAATACCCAAAAGGGCAATTATTCATCCCTTAAGCATACCATAAAAAATGGTGGCAAAAAAAATATCCATTCCCAAACCGATAGGTGTCATTATGGCTCGCCTTAATCAATTGGCTGAAGTGCGGGTGGTGGGCGGTGCGGTGCGGGATCAATTGATAGATTTGCAACATCATTCTGCTAACCATTATGATTTGGCTATCAAAACCACACCTAATAAATTAAAAAACCATGCCATGCAATTTACCGATTGGCGATTGGTGCTAGATGGGTTTGAACATGGCATTATTCGCATCATTAGCGATAATATGATGGTCGAAGTGGCGTGCCTCAGGCATGATGTAACCACCGATGGTCGGCATGCCATTGTAAAATTTGGCAATGATTGGCACGCCGACGCCCAAAGGCGTGATTTTACCATCAATGCTATTTATGCCGATAAAGATGGAAAATTATTTGACCCATTAGGTGCGATGATAGATTTTTCTCCCCTAACATTGCGTTTTATTGGTATAGCCGATAACCGCATCAAAGAAGATTATTTACGCATTTTGCGTTATTATCGTTTTTTATCCACCCTGCCTATCAAAAAACACTATCATACCGACCGCCAAACTATCGTCAAGCACAAGGCGGGATTAAAAAAAATTTCGCACGAACGCATAGGTATAGAATTATTAAAAATTTTATCATCAAGCCAATCTCTTTTTACCATTCGTATCATGGCAATCGATGGTATTTGGCAAACCATAGGTTTTATGCCTGCCATGTCAAAGATAAAAAAAATATCCCCCGCCATGGTAAACATTATCAACCATTGGTCTAGCCATCGCCGTATGGTGTTTTATTATTTTCTGTTAAGAGATAAAATAGCGGATAAAAACCTCCCGCATCACAAAAAAAATTTTGCTTGGTCAAAAACCATCAATAAATTAATCAGCGTTTATCAAACAACCAATAAAACATTACCATTGTTTGAATTTCATTATCGCACCTCTGATGATGCTTATCACATTTTATTGATGCAAAATTGGCTCAATGGTAAGATAACAAAATTCAAATGGCAAACATTATCCATCGCCACACAACCGAAATTTCCTTTAGCCGATGCAGGCAATGAATTAAAAGCCTTAGGATTCACCACCAATGATTTTATCAAACACCTGCCACGATTAGAAAAAAAATGGTTAGCCAGCCGTGGCAAATTACAAAAAAATGATTTGTTCAATCAAGCGATAAAACTTTTAAAAAAATCAACCTGATATTTTCAACATCATTCCATTTGAAAACCATATTCCTGAGCGATCGTCGCCACCGCTTCGCTATGGCCGCGGGCAATAAAATCAGATGCCACCATATCATATTTTTTTAACAATCTAACCGCAAGGGCAACGGTGCGTGGCGAAAAAAATAATATTATTTTTTTGCCACAATGATGTTTTATTTTTTTTACCACCATAGCATCGATATTTTCTAAAGCCACCATATCATAAAGTGGAATTTTTTCTGCCGCGATATCGGCCTTGTTTAACCGATGAACCAAATCTGCCCCCCACCCTTCACCAGCCATTCCACTGGCACCAATATGAATAACCTTAACCGATAAATTTTGCCTCATAGCTATTATCATCTCAGCCAATTTTTCTACATTGCCACCCGCAATATAAACATCATCACGCTGAAACATTTTTTTTATCGCCTCCCCCGTCATCACCCCAACCGCACATATTTTGGTATCCAGCAATAATCTATTATCATATATATCAGCAAAGGCACGCACGCCATTTGCCGAAGTAAATGCCACTATATCCGCTTGGGTGATTTTTTGTTGAATATTTTTTTTATCAAATGCCATCAAACTTTGATATGCCATCACGGGAAGATGTAATGCCTGATAACCTTCGGCAAGATATTGTGCCAATAACACTTGACCACTTTCATCAGGGCGGGTGATAATCATCAATGTATTGTCATCTATCATAAGAATGTTTTATTTTAATGCCATTGCCAAATCAGTCATGATATTATCACCATCGCCTAATTTTCCCGTTATGGTTTTTTGCCGTGGGCGTGATAAATCCCCATCGGCAATAAAACCCGTGGCAACCAAATCATCGCCATCTATTGCCACCAAGCAACCTATCGGTGTTTTGCATGAACCATCAAGTAAAGATAAAAATTGTCTTTCCCACATCACCGCTTGTGCGGTTGGGGCATGGTGAATATGGGTGCATCTTTTTTTTAAAGATTCATCACCAGCTAATGCCATCACTACCAATGCACCTTGGGCAGGTGCGGGTGGAAAATCCTCAGCCGAAAAAATCTCCCCAATGCGATGTTGCAAATTGATACGCTGTAATCCCGCTGTTGCCAAAACCACCGCATCTATTTCGCCACTATCCAATTTTTCCAATCGGCTATTAACATTGCCCCTTAATAATTTAACCATAATATCAGGGCGAAGTTTTTTTATAATTGCCTGTCGCCTTAAAGATGCTGTGCCGATAACACTGCCCGCTTTCATTTGAAAAAATGTTATATTATCCCTACCAACCAAACAATCAAACGGCATGTCTCGTGGCAAAATAGCTACCATATCAAGCCCGGTGGTTAATTCTGTCGCTACATCCTTCAATGAATGCACCACCAAATCAACCTCGCCTTGCAACAATGCCTCATCCAATTCTTTGGTAAATAAAGCCTTGCCACCCACCATTGATAAATTATCTTGTAAAAATTTATCACCACTGGTTGTCATGGTTTTTATAACAATATTATCATGGCTATGACCTGCCTCTAGTGCGGTTTTAACCAAATGGGCCTGTGCCAATGCCAAGCGGCTAGCACGGCTACCAATAACAATATTGCGGCTATTATTTTCTTTTGCCATATTGCTTTTATAGATTTTGTCAGCAAAAAATGATAGATATATTCTTATGATAGTGCTGGGTATTGAAACATCTTGCGACGAAACTTCGCTGGCACTGGTCAGCGGTGGGGTTGATAAAGAACGCAAAATATTAGCAATGGAAACTTGGTCGCAAATCAGCGAACATAGCGATTATGGTGGCGTGGTGCCAGAAATTGCGGCACGGGCGCATCTTAAAAAAATGATACCTTTATTATCCAAATGTTTTAAAACTGCCAACATAACACCCCACCATATTGATGCCGTGGCGGCCACGGCAGGTCCTGGGTTGATTGGCGGTTTGATCGTAGGTGCAGTGTTGGGCAAGGCTTTGAGTTTTTCGCTTAACAAACCTTTTGTTGCCGTCAATCACCTATCCGCCCATGCCCTATCGGTGCGATTGAGCCATGATGATATTGATTTTCCCTATCTTATGCTATTGGTATCAGGCGGGCATTGCCAATTATTGGTGGTGCGAGGTTTGAATGATTTTATACTCTATGGCGAAACATTGGACGATTCGGCAGGCGAGGTTTTTGATAAGATAGCAAGATTACTTGGTATGCCCCAACCCGGTGGCCCCGCCATCGAACAGGCGGCCAAGCATGGCAAGGCAAGCCGTTTCCCCCTACCCATACCAATGAAGGGGGTTGCGGATTGCAATTTTTCTTTCTCTGGTCTTAAAACCGCCATTAAAAATAAACTCCATCATAAAAAAAATGCTAAAGAAAATTTTTCAATACATGATGTTGCCGCCGCCTTACAAACAACCATTTGCGAATCATTAAAAGAAAAATCAACCTATGCAATGAAAAAATTCAAAACCGATTTTCCCAATCTCAATCTTCGCCATTTTTGTCTGGTCGGTGGTGTTGCCGCCAATCAATTTATTCGCGATCAATTCATTACCGCCACCCGCCAGATGGGTTTTCAATTAATCGCCCCGCCCGCCCCATTATGCACCGACAATGGTGCCATGATAGGTTGGGCAGGGATAGAGCTGATGACAGCGGGCATCCATCATGATTTGGATTTCAAAATTCGCCCCCGCTGGCATTTGGTTGATTTAACCACCGATAGAAAAAATATAAAAGGGCATATCGCACCATGAAAAATATAACCATTCTAGGGGCGGGGCATTTTGGTATGGTGCTGTATGACCTGTTATCGGAAAAAAACCATTTCCCCCACCACATTACCCTTATCAAGCGTGGCGATAAAATTAATCTTGCCACACAAGATTTTTTATTGGTTGCCCTGCCAGTCAAATCATATAATGAGGTTTTCAAACAGATAAGTAGCCATCAGCCAACATTACCACCAACCATTTTATTTTCTAAAGGTATGAATCAGATGGGGCTATTGCCGATGGCTATTATTCAAAAATATTTCCCCAGCGCTGTGATTGGTGTATTGGCGGGTCCCAATTTTGCTTTTGAATTAAAAAAAAAATTACCCACCGCATCGGTATTAAGTAGCACCCACCCCACCCTTATCAAATCTGGGCAAACATTATTACAACAACCATTTTGGCGTATATATCCCCACCCCGACCCGATAGCGGTGCAATTAAATGGTGCGATGAAAAATGTTTTGGCGATAGCGGTTGGTATAGCACATGGCAAAAATTTAGGCCTCAATGCCACTGCCAGCCTTATCAGCCGTGGCCTTACCGAAATGAAAAAACTATTGCTTGCCGAAAAATTGGCAGGGGCGGATAACATTGATGAAAATGCCTGTTATGGTTTGTCGGGTGTGGGCGATCTTATTTTAACCACGGGTTCAAATCGATCACGCAACACCGCTTTGGGTATAAAATTGGGGCAAGGTATAGATATTACCAGCGCCTTACAATCATCAGATGGCGTGGCAGAGGGATATGATACATCGCAACAGATAGCCCGTCGTGCCCAACAATTAAACATTGACCTACCTATCATCAACACCATCACTGCCGTTTTGCATAATGGATTGGCAGTTGATAAAGCCATCGAGCAATTATTAACCCGCCCCTTGCCAGAGCGGGAATAATAGCAAAAATAATAGATGGGTATGATAAAACTTGCATAATGATGCTTGATTCGCTATGACATAAAAAAGAAAAATACATCTATGATAACTCTGTTGCTTATTCTCCATGCGACGATCGCTTTGGTGCTGATAGTTATTGTGCTGTTGCAAAAAAGCGAAGGCGGGTCTTTGGGTTTTGGCGGTGGTGGCAATAGTATGTTGAGTGTGCGTGGCACCGCCAATTTTTTAACCCGCACCACTGCCATTTTGGCAACTATTTTTATGGCGGTTAGTCTGTTGTTGGCTATTTTATTTTCACGCGATGCAAAAGACAATCAATCGATATTAGATGAATTGGATAAAACTGCTACCCCCATCGCACCCGATGCGGTTGATAAACCATCAGGCGACATTGCACCATCGGGCGAAATTGATAGCGAACTAAAACCATTTGATACCACCCCCACCGCTCCAGACGCAGAATAATAATTACCTATCCATCACATCATTGCAAAATCATCTTTTATCAAGGGCAATGGTGGTGCAGGGCTTGCCATAGCATTATCTGGCATTTGCAGTGAATCATCGGCCGCCATATCAGGCAATAAATTATCCATCGCTGATGGGCTTCTTAATTGTGAAGATGGTGCTAAACCAGAATCAAGCGATGCCACCAAACTATCTGGCAATAGGCTACGATCAACCATATTGCCGCGCCCACCCGTATCTAAATCCAAATAATAATAATTATCACTGGCACCACTATATAAACCCTTGACCACCACCCTTTGGGAAAGACCAGCATTGCGAAATATCTCTAATATATAATCATCGGGTGAAAAAAAATTATCGGCTTGACCATCCAAATATACAAAACCATCCCCCCCCAATGGACCAACATTATCGCTAACCGCCGCTAACCATTCATAAACAAATCCATCCAAATTATAATCAACAAACAATACCGATTTTTCAGCCAAAATAATTTTTGCCTCTCCAGCATCAAATCCTAGTGCAATATAATCATACCAATAATAAACGATCCCCTCTAGCGTAATGGTTTGCACTACATCATCTTTGCGTGCTATCTTCGCCTTTCCCTCTGGCAAGGTTATAACCTCTTCCATCACACCATCTGGTGGCTCGGTCGGTTCGCTAGGTTCAGCGGGTTCGGTAGGTTCGGTCGGCTCATTCGGTTCAGTAGGTTCAGCGGGTTCGCTAGGTTCAGTCGGCTCATTCGGTTCGCTAGGTTCAGCGGGTTCGCTAGGTTCGGTTGGCTCATTCGGTTCGGCAGGTTCAGTCGGCTCATTTGGTTCATTAGGTTCGTCAGGTTCGGCAGGTTTAGATACAATAATTTTATCTTCAACCGCTTCTTCAACCACTTCAATCGCTTCCATTTGATTCGTATCGCTTTCATCAATATCACCGCCTTTTGCCACTTCTATCAATGATGGGTCGGTGATAGGTGCAACCGATTCTGCCAATATATCTATGCCTTGGATAATAATATCATCAATAATATCCACAGGCACAATTTCTTCCCCTATGGTGAATGGTATATCTGGCAAAATATCATCTATCACCACCGATAAGGGCGATAATGCTGATACAACATTGGGATTGGTTATCGCATTGACAATATCATTGCTTTTATCATCATAAAGCAAACCATTTAACATAGTTTGTAAAGAATTATCCAAAGGGTTTTGAAAAAAATCACGCAATAATTCTCTTTTTTTATCATAGAATAATTCCAAACTATGCCTATCATCAGGTTTGATGGGTGGGGCAATATCCATCGGTGAAAGGTCCAAATAATTATCTGGGTCGGCAGAATTATCCGCATTGTTATCATCTTTGTTATCATCGATTAATGGGGTATCGGTGGCATCATCATCGGCAGGCGGGTCAAATGCCTTATCAAATATCGATTCATTTTCTTGAATCGTATCATCTGAATCATCGGCATCATCGGTTTTTTTAAGCGGAGCTTGCGATACCTCCTTCGCCCTTGCCCATGATGGCATCATGGCAATAAAAACTATCAAACCCATCGCTTTCCAAGATAAACCAGCCCGTAAGTGGATAGCACTTCCTGTGGATAATGCCATCGATTCATTTGCGATGTTTTTTCTTTTGTTATCTATTGCGAATCGTGGTTTTTTACCAAGCGACCGATCGTGCAACAACCGACCCAACCTGTGAAGCAAAAGTTGGCGTGATAATTGTAATGATATATGAGATGACCCATCCATTATATTCCTCCCCCCTATTATTTTTGAGGGGCAGATTAACCCAGCCAAACCAAACCACCAAATGTATCAATTTTGTTGCTTGTCTATTCGCCACTTGGTCGTTAAGATGGCATAAAAAATTGTATGATAATTTTTTAAAAATAAATCATTGTTTTTTGTTTTTTTGCTGTTCATTTTTATTATTCATTTAAATAGAAATTTTTTTTATTATGTGCTTATTTTGTTTTATGATTTATCCTGCTTAACAAATCTTAACAATTCATCTATGAAACCCACCAACCAAACCATGCATCATTTTATTGACCCCTTATCTTATGAAACAAAAATTGCATATGCCGATACCGATGCTGGCGGGGTTGTTTATCATGCAAACTATATTGAAATGGCTGAAAGGGCACGGCTTGATGCCTTGGCACAAATTGGCTACCCGATAAAAAAAATGCTTGATGATGATAAAGGCTGTTTTGTGGTTAAAAAACTCAATATCACCTATCACCACACCGCCAAGTTAGAAGATACCATCACCATCTTAACCCAACCGATCGATATCAAAAAAACCAGCATCACCTTTTGCCAAGAATTTTGCTTAAAAGAAAAATCTTTAGCCATTTTAGAAATACTGCTAGTATTTATTTCTATCAATCAATGGAAACCCATCAAAATACCAGATGCCTTAAGTGCTTTATTTATCAAACCATAATATGATATTTTCTTAAAAAAACCGCCATGCCGATCGAACAATATATCAGCCAAATCAAAACCTATCTCGCTTATCAATTTCCATTTGCGGTTGATATGATAAGATCATTGTTATCAACTGGGCGGGCATCGGTTGGCGATGGACCATTTTGGCAATTACTTATCAATGCCGACCTTGTGGTAAAATTAGTTTTGGTATTTTTATTGATATTATCTATCATCAGCTGGGGGGTTATTTTGGAAAAATATTTTTTACTCAAAAGAATAGACCAGCGTGCCAACCGCTTTGATGAAATTTTTTGGTCGGGTATAACTATGGAAGAATTATTTCAACGCATAGGTCCTGCCCCGAAAGACCCATTATCAGTTATGTTTTCCAGTGCCATGAATGAATTGCTACAAGCCTCATCCAGCGTTGCCAAAATTGAACGGATATTACGCGCCGCCTTGAATCGTGAAGCCTCGCGTTTAGAAAAAAATCTTGGCATCCTTGCCACCACCTCATCGGTGGCGCCTTTTATTGGGCTGTTTGGCACGGTATGGGGGATTATCAACGCCTTTACTGCCATCGCCAGTCGTGGGCAGGCTTCATTGGCGGTGGTAGCCCCCGGCATTGCCGAAGCCTTATTTGCAACCGCTGTCGGCTTAATCGCCGCCATACCAGCCACGATGGCTTATAACAAATTCACCTTGGATATTGAAAAATACCTTGGGCGATTAGAAACCTTTATTGATGAATTTCCCGTGGTGATGCAAAAATCGATGCAGGCAAGAATAAAAAAATAATAAGGCAATATATCATGAGAAAATTCCGCTCCCACCGAACAAAAAAATCACCCATCTCTCATATCAATGTGACGCCATTTGTTGATGTTATGTTGGTGCTGTTGGTAATTTTTATGTTAATAGCCCCTGCGCTAAATGTTGGCGTGCCAGTGAAATTACCCAAAGGCAGTGGGGCACAAATAAGCGGCGGCGACCAACCTATTATCATCACCGTCAATAACAATGGGGATATTTTTTTGGGCGAGGCCGCCGTCAGCCTAACAGAATTAAATAATCGCCTTGACCAATTGGCTGAAATTAATAAGGATAGAAAAATTTTTGTGCGCGGCGATGAAAACACCCCTTATGGCAATATTATGGCGGTGATGAATGCCGTATCAGAAAAAGGGTTGGGGCGGGTATCGCTTATCACCGAAAGCCGTGGTCGTTAATCAATTATATCATAAACACATGACGGAAAAAATTCCCACCAACAAAAAAAAATTTTATAAAGGTCCTTCGCTTTTATGGTCATTGATATTACATATATCAGTGGTGGGAATAATTTTTATTTTGCTGGCACCCTATCTTTTTGTTAGCGAAAAGAAAAAAAATATTGTCACGGTGGATGTTATCAATGAAGAAGACATCAGCCAAAAATTACCCGACCCCGCTTTTCTTGGCAAACAACAAACTGCCAAACCCAAACCCATAGGTGGCAAAACCACTAGCGAAGCCATCAACAAAAATCAAAATATTCAAAAGGGCAAAAGTTTTAACAAAAAAACCAACCAAAGCGAAAGCCCCATACCCAGCGGGCAACAGGGGGCAACGCTTGCCAAACAGGGCGATAGCGATCGCACCATTCGCAAACTTCTTAAAACCATCGATGAAATTCGTGCCACACCCAACAACCAAGGCACAACCACTGCCAATCAAAGTCGCTACGCCACCCGCCAACAAAGCACCTTAACCAATGATGAATTACCTATCGGGCAAAAAGATGCCTTAAGTGCCGATGAATTTTCATTGTTAAGGCAACAAATCAGCCAATGCTGGCAAATACCAGCGGGTTTGCGTGATATTGATAAAACAAAACTTATCGTCGTTTTAACCCTTGCCCCCAATGGCAAAATAAAAACCGCATCCTTAAAAAATAAAAATATCTTAAAAAATGATACAACCCGTGTGCTTGCCGAAAGTGCCTTGCGTTCTTTTGAAACAGCAAATTGCCAAAGATTAAAATTGCCAAAAGAAAAATACCCCTATTGGAAAACCATTGAATTTACCTTTGACCCCTATTATGCATTGTAATAAAAATTTTTTACAAAAATGGTTAATAAGATGGCTGATAACCATCATGGCAATGATGCTATCGGTAGTGCCATCTTGGGCGGCATTGAAAATAACCATCAGGCAGGGCACAATAAAAACCGTCAGCCTTGCCATGGCAAATGTAACCACACGCAAACATAAAAGCGACGATGCCGCATTGGCAAAAAACCTTATCCAAGTGATCAATGATAATTTAAGCGGCTCGGGGCTTTTTGAAATCAATGACGATATCACCAATAGCAAAAAAATAAAAAATTTTTACAGCTCGCCCGCTTTTTCCAGATGGCAAAAATTTGGCAATCAATTTTTATTACAAACCGATCTCGTCAGCAATGGTAAGCGATTGGTGGTGCGTGCCAAATTGTGGGATTTGGCAAAAAGAAAAAATATATTAGGGCGCCATGGCATTATGTTATCAACCAACAAAGATAATTGGCGACGCTTGGCACATCAATTAAGCGATGATATCTATACACGCCTCATCGGTGAAAAAGGTTATTTTGATTCCCGCATCGTATTTATTGCCGAAACAGGTAATAAAAAAAATCGCACCAAACGATTGGCTATCATTGACCAAGATGGAAAAAATTTGCAATATATCAGCGATGGGCGCTATTTGGTATTGACACCACGCTTTTCTAATAATTTACAAAAAATTTCTTACCTATCTTATCAAAATAAAAAACCCACCGTTTACATATTGGATGTTGAAACAGGCATCAGCCGCCTGATAGGTGCATATGATGGTATGACCCTCGCACCACGCTTTTCGCCCGACAACAAAAAAATTATTTTTTCTTATGAATTAAATGGTGCAACCAATATCTATGTTAAAAAATTAAAATCAACTTCACCTGCCACACCCTTAACCCGTGGCAACTATATCAACATCTCACCCTGCTATTCGCCCGATGGTAAATTTATAACCTTCACATCTGACAGAACTGGCTCGCCACAAATTTATGTGATGCGTAGCAATGGCAAGGATATAAAACGCATCAGTTATGGCGATGGACAATATTCAACCCCAGTGTGGTCGCCACGCGGTGATTACATTGCCTTTACCAAACAAAGCAAGGATGTTTTTTATATTGGTATCGTCAAACCCGATGGTAGCGGTGAACGCTTGCTATCAAAAAGTTTTTTAGATGAAGGCCCCACTTGGTCACCCAATGGGCGGGTGGTGGCTTTTTTTCGCCAAAAAACTGCCAGCGACACCAACCTTTCGCTTTGGACGGTGGATATCACTGGCAATTTTTTAAAAAAAATTTATTTACCCGTGGGCGGGTCAGACCCCGCTTGGTCGCCCCTAACACCCCGATAATATCCTATAGTAATAGCTTGAAATTTACACGACTCCGCCTATAAAATAACCAACAGCAAATGGATGGAGAGAATAGAATGAATACCCAACGCCATGTCGTGCTAGATACTGAAACCACCGGTTTTAAGCCCGAAGAGGGGCATCGTGTAATTGAAATTGGTGCGGTTGAATTATATGGTTTTCAAAAAGGGCGTAGTTATCAACAATACATCAACCCCGAGCGTGATATACCCGAAGCATCATTTCAAGTGCATGGTTTGAGTCAAAAATTTTTACAAAACAAACCAGTTTTTGCCGATGTGGTTACAGAATTTTTATCCTTCATAGAGGATTCAACATTGCTTATCCATAACCAAGCTTTTGATATGAGTTTTATCAACCACCATCTTGCTGAATTGGGGTATGCCAAACTTAGCAATCAAGTCATTGATACCATTGATGTCGCACGCAAAAAATATCCCGGCCAAAGCAATAGTTTGGATTCACTATGCCGCCGTTTTAATATCAACCTTGATGACCGCAAGCAACATGGTGCATTGAAAGATTCTATACTTTTGACCGAAGTATGGTTAGAATTGCATGGTGGTCGGCAAACCATTATGGATTTTAACCATCATCAACATCCAACAACAGATTCATCAGCAAACGATAAATCACCCAACCATCATGCCACAAAACAAAATAATATAACAAAAGAGCGTTCTTTTCCCATTGATAAAGCAGAGCTAGAGCAGCATGAAAAATTACTTGCCACAAAAATTCCAAACAATATATGGGAGGGCGATACCACCGCAATAGCAAAAAAATGAGATGGCTTAAAAAATTTTTTTCTTATATTTTTTTCTTTTTTCATGGCGCCAAGGATTTTGATTGGCGTGCCATACCCAAAAATATAAATCTTGATGTGCGTGATCAATTTGACCGCACCCATAACACCATCAAACAGGCCTACCAAGACCAGATGAAAAAATCAGCCCATTTACCACCCAATTTTTATTTGGCATGGGAAGGTATTATGTTATCATGGCGGGGGCGGAAAAATTTATTGGCGATTATTTTTTTTCCATGGTTGCTTGCCACCATCAGTAGTTCATTGTTTTCTATTTTTTTACCAAAATCACTGCTGTTTAATTATGGGGCATCCCTATTCGTCAATTTTTTACTCATTGCCTTATGTGTTTATCCCTTTGCTTTTTGGGCAATAGGGGAAAATACCAAAAACAAAACCTTATCGCTAAGACCATCAAGCTGGAATGCACAAAAAATAGATTTTATTATCAAAATTATTTTTTGGCTTTTAATTTTTATAATTATTGCATCATCTTGTTTTTTTATTATCAATGGTTTTTTTGCCATTGTGCAAAATTTTTTGGCGGGCGACAAATGGCAACATCTTATCACTTTTTCTATTTTATTATCTTATTTTCTAACAATGTTAATGATTTTTTATTTCTTCGCCTGTTGGCTGATGTTTATTCCCTATAGTATTTTTCAAAGCAAATTTCATCTTTTGAGTATAAAAGAACTTTATGATTTAGAAAATTTTGAAGATGAATTAAAAATATTTTTTGGCATTATTCGCCAATACCATGTGTGGATATTTCTGTTATTCCTAACCATTTTGCTGACCCCCATATTGGTCAGTGGCTTGGGGTTAATATTTGCCACTATGATATATTATGCAGGCAATTATATAACCGCTTGGTTGCCGATAGAGATTCGTTCAAATATCATTCAAGTCACCCTTATGAATGGGGTGATTTTGATGGTGTGTTTTGTTAGCACCGCCATCATTACCATCATCTTATCACGCGGTTTTTGGCTATTGCGTTATAAAAAACAAGCCAATTTTCCAAAAGTCATTTTTCAAAAAACAAATCTATCAGCTTGACAAAAAATACCATGCGTAAAAAAATTGAATTGGATATTATTTCAACTTTGCGTGATGCCATGGCGGTCACTTTTCAAGAAAGAAAATTCTTTTTCAATCTTGCCCTGTTGCCTATTTTGTTGATGGGGTTTTTGGATATTTTTATTTTGCCTATCACCATATCCCAGCCCGACCTATTGCCAAATTTCATTGACCAGCATCAAAATTTTTATATTTTTTTATCGGCGGTGTCGCAATGGTTTATCAGCCTGCCTTTTGTCATCGGTTGGATATTGTTTTTACAAGGCGATATCAAACGCACGCATTCCATTATAAAAATATTACAAAAATTTCCTATCCTGTGGCGTTTTGTTTGGCGCCATGTTGTTTTTGCCTTGCTATTGCTGGTTATCTATGGTGCGATAACTGGTTTATTGCTAGGCGCCATAAATGTATTTTCATTAGCCATCAATGACAACATAACCTTATTTTTGATGTTGTTGCCAGCGGTATTAATAGCGCCATTTATGTTTTTGGCAACCATAGATTTTGTCTTGAATAAAAAATTTCAGCCATGGCTGTTGGTGCAATATGCTTTTCATTCCTATGGAAAAATTTTTTTAACCTTGTGGATTCTTGCATTATTGTTTTTTGGTCTTTTATCAATTTTTTCTATTATATTGGGCGGGTTATTAACAGCATTCGGTATGGATGATATAACCAATTTGCAAGATCTTATCACCACATCCCTATCTTTATCTTTTGCCATATCTATCTTGAGTAATATTTTTTTCTTTTGGCTATCAACCTATGCCTATAATATCAGCTATCGCTATTGGCAAAATATCAATTCCGCCTAACCGCCCGTTTCAACCATCGCCCGTTTTTGCGATATATTGCCATCACCCCGATGGATAACAAAATCATGACTCAATGGTTTTTTCATCATGGCATTTATAATGTTTTCTTTTACCGCTGACTCGCCGCCCAGACGCAAAGCCGCCCTTAAATCAACCATATCGTCTTTTCCCAAACACAAAAATAATTTACCACTGGTGGTTAAACGCACCCGATTGCAAGTCGCACAAAAATGATTGGTCAGGGGTGTAATAAAACCAATTTTTTGCCCTGTATCACGGCATAGATAATAATTGGCAGGTCCAGAAGTGCGATAATCACTTTTTTCTAATTGCCAATGTGCCATAATATCAGAACGCACCAATGATAGTGGCATATATTGTTCATGGCGTAGCGACCAATTTTCTTCACCCATATCACCATCGCCCACCGCATCGCCTATATCACCCATCGGCATAATTTCAATCAAGGTAATATCATAACCATGGTCGCCACACCATTTTATCATGTCATGCACCTCGCCATCATTGATATGTTTCATCACCACCATATTAATTTTTATCGCCAGACCGATGGTTTTAGCCATTTTAATCGCCTGCATCACTTGTAATAAATCACCACCACGGGTGATGCGTGAAAAAACATCGGGTTTAAGACTATCCAATGAAACATTAATCCTTTTGATACCCGCCGTAAAAATTTTTATCGCCAACCCAGCCAATTGCGTGCCATTGGTTGTCATGGTGAGTTCCTGCAAACCACTATCATTTGATAATTCGCCGCCCAATTTTTCTATCAACCATAATATATTTTTTCGCACCAATGGTTCGCCACCCGTAAGGCGAATCTTTTTCACACCCAAATTAATAAATATTTTTGCAATCACCAATAATTCTTCCAATTCCAAAATATCTTTTTTTGGCAAAAATTTCATTTTTTTTGGCATACAATAGACGCAACGCAAATCGCAACGGTCGGTCACCGATAGGCGCAAATAATCAATCTTGCGTCCAAACCCATCACGCAAAAATTTATCATCGGGCATCATATTATCAAAAGAAGACGATAATGACATCACATAATATAAAAACAATCAACTATACAATTAATTAATTGTCTTCTCAACCCAAAAAGTCTATGACTATTTTATGATTTTTGGCAAGTTAACTTTGGCATTTATAGAAGGTGTGTTGCTTATTACTTCGCCTTGTATCTACCCCATCTTGCCATTGTTGCTCGCTAGCTCTAGCACTGGGGAGCGCTATCGCCCCTTTGCCATCATGGCGGGGTTTTTTATCAGCTTCACCGCTTTTGTTTTTTTGGCACGCCATCTGGTAAAAACATTTGGCATTATGCCAAATACCATAGAATATATATCTTTAAGTATTTTAATATTTTTTGGCGCCGTATTGGTATCGGATAAAATGTCGGCAAAATTTTCTCAGCTTACCAGTGGTCTATCAAAATGGGGCGCGCGTATTTTGCACCATGCCGAAAACAGCCGACATCACGATATCACCATTGGGCTTAGCATTGGTGCCACCATCGGTTTGGTATGGACGCCATGTGCAGGCCCTTTCATGGCGGCTATCTTTGCCCAAGTGATGCGCCAAACCGATGACCTAACCGCTATTATATTGGTGGCATCTTTTGCATTTGGTGTAGCTATACCATTTTTAATTATCAGTCTATTTGGGCGGTATGCTATGAAATATTTTAATTGGCTACCCAACAATAATAAAATTGCCAGAAAAATCTTTGGGATAATTATTATTCTATCATCGCTATTGATAGCCACCGATGCCTACCCCGCCACCAAAAATAGAACCATGCAAAACAGCGGTTATCCCCTATCTTTTCATGCCCCAGAATTTGTTGGTATTGAAAAATGGTTCAACACCGATAAACCATTAACCATGAGCGATTTACGAGGCAAGGTGGTTTTGATAAATTTTTGGACCTTTTCTTGCTATAATTGTCGCAATGCCTTACCAGCGGTTAGTCAATGGGATAAAAAATATCGTTCGCAAGGGCTGGTGGTTATCGGGGTGCAATCGCCTGAATTTGCATCGGATAGATCTATCACTGCTATCAAACGGGCTATCGCCAGACATAATCTTCGCTACCCCATAGCGGTGGATAATGGATTAAATATGTGGTATGCCTATTATAATAAATGTTGGCCAGCATTTTATTTAATCAATCGTAAGGGCAATGTGGTGAAGTCAATTTGTGGCGAACATAATTATGCATCCACCAATGATGACATCATATCATTGCTAAAAGAAAAATAAAGCATTTGACAAGTTTTTCATCTTTTGCTAGAATCAAAGAGTAACCATGAAATATATTCATTATTCAAGGTGGCACAGCTGGTTGAGGCATCGCCGTCATGCGGTTAAAAAAATTATCGCTGGGGTGGGTATTTTATGCTCCATCTTGGTAGCAACCAACAGCGACGCAGTGGGCAAATGGCCATATAATATATTTGGCGATGGTATTTATGACAAAAAACTTTCTCACCTTGAGCCAAAAAAATTTACTGGCATAGAGCAATGGTTAAACACTTCAAAACCAATTGATATAAAATCATTGCGTGGCAAGGTGGTTTTGATAAATTTTTGGACCTTTTCTTGCTATAATTGCCGTGCCACCCTACCCGCTTTGGTTGATTGGGATAAAAAATTTCGGTCAAAAGGCTTGGTGATAATTGGCATCCACTCACCCGAATTTGAATCGGATAAACGAATAAGTTCTATTCAAAAAGCCATCGCTCGGCATGGCATCACATACCCCGTGCCAGTTGATAACCAATTACAAACTTGGGATAATTATCGCAACAGCTGTTGGCCAGCATTTTATTTTATCAATAAATATGGCAAGGTGGTGCGTGCCTTGTGTGGCGAACATAATTATAGTGCCACCGAGCATTATCTTGCCCAATTGCTATCTGAATAGATATTAGCAAAAAATAATTTATTTTATTTCAACCATCACTTCATTACGGCGAAACGGTGGCAAGGTGATGGGGGCATTGTAAAAAGCGGTGCGTGGTCTGCCAACCATATCTAATTGATTATGTTTGATATAATTTTGTAAAACCGCCCATTTTTGATTGATAGCACGATCGCTCCATAAGCCAGAAAATTTTATCACCGCCCATTTTTTGGCAGGCACAGATAGCAAGCGCACTTTTGAATTATTGGGAACAGGCAAGGTTGCCATAGTATATTCGGCTGGCATAATAAATTGCACTATCCATTGACCACCGCTGGTTAATTCTTGAATCACTGGGGCGGTCATGGCAATTTTTTCACTTGTGTTTTGTGCTTGAATCACTGGGGCGGTCATAGCAATTTTTTCTGATGTTGCCGAATTTTTTTTTGATTGATTGCCACCAAAAATATAATCGGCTATCAACCGAAAACCTTGATTGGCGGCTTCACGCCTTTTGCCATTCACCGTAACCTCCGCCACTATGTAAGGTGCATATTGACGAATTTGAATATTTTTTTGCGATGACAAAACCTTAAAGGCTGGTTCTTTAACATCATTGATGGTCATAGGGATTATCACCCACAAGGCAAGGATAACCCCCATACCAATAGCCAACCACACAAACATTTTTTTCATCTTATATTTATTTATTTAATATCATACTCATTTTGTCAAATGTTTTTTGGCAATGGCAAGGCACCATTTTAACCTCACGGTTATCATGATAAAAACGATGCAGGGCATGAAAAGTTTTAACATATTGCCGATAATTATCGCTTAAAGAAGCAACGATGGGCAATGGCAAACGATTATCAATCAAAGATGGCAAAAGCCAAGTTGCATCCGCCAACAAAAAAACCTTACCCAATTTGCTATCTTGCATATAAAGTCCATATTGACCTCGGGCATGACCCGGTAATGACACTGCCACCAAGCTACCATCGCCAAAAATATCATATGTCATAAAATCATAAAGTTTTTTATGACCTTTAATTTTTACTTGATCCTCAATAAATAAAAATCGCCTTTTATCAAATAATTTTATCAAATCGGGCAAAATGGCTTTTTTAACCGCCGCCAAACCTGATATATTTTTGGCATAATCATAACCAACTTGAGCGGTGATAATTTTTGCATGGGGAAAATCATCGATCGCCGCAATATGGTCGGCATGAAAATGCGAAATAAAAATATAACGAATATCTTTGGGGTTAATATGATCATCATGAAGCAACATCGCCAAAGTTTTTTCTACCTCAACTGGCGTGATAATTTTATAAAGCCGATAAGGCATAGAGCGGGTGGCTTTAAAAAAATTGTCGCTATAACCAACATCAAACAATATCAAGCCATGTTTGGGGTGTTTTATCAAGGCACACACCATTGGTGTTGCGACTTTTTTAAAATGGCGCAACCCAAGCCGACCGCTAATCACGCATTCTGGGTGTTTGCAAAAACCCGCTTGATAAAATTTTATTGATAGCACCTTTTAAGCTATGGCTTTTTTTTTAATAAAAAATAAAAACCATAAAAAATCAACAGATAAGATGGCAAAATCGCCTTCACCCATAGTAACCATGACATCTTAAACACCGCCACCAATACCCCCATATCCAAAACAACTGCCACTGCCAAAAAAATATGGGCAACATTCAGCACCAATGATTTTTTGCTATGCAAACGACGATAAAAATAATAAACCACAACTGCCAACAAAAAAACCATGATGGCGTAAAAAACATAGATATTTGGTTTGTATGTAGGTGGCGTGGTGGGTTCGACCAAAAAAAAACTCACCGCAAAAGGAATAAACCACGCCAAAAAAGCCCCGCCAACAATCAACCACAAATTATTTTTTATTATTTTCATCACAGCATACAACCCCGCTAGCCTAATATTGCAAAACCACTGCCCCCAGCACCAAACCTGCCGCCGCGCCAAGGAACAAAACCTTATCACCCGATTTTAATTGCCCCGAATCAAACAATTCATAAAATGCATTGGGGATAGACACCGACACCTGATTGCCATAATTTTCGATGGTGCGTAAAACTTTATTATCATTGACCCCCAAACGGCGTTGAATCTGCACAATAGATTGATAACTTGCTTGATGCGGAATAATATAATCAATATCCTCCATCTTAACATTAGCTTTTTCTAAAACCGTTTTCATAAAACTAGGAAAATGCTTACTTGCCACCTTAAAAACCTTTGGGCCTTGCATTTCAAAATCATAACTATTCAAAGCAGGCAAATTTCCCTTATTGGCTTTGGGGTGGGTAAGGGTGCCACCGCCACGCACCTGACTAAACGCACCGCCATCGGGAAAAGCCTGAAACACCGACCCCATCACATGCGATGTTGCCCCCTTTTCTTTGCTCATCACCATTGCCACCGCACCATCGCCAAACAAACTTTTAACATCATGATGACCATCTTGGATACCATAGGATGCAATTTCGCTGGTAAAAATTAACATATATTTATAATCTTTGGTTTGCGATAAAGAATCGGCAATATCCAATGCCTTCACAAAACTAAGGCAAGTGCAATCCACATCAAAACAATCTTGTTTTGATGTGCCAAATTCATGGAGCAAAAGAGACGAGGTTGAAGGAATAATCTGTGGCACCAACACACCCGCATTGATAACACAATCAACATCATCGATCGTGATATCGGCTTTTTTCAAAGCCTCCTCCGATGCTGCCTTTGCCATAGATAGGGTGGTCTCATCATCCGATACCCAATAACGCTTATGAATATGGGTGCGTTCCTCAGTATAACCCTCCGACATACCAGCCATCTTATCGATATCTTTTGATGTAACACATCTTTTCGGCAAATAACGCCCCATACCCACTATACTAAATCCATGTTCTTTTTTAGCCATTTTTTTTCTTCACTTCAGATGCCTTGATTAAAAGTTGTTTGTTATTTATATTTTACTTCAACCATTTACTGCCATTTGTCAAGACATAATTTGATAAGATATTTACCATATTTTATAAAAATGATGTACCGGTCCCGCTCCTCCGCCCAGCGATTTTTTTTCTACCGCTTTTATACTACCCAACAAATAATCTTTACCAAACCGACAAGCCTCCACCATAGATAGACCTTTTGCCAAATAACTGGCGATCGCCGATGATAAAGTACAGCCCGTGCCATGCGTATTTTTGGTATTGATCTTTTCTGCCTCAAGCCACACACCTTCAGGTGCATCTTGACCGATATAATAATCATTGGCATGTTTATCTTCCAAATGACCGCCCTTTAACAACACCGCACCACACCCCAAAGACAGCAACGATACACCACATTCTGGCATCATATCTTCGCTTAATCGGCTATAACCACCTAATGATTCGGCTTCACGCAAATTGGGGGTGATAATATCCGCTAGCGGAATCAATTTTTCTTTCAATGCCACCATGCCCGCTGGTTGTAATAATGCATCGCCGCTTTTTGCCATCATCACTGGGTCAAGCACGATAGGAATTTTTTTTGGTAAAATATTTTTTTTTAATATATCTGCCACCGCCAAAATAATATCTTCATGGAACAACATACCAAGTTTAATCGCATCGGGGGTAATATCTGCCAAAACACTTTCCAATTGCTGACGCACCGCATCAACGCCAATATCAAACACCGCCGACACACCTTTGGTATTTTGTGCCGTGATGGCAGTTATCACCGCCATACCATAACAACCCAATGCTGAAAAACTTTTTACATCGGCAAGCACCCCCGCCCCGCCCGAAGGGTCAACCCCCGCTATTGATAAAACCTTATGTTGCATTGATAGCGTCTTCTATTTTTTGCCAATCGGGGGCATATAACATATCAACAAATTTTGTCTTAAAACTGCCAAGGCTTGGGCTATCATAAGCCGCCACTTGCCCTGTCAAGGCAAAAAAACTCGTCGCCAAATATGCGGCAAGCAGATATTTTTTTTCAACCGCGGCAAAGGCTGCCACCACCGCTGTCAAGGCGCAACCCATGCCCGTCACCAATGCCATCAGCGGCGAACCAAACTTTGTGGTAAAATTATTTTTGCCATCGGTCATATAATCCGCCTCACCGCTGACGATAATAATTTTATCTTGACCTGCCAATTTATCGGCAATGGTTTTGGTGGAGGCATCAGATGATTTGACCGTTGATTCAACCCCCAATGATTTTCCTGTCTCGCCTGCCAAAGATATAACCTCTGAGCCATTGCCACGAATAATATCCATCATGGGGAATAATTCCAATGCCACTTTGGTGCGTAATTGGCTTGCCCCCGCACCCACTGGGTCTAGCACCAATGGTTTTTGTAATTTTTTTGCCAAATGGGCGGACGCCACCGCGCGCGGCGTGAAAGGATTATCCAAAGAACCAATATTGATATTCACAGCCGAAGCGATGGTGATAATTTCGGTCATTTCTTCATCGGGCAGGCTGTTGCAACTAAAGGGGGCGGCACCGATCGCCAATAAAACATTTGCCATAAAATCCATCGTGACAAAATTGGTCAGGTTGAGCACCAGCGGTTTTTGCCCACGAATTTTTTCATAAGCTATTTTTATATCAGGCAATAATTTTTTTTCTACCATAATATAATAATACATCTCATGATGATACCGCGGGTTTATCTATCACCGCACGAAATTTTTTTGCCGTTTGATAAACATCACCGCTGTTATGTAAAGCACCAACCGCTGCCACACCATGAACGCCCGTTGCCATCACATCGGGCAGATTATCCAAAACAATACCACCAATAGCGGTGGTTGGTTTTTGTGATACCTTTACCATTTGCGATAGCCCATCTATGCCCCAAATTTTTTTTACATTTTCCTTACTGGTGGTATGAAAAACCGCACCGATGGTAATATAATTAATATCAGGGTTTTGATTGGCACGCAACACATCGGCTTCATCATCTATGGATACCCCAATGATTTTTTCATTGCCGATGATGCGGCGTGCCTCAGCCACCGCTATATCATCATTGCCCAAATGCACACCATCGGCAGAAATTTTTTGGCAAATATCAGGATAATCATTTATCAAAAATTTTGCCCCCAATTCATCAAGCAATTTTTTTATGGCGATCGCTTGGTTTATTTTTTCATGCGGATGATTTTTTTCACGCCATTCAACCCAATCAACCCCGCCACGCACCGCTTGTTGCAAAAAATGCAAATAATCATCAAGCGGTCTATCGCCAATCGCGGTTACCAAACACAAACGAAACATATTCTATACCATACCATAAAACAACCATTCATCAAATATTTTTTTTTAACCACAAGGGCTGATGAAAATATTTGCCTTATTTAATAAACAAAGTGAATTTTGTAGATAACACATGCCAATCTTTGGGATACCATAATTTTTTATTCACCGCTGTTTTACGAAACCATTCGTTGGGTGCCACCACCTGTGCCCCCACATGGCGTAATGACAACAAATAAGCTGCCAACCAAGAAAAACTACTATTAGCAATAATCGCATGGCGACAATGACTCATCAATATAAAATCTTGCCACGAATCTTTGCCTTGATTTTGGTCGATATAAATATGCCGCCTAGAACCAATTGGCAGATTATTTTTTACCCAATCTATATCATCAGAAAAAATAAAAAAAATCGCATCGGGTATTTTCATATCCAACATCTTCATGGCTTTTTCATAATAATGGATCGGCAATGCACCATGAAATTGCTTCACCATCGGCGAATGAACATAATCACCCCGCCGAATATGCAAAAAAACTGATGGCGATTGTTTTATCATCACCAAGTGTGCTTGGCTTTTTTTTGATAATGGCTTTGCGGGTTTGATGGTTTCTAATAATTCATCTTTTATTTTTTCAATATAATAACAACCTTGCCAATAACCAATCAAAAAACTATCGGGCGGGCTTTTTAAAAATGAACTGGGCGATGATAATTTTTCTTCTGTAATGATGTTATCTTTATCGCTGGGTTTGACATTTTCTACCTTATCAATCTTCAATGCAAAATCATCCAACGCATAGGGTCGGCGAGTGATAGCATCGCTTTTATTATGCAAAAAACTAGTATTGACGATTAATTGGCTGTTATATTTTTTTGCCAAAACCCGCCCTGCCGCATATTGAAATAATTGATTGGCAATACCGCCCATAAGAAGTGTGGTGATAGGCATGGCATTGATCCCATAATGGTTGGTTTGCCTTTATTATATTGTTTATATAGATTTTGAAAATAATTGCACAATAATCACCCCAAGCACTATCAAACCGATGCCAACTATTGCCATCAAATTTAATTTCTGGTCATAATAAAAATAAGCCACCACCAATATCAAGGCATTGCCCAGCCCTGCCCAAATGGAATAGGCAATGGCAAGGGGTATAGTGCGCACCACCAAAGATAACAAATAAAAAGCCAACCCATAACCACCTATCACCAATAATGATGGAAAAAATTTGGTAAAACCATCGGCGGCCTTAAGCGCCGAGGTGGCAATCACCTCTGCGACAATCGCCAATACCAGATAAGACCATACGACCATGCTATACCCCTATCACAAACAAAAAAAAATTGCACTGCATAAAATCTATTTGATTAAAATAATGTTTGAAAAACCATCCGCCACATATTTAACCCCAAAAAAACTAACCCCAAAATTTTAACCCCAAAAATTCAACCATTGACTTCATTATTCTATCATATTATAATTGATGATAAACAATAATCTTATTTTGTCCAAAAAGGAGACAATCATGGCTAAAAAAATAAAAAAAACATCGAGCAAAAAAAACCATTGGTGTCATTTAATCTGTTCAAAACGCACCATCATCACGGTCTTGGCGACCATTCTTGGTTTATTAATTATCAAATGGACCATCTGTGGCATAAGCTCCCTTATACACGGCAAACGCAGTTATAGTATAGCGGATAAAGCCGAATACAAAGCCGAAAAAATGGGTCGGCATATGAGGCTGAGCGATTCGGAGGTCACTGCCGTAGAAGCCGCTATATTAAAATATTTCAGTGGCAAACAGCAAGCCCGTGAAACATGGATGAACGATATGGAAGCTATTTTGCCTGCCAGAGCTTATAAAAAATTTGAAAGAAAAATGAAACGCCGCAAAAAAAGATAGTCATCTTGACTGGTTTCATTTAAATTTTTTACATAGTGTCAGGGTGGGCATATTCATATAACCTGCAAAAAACATTGACCAGTTTTATCTGTTCAATGTTTTTGCATGGAATTTCCAATAATGTCGGGTTAAGCACCACCACCGCCAAGCATTGGGCGCGTGATATCGCTACATTGAGGCGATTCTTACTATATAGAAATTCAATGTTGCGTGATATATCTTCGGCACTGGATGTCACCATAGATATCAATACGATAGGGGCTTCTTGCCCTTGAAATTTATCAACGGTGCCAACCCTAGCTTTCGGCGGTAAGATAGAAAGCAAATAATTCACCTGCATATTATAAGGGGTAACCACCAAAATATCTTGTTCGCTGATGGTTTTTTGATTGGCATCGCTATCGGTAAAATTTTGTCCCAGCAGGGCTTGGTATTTTGCCTTGATAATCTCGCCCTCTGCGTGGCTTTTTTGCGAACAACCTTTATGGTCAACTGGAATAACCACAATACCTTCATTGGGTAGATCGGTGGCTTTCAATTCCAAATATCTATCGGCTGTGGATATATGGGAAGTCAAACGCCCATCATAAAAAACATCGGAGATAAATTTGCAAATGCTTTGCCTCATACGCCTTGTTTCGGGTAGAAAAATACCACGCTCGGGTGAAATGGTGGCATTATCGCCCAAAAGAAATTCTAATACCGATAAACCAGCCTCGCCAGGGTGCGTGCCTTGAATAGGTTGCCCGAGTTGCATCTGGTCACCCACCAGAATAATATTCTTGGTGGCATTCGTCATAGCCACAACATTGGCGATCGCCACCTGCCCTGCCTCATCAATAAACAAATAATCCAAATGGTGTGTAAAATGTGGATGGGCAAAAGCCCATGCCGTGCCAGCAAATAAATCTGCATTAAGATCAATATTTTTATATTTGGTTTCTGAATGAATAAATTTGCCCTTAAATACTGTTTCATTATTTTCAGTTGCCTTTTTGATGCCAGTAAATTTTACAGATTTTTTAATCGCTATATCTTCAACCTGTTTTAGCAAATTGTGGATGGCTTTATGCGAATTAGAAGTAACACCAATTTTTTTGCCACGCATTATCAAATCAACTATCAGGCAACCGCTGGTGTAGGTTTTGCCCGCACCGGGCGGACCTTGAATAAAAAGATAACTATTATCCAATCCACCAATCGCTTTTAAGGCATCGGCTGTAAGGTTGGGTGAAGTGATAATATTTTCATGCGTCGTCTTGCCTTTAATGACTGGCAAATTGCGATTCAATAATTCTGTAGCAACATGGGGGAGTTGCTGTGGCATCAATATATGGTCGGCATAGCTATAAATACTTGAACGAAGGGGCTGGGTGTTGATGGGTGGTGGCGGACCAATCGATAATTTATTTGGTAAGGCTGGTTTATGGGCGGTGCATTTAATTTTGATAATCAAATTATTTTCATCAATAGCGGCGATCTTGCCAATATTTTCCATAGTGGCAGTATTCACCGCATATGCACCCACCCGCAATTTATGTTCTTGTGCTAAAAAGCTATAATGATAAACCAAAGATTCTTTATCTTGCTTGGCATCGCCCATAAGCTCTAAACCACCCAAACATTCAATATCATCTATCAATTCTTCTGGTTGTTTGTTTTGGCGGTCAAAACTACCCCACCATTGTGGTTTTTCTTCTCGGCGATGAAATTCCAATAAATAAAGCAATCTTTCATCAAACAATGATGGGGTTTTTTTTCCCCTTTTCAAATCGGTTTGATATTTCTCATATTCAATTTCCCAAGCCTTACGCTCCAACTTAACAGAATTTTGTAAAGCAATTTGAGACCATGCCATAGATTTGGGTTTAAGACTTAAAAGCCACTGCCGCATCAAATATGTGGAAATACAATCCTCTTGATTATATTTGGCAATGTCATCTAACAAACTATCAATATGCGTTTTGCACCATTGGTTATAGATAATAATACTATCGGTGGCGGTTGCCACATTATCAACCCGTTGAGCCTTATAGAAGGTTTCTAAATTTTTGAGAGAATAACCCATCTCTGAGGTTTGCATACTTTCTCGCACAACTTGATAAAGGTCAACGAATTTTTTCCCGCGTAACAAATTATCCAATTGCTCCTCACAGGTAGCATAACGACAAGCCAAGCGTTTCAATGCCGTCGTTTCATAATGATTATAATGATAAATATGGCAATGGGGATATTTTGCCAGATGGGTAGCTAAAAAACCCATGAAGCGTTCAAAAGTTTTTTTTTCTTCCTTATGGTCATGTGCCCAAAAAGGTTCAAATTGCATTTCGCCACCTTTGTCATAATAAATGCCAAACAAATATTCTAAGCCATGTAGGTAAAGCGGGTCGCCCTCTATATCAAAAAATATATCGCCATCATCTGGCTTAGGCAGGCGGGTAAAACCTTTGCCTGATGGAAAATTTATTATTTCATATTTATCTTCGCCAGTGATTGATTTATGATGTTGCAACATAGCTTGCGAACGCAAGCGTGCAAATGTTTCGGGGTTTAAATCGGGGATTTTACTATCGGCTTTGGTCATCGCAAGCGCCGCCACCGTGCCAATACCAGCGGCTTGCAATTTATGTATTTGCGAACGCCTTATATTGGCAATAAAAATTAAATGGTCGTCTTTTTCCCAGCGCTGATTGCAAATATCCCTCCATTGACATCTATCACAATATTGACAAGGTTCGGGGTAAGAATCAAAAGGCAGGTTGGGAATATAATTTTCAAATCGTCTTTTGGCATATTGATAATAGGCATAAAAATCATCCAGCCGAAAAACTTGTTTTTCATTATTCCCCAACAGCAAATACATTTGGGTTGGCAGTGTGGATTGTAATTGCGCCAATAATTCAGAATAAGCACATAATTGCATAATATGTTTGGGGTCAGGTTTTCGTGCCAATTTTGTATCCAGCACCTCATAGCTAAAATTACCCAAATCAGACGGGGTATTGCATTTTATTAAAAAATCCGCTGCACCTTGCCATTTGATATGTTTGCCATTTTTTTCGGTAGTAGAGAAAAATGTCGCTTGATAAATTATATCCACCCCTGAACGCATAGCATCAAATGTCATCTTGACCCTATTTTGTAAATTGTGATGTTTGGGTATTTCAACCACCTTGTTACCTAGTGATATTAAATATTGAAGATAAGCCGCCTCATGTTGCAAACCTATTTCTTGCAACAATTTTTCCATTTCGCTAGGTTCGGCAGGCTTGATAGCTTGATCGAATGATCGCACATCAAGAAAAGTCGCATGATGGCAATGCAAAAAAGTAACCAAATCCGAAGGCGAATAAATGATATCTTGGCTATCTTGTCGTTGCATATATCCTCTCGCTTTCATGCTGACAGTTAAATCACTTGAAAACCACCAAAGTTTTCAGTATCTCTAATTTTAATTTCTAACTTAATTGATATGACTGATAATAAAATTTTAACCATCAAACAATTGATATCCTATCTTAAAATAAATAAAAAAACAATCTATCGTTTTCTATCTAAAAGCAATGTCCATAAATTCAAAAAAAATAAAATAAACCACTGAATATAAAAACAAAAAATAATTAGTTATGTCAGAACACACAGATACAAAATTTTTTACCAATGCAGAGAACAACTCGCTTTATAAGAGATTTTGTTCCACAATCCAAGATGCCCAATATTTTGATGTTTTGGTTGGGTATTTTTATACTAGCGGATTTTATCGTCTTCATCAAGAATTAGAAAAAGTCGAAAAAATTAGAATTTTAGTAGGCCTAAACACCAACAAAAAAACCTTTGAAATTATCAAAAAAGCACAACAAGAAAGTTTAGATTTTGAATCACACAAAGCCTGCCGTGAAGAATATTCTAATGAAGTCGTAAGAGAAATAGAAAATGTTGAAGAATCATATGATATTGAAATGGCGGCTAAAAAAATGATTGAATATATACGATCAGGCAAACTTGACATCAGAGCTTACCCAAATCAAGACCTGCATGCAAAAGTTTATATTACACGGTTTCATAAAAGTGATCGGGATTATGGTCGGGTTATAACTGGTTCTAGTAATTTTTCTGAAAACGGCCTTATCGCAAAAAAAGAATTTAATGTGGAATTAAAAGATCGGGTTGATGTTGAATTTGCCCTTAAGCGTTTTGAGGAATTATGGGTGGAGGGTGTGGATGTTAGCCAAGAATATATTGAAACAATTGAAAACCGAACATGGCTTAATAACAATATAATGCCTTATGATATCTATCTAAAATTTCTTTATGAATATTTCAAAGAGGATATTAATGTTAATAAGGATCAAAATCTCAACTTCCCCGAAGGTTTCATGAATTTAGATTACCAAAAATATGCCGTCGCATCTGCTCACAAAATGCTTGAAACATACCATGGTGTATTTTTAGCCGATGTAGTTGGTTTGGGCAAAACTTACATTACAGCTCTTTTGCTTCAAAAATTTCATGGGATGCGAAAGCTGATTATCTGTCCACCAGTTTTAAAGGAGTATTGGGAAGACGCCCTAGAAAAATTTCATGTAAGTGGCCATAAGGTAGAATCGCACGGAAAATTAAAAGACATTATTGAAAAAGACGTGAGCAAATACTCCTATATTGTGATTGATGAAGCACATCGTTTCCGCAATGAATCAACATCTAGTTATGAGATGCTTCATAAAATATGCCGCAATAAAAAAATTATCCTAGTATCTGCCACACCCCTAAATAACAAACTTGAGGATATAAAATCTCAAATCAAATTATTCCAACCTATAAGAAATAGCGCCATTCCAGGCGTTCGAAACCTTGATAAGTTTTTTAGAGAACGGCAATATGATCTTGATAGATTAAAAAAGAAACTTAAAAATAAATTTCATAGTGCATTTAAAAAAAATTCAAAAGAATACTTAGAGAAAGTCAAGGAAACTTCTGAAGAAGTTAGAGATAAAATCCTCAGGCACATCATGATAAGGCGAACCCGCTCCGAAATTGTAGCCTATTTCAAAGAAGATATAGAAAAACAAGGTTTGCACTTTCCTAAAATGGCTGACCCACAAAGACTTATTTATCAATTTGATTCTGAAACCGATAATGTTTTTAACCAAACAATTAAACTCCTTAAAGAATTATCATATGCTAGGTATACACCTTTGCTCTTTTTAAAAAATTATTCTCTCAGTGTCTTTGACAGGGAGTATCAACAAAATTTGAGTGGTTTTATGAAAAGTATTTTGGTCAAGCGTCTAGAAAGTAGTTTCTATGCTTTCAAAAATTCATTACGCCGTTTTATTGAATCATATGAAAATTTTATTGATATGTATAACACGGGAACTATCTGGATAGGCAAGAATGTAGATGTTTTTGAATTATTTGATGACCCAGACGGGGTAAAGCACTTACACTCCCTTCTGGATAAAGAAAGGGTTCACAAATATCCCTCAAAAGATTTTAAATCCGATTATATAAAAAAACTACATAATGATATTGAAATTTTGAAAAAAATGTCTTCACTATGGGCACCAATCAATCACGACCCTAAGGCGGAATCTTTCATCAAATCACTCAAAGAAAATCCAAAATTGAAAAATAAAAAAATATTGATTTTTAGCGAAGCCAAAGAAACAGTTGAATATTTACAAAGACGACTGGATAAGCATTTTCCAAATAAAGTGCTTTCACATTACAGCAATGGCGGCATTTATCAGGGGGAAAAATATAGCAAACAACCATTGCGTAAAATCATCTATGAAAATTATGATCCAGGTCATGAAAACCCGAAAGATGATGTAAAAATATTAATCACCACAGATGTGTTGGCAGAAGGTGTTAACCTGCACCGTTCAAATACCATCATTAACTATGACCTGCCTTGGAACCCAACCCGTGTTTTACAACGGGTGGGGCGTGTCAATCGTGTCAATAGCCAACACCAAGAAATTTATGTCTTTAATATCTTTCCAACCGAGCAATCAAATAATGAACTTAAACTTGAAGACAATATTAAAAGCAAGATGCAAGCTTTCCATAGCACACTGGGAGAGGATTCCAAATATCTTACCGATGATGAAGAACTATCCGCCCATCAACTTTTTGAAAAATTAACCAACAAAAATACTTTTACAGATGATAAAGAGGAGATGGATTCAGAACTGCGTTATTTACAAATTATCCGCCACATAAGAGATAAAAATCCAAAGCTTTTTGAAAAAATTAGGAATATGCCTAAAAAAGCTCGGTCGGGTCGCAAACTGCCAAAAAACCTAGCAAGCGATAAAGAACAACTATTAACTTTCTTTAGAAAAGACTCATTGAAAAAATTTATTCTGGGCGACCCCGATGCACCAAAGGAACTAACTTTCTTATCTGCCGCACAGCTGTTTGAATGCAAACCAGAAACAAAAAAACACCCCATCCCACAAAATTATTATAATCTTTTAGAAAAAAACAAACAACATTTTGAAAAAATAACCGATGATGAAAATATAGATATGGAAACTTCCCGCCATGGCGGATTCTCAAATGAACAACACATTATCAATGCCATCAAAATCTGTAAAAAATATCACGGCTTCACCGATGATGAAGAAAAATACCTATATGCAGTAAAAAAAGATATTGAACATGGATCCACCCCAGAAAAAACCATCAAAGATATAAAACAAGCAATAGGAAAAAAATTCGAACCGCTTCATATATTAAGTGTTCTAAAAGATCATATAAAAGATAGCGACCTTGATATAGAAAATAGCCAAAACCCCAAAAAAGATGCTAAACGAGAAGTTATTCTATCACAATATCTAGCCGCTGGAGTTAAAAAATGAGGGAAGACGAAGCAAAAAACCTTGTTGATAAAACATTTTCTCATCCTTACGATGATACCCGCTTTCGCAATTTTATAAGCAATCTTTTCGCTGGCGAGGCAGGATACGAACAGCAAACCAAAAATTTTTCTGGTCAATATATGCCTGATTCTTTCAAAGACCACATTGACTCATATAAACGCCTTGCAAAATTCAATAGCCCTAAAAACGAAACGATAGATGTGCTGGCGGTTAAATTAAAAACCCAGCATAAACTTGAAAATGCCCGCACCATGCAACGAAACTTCATTGCGCGTTATTTAAATGGCGGTCGTGGCGGTCAGCTTAAAGATGCCGCCTTGGTTGCTTTTTATGCCGATGATACCAAAAATTGGCGTTTTTCCCTTATTCGTATGGATTATGAATTGAATGAAAAAAAAGATAAAATTCAAAAAACATTCACACCTGCCTATCGGCATTCATTTCTGGTGGGGGCAGATGAAAAAACCCATACTGCCC
>JBPCVJ010000023.1:0-41522 GCA_051010635.1 Alphaproteobacteria bacterium | reverse complement strand
ATACTCAACAGCATAATCAGGGAAAATATTTATTTCGTTAAATTTAGAACCAACCCTAACAAATGGTTCTAATAATTTTTTTGACCGATGCAATTTATAACCGCTTTCTTTTAATTCTAGGGCATTAAGCAATGGCACAATAATTTCTTCACGCACGCTATCTTCTTTAAATTCGGGGTTGGCGAGTTGTGAAAAATCAACATTTTTGAAAATATCAATCATAATACCTACCCTTACAATATCTATACCAATTTTTTAATTTTCTTTACAAGAATGCTGTATTTATGCACTTAAAGTTTTTTCGGCAACAGATTGATAATATCATTGGCTGTAATATTTTTTGTATTGTTGCGATAAATAATGCGGATGGATGTTTTTAAATCGCCCAAAGGTCGCACCACCTTGGGGTTGGCAGGCGGGGCAATGATAACAATAATCGGCACAGATTTTTTATTTTTTCTATAGCGTATCAGCCGTGGTGTGTGTTTTGCCAAGGCTATCAAATGGGTAATGCCAGTATCATTACCCACCACCCCATTGGCATACCGTGCAATTTCGGCAACATCGCCAAGCGTGGTTTTGCCCACCAAATTAATAGCCGAAGGCACGGCACGGCTAAATTCTTCACCAAGTTTTTTTTCTTTATTGCCACCGACAATAACCGAAAAGATATTTTTTTCTTCTAAAAATTTTGCCACCGCAATATAGGTCGCAAGTGGTAAAATTTGTTTGCGACGCATTTTTATAAGCGATCCACCAATAACCAAAATAAAAAATTTTTTCTTAAAAAAAGAAAACTGTCGCCCCCGCAGATAATTCACATGGGGTAAATCTATATCATTGATACCAGCATAGACAAGTTGTTGATTAAACCGCTCAACCGCATGGATCTTATCACGATTATGGCTTTTATCTTGCCAGATATTTTTTACCACACCATTCCACAAAGGTTTTACCAACAACAGATAATAAAGCCGATTGCTATAACCCGAAGTTTGTAAATCATACACCCGATAAAAATTTCTAAACCATAATTGTAAAATTAAAAATGGCAAAAACCAATAATGTTTTCGCACCACGGTGATAAAATCAATTTTAGTTTTTTTATTTTTCGTGCCATAATGAACTATCAATTTTAATAATGGCATCATAGCTGGTTCGGTTAAAATGGTTATTTTTTCACCACTATGGCGTTTGATAATCGCACCCACCTGACCGCTTGCCAACAACACATCACCCAAGGCACCGAATTTAATAATCAAAATTTTTTTTTGTTGCACCATAAAACTTAACTTACCATTTCTATAATATTTTTAAAATTTTTTTGCAATGTTTTTTGCTTGACATTTTATCATCAATCTGGCAAGACAAAAACACAATATAAAAAAATATGTCTGTCAGATTACGCCTAGCCCGTGGTGGCACAAAAAAACGCCCCTATTATCATCTGGTGGCGGCCAACCGCACCCGTGCCCGTGATAGTAAATATCTGGAACGCATCGGTAGCTACAACCCTATGCTCAATAGCAAGGACCCAAAAAGAATTATCATTAATATTGATCGTGCCAAATATTGGTTATCGGTTGGTGCCAAACCATCGGAAAGAGTAGCAATTTTTTTAAGCCAACATGGTTTGGTAAAAATTGACAAAAAAACAAAAGCCAAACATCAAACCAAACAACATTTGCCGCGTGCCAAAACCCTTGCAAAATTAGAGGAAGCCAAAAAATCTGCCGAGGCGGCGGCATCTGCCGCCAAAGCCCCAGCACCCGAAATGGCAAAAACCAATACCCCTGAAACAGCAAAAACCGATACCCCTGAAACGGCAAAAACCAATACCCCCAAAACCGCAAAAACCGATACCCCTGAAACGGCAAAAGCCGATACTCCCGAAACGGCAAAAACCGATACCCCTGCTCCTGAAACGGCAAAAACCGATACCCCCGAAACGGCAAAGCCAGATACCGCTGAAACAGCAACAGCCGATACCCCCGAAACAGCAACAACCGATACCCCCGAAACGGCAAAGCCAGATGCCGCTGAAACAACAAAAACTGACGAAACCACATCAAACTAAACATCATATTGTTATAGGCTTATCACCTATCATACGATAAAAAATAATGACGAGGCGATTGATTTGTGATAGGAAAAAAACCTATCCCATTCAAAAATATAATTATGTCGCCTCATCAAAATATATTAAAAAAAATGTTGCATCTGTTTCGCTATGCGGCCGCCATTGCCATTGTGATGTTTTTGCTAAAGGCTTTGGGGGCATCGCCTGTTGCCCATGCCAAACCAATTTTTGATTGGGAAATGGGTATTGCCATACCACTCAGAAACACAAAATATATCAGCCCAATAAGTGGTGAAGAGCTTGATCCCGAATCGCCCGTTTTTTTTCAAACCAAATGGTCGGCAGGGTATAGGTTTTATCTTCAGCCATGGTTTTTTATTGCACCAATGGGTTATTATCGTCTTATGGTAGGTGCGCTTGATTATCGTGATATCAACGGATTATTCAATATCAATCGTGACCCTAATAACCAATTTTATCAACATCAATTTATCAATAATGAATTGGCAATGGGTAGCGATTTTGGTTTTATTATACAAAAATGGTCTATCATAACTGGTTTGTATATTGGTGCAAGCGGTGATCTTGAAAAATTTTCAACCTATTATTTTAGCGACCGTTCGCCTATCAATGAAGGCGTTTGGCAAACCGATTGGCATTTTGTTATTGTGCCACGGCTGGCGGTGGATTATCGCATCGCACCCAATGTTGATATGGGTGGCGTGGTGGATTATCGCTTCGCACCCACCACCAAAAAGGCTAAAGCCGACTTTATTAACATTGCCATTCGTGCTACATTTCTTTTTTAATATATGACAAAAAAAAATCTACCGCCATTTACCGTTGGACCTAGCAATGCCTATCCACGCGACCTTATCGGTTATGGGCAAACCCCACCCAAAGTTATTTGGCACAACCAAGCCCGCATCGCCATTCAAATTGTTTTAAATTATGAAGAGGGCGGTGAAAATTGCATTTTACATGGCGATAAAACATCGGAAGCTTATTTATCAGAACTTGTTTCGGCACAGATGCTAGATGGCGTGCGCCATATCAGCATGGAAAGTATCTATGAATATGGTTCGCGCTCGGGCGTGTGGCGTTTGCTTTCATTATTTCGTGAAAGGCAAATTCCTATTACCATCTATGCGGTAACATCGGCAATGGCACGAAACCCCGCTGTGATTGAACAATGTTTGAAAGACGGGCATGAAATCGCCAGCCATGGTTATAAATGGATCAATTACCAATATATGCCTTTGGCAGAAGAAAAGGAGCATATAGAAATGGCAATAGACATTCATAAAAAAATAACTGGCGAGCGACCATTAGGTTGGTATACGGGGCGCACCAGCCCCAACACACGCCAATTGGTGGCAAGCGAGGGTGGTTTTTTATATGATGCCGATGATTACAGCGATGATTTACCATTTTGGTCAAAGGTGGTGGAAAAACCACACCTTATCGTGCCCTATACGCTAGATAGCAATGATATGCGTTTTGCGGCAGTGCAAGGTTTTAACACAGGGGATCATTTTTTTACCTATTTGAAAGATGCGTTTGATTGTTTGTATCAAGAAGGTGCTAGCCAACCGAAAATGTTATCCATCGGTTTGCATTGCAGGCTGGTAGGTCGCCCAGGACGCATTCAGGGGTTAAAAAAATTTATTGATTATGCCCAAAGCCACGACAAAGTATGGTTTGCCAAACGCATCGACATCGCCCGCCATTGGCGGGAACATTATCCTTGCGACCATTAAGAAGAAAACATAGAAGATTTTTTTTGTAAAAACTGCAATGCTTCATTTTCATTTTTTTCAATGGCAATTTCAACAGCTTTTGTAGCATAAGACAAAATTTCTTTTGCTTCATCTTTTAATTTAAATGATTCTTGTATTAATTTTGCAATTTTTTCTTGAATATTTAAATCAACTTTTGGAATAACAAATTCTTGAATTTCATTATTAGAAATTTTAGGTTGAGCTGTTTTCATTTGATAACGCTCAAAATAATATTTTCCAATGGATTGCAAAAATATTAATAAAAATTCTGATAATATAACATTTTTATTTTTAATTTTTAATTTTCCTAAATTATTTGAAATAAATGAATTGTTGTATAATTTTGTTACTAAAGCAACCTCTCCAACACTACCTATTAAAGCATAAATAATATCATTATTATTAACAATGGTTTCATTAGTTTTAATAAAATTATCATCTATATAAACCATTCCCCCACTTGATAATGCTCCTCCAGAAAAATCCGCCCCTCTAATATATGGTCTTTGTGACGTTTTCACATAAAAATTATCACTTATCAAAGAGCCTCTTTTTAAATCAAAAATATTTTTATCTTTTAAAAATAACCACCCACCCTTATAACACTTTATTTTATTTTCAATATCTTCATATTTTTTTTGATAAAATTCGGCATCTATACGTCCAGTTTTTATAAAACTGTTAGAAAATTTTTTAATATTTATGTTATCATTGGTGGGCTTAAAATTTTTTAATCCTAATTCATTGATAAGAATTTCTTCTGCTTTTTTGTATAAAGTATCAGATGTTTTAATTTTGTTATGTAATGTCTTTCCAAGACGAGATATGATTTTATTTATCCTTAATATAGAATTTGGAATTGTTAAATTTGTTAATACAAATTCAAAAAATCTAGGATGCTCTGTACCATACTGAGAATGAGATAAAATACCTTGAACAATGCGACTTAAACAAAAAGCCTGAAATGTATAACTAGAAATAACACTATTAGGTTTTTCTCTAAAAACAAGATATTCTGATGATACGATTTGAGACAAATTCTTATCGTCTACAACTGCACATTCTTTTAAATAGGACCTCAACCTAGAAATAATAAAATCATTTTTATTTACTATTTTCTTAGAAGAATCAATCTCATCTACTAATCTAGCAAATTGTAAAAAACCCGTTAAACTATTTGTTAAATCATACAATAAAACTTTATCTTTTACAAAATTAACAGTATTGGTAACCAAATCAAAGCTATCACTAATTACATTATTTGAAAAAATTTGTTTTAAATAATAATCCCTTGTAACACTATTAAATTCACTTGATAATAATAAAAAATCTTTATTCAAATTGCTAAATTGTTTTTCATTAGCTTCTAGCCCTTTTAATAATGATTCATATTTCGTTTTATTAAAAGGGCTATTTAAAAAAAACTTAATTTCTCTCGTTTAGCAAATTCTATAAAGGCTTCGGCAATTCCATCTTTGGTTTTGTTATCATGATTAAATAAATCATGGTCAACCATCAAATGCCCATTATTATCAAGTATATTATTACCATCGCTATCTTTAAGATAAATTTTATCACCCGAACTATCTTTTGATGGTTTTTGCATGGTCGCAAAAAATATATTGTAATCATCAACTCTGGGGCATAATTCGGGGTGCCATTTTTGTAAAAACAAAATAGATGTTTTGGTCCCAGTATGGGGCTTAAATACATTACCATGCAAACCAACCACAGCTAAAATACGGCATCTATCAGCAATATAATCGCGAATATATTTATTAGATGAATTATTAAAACGCCCTTGTGGCAATACAATTGCCATTCTTCCCCCATCTTTTATCAATTGTAAATTTCTTTCAATAAATAAAATATCACGCCCCACTTTTTTTTCAGGCATCCCTTTATTAGTTTTGCCTAATTCATATTTTGCCAAAATTCGAGATTCCTTTATCTCGCCTGCAAATGGTGGATTTGCCATCAAAATATCAAAATTAAAATTACAATTTGAATCACTATCAACACGAAATTTTTTGAACTTATTCCATGCGTTAATATAGATTTCTTGCCACGATTCTTCTTTGATTTTTTCATCCCATTTTTCATAATCAAGGGTATTTAAAAATAATACATTTGATTCACCATCACCAGCGATTAAATTAAGCGTTCTAGCAACCCGAACTACCTTATCATCAAAATCAATCGCAAAAACATTCTTTTGCACATAATCAACATATGGTGGTTTTTTAACATCGCTAGAATAAAGCGAAACATCTTTATCGCCCCTTTCATTTTTTAATTTTTCCCAAACATGAAAAATACTATGGATAGGAAATCCACAACTTCCTGACGCTGAATCAATCATCGTTTCTTTTGCGGTAGGGTTTAACATTTTAACGCACATATCAATCACATAACGCGGGGTAAAATATTGCCCTTTTTCACCCTTTGCACTTTTGCTAACAAGATATTCAAAGGCATCATCAACGACATCAAGCACAGAATTAAATAATTTTACTTTTTCAAGGGAAGCAACGCAGATTGATAAATGGCTATGGTTTAATTCAATTTTACTGCTATTATCAAAAACACCAACCCATTGTTTTTTTGCATCTATAAATAAGTTTTGTAATTTTTGTTGCAATTCGGTATCGGTATCGCCATAATTTTTAAAAATTAAAAAACGCTTTGGATCCCGTGCTGATTCAAATTCATCGTATAATTTAATAAAAATTAACTTAAACATTTCTTCAAAAACATCCACACCCGCATTGGCTAAAACTTCATCTTCCATATCAACAATTAAATCTTTTAATGATCTTTTGCCTTTTTTTAATTCATCATTTTTAATTAAATCATCTAATAACCATTTTTGACCAATAACATCAGATAATTTTTGGCTGGCATTTGGTATATTATTAATTTCTTCAAAAAAATTGGGATCTTTGCGATGCCAATATATTCTATTACTACCATTGCACCAAACAGCTATGGGTGCGCCCGTTGCATTTGTATAAGATTTTAATTGATTTTTTCCATCTTTAAATTTTGGGCTTTTTACTTCAACAACCATATATCCATCTGTTGGTTTATCTTTATCCATAATAACTATATCCGCCTTTTTGGTTTCTCTACCAAAAGAAACAGGATATTCGCATTTTATACGTGAAACAGAATAACCATAATCTTCTATCAAAACCATTAGATATAATTGCCGAATAACTTCTTCAGGTTTAAGAACAACTTCTTTTTGCCGAACAAGGCAAATAACATGATAAGTGGTTTTTGTTTTATTTTGTTTAACTATAATATTATTTTCTAACCTAGAAATTTTATCTTCGGTAAATTCTTCAAGTTTATATTTATCACCAAGAATTTGAATAATAGTGTTATGATTTGCCATAATTATTTCCCTTTTTTTATATGCTAAAAAAATCTTAAAGTGATTCGCTATAAAATGCCAAATCATACTGCCCCAGTTTTTTCTTGCAAGGGGGGGGATTCTTGGCTAGAGATATTGCGTCTGATAATTCCGCGGTAGCTCAGTGGTAGAGCAATCGGCTGTTAACCGGTTGGCCGTAGGTTCGAATCCTACCCGCGGAGCCATCTTATCTTAAATCGTCTGTTTGGTTTGATATCGGCTATCACTATCAGCCCCGCCACCATTATCATCACTGCCCCCAATACCCCGCCAATATTGGGCACTTCATTCCACAATAAATAACCAAATACAAAACCCATCGGCAATGCCATATATTCAAATGGTGCCACCAATGTTGCCGCCGCATTGCGATAAGCCTTAGTAAGAAATATAATGCCGATGCTACCAATCAATGAAGCACCTACCAAAAAAATAAAATCTTGCGGGGTGAAATCAACCCATTGCCTCACAAGAAAAAATAAACTGATATGGTCTGGTGTAAGTTGCCAAAATGAAAACACAACCGCTGCCACCGCGGCCGCCACAAAATAAACACTGCTTTGATAAAATACCATCACAAATGGGCTTTCGTTTTGCAAAAATTTTCGAGTCATGGTTTGCATCAAACCATAACCTATCGCTGATATTATCGGCAACAACAGGGCATAATCAAACACCGCACCCTGTTTGATAAAAACTTCCCACGGGCGAAAAATAATCAATGAACCGATAAACCCAATCAACAATGCAAATAAACGCGGCCGAGTGATGGGTTCACCAATAAAAATCTTGCCAAATAAAACCAAAAATAATGGTGCTGTCATAAATATTGAAACCGCTATGCCAAGTGGCAAGGCAGGCAAAGACAAAAAATAAAAAACATAACACACCAAACCCAACATCCCCCGCAACAAATTATACCGCCAGCGTGGCGACAACAATGCACCGATGCCTGCCACCTTGCCATCAATCGGCCAGCGACTCACCAACCACAAAACAAATGGTATCGCAACCGCGGCACGCAACAATAATAATTGGCTAAGGGCATAATCATGGCTAACAGCTTTTATCGCCATGTCTTGCATGAAAAAAAATGCAACCCCGAGATTAATATCTATCACCGCCCACCGCCTTTTATGTTGTTCTTGTGGCGTAATGGGTAAAACAGAATCTGCAGGCGACATTGCCCCAACATCTATCACCATTTCTATAAAGTTGCAAATTGATAAAAAATAATTGACAATTTGTTTTTTATCATGTAATATCAAAACATAGATGAAAAGATTCCGCCATTTTATAAAAAAAAGAACTCTATCTCTATTTTTGGGATTATTATTTGTTGGCATTCTACCATTAGCCACTGCCAAGGCAGCACCAAATAAATTTTTTGTCAGCCTCGCACCCGCATTAACCTATAGTCATATTTTTGACTTAGGCTTGGGTGGAAATTTTACCTTTGGCATTGACGATGGATATGACAGCCATGCCGCAAGCATTGATTATCATAATATGAAGTTAGGTACCAACCAAGAATTAAATGATATCTTTGATGATCTTGGCATTTCTGATCTTCTTAGAGAGGTTAATATCAACATTAATACCGAAGCCAATTTTCAAATTAATGTTGATTTTGTTGCCGCCACATATGATTTCACCCATAAATTAGGTAATGGCGATTTTCGTGTTCTTATCGGTAGTGGATTTGGTGGCGAAGTTTATTTTCTTAATGTAAAGGGCGGTGCCACCACCACCCTTGACGCCGAACCACCAGATGGAAGTCAAACCGAAAGCCTAAGTGAAAACCTTCAAAATATTGATGAAAATTTTGTTCTCGGTGGTTTGTTATTAACACCACGCATCGGGTTTGAATGGCATATCAGCGATCTATTTGCATTTGGTATGAATTTGCGTGGGTTTATTGATATCCCTGCCTTTCCATTATCTCGTGGCACGGTTGATGCCAACCTAAAAATAACCTTTTAACCATACTTATGAAAAAATACCATCATGAAGAAAAATAAAAAACCATTATTCAAAAAATTATCAACCTGCTGGCAAACAATAAATGCCCGCAGTGGCTTTGATGGTTTTATAAAAATTATCATCATGCTAATAGGTATATTGAACATATATGGCATTGCCATTGCACAAACCACTGGTAATAAATTCCTTCCCAAAAGCCAACCCTTCGTCACCATTGCCCCCAGCATGACATTCAATGGTTTTGGCGTGGGCTATGGTGGTGGCATTTCTATCGGCGAAAATCGTGACCATGAAACCCACGCTGCCAATGTTGATTTTCATTATGCCGAAATCAAGGGCACGATTGATTTATATATTGATAAATATTCTATTGATGCCAGATTATTAAGCATTCCCGTCACCTATGATTACACTGCAAAAACTGGCGATGGTGATATAAAATTTTTATATGGCACAGGAGTCGGGTTAGACCTTTATCTTTTTTTCTTCAATCAAATACCCTACACCAGCGGCAATCAAAATATTGATGAAGGTATTAATAACACGCTAAAAAAATTCGGCACGCCTCTCTTGGCACAATTGCTTATAACCCCACGCGTTGGGCTTGAATGGAATATAGATGGCATCACCGCTATTGGCATCAACCTGCGGGGTTTTGTTGCCTTACCCATTTATGAATTATCGCGTGGTGCGGTTGATGCCAGTTTGCGATTTAATTTTTAATGGCTTTGATGATAGGGCGTGCCACGCAAAATACTATCGGCACGAAATATCTGTTCTGCCAATAATAAAGGCATAAATTGATGGGGAAATGTCATATTACCAAAACTAATCACCTGATGGCATTGTTTTAAAAATGTTTTATCAAAACCATTTGCCCCGCCGATGATAAAATATATTTTTTGATATTGCTGTTGCCATATTGCCAAGCGATGGGCAAATTCTATTGAGGTTAATTTTTTACCACACTGGTCAAGTGCTACCAATGCGATATTTTGTAATTTTTTTTGTGCCGATAAAAATTTTTCTAGAGCCATTTTTTGTTTTTTAACCTGCTCTACTCTATTCAGATGGGAAAAGGCGGGTAAGGTTGTTATCGTCAAACCTGCTATCATTTTTTTTTGATAAGCGGCGACCTGCCTTGCCATATCAACCGACTTGGCAAATAACAAAATATGACAATCAATTATCAAACCAGCGTTTTTCAAGTTGGTAATAATCTCGGGTTGCTTTTTGAAATATATGCACAACAACATCACCCAAATCAATCAACAACCAATCACCCTGTTCAATACCAATCAGCGACAAAGATTTTACACCACATTGAGATAAGGTTTGGGTGCGTAAGTTCTGTGCCAGAGAAATAACATGGCGTGCCGAATTGCCCGTGGCAATGATAATATAATCGGCAAGTGGAAATTTTTTTTCAACATTGATAACAATAATATCATCGGCTTTATTATCATCTAAAAATTCTTTACAAAATTTTGCCACCAAAGATGCGTCGGGGGTAGATGTTTTTTCCATTGGTGCGATGATGGTGGCAAGCATAGATGATGTTATAGCATAATTTTTTTATTTTATTTTACTATGTTTATAGTATAGTTCGGTATAAAATGGAAAGAATTTTATTCTCATTAACTTTTTTTGATAAAACCATTTCAATTCAGGTTTATTATATCATATTATTGATAATCATAAGCACTTATATTATTTTATGGAGAGGTTATATGGCGTCATGGCGGGGCACCCTTTATAGTTTAGAAAAAAAACACTACCCTATCTATTTTCAAAAATTCCTAGCCAAACAAAAAACATTGCTTGTGTTGTTAGCATTGCCCATCGTGCAAATCCCATGGATATTTATTTTGCTATTTGCTCTCAGACACGCCATGCTCAAGCACAGCAAAAAACACAAAACAAAATATAATTTTTTATTTTTTCATGTTGGCATCATAACCATGTTGCTACAATTTTTTGGGTTTGAAATGGTGCGTCGTGCCGATAATCATCATGACAAATGGTCAGCCATATTGATAGAATTGTTTATATTATGGCTTGCCATTTGGCAATGGCTTTTGGTGCATCGTGTGCCACATCAATTACAAAAATATCTTTGATTTTTTGCCAAAGGATGGTATATAGATTCTATGAAGAAAAAATCACATCATCACCTATTATCAACTGGCATATTATTGACGGCTATGTTTGGCATATTGGCTGGTTGTTCTTCGACCAGTGGAAAAATTTCTGCTTTTGCCGTTTTGCCACCCGATGAATTTATTGTTACCAGCAACCCGCCCCTCACCATCCCACCGGGCGATGCCTTGCTTCCTGTGCCATTGGATGAAAAGAAAAATACCAACAGCACCGACCCTAGTCGCCGTGGTTTGCAAACTATATTTGGCGATAACAACAATTCCCCTGATAATCTTGCCGAATTGGAATTGCAATCAAGCGGTTTAAGCACGGGCGATATTGCCTTATTGCGTGCCGCCAAGGCATTAAAAGCCGACCCTACAATTCGCCAACAATTAACCGCCGACTTAAAAAAACGCAAAGGTTTATTTGAAGAAATTGGTGAATATATTGCATCAACATTTTCAAGCGACACCGTTTTAACCGCTGAACAAAAAGCCGTATTGAATGCCAGCGGCGAAAAGAAAAATATCGCCCGCCCTGGCGTTATTTTGGTAGAATAGTTTTCGTCATAAACAATGCACGATTTACAAATAACTGATAGCTAATATTTGGTAGGTTTTTTCGCCACTCGGGGTGATGATATCAATATCATCGCCAACTTTTTTTCCCATCAAGGCACGACCTATCGGCGATGCGGTTGAAATAGATCCATTGCTGATATCCGCCTCCATCTCCCCCACCAATTGATAGGTCAATTCTTTGCCATCATCATTCTTCACCTTCACCATTGCACCAAATTGAATAACATCAAGCTGGGTGCTGGGTTTTATCATCACATCGGCTCGTGCCAATTTATCTTCCAATTCATTGATACGCCCTTCAACAAAACCTTGTTTTTCTCTGGCTGCCGAATAATCGGCATTTTCTGAAAGATCGCCATGTTCACGGGCTGTGGCTATGGCTTGAATAGTGGCAGGGCGTTCCACCTTTTTTAAATGGTCTAATTCATTTTTTAATTGGTCAAAACCTACACGGGTGAGCTGAATTTTTTGCATCAAAATAACCTCCTTCTTCAATAGCAATGATAAAAAATTATGACAAAAATTGCAAGGGTTTTGCCACCCCACCCTTGCTAGTGTTTTTTAAGTATGTTATAAACTAGAAAATGAATAAGATAGGAGACCTTACAATCATGGATATTAGAGATCTATGGCCTAACGAACCAGATTTCACCAAATGGTTATCAAACAATCTATCAAAAATTGCCGAAAAAATTGGGGTGGATGAATTGATAAGGGTAGACATTGAATATCTTGTAGGAGATTTTAAGGCTGATATTGTTGCCAAAGATGACAATAGCAATTTTGTTGTTATTGAAAACCAATTTGAAGAAACAGACCACAAACATCTTGGGCAAGTCATTACATATGCCTCTGGTATAAAGGACGAAGAACATGAAACCAAAACAATTATTTGGATCGTTAAGGAAGCAAGGGCAGAACATATAAATGCCATTCAGTGGCTCAATGAAAATATCAGTAACAATATCAAATTCTTCTTAATAAAGCTAACCGTTGTCAAAATCGAAGATTCTCCTTGTGCTCCGCTGTTTGATATAATCATAGCTCCAAATGATTTTCAAAAAACGACCCGAGATAAAATAAAAACATCTGAAGAATTAAGTGAAGCAAATAAAAATACTATGGAATTTTTTAAACAATATATTGCATATATAAAATCTGACGAAACAAAAGATATTGTATCAAAAAAATATAGTAAAGGTTGGTTTGATGTTTATAGTAGTAGTGAATATAAATGGCTTATCAGGCTTTCCATTAGCACTCAGAAGGGCATTGTTGCCTGTAGATTTCTAACAAAAGATTTTGATTTCTTTGAATTCTTAAAATCTAAAGAAAAAGACATAAAAAAAGATTTTGATATTCAAGAAATAGAATGGCGAGAAACTGGTAGAAAAGAAAGAGGTTTTGCATTCAGTAAATCTTCTAATCAATTAAATGATGAAAATAATTTCTCTACAAAAGATTTTGATTGGCTCTATGATATTTCAAAAAAAATAAAAGACATTATGCCAAAATATATTAAAGAATATGAAAATAACTATAAAGAAGAAAATGATGAATAATTATTTAATCTTTCGGCAATTCTGGTGCCCCCGCCAGTGATAAAAAATCATTCATTTTTTTTAAAATTTGTTTCAAATGCATTTGACTATCGCTTTCGGCTCGTGCCACCAAACAATTTTGTGTGTTTGATGCCCGAATCAACCACCAGCCTTTTTCATCACGCACCCTGATACCATCAAGGTCATCGAATCCAATGTTTGCCTCAGCCAATAATTTTTTTAAACGGGTCATTATCGGCATTTTATCCTCCTCCTTCACCTCCAATCGTATCTCGGGGGTATTTATCATTTTAGGCAAGGCAAGGCGTAATTTTTTTAAACTGGTGTTTTTAAAAGCTAAAATTTCTAATAGACGCAAAGCCGCATAAAGCGCATCATCAAAACCCGGCCAGCGGTCGGCAAAAAAAATATGCCCGCTCATTTCCCCTGCCAACAATGCATTTTGTTTTTTCATTTCGCTTTTGATAATTGAATGCCCCGTCGGTGCCATCACCGCTTGACCGCCTAATTTTTTCACCTCATCAAAAAATAATTGGCTTGCCTTCACATCGGCAATAATAGTGGCATTGCTATTTTTTTCTAGCAATAAACCACTATAAAAAATTAACAATTGATCGCCCCACAAAACCTCACCATCTTCATCAACCACCCCTATTCTATCGCCATCGCCATCAAAGGCAATGCCCGCATCGCATTTATTTTTTTTTACCAATTCTTTTAATGGTAATAGATTTTTTTCAACCGTTGGGTCAGGGTGATGCGATGGAAAATTACCATCAACCGTGCGATTGATAACATAATGTTTGCCTAGCAATTTGGGCAAAAGTTTTTCCAACGCCAAACACAAAGCACCATGCCCAGGATCCCAAGCGATTGATAAATTATCAGGCAAGGTTATATCACGCAATAAATCTTTTACATATTCTTCACGCAAATTTTTTTTCTCTAACACGCCTTTTTTATCAGCCATAGCGGGTAAGGTTTTTTGTTGAAAATTAGAAATATCACGACCCCAAAATGGTTTTTGCTCTTTAACTATCTTAAAACCATTGTATTCTTTTGGATTATGCGACCCCGTTACCTGAACTGCCAAGGGCATATTTAAAAAATAATTGGCATGATAAAGTTCAGGGGTCGCCACCACCCCATCCAATTCTATAACATCAACCCCATAATCACAAAACCCTGCCACCAATGCTGATTTCAAACCACTTGTGGAAAGCCTACCATCGCCACCGACCACAACTTTTTTTTTTTCAAACGCCAATGTTTGTGAAAGTAGCCCAGCCAATAAATATGCCGAATGGGGATATAAATTCTTACCAACAATGCCACGCACATCATATTGCCGTAAAATAGTCGGGTCTAATACATAATCAAGCGGGCAATGAATCATAAAACCTCATAAACCATGTTTGCTTGATAGACAAGAAAGAATATCTACCAAAAATTATTTTTCTATATCGGGCGGCATAGTATGATAACGGCAAAAATAATTGGCTTGAAACAAACCATCCACATTGCCAGTATCAAGCCTTATCAAATTTGTTTCAACCCCATAAAATTTTTTTTCTGGCAATAGATGTTTCATCGCATCGGTCAATTGAATTTCACCACCCGCTCCTGCTTTGGTATGTTGCAATGAATCAAATATTGCCATCGGCAAAACATAGCGGGCAATAATACCAATATGGCTGGGGGCTTGGTCGGGACTTGGTTTTTCCACCAAATCTTTTGCTTCATAAATGTTATTGTCTCCATCATTCTTGATACCATCAACCAAATCCAAAATACCATATTTTTGGCATAGGCTTGGTTTTATTTTTTCCACTGCCACCCACATGGCATTTTTATCTATCTTGCTATGTTGCAATAATTGTTTAATAGCCAACGATGATGGCGGATGAACACCATTGGGGTTTTTTGGCATCATCACATCATCGGGGGCAATGATAACAACTTGCTCACAGGTAGTATCAATTTTTTCCAAAGCGCACAGCACCGCATGCCCCAAACCTTTTTGTTCATTCTGTTCAACCAGCATCAAATTATGCTCATTAAGATTCAAACCCGAATGGTGCAATAAATAATCTGCCATTGATTGCTTGGCAGTATTGGTAATAAGAATAATTTTTTCCACCCCTGCCTGTTGAATTTCGGCAATGCTATAATAGATGATAGGCTTATCACCAAGTGGCATCATTTCTTTTGGCAAATAACGGGTAAAGGGCAAAAGCCTTGTGCCTAATCCTGCTGCGGGAATGATAGCGGTAATATGCGGCATAGTTTTTACCTTATGGTTTTCAAGTTTGCGATACGCTGTTTGTATTTATCAGATTGCCCATCCCCCATGATATAATGCCCCGCCACTAATGATAATTGATTCAAATCCGCTCCACCTAATAAAAAAGCATTGATAATATCTTTGGCATTATCACCATTGACGCCACCATCAACCTCAATAACAAGATTTTTCCCCATTGCCATTTTGCTAGCAGCGGTAATTTTAGCAAAAGAATCATGTATAAAACTTTGCCCACCAAACCCTGGCTCAACCGACATGATGATGATAACATCCAAATCGGGCAAAAAAGATTCTACCGCCGCCAATTCGCTGGCAGGTTTTATCGCCAACCCTGATTTTTTACCAAGCGATTTTATTTTTTTTATGCCGCTTAAAACATCCTCACCATCACGGGTTTTGGCTTCAAGATGAATGGTAATTTGGTCAGCACCCGCTGTGGCAAAATTTTCTAAATAATCATGATAATATTCTATCATCAAATGCACATCAAAAAAATTTTTGCTATAGCCACGCATGGATTTTATCAATGGCGGACCAAAAGTAATATTACTGACAAAATGCCCATCCATCACATCAAAATGAAACCAATCGGCACCAGCCGATTCTATCTTTGCCATTTCATCCCCCAAATTGGCAAAATTAGCTGACAATAATGATGGAGCAATAAGCGGAAAGGTCATGGTATTTTTTTCAATCTAGCAAAGATTCTGTTTGCCGACAATTTAATTATCACTCGCCATAATTTTTTTATAATTTGCCAAAAAAATATCAACATCGGAATCTTGATTGCTATGACCAAATGAAACCCGCAAAGTATTTTTACACATCGCATCATCAAAACCCATCGCCGCCAAAGTTTCAGATGGCGATGGCTTGCCCGATGAACAAGCCGCCCCCGATGAAACCGATACTGCCGAATGCCCTTTCATATTATCCATCAACACCACCATCTCTTGACCACTGATAGATTTATCAACCAACAAACTAACATGGTCAAGCCGTTCTACATCTTCACCCGCTATCAAAACCTCAGGGCGAATATTTTTGACCTGCCTTTCCAATTTATCACGCCATAATTTGTATTTTTTATTTTCGCCATCTTGCTTATCTATCGCTTCCTCTAAGGCAAACCCCATACTGGCGATAGCCAAAGTATTTTGCGTGCCTGGGCGATAGCCATTTTCTTGCCCGCCACCTTGATAAAGCGGATAAACAGATGGTGCTGTCATCAACAAAACCCCTGCTGCACCATGCCATCCGCCCAATTTATGCCCCGCTATGGTAGCGGCGGTAATACCTAAACTTGCCATATTAATTTGACGATGGGCAAAAAATTGCACACCATCAGCAAACACAAAACCATTATGTTGGCTTGCCAATGCCACCAATTTTTCTATAGGTTGCAAAACACCGCTTTCGTGATTTGCCAATTGCAAAGCGATCAGTTTTGGTGCGTCCCCCAAATGTGATAAAGTTGTTGCCAATTTTTCTATATCGGCAACGCCATTTGCCAACAGCGGCATCGCCAAAGCAGGAGGAAATTTTTTATCAAGTCGTTTGGCAAAATTTTTTATTGAGGGATGTTCGCCCGAAAAATAAATTAATTGACAAGCTGTCTGATATTTTTCGCTTAAATCACACAACAAAAGATGAAGCGCAAGATTGTTCGCTTCGCTACCGCCGCCACAAAAAATAACCTCATGGCATCCACATAATTTTTTTATCAATGTGCGTGCCGATGAAATATATTTTTGTGCCACCTGACCATGATAATGCATAGATGATGGGTTCAAAGGCACATCCACCAGAGAAGAAATTTTTTTCCACACCGCTGATCGCAAAGGTGTAGTAGCGTTATGGTCAAGATAACAATGATTCATAATTTATCTCTAGTAAAAAAAAAAGAATCGGGCAACAATAAAACATAAATATATATATGGAAAAAAATAATACCCATCATCATTGGCAAAATATTGTCGCCCAATCTTTATCAGGGCAGGCTTGGTTAGCCATCAAACAAAACAAAGATAAAATAAAAACTATCAGCGAGCAATCTGCGGTCAGCCTTAGCTTGGCAGAAATGATGGCGGGTTTTTATAACATTGATGAACATATGGTGGAGAGTTTTCTCAACCCCAAAATAAAAAATCTTATGACCGACCCTAATGTTTTGAAAGATATGGCAAAGGGTAGCGATGCGATGCTATCGGCTATCAATGAAAAAAAAACCATCGCCCTGTTTGGCGATTATGATGTTGATGGTGCGGCATCGATTGCCTTGCTTCACCGCTATCTAACCCAACTGGGATGCAAAGTAATTTTTCATGTACCCGATCGCTTGTATGATGGTTATGGCCCCAACCAAAAAGCCATAGATGATTTGATAAAATCGGGAGCAGAATTATTGGTATTTTTAGATTGTGGCACCAGTGCGCTTAATATGCTAACTGCCACCGCACAGAAAAAAATTCCTATCATTATTATTGACCATCATCTATCCGAGCCCATACCTGCCCTGCCTGATGATTTATCGCTAATTAATCCCAATCGATTTGATGAAAAGAATGATTATGGTTATTTATGCGCAGCTGGTGTGGCTTTTTTATTTTTGGTGATATTGCAAAAAAAATTACGCCATAGCGGCCGCACCCATCTGCCTGATTTGATGACCTATCTTGATTTGGTGGCATTGGCAACCGTGGGCGATGTGGTGCCTCTTATTCATCTCAATCGTGCCTTTGTCAAACAGGGATTATACATCATCAACAGGAAGCAAAATATCGGCTTAACCGCTCTTTGTGATATATTATCTATCAACCATAACTTAACCAGTGGGCGACTTGCTTTTTATATCTGCCCTAGCATCAATGCGGGTGGACGATTGGGGTTTTCACAACTCGGTGCAACATTATTAACCACCCAAGACAAAAATACCGCAAACCAAATCGCCCTACAACTATACCAATATAATGAAGAAAGAAAAATAATTGAACAGGATATGCTTGCCTTAGCCGATGATGCCCTCAACACCAACCCATCATGGCATAAAAAAAATATCATCATGATACAAAACCCAAAATGGCATATTGGTATTTTGGGTATCATTGCCAGTCGCTTGAAAGAAAAATACCATCGCCCAGTTATTATTGGTGGGGCAAATAGCATGATAGATGAAGATAAAAAAAACACAAGAAACGATAGCACCATCATCACCGCATCGGCGCGATCTTATGCGGGGCTTGATATTGGCGCTACCATTATGGCGGCACACCAAGCGGGGTTGTTATTGGCTGGCGGTGGTCACACTATGGCGGGCGGTTTTAAATGCGAAGCAAAAAATTGGCACGCTATAAGCGATTTCATCAACCACCATATTGATAAACAATGCAGGGGGCATCTGCCACAAAGCACAAAAAAAATTGCTGCCACCTTGCCGTTATCGGCCTTGACATCTGAGCTTGCCATAGAAATAGAAATGCTAGAACCATTCGGTAGGGGCAATCGCACGCCCTTGATAATGATCAAGGATGTGGTGTTGGAAAAAATCACTTGGCTAAAGGAACAGCATCTGTCGGTTTCTTTTTCAAGCCGTGGCATGGCATATAAAAAATTGCGTGCCATTATGTTTCGTGCCCTTAACAACAAAACGGCGCAACATCTTGCCACCAGCAAAGCGGGTAGCCGATTTCATCTTATTGGTGAACTTTATGCCAATGATTGGCAAGGCTATAAAGCGGTTGATTTTTTTTTGGTAGATGCGGTGGTGGCAAATGACAGCACAACATCGCCAAACCATATCATGCCGCCGCCAGCATAATAACATTCATCAAACGACCATATTCATCTTTGCCCGCTAAGCGATTACGGCGATGGCTAAAAAAATTATCATCATATAAAGTATCAACCCCCAGCCACGCCACAGAATCCACCCCCTGTTGTTGCAACAATGCCATACAAAAATTAGGCAAATCAAATAAAAACAATTTATCTTGTTGGTTAATATATTTTTTTTCACGAAAAAAATTTTTTGCCAATGGGTTTTTTTCTATTGCCACTTTTACCATATCTTCCCTTACTTCATAACTTTCAGGACCGATCGTCGGCCCCAGCACCGCAATCATATTTTTTGCTTGACCACCTATTTTTTGCATTACCCGAATGGTTTCTTCAATCACACCGCCTGTTGCTCCACGCCACCCTGCATGGCAAGCGGCAATGATATTTTGTTGCTTATCGGCTAACAACAATGGTGCACAATCAGCCGTTAAAATACAAAGAGCCAAATTTTTTTCACGACATACCATACCATCCGCTGCTATATGGTTATCGGTGGTTTTATTATCAACCATTATCACCGATGAACTATGGCATTGTGCCAATGATAATAATTTTCTTGCGACAAAAAAATCCTTTACCCGTTGCCGATTTTCTAAAATATGTTCTTTTTTATCATGTCGCCCACCGCCATTCAGCGATTCATATATGCCTTTACTAACCCCACCATGCCGAGAAAAAAAACCATGGCGAATATAAGGCAAATGATCTAGCAAGGGGTGGGTGTGCGGGGCTAACATAAATTTTTTTTCAATTCCATAATTTTAAATAAACGACCCATATCGGTTGGTTTTTCTGATTTAATAAGCCTTTCATAACCAGACCAGATATCATCTTTATTATAACCAAGTTTGATTAATTTTTCTGCTATTTTATCACCATGCAAGTTTTGTAAAAAATTTTTTTGATTATCAAAATAAATTTTTTCTAAAAATATTTTTTTTGCCAATAATGCCAATTCAGTAAAAGCCACCGACGCCGAAATATCCGCCAACCCCAAATAATCAAACACATCAACCGATTGATGGTGATAAAGGCTTTGCAAATAATCGCCATCATAAATGCCATCATGACCATAATCAATAATGATGATCATTGCACCATTTTTTAAAACCCGTGCTATATCGGCTATAGGTTTTTCATAAGATATATGTTGTTCATAGATAACATGTTTTTTTGCTGGATAAGGCATATCCTTTATAGAATCTATTGGGCGTTTGGCAAAAACAAATCTCTTGCCATTATATTGCACCACCCGTTCTTGCCAACCATCATCTTGTAAAAAAAATTGGCGGGGCAATAGACAATCAAAAAATTCATTGGCAATGATAAAATCAACCGTATGCATGGCAATAGCCGATAGGTTTTTTTGCCAAACAATGTTAGAATATTTCATAAGGCGTTTTTTTTGTAAATCCATAAGTCTATCGCTTTCTTCAATAATCGATACCTTAAGATGAGGCAAAAAATCTTTAGGACAATGATTTAACATATCAAGCATCATTGACCCGCGACCACCGCCCATTTCTAACAAATGATATTTTTTATCAAATGATGTTTTTGTTTCAGCCATAATACGCAACATCAACAATGCACCAAACAATGGCGAAATATCTGGGCTAGTGATAAAATCGCCTTTCGTGCCAAATGCCTCGCCACGCTGATAATAAAATTGTAGCCAAGGGGTAAAAAATTCTTCTATCGTCAAGCCTTGATTTTTTTTTATCGCAACTTGTAAATTTTTTATTAAATTTTCTCGTGTCATATTTTTTTTTCACGCAACACATGACTATGGTCTTTATGATAAAGACGAGAATAAGAAAATTTTTTTTCATCCAATACACGCCCCACCAATATCAATGCGGTGCGGGTGATATTTGCTTTCTTAACCTTTTCACGAATATCTTGTAATTCACCAATAATAATTTTTTCATCATGCCAAGTGGCACGATAAACCACTGCCACCGGACAATCAGCACCATAGTTGGGAATTAATTTTTTAACCACCGATGACAAATTATTGATAGATAAATGAATAGCCATGGTCGCGCCGCATTTGGCAAGGTTTGCCAATTCCTCACGCATCGGCATATTGGAGGCTCGCACCGCAGTGCGGGTTAAAATAAGGGTTTGCGACACATCAGGCAAGGTCAATTCTTTTTTTAATATCGCCGCCGCTGCCGCATAGGCGGGCACCCCTGGGCAAATATCATAATCAATGCCCAGCCTATCAAGCTCTCGCATCTGTTCGGCTATAGCCCCATAGAGCGATGGGTCGCCTGAATGCACCCGTGCCACTGATTTTTTTTCATCATTGGCTTTTTTTATCAGGGTAATAATATCCTCAAGCACCATTGATGCCGTATCCACCACAATGGCATTTTTATCGGCAATGGCAAGCACATCCTTGGGCACTAGAGATCCTGCATAAAGACATAACGAACATTCAGCGATTAACTTGGCACCACGCAAAGTTATCAAATCTGCCGCACCCGGCCCCGCACCAATAAAATGTACCGTCATGGTTTTTTTAACTTTCTATTTTTTATCACATTATCATTGTGATTCAATAGCAACACCATCGCAATCCCCCCTATATAATTTTGCCAAAAAGCGTAAAAAGAATTGGTAAGAATAAAACAAAAAGCAAAGGTAATAAAAAAAGTCATGGCGCCACGATAAAAATATGGTCGCTGGTTGCTGACCAACAAATACCATAACACCATAGAAAATAAACCAAATAAAACCATCGGTGCCAATATACCCGCATCAAGCAATAATTCTATCCAAATAAAATGCGGTTGATTTAATGCCGCGCATCCATTGATATAAAAACATTCGCCCTTAATAGCATGATAGGGAATAAGCGAAAAAATCATTGTGCTATAATCGCTATCCAAGGTTAATAGATGGCGGTTTATATTCAACCCATAACCCGTCAAGGGGTTTTCAATAATATAATAAAAAATAAAATGCCAAAATTTGAATCGCTCCTTGATAGATGTTGGGTCGAATCCAATAAATTTCACAAGCGATAATAGGGGATGATTAAAAGGATCATCAGGTTTATAAAACAATCCACCAAGCAAAAACATCGCTATCATAAAAAGATATACCAACCCTATACCCGCCCATAACATCACCCTTTGGTATTTTGAAAAATGTTTGATGATAGGCAAAAGCAAATACAAAATAATACCCATAAAAATACCTATCGTCCAAAGCCGTGCCGTGCCATAACCCACTATCCATCCATCTATTTCCATCACTGGCAAATGAAGCAAAAAAATAAATGGCAAACAAAGCCATACCAGAATATTTTTATAAAACAAAAATGGCAATAACAACAAAAACAATATAGCGACATTTTGTGAATATTGGTCATTGCGAAACCAATGACGCCCAAGCACATTCATTTCTATCATCACCACCAGCGCTATCATTACCAACAAAGCTATCAAGGCTGTTAATCCAATCGTTACATAAACTGCAGATGGTTTTTGACGAAAAAACCACCACAAGACTGATAAAACAATCGCCAATAATAAAAATCGCCCAATCACAAACCAACCATGCAAAAATATCTTATCAAAATATTTTTCGGTAGATATCATATCATTGTGAAATAAACCCCAAGAAATCGCAAAGGCAAATATCGCCAACAGCAGGTAAAACCCTAAATAGATCGGCGATAAGAGGTTTTTTAAAATAATTTTTTTATCAGCTATAGAATAAGGATAAGATAACAAAATAGGAATCAAAAACAACCCAAACAATGCACCACGCTCTTTCAAAATAATTGACAGGGCAAAAGATAAAGCAACAATAACGGCTATAGCCTTATCTTGCCAGATAATTTTTTTATCAACAAAAAAATTTTTAAGGTCAAAAAAAATTAAAAAACCACGCCGCATCATGAAAAATCTTTACCAATTTTCGCTTGCCTTGTCATGGATTTTTTATTATAATACCATCTATAAGAACCCTATTTCTTTATCGGATATGGTCAAAAATGACCCCAATAAAAAAATTAACCAACGGGGCAAATAGATGATGGCCACAAACCAACCAACACAACTAACAACCTTACCCAAAAATTCTGCCATCATGATATTGGGGCACGGCAGTCGCTCGCCATCTGCGATCGCTGAATTTTCTAACATGATAACCCAATTACAAAAACGCTATTCTCCCATTTTGGTCGAATATGGTTTTTTAGAATTTGCTACCCCGATTATTCGTGATGGATTGGATAAATTACGCCACCAAGGGGCAAGCCACATCTTATCTGTGCCTGCATTATTGTTTGCCGCAGGTCATGCAAAAAATGATATGCCATCGGTGATTAACCAATATCAAACAGACCACCCAACCATCACCATCACTTATGGGCGTGAATTATCGATTGACCATCGATTATTAAAAGCCGCATCAGAATCAATTTTATCGGTTCTACCAAAATTTTTATCACACGATGAACAAAAAAAATATATGGCAGAAAGCTTGTTGCTGGTGGTGGGGCGTGGCACATCCGACCCCGATGCCAATTCTAACATGGCTAAGGTCATGCGTTTTTTATGGGAAGGTTTAGGTTTTGGTTGGGGCGAAGTTGCTTATTCAGGTGTTACCTTTCCCTTGGTTGCACCCGCGCTTGATAAAATTGCCAACCTACCCTATCGCCGCATTATTGTTTTTCCCTATTTTTTATTTTCAGGAATTTTGGTTGATAGAATCTATCAAGCGGTTGATGCGGCAGAAAAAAAATACAAAACAATAGAATTCTTTAAAGCACCCTATCTTAACGACCATCCACAAGTGCTTGATACCATCACCAGTCGCATCAATGAAATCGTTGATGGTATGGGGTTAATGAATTGTCAGCTGTGCAAATATCGGCAACAGGTTTTGGGTTTTGAAGATGAAGTGGGGTTAAAACAAGAAAGCCATCATCACCATGTTGAAGGCATCGGCAACCACCACCATCATAACCATCACCACCATCATACAGGGCATCATCCCTACCCTTTTTCTGACCATCCTTTGGGACCAAAAACTTTACCATCAACCACAGAAAAAAAATAATGTTTAAGGATTTTTTTAACGACGGCAGGGAGATCTATCGCCAATCGGCAAAACGCATAGCCATGGCACTTGATATGACAAAATGGGCAAACCCAATGGAACGATTGGTAATTGAAAGAATAGTCCATGCTCTAGCAGATGTGGCTATCAGCGATGCGATTTTTTTTTCACCGAATGCCGCCGATATCATTGCCGATGGACTGCAAAACCACGCACCTATTCTATGCGATAGCCAAATGACCTACCATGGGCTTATTGCATGCGACAATGAAAAATTTGCATTGGTTGATGATGACCGCACAAAAAAAATTGCCATAACAAAAAAAATAACCCGCTCGCATGGACAAATTTATCTATGGCAAGAATTGTTAAAAGAAAAATTCTCAACATCCATCATCGTCATAGGCAATGCCCCTACCTGTCTCTACGGATTATTACAAGGATGGCAAGAAAATAATTTTCCTAAACCAAAAGGTATTATCGCTATGCCCGTTGGTTTTGTCGGCGCCGAAGAAGCCAAAAATGCACTGATGAATTTTAAGGATGCACCACCCTACATCACCATCAAGGGCACACGGGGTGGCAGTGCTATCGCTGCTGCCGCTACCAATGCCCTTATCAGCAAAAAATCTATCGGCGATATAACCTAACAACACTATGACCAATAATAATAAATGGTTGATGATATTAGGGGTGCGAAGCGGTTATACTATACCCCAAATAGCAGAAGATTTTTTAAAAAAAAGCGATGCTATATTAACAAGCAAAAAAAACCTATCGCTTATCAAAAACCATTTGCCTAAAAATATCAAAATACAAAATATCCTTCGCCCATTTAATAAAAATATAGATTGGTTAAAAAAACAAAAATCTCAAGGCAAAAAAATTATTTTCATAGCAAGTGGCGACCCCAATTTTTTTGGCACAAGCAAAATTATCTTACAACAATTTACAAAAAATAAAATCAGCATTATCCCCGCCGTATCCATCATATCATTGGTGGCTGGTAAGATGGGTTGGGCAATAGAAGATTGCCATCATCTCTCCGTGCATGGCAGTCCTGTTAATCGCCCAGTCAATCAAATTTTACATCATCTTTACCATCGGGCAAAAATTATTATCATTGGTTATGATAAAAAACAAATTCACCAAATTGCCGATCTATTAAATAATAATGACTTTGGCAAAAGCCTTATCACTATTTTTAATCAGTTGGGTGAGGATGACGAAAAAATTTTACAACTCAAATCTCAAACTATCCACCCTAGAAAAAATCTACCATATAATTTTTATACATTGGCTATTGAGGTTTTGGCACAAAACCCAAACGCATCATCGCAAAAAACATTAATGCCCACCGCAGGTCATGACAATATGATGTTTGCCCATGATGGGCAAATCACCAAAGCCGAAACCCGTGCCGTGATTTTGGCAAAATTAAAACCCGCCCGTGAAAAAATATTATGGGATATTGGTGCAGGATCAGGATCGGTTATAATAGAATGGGGTCTGTTGGGTGGGCAAGGCATTGCGATTGAAGAAAAAAAATCACGCCACCAGCTCATCAAACAAAATATTGCCCATTTTGGTTTAGAAAAAAAAATTATCACCTACCATGGCAGTGCCGAAAACATCATGGTTAAAAAAAATCTACCCCCACCCGATGCGATATTTGTCGGCGGTGGGGTTAGCAACGAAAAACTCATGACCCAATTATGGCAATTATTATCAGATGACAAGATATTACTATCAGCCAGCCACAGCATTGAGGGATTCATGGCACAACTTCTATGGCAAAAAAAATGCGGCGGGGATATCACCACCATCACCATTGAACAAAAAACTCCCATGAAAGGTTCAAAAAAATTTCATACCATGGCGATGAAGCAAAAAACCACTTTGCATCTTTTATGCAAAACATCATGATAAAAAAAACCAAAGCCATTTGCTATGGAATAGGGGTAGGACCAGGCGGGCATGAAGGCATAACCCTAGCCGCTGTAACATTATTAAAAAAAATAAACATCATAGTTGTATTTTGTAAAAAAGGTATGCCATCACGCTCAAAAAAAATTGCTCAACCATTTCTTGGAAAACGAAAACATATCACCTTTATTAACTATCCGCTGGTGATGGCGCCGCGCCATACTAACAACCTTGTGGCTTATGAAAAACTCATTCCCCATATCACAAAATATTTAGATGATGGAAAAAATGTAGCAGTGTTATGCGAAGGCGATCCATTGTTTTATGGATCATTTCAATATGTCATGCAATTATTACCAGAAAAATATACAACCAAAATTATTCCTGCCGTCACATCGCCACATATGGCATCGGCAAAAAGTAAAATAAGTCTTGGCTTAGGTAAAGATAATTTATGTTTTATTTCTGCCGCCAGCGATAGCAAAAATATTATCAATTTGTTGAAAACAACTGATAAGGCAGTGATTATAAAATTAGGTTCATCGTTCAAAAAAATAAAATCCATCTTAAAAAAATTAAACCTGATAGATAATGCAACATTATGTATTGAATTGAACAGGGCGGATGAAAAAATCTTGCAATTAAAAAATTGGCAAGGCGACACAGTGCCCTATTTTTCTTTAATCATCATTGATAAAAAAAAACATAAAAACAATGTATAAAAAATTTTTTATTGTCGTAGGTAATCCCGCTTTGATACCACTTGCCAAAAAAATAAAAGCCAAATTCCCGCTGGCAGACATCTATGGTCATGGTTTTTATGATTTTATCAATCACAGTATTATCACAACCTTGCAGCATCTTTATCAATTATCCATGGTACAAAAAATACCTATCATTGGCCTGATGAATATCGGCTTGATGGTGCGTGCTATGGGTCAGCTGGCAACAGATAGGGATAAATTTTCCGCACCACCTATATTATGCCTTGCCAGCGACCATCTTACTTTGGTGCCTTTGCTTGGCGAACATCATGGCGGACAAACATGGGGACTTGCCATCGCAAAAAAAATATCCCTCAACTATGCTGGTGATAAACAAAAAGCCGATGATGATATTGGTGATAATGCGGTGATGATAGGCAAAGAATTTTTACCAGCATGGCTTATGGCGGGGAAAAAAATTCCTACCGATTGGCGTCAAGCGAAAAAAAACCAACCACAGATAGTGCCAAAATGTCTAGTTATCGGCATTGGTTTAGAAAGGGGTGTGCCATTTGATGTCGTGGAGATGCATATCAAACATATACTTAAAAAAATAAACGCCCACCCCGAATCTATCCACAGCATAGCCAGCATTGATATAAAAATGGATGAAGTGGCACTTCATCGCTTGAGCGAAAAATGGCAAAGGCCCATCTATTTTTTTTCAGCACAACAATTAGCAAAAATGCCAGTGCCCAATCCATCGTCTGCCGTTTTAAAAGAAACGGGCACCCCATCGGTTGCCGAAGCTGCCTGCTTGCTTTTGCCCAACCACAAACACCATAAAGGCAATTTGCTTTTAGAAAAACAAACCAACCATCGCACAACCATTGCCATCAGCCAGATAACCAACCATGAATCTATTAACCAACATGCCATACGCCTTGGACATTTGGCGGTGGTGGGTATTGGGCCGGGTGATAAAAATTTACGCAGTTTTGATACTTGCCAACAGATTTTATCTGCCAGCGATATTGTGGGCTATCAACTTTATTTAGATTTGGTTAGCGATCTTACCATTGGTAAAAAAATCCACCACCGCCCTTTGGGAAAAGAAACGAAGCGTGCCAGCCTTGCCCTTGACCTTGCCCTTTCAGGAAAAAAAGTTGCTCTGTTGGCATCGGGCGATGCTGGTGTTTATGCCTTGGCAAGTTTGATATTAGAAATTCTTGATACCCGCAAACAAAATAATCCAAAGGATAAAAAATTATCATCGCTACCCATCAGCATCAGCCCAGGGATCAGCGCCTTTCAAGCACTTGCGGCAAAATTAGGGGCTCCAGCAGGCAATGATTTTTCGGTAATTTCGCTATCAGATATTATGACGCCGCGCAAAACCATCCTTAAAAGAATTAAAGCTACTCTAGATGGCGATCTTCCCCTATTTCTTTATAATCCAAAAAGCAAAACCCGACAAGATATTTTTTTAGAAGTTATAAAACAGGCAAGAAAAAAATTGCCCGCCACCACGCCCGTGGTTATTGGCAAGCATCTTTACCGCCAAGATGAAGAAATTATTACCACCAATCTAAAAGATATTACCAGCGATTCAGTTGATATGTTTTCTTGCGTGATGATAAGCAACCATACGATGCGTCATTTTTATCATTTAGGTCAGAATATGTTTTATGCCATGCGTGGCTATAAACCAGAAAAAAAATAATTGTCTATTTTTTTACCACCATTTTTTTATCAGCTCAGATACTTTATCGCTGTTGATGATATTTTTTTTCACAACCGCCATCGGTGCTATATTTTTTTGCTCATACACCATTGCAGAAAAATTGTCTTTGATGATATTAAGAAATTTTTTATGTCGCAAAAATTTTTTTAATTGCCACCCAACAGATAAAAAATTACGATAAGGTAAAGGATATAAAAAAACTCCCTTGCCAGTCAATAAACATTCGGTCATCATATTAATCGAATCATTGGTGGCAATAAAAAAATCACTATAAGCCAATATCATACCATAAACATTATTATCACGCCCATCATCAAGCCAAACATGGCTGTGAAAAGAAAATTCTTTTTGTAATCGCAATCTAACTGCCGATGGGGTGCGTGATGATGGGGTAATGAATAAAAAATTATTCTTTGCCAAGATGTTTAATTCTTGTAATAATCCATCGGTGGTTTTTTTATTAAAAACCTGTAAGCGTGAATTGCCACCCAACAACACGCCAATTTTTGATTTTTTATTATCCAAGTTAGGAATTTTTTTTTCTACCAAATTTTTGGCACGGGCATGAATATCCAACAAATTTTTATCACGCCATTTTGATAATCCCCCCATCACTGCCATCATATTAGCAGGCATATTTTTTTTACATTCATGGAATGGTCTTATTAACAAATCAAAAAAACGCCCGCCACCATTGGGCGATAACAAATGCACCACCTTTGTCGCACGCAAACGATTTTTTAAAAACAATGCGGGGCGTGCAGTGATATGCCCTGCCGAAAAAATCATATCCACCCTATCCAATTTACTGGAAAAATTTTTTAACCCCGAAAACCATGGGCGGCGTGACCACACAGGCAATTTTGCCAACCAACCATAACCAGGTCGCACCATTTCATATTCGATCGGCATCATGGCCGACAAAGATTCAGCCAGCGCTATCAATTGCAATTGATGCCCACGATTTTTATCAAACAAAAGCAATATTTTTGTTGATGTTTCTTTTGTCATCGCAAGACCCCTTGCAATGTTCGTTCCAGCATTTCGCTTAAAGAAGTTGAGATTTTTTCTTTTTGTAAAAGAGTCAAATGTTGCACCATGGTTTTTTGATACAAGCGATGTAATTGTGGTAGATGATGAAACATATTGATAAGTCGTGCTGAAACATGGCTGTTAATACCATCAACCGATTTTATGGCTGACAAAAATACGCCATAGGCTTTACCATCAATCCTAAAAAATTGTGGCACATTATCAGCCAAACCACCAAGCAAAGCATAAACCTGATTGGGTTTATCAAGATGAAAATCTATTGCCATCAAGCCATCGGGTGATAAAATTTTTTTATCATGTAAAATTTTTTCCACCATCGGTAAAACAGATTCATCATCATAACTTACTAAAAGGCGAATATATTTACTTATTTGCAATTCATCATCTTTTATTTTGTAAAAATAATCATTCAACATCAAACGGCGCAACCCATCATCAGCTTTCAATTGACTAAAACGATTGACCAGACAAAGTGCCATATATTGATAGGTAAAATTATCATTTTTAAAATAATGGTCAGACAAGATTTTTTCCACCATATTTGCCTTATCTTTTATCATTGCCACACTATGCACCAACCAATCAAGCATCGCATTATTAATAGCCCGCCCGCCAATATCATCGGCTATCAATTCATCACCCATCATATTGTAAGAATTTTTTGTTTGTTGATAGCGATGATAGATCATATCAAAATAATCTTTTGCCAACCGCCCCTTTATATGGCGTGCCGATTTTATAATTTGTAATGGGTCGGCACCATTTTTCTTATCATCATCATAAACTGCTAACAACAATTCATCAAAACTGGGAAGCGAAAAATTCATCGCAAGACTTAATTTGGCAGTTTGTTTATCTTCTAATAAACGCAAAAAACCATCGCTATAGACTTTAAAATATTCATCACCTTTATGATAATTTTTTTTGTAAGTTTTTTGATAATAATCTGCCAAAATTGATTTTGTAAGAATCTCTTGCCCAACTTGCCAGCGGTTGAAACCATCATCGTCATGCAAAAATAATAATCCCATATCCTCTGGCGATAACGCCATGGATAATTTTATCGGTGCAGAAAAACCACGATTGATTGATGCCACCGCCCGACCTGTCATTTTTGAAAATACCAACTTATCTTTTTTGCCCATCAAAATAAAAAGATTTTTATCGGCTTGCCAATTTTTATGACCGCTATAGAGTGACATAGATTTGCCATCATGAGCAAACAAAGATATTTTTAATGGTAGCGGCAATGGGTGATGGCTTTTATCATTCTGTGCGGTAAATTCTAAAATAAATTTATCGCCAGATTGTTTTTGCCGCACCACCAGCTTTGGCGTGCCGGGCGTGTTATACCATGGCATAAACCAATCTAATTTTATATGGTTGGCAATTTCAAAACTTTTGATAAAATCCTCTATGGTAGCTGCCGTGCCATCGTGTCTGGCAATATATTTTTTTATACCCCGCTGAAATTTTTTTTCACCAAGTATCACATGGAGCATTCTTATAACCTCAGCACCTTTTTCATAAACCGTTGCGGTATAAAAATTATCTATGGTTTTATACATTTTTGGTCGCACCGCGTGGCTAAGCCCAGATGCATCTTCGGCAAATTGTTCGCTACGCAATACCCGCACTTGCTGTAATCTTTGCGAATCCCTATCAAAAAGATCCATACTATATTCTTGGTCACGAAATACCGTTAAACCTTCTTTCAAACTTAATTGAAACCAATCACGCAAAGTAACGCGATTGCCACTCCAATTATGAAAATATTCATGGGCAATAATACTATCCACTGCCAAATAATCATCATCGGTATTATGTGTTTTATCCACCAACAGATAACGCGCATTAAAAATATTGAGGCTTTTATTTTCCATCGCGCCAGCATTGAAATCACTGATGCCAACGATTTGAAAAATATCCAAATCATATTCTAAACCAAAACGCACCTCATCCCATTTCATGGCACGCTGTAAGGCAGATAGGGCAAAATGGCTGCGGTCTTTATATTTTTTTTCTGACCAAATTTTTAAAACAACATTGCGCCCTGAAGCGGTTATATAATTGCCTGTTTCGGCAACCAAATCACCTGCCACCAGTGCAAAAAGATAACAAGGTTTTTTAAAAGGGTCATGCCATTTGGCATAATAGATATCACCCTGTTTTTTTGATTCCACTAGATTGCCATTTGATAACAAAATTGGTTGCTGTGATAATATCTCCACCGTAAAAATTGATAAAACATCAGGGCGATCGGGATAAAAACTGATGCGGCGAAAACCCTCCGCTTCGCATTGGGTGGTAAAGATATTATTTGCCATATAAAGCCCCATCAAGTAGCGATTTTTTTTAGGGCAAATAGCCACCCGAATGGTAATACGCCCCCGTTGTGGCAGATTCATCAACCACAAACCCTTATCATTTTTTTTATAATTTTTTTTATCAACCGCCTTACCATTTAGCAAAAGCGACAATAATTCCAAATTCACCCCATCAAACCAAATTTTTTTTACCGCATTTTTTTTCACCAGATGATAGGTCAAAGTCGATTCAACAATGGTGCGTTCGGCATCAAGGGTAAAACGCATATCCACCTTATCCAACATCAAAGGGTAAGGTTTATAATCAACCAACCGCACCAGAGAAGACGATGCGGGCAATGTTTTAGGTTTTTTTATTTTTTTTGCCAAAGTTTTTTTTACAAAATAAGACATTGTTTCTTAAAAAAACAATAAGCAATTTTGGCAAAAATGGCAATCAACAAACCAAATGACAGGGATAAGGTTTTGTGATAGGGGATAAAATCAAATGGATGGGTGGCTGAGTGGTTAAAAGCACCGGTCTTGAAAACCGGCAAAGACGCAAGTCTTTCGTGAGTTCGAATCTCACCCCATCCGCCAAACCACATTAACGACTATAATATTCAATAATCAGATGGGGCTCCATCTCGCTGGGGTATGGCACTTCCCCTAGATTAACATCACGGGTAATTTTAATGGTCATTTTTTTGGCATCAACCTCTATATAATCTGGCACTTCACGCTCGGTGGATTTGCGGGCAATATCCAACATATCTATATTTTGCGATTTTTGCCTAACACCGATAAGTTCGCTATTCTTAACAATATAAGATGGTATCGTCACCCGTCGCCCACCAATTTCAATATGCCCGTGCGATACAAATTGCCTCGCCGCAAACATGGTCGGCACCAATTTGGCACGATAGATGATACTATCAATACGATGTTCTAAAAGATTGATAAGATTTTCGCCCGAATCGCCTCGCCGCCTTGCCGCCTCAACATAATAGCGTGAAAATTGCCTTTCGGTGATATTGCCATAATAACCTTTTAACTTTTGTTTAGCACGCAATTGAATACCATAATCGGATAACTTGCCCTTTGTGCCGCCATGTTGCCCAGGACCGCGTGGCGACTTGGCATAGGGGCTTTTCGTCCGCCCCCACAAATTCACACCCAAACGGCGTTCAATTTTATATTTGGCAGATAATCGCTTGGTCATGATGTTTGAATATTTTTTTTCATAGCCAGCAACCACAATAACCCTGGTAAAGAAAGCAACACCATCACCACCGCTATCACATCGGGCGAGTTGATTTTAAAAAGTTTTAATAAACCCGAAGTCGGCAAACTTAAAAGATATTGTGAAATCAATGGTAAGGTGGTGGCACTGGGAACAATGGTTAAAGATGGTAAAGCGGTAAATGCCACCACCGATGTTAAAAATGCCCATTGGGTCACGCTGTGTTTGGGGTTAAGTTTGGTAGCTATCAAAGTAAAGATAGCCAGCGTGCTAACGGCGGCGCTGATATTGACGATCGACACCGTGGCAAACAACATAGAAAAATTTGCACCTAGCCGCAACATGATGGGGAAAAATATCGGTGCTATCAAACATAAAATCATACCCGTCATTAAACCACTATAAACCCCACCAATATAAATCACTATAGCACCAAAAATAACCCCTACTATTGCCACCAGTGGCCCCATATTCTGCACAATGTTAATGGCTACCCTAACTTGGTCTTCGCCCTGAAAACCTGTGCCATTATAAAAATTACTGCTGAGCAACATCATAAAACTATTACCATATTTGTAAAGCACCAAAAGTGGTAAGAGCCATAAAAGTTGCTTATTCTTAAAAATATCAACAAAGGGAGCAAACAACGAACCAAAAGAAAATTTTTCTTTGCTATCCAACATCGGGGTCATCATAATGGCTAAAACCCCTATCAATTGCAAAACCGAAAATAATAAAACAAAATCCACCTTTAATTGATACAACCATGAGCCAGTATAACCGACAAATAAACTTAACAAAAAATAACCTATCACCAACATCGTTATGCCATGGGCTTGTTTTTTGGCAGGCAACATTTCAACCCGCAATGCCTCAAATGACATAATTTGCAATGCCGAAATAGCCACCACCACCGAGGCAACCACCAATCGTGTGCTGCCAGGGATATTCTGCACCAACATCATCATCACCAAAGAAAATATCAAAAGAATTTGTAAGAGCAAAGCCATACTACGGCGCTGACCAAATTTTTTACGCAAAAAAGGCAAGGGTATTTTATCAACGAAGGGGGCAAAGAAAAATCGCAAAGTAAAAAATAAGGTGGCAAATATGGCGATCTTCAAAGGTGGATTAGCTACCCCTAGATTTGCCAAAAGATTGGAACAGAGCAAAATAGACATACTGGTGGCAAAACCAAGCAACAGGGCAACAAGCATATCACGACCGACAAATGCACCAAGCGATGCACCCAAAGCGGCCACAATGCCCCCCGAATCTTTGCCAGATATTTTTTTAGCCTTTGCCATTTTTTTTTACGCCCTTTACAATAATAAATGAAGTTGATTTACCATCACTGCCTACATAAAAACAATGTTTTTGTCAAGATAATAGCAACATCAAAAAACATTTTCAAAATTCTACCCTAACGCCCTCGGCGATATTGTGCCAAAAGCCATAAACCCGGCACTGCCAATAATATGGATAGGGCAAAAAACCAAGAATAACCTATTGCCGCAGCCACATAACCCGCTGGGGCAGATAATAAATTTCGCCCCACTGCCGAAAAACTGGTTAATAATGCCAATTGCGTTACGCTATGTTTGATATTAACCAAATGACCGATGAATCCTACCAAAGCCGCCGTTGCCAACCCCCCAGCTAGATTGTCAGCGGTAATCGTCATAATAAGCCATTGGGTATCATGCCCCTTCAAACTGAGGATAATAAAAAATACATTGGCAGTAGCTTGGCTTATCCCCCCCACCCAAAGGGCGGTTATAAACCCATAACGAAACACCATCGCCCCGCCAACGAATCCGCCTATCAAAGTCATCAATAGACCAAAGGATTTCACCACCGTGCCAATTTCCACTCCACTAAATCCCATATCAATATAAAAGGGATTTGCCATAATACCCATAAAGGCATCGCCATATTTAAAAAATATTAAAAACAACAACAAGGTGATAGCTTTTGGTTGGCGAATAAAAAAATCTTTGAGCGGTTGCCAAAAACGGGTAAGAAAATATTCTCCTATCGCATCCCACATAGATTTTTGCGATTTGCGTTGCGGCTCATCACCCAATCGTGGGCAGGCAAATATAGCTATCACCCCCAATGCTTGCAATGCCGCCACCATAATAAATATTTTTTGCCACAAATAGTCATTATTCACCAAATAGTCAGATAATATCGGCACACCCCCGCCCACCAACAACAAAGCCAATCGATAACCCGTGACCGCCATTGCCGCTGCCGCTGCCTGCTCCCTATCCTTCACCATTTCAACCCGAATACCATCAACCATCATATCTTGGCTGGCAGAAAAAAATGCAAGCAAACCTGCTACCAACACCACCCCGCCAATATTGTCTTGCGGTGCGGTAAAACCAAGTGCAACAATTGATAAAATAAGAAAAAATTGCATCAACAAAGCCATCGCTCGCCTCTGCCCCATTTTTTTTGCCAAAAAAGGCAAATGCGCCTTATCAAGCAAAGGCGCCCACAGAAACTTCAGTGAATAAGGCACTGCCACCAATGATAACAACCCGATGGTTTCGATCGAAATGCCAAGTTTGCGTAACCAATAAGCCATGATGCTAGAGGTTAAAAGCAACGGCAAACCAGAGGAAAAGCCCAAAAGACAAATAACCAGAAATTTAGGTTGGCTATAGACCGTCATAGCCGACAGCCATTTTGTTGATTTGGGTAAAGATTCTACCTTTTTCATGCCCTATTGCTAGCCAAAAAATCACCAATAAGCAATCCTATATCCTTATATTTTAGATTATTCATAGAATTTATGATAATATCCTATTCATGTTTTGGCATTCTATTCTTAAACCGCATATCATAAAAACATCTATATTGATATGGCTCTGGATATTCGGGGGTGGATATGTTTCGCCTGCCTTATCACAAATATGGTTGCCAAATGTTTCATCAAATGTTGCCCAAAATATTGCCCAAGATGTTGCCCAAAATTTTTCCCAGGGCATTGACCTTGATTCATTAAAAAAAAAATTAGATAAATCGCCAATTAAACAACCACCTCCCCCGCCACCCAAGAATCGTGCCAAAGTAAAAAGAGAAAAAGCGGCTGGTTTATTGGCAGATACGATTGCAAAAAACAAAACTAAGAATAATTATATTGATGAGGGGTATTTCTATCGCTTTGATACCAGCTATATTATTCCTTTTGGTTTAAAATTACAATTTGATACTGCCAATCAGGATATAGATAATGATGATGATAACACTACATCTTTGAATAGTTCTATCACTGGTCAAACGCACAATTATAAAACCATTGCCTATAGTAATTTTATGCAAACCGTATCTTTTGGTTATCGCTGGGCATGGGGCGAATGGGATGTTGGTTTTGGTTATTACCCACAATGGATAGCATGGCAAGCCAATGCCACAGCCGAAACCGATAGTAGCGAAGGTTCGTTGTTGGCGCATAATATCCCCATCATCGGGCGGATAACATTTTTGATCCCTTTGGGGGTAAAGGGGCTATCCATAGGCGTGGGTTCGGGTGGTGGAGTTAGTATCTATATCGGTGATGGCACTTCTAAAGAAGATGTTATGATGTCTGGTATGAAGAGGGATCCCGAAACCAATATAATAGAAGAAATAAATGAAGCATCTCGTGAAAATTATCATTACAATTTAAGTGGGCTACAATATTTTTTAACACAACGCCTATCGGTCAATTATCGTTTTAATAATTTTGGTTTTCAAATCTATAGCGATTGGATTTATAATTTTAATCCGCTAAAATTTACCGCCAATAACAACAATGCCCCCAATATCAATGGCACCATCACCCCCGATGAAGGGATTTTTTCAATTGGTTTATCTTTCGGGCAATATTTTTAATCATATCATTTTTTAATTAAGCAAGCGGCTTATCGCTCCATTCACCTTTTAGCGTTTGATGCCATTGGTTTTGCAACATAAAATTCTTATTATCACTGCTGGTTAAGGCAAGAATTTTTGCCATGATGGACTCATGCTGTTTATCATCTCGTAAAAATAAAAAATACCATTCGGCAATTTTATGATTAGCTGATTTCAGCACATCGGCTATCTTATCAAAATTATCCAAAAAGCAAAATACAGCTGTGGCGGAATTATAATTTTTATCAAATACATCTATCTGGTCAAGCGGAACTATCACAATAGGCTGATGCGGCGTATCATCATCGCAGGCACCACCATCGCTTAAGGGCAGAATATCATGCGGTAAGAATCCATCATGGTTATATTCCCACAACATATCATCAATTTTTTTTGCTGTTACCAAATTATCAGTCAGCACAATGGCTTTTTTATAGCGTGCCAAATGCCTATCCAACATAACCACCAGCCCCGCTTCACGCCCGCCAGTTTGAAAAATATAAAGCGTAATATCAATAGCCATGTTTTTTATCACGCTCCCCAATATCACGGCGATAAAAACTATCAGGAAATATAATCTTATCAATCACACCATAAACCTTATGACGCACCATAGCAATGGTATCGCCGATTGCCATCACCGTCAATACCCGCCCACCATTGGCTATTAATTTTTTTTGCTGGTTATATTGTGTGCTAGCATGAAACACATAACAATCGGGCGGTAAATCTGTTGGCAGTATAATTTCTTGCCCCAACACAGGTTTATCAGGATAACCACGACTCGCCATCACCACTGCCAAAGCCATCTGCGGCTCACCATTTTCTTTTTTCCAATGTTTAATAGAAAAATCATCAAGAGATTTTTTATGTGCCGACAACAGGGCAGTCAAAAAATCAGTTTGCATAGTTGCTAAAATCACTGCCGCTTCGGGGTCGCCCAACCTGATATTAATTTCTAACAATTTAGCCTCCCCGCCATCCACCATCAAACCAAAAAATAATATCCCGCTATAAGGCTCTGCCATTTTTTTCATACCCTTGATGGTAGGGATAACAATTTTTTTTTCAATCGTTGCTTGTAAATCTGGCGTCAATATAGGGCTTGGGGCAAATGCCCCCATGCCACCTGTGTTGGGACCCTTATCATTATCAAAAGCTTGTTTATGATCTTCAGCCGAACCCATAAATACCCCATGCTCGCCATCGCTTAATACAAAATAAGATATTTCCCGACCATATAAAAATTCTTCAATAATGATTGTTTGCCCCGCTAAACCAAATTTTTTTGCCACAAGCATATCATCTATCGTTTCTATAGCCTGTGGCAGTGTATCGGCAATGATAACCCCCTTGCCCGCTGCCAAACCATCGGTTTTTATCACAATGGGTTTTTGTGTTTCATGCCATAATTTTTTAGCAAAGGTTTTTGCCGCATCAGGCTGTGAAAAATATTCATAACGCGCCGTAGGAATCGCATTATCCATTGCCAATTTTTTCATTATCAGTTTAGAACCTTCAAGCTTTGCCGCCTGATAACTAGGACCAAGACAATTCACCCCTTTCGCCATCATGGCATCATAAAGCCCAAGCGTCAAAGGCTCCTCAGGGCCTGATATAACAAAATCAATTTTTTTCTTAACCGCAAAATCAACCAAACCCGTAATATCATTGGGCTTAATCGCAATAATATTAGCGGCATTTTTATCCATCAGCATCATTTCGATCCCGCCATTGCCAGGGGCAACAAACAAATCATCGCACATTGGCGATGTTAAAATCGCCCGTGCCATCGCTTGCTCACGGGCACCAGAGCCAATCAACAATATCCTCATATGCGATGTTTTATCAAACTATAAACAAAAATAACAATGTTTTTTTGATAAAAAAGCTTGTTGCCACTTGGCGAATCATGATAAATTTTTTACAAAATGTGGGGAGAAATTTTTTCAATTTCTTTTTTTAATTCTGTTATTTGCAAAAATAACTTAAATTGGTAAGAAATTTGCATAGATAAATCCTCATTAATAACATTAGCAACATGAAAGGAAAAAAATCATGGCTAAATCAATGATGTCCATATTGGGCATGAAAAAAAAACCTCCCATGAAGAAAAAATCTTCAGGTGGCATGAAAAAGGCATCTTCTGCAAAGAAGAAATCTTCCATGAAAAAGAAACCAATGAAAAAGAAAAAAGCGACAAAACGCCGTCGTTAGTTTTTCTAACATTGTAAAAAATCCCCCGTTTGATAATTATCAAGCGGGGGATTTTTTTATGATGAAAGACCAAGCAATTGCCGTGCTTGTGCTTCGGCTTGGCTGGTAATTTTTTCAGCCGATAACATACGGGCAATTTCTTGCACCCGCTCATCTTTATTTAATTTTTTTATTGATGATATGGTTTTATCTTTGCTGGTCATTTTTTCAACCCGAAAATGATGCTTGCCGATAGCTGCCACCTGTGGCGAATGGGTAATAACAAAACATTGTTGCTGATCACTCAATTTCAACAATAATTTTCCCACCGCATCGGCAGTTGCCCCACCGATACCACTATCAACCTCATCAAATATCAAACAATCTACCCCAGCACCTATCGCCTGTTCTATTGCCAATAAAAATCTTGCCAATTCACCACCTGAGGCAATTTTATGCAACAAGTCTTTATTTTGCCCCAAATTGGTTTGACAAAGAAATTGCACCTTTTCTAACCCCTTGCTTGATGGTGATTCCAATGGCAAAAAATCAATATGAAAGCTAGCATGCGGCAATTTCAAATCGGGTAAAACCGCCATAACTTTTTTGGTTAAATCATCGGCAGATTTTTGTCGCAATTTCGTCAATTCACAAGCGGTGGTGCGGTATTTTTTTTCTGCCAAAACAATCGACTGATTGATAGCATCCAATTCTTTTTGCTGATGATGTGCGGTTTCCAATTCTTTATCTATATCTTTGATATATTGCCCAAGCTCTTCAAGTGGGCGGCGATATTTTCGTGCCACATCCTTTATGGCAAAAAGCCTATCTTCAATATCAGGCAAAGAACCTTCAAGACCAGCCATGTCATTTAATTCTTTTGCCAACAGGTCTTCAGCCATTTGCAAATGATGAAGGCCACTATCTATCGCTTCAATAATTTGCCCCAAATTTTTATTATCAGCCGATAGTCGTGATAATGATTTTGATGCCTTCACGCCTTGGGCTATCATACCATTTCGGTCATTAAAATAAGCAATAATGTCTTTAAGGGCGGCAATGGTTTTTTCAGAAAACTGGAGTTTTTTTCTTTTATCTTCTAATTCTTTAACCTCATTATCACCAATGTTAAGCTGTGCCAATTCTTTTTTGGCATGATGTAGATAATCAAGATTCTCAGCCGACTTTTTTATATCGGCTTCGATCGTAGTTTTTTGTGCCAAACCATCCTGCCAATGTTTATAATCTATCAATAATTCACCAAGGATTTTTTTATACTTGCCATAATCATCTAAAAGGTCACGATGACTTTCAACCCTTGTCAAACGGTGGCTTTGCCCCTGTGCCTCTATCTCAACCAATTCACCCGCCAATTTTTGTAAAACACCTATCCCTAACAATGTATCATTAACCCAACATTTACTTTTACCATCTTTTTTCAAAACACGCCTGATGGTTAAAATTTTACTTTTATCATCAATTGGAAATTCTTGCTCCAATGCCAAATTTTTTAAAGCAGGTGATATATTGACTAATAAAAATTCGGCTATCACTTGACAAGAATCTTTTCCCGATTGAATGATCCGAGTTTCAATTTTTTCACCCAACACCATCATAATCGCTTGTAATAAAATTGATTTCCCCGCACCTGTTTCGCCAGTTAAAACACTCAGACC
>JBPCVJ010000022.1:0-104436 GCA_051010635.1 Alphaproteobacteria bacterium | reverse complement strand
CTTTTGGGTCGACCACCACCGCCACCGATGAAAAATTTTTGCCACCTGCCCTGATTAAGGCTACCCCGCCGATATCAATATGATCTAGCATGGTTTCATCGGGTAATTTTTTTGCCAATTTTTCTAAAAAGCGATACAGATTCACCACCACCAAATCAATTTTTTTTATATGATGTTGGCTTAAATTTTTTTCATCATTTTCATTATCGCGGCGTGCCAAAATACCGCCATGGATATGGGGGTGCAGGGTTTTAACCCGCCCTTCCAATATCTCGGGAAAATTGGTGATGGATTCAACCGATGTGGTGGTGATGTGCAGGCTGTGTAAAAATTCTGCGGTGCCAGCCGATGCCACAATATCCACTTGATGTTTTTTTAAACAGCTGGCAAGGTCAAACAAATTGGTTTTATCGCTTACCGATAAAATAGCTCGTTTGATAGTAATGGAATCTTGCATGATTTTTTGATAGGCTGATTCGTTAATAAAATGCTAGAGTTTTTTTTGGTGAAATTAAAAAAATGTATAATAAATTATCTGGTAAAAAAATTTTGTGGTTGGCATCCAGCCCCGATATGATAATGCAATTTTATTTACCGCAATTAGCCTATATGCAAAAAAGCGGTGCCAAGATAATGCTGGCAAGTTGTTTTCAAAAAAACATTGCCAGCAAAAAAATTCTAACCAACATGGGGGTGATGGTGTATGATATTGATATCAAACGCGGCGGTAAAAATATTTTTCAAGAAGCCAAGACATTGTTTTTGCTGTGGCGATTGGTGCGTCAAATAAAGCCCGATATGATAAATGCCATTGCATTAAAAATGGTGCTGTATGGCGGTGTGGTGGCAAGGCTGAATTCTATAAAATTGCTGGGTAATATAACGGGTTTGGGTTTTGTATTTATCAGCAAGGGTTTATTTGCTGTTATGGTGCGTGGGGTTTTAAGGCTGGTGTTGCCTGTTTTGTTTCAAGCCGATGATAAAAAATTATTGGTGATGAATAATGATGATTATGATTTATTGCATAAAAAATTTTTTTTAAAAAAACAAAATCTGGCATTGGTGTTTGGAGTGGGGGTGGATAGTGATTATTTTCGCCCGATGGAAAAAAAACCAAAACCACCACAGGGTAAAAAAACCATCATCACCATCGCTAGGTTGTTGGCTGATAAGGGGGTGATAGAATTTTGCCAAGCGGTTTCTATTTTACGCCTTAAACATTATGATGATAATTTTTTTATCTATGGCGGGCGTGATGATGAAAACCCAACCGCTTTGTCTTTACAAAAAATCAAATGGCTAAAAACTTCTGGGGTAAAATTTATGGGTCATATAGCTGATGTAAGGCAAGCGATAAAAAATAGCGATGCAGTGGCATTGTTTTCTTACCGTGAGGGTATGCCGCAAGTTTTGTTAGAGGCGGCGGCGATGGAAAAGCCCCTGTTGGCGTGCGATGTTGCGGGGTCGCGTGATATTTGCAAACACCATATCAGCGGTCTTTTGATAAAACATCACCAACCAGCATCGCTGGCAATGGCGATGGAAAAAATTCTATGCGATGATGGTTTAAGAAAAAAATTGGGGTATGGTGCTAGGCAATTGGTATTAAAAAAATTTTCGCAAACCATAATTAAAAAACAAATGCTTGCTCTTTGGGGTGGTTTCTTTTAAAAAAATAACCATGCGACAATTTGTTATCACCGCTCTTGATAAAAAAAATGTCAGCGATTTAAGGCAACAGCATCGTGATGAGCATCTTTTATTTTTATCATCGGCAAAACAATGGGGGGTGGAGATTATATTGGCGGGTCCCTTATTATCTGGTGATGATATGATAGGTTCGCATTTGGTGTTGGCCGCCACCGATGAAATGGTGATAAAAAATTTTTTAAACGCCGACCCCTATCATCAGGCGGGGTTATTTGCCACCACCACGATATATCCTTTTAAGCAGGTCTTGCCAAAGTAATATTTTTACATAAAATCTTGCGGGTCAATATCCAATTCCTTGTGAATTTTTTTATAATCGGGAATATTGTCATGGCAAAGTTTTAACCATATTTTAAAAAAATCTATCAATGTTTGATGGCGATGGGCAATGATTAAAAACCGATAACGATACAGCCCACGAATTTTTGCCATAGGCGATGGTGCAGGACCATATATTTTAAAGGTAGCGGGTTGTGCGGGCAATAATGTGATTGCCTGTTGTTTCATGGCACGCAAAATATTTTTTAACACCTCTTCATTTTTATGTAGCAATGTCAAAAGCGAAAGCCGCGCAAATGGCGGTAGGCGGTTATCAAAACGAATGGTCAATAATTTTTGTAAAAATTCTTCCTCTTTCCCCGCCACCAACAATGATAAGGTTTCTTCATTGGGTTGGTAGGTTTGCAATATCGCAAATGCCGAGCTGGTGGTTTGGTGTCTGCCCGCCCGCCCTATCACTTGGGCTAAACCTTGCCAAGCTTTTTCCATAGCCCTTGGGTCCTCGCCCAAGAATAATTGGTCGGTGGCTATCACCCCCACCAATGATAGGTAGGGAAAATCATGCCCCTTCGCCAAAATTTGTGTGCCAACCACAATATCAATTTTTTTTGTTTCTATATCGCTGATGAGTTTTTTCAAGTCGGCTTCCTTTTTTATACTATCGCTGGTGGCAAGAGCGGTGCGGGCGGTGGGGAATTTTTGTTGCACTTCCGCCATCACCCGTTCGGCACCCGGACCAAAAGCGATAAGACTATCGGGTTTTTTACAATCGGGGCAAGCGATAGCACCATCGGCATTTTTTAATTGTTGTTCGCTGATAAACCAATCGCATTGATGGCATTGGTATTTTTTTTTAGCGCTGTGATGGGTAAGGTAAGATGAACATTGATGGCACGCCAATTTTTTGCCGCAGGCGGTGCAAAGGGTGATGGGGGCAAAACCACGGCGATTGATAAACAGCAAAGCCTGTTCGCCTTTTAGCAAAGCCGCCTCCATAGCGGTTTTCAGCGGGGTGGAAATAAATTCATCTTTTGCCAATGGGTGTTGTTTTAGGTCAATGATATTGATGGTGGGTAGTTTTTTTGCCAACACTCGGTCGCTGATGTGGGTGAGATGATATTTTTTTATGGTGGCATTGTGGTAGCTTTCTAAACTGGGGGTTGCCGATGATAAAATAATCGGGCAAGAAAAAATTTTGGCACGCAAAATTGCCATATCCCTTGCATGGTAACGCACGCCCGATTGTTGTTTGTATGATGGGTCATGCTCTTCATCAACTACAACCAGCCCCAAAGGCTCGAGTGGTAATAACAGGGCGGAACGCGCCCCCACCAAAACACTAACATCATTTTTCATAATATGATAAAAATTTTCTTCGCGTTGTTTGTTTGATAGGTGGGAATGCCATTCAAATAATTTTATATCATTGCCAAAATAATCATAGAATTTTTCTCGCCATTGGGTGGATAGGGAAATTTCGGGCAACAACACCAAGACTTTTTTACCTTGCATCAATACCTCACGCATCATTTCAAAATAAACTGCGGTCTTACCCGACCCTGTAATACCATGCAACAGATGGGTTGAAAATTGCTGGCTGATAAAATTTTTTTTAATATGGTTGATGGCAGTTAATTGAAAATCATTGAGGGCGAATTTTTTTTTATGTTGGCTTTCAGGCAATGCCGTAGCGGTGGGTGCTGTATGGTGTGATATTTTTTCTAAGAATTTTTTGCTAAAAATTTTTGGTATCGGCAATGCCATCTTCACCACGCCGCCCAGTGGTGCGCCAAGCCGCCCGCCATAATATTGCGATAGTTGTGATAAAAATTTAAGATGGTTGGCTGAAAGCCTTTGATAAGAAAAAGGCGGTTGATGAAAAAAACCTATCGGTGATTTTAATTTATTCGGGTCGATATTTTTTTTCATATTCGCCATATCGGGAAAATGCACCGCCAATAGATAGCGTTTGCCAAATGGCACCATAGCAATATCGCCACCCTTGATATGGTTGTCATCGCTGATGGCATAATCAAATGCCATATCAAGTGGGGTGGCAACCACAAATGGTGTTTGTTTCATAAAACCATCATTAAACCGATTCTATGATGAAAAAAAATTAAATTGCTATGGTGCGATGAGATAGCCATTTTTTTTCATCGGGCGATAGATGCGGCGACAGGGTATTTTTTACTTTTTGATGATAAAGATTCAATTGGTTTTTTTCATCATCATTCAACCAAGCCAAATTATTCTGGTGATGAAGCGGGGTGGTATCGATCGGGCAAAGGGTTAGGGTTTCAAACCCCAAAATATCATCGCCATGTTTGGTGCGGCCGACAATTTTGCATAATTCAATATTTTCTATTCTGATACCATAAACACCCGCGGCGGTTTTATTATCTGTTTGATAAAAGGCTGGTTCATTGCTGGTAAGATGGGCGGGGCAAACAGCCGTCTGGCTATGGGCAGATATATGTGGTGGCGATTCATGCACCGATAAAAAATGCCCGATACCATGCCCAGTGCTATGGTTATAATCCAACCCAAATTGCCAAAGATACTGCCTTGCCAATGGGTCAAGTTGCGACCCCAATGTATGTTTGGGAAAACGCGCCCTAGCGATAGCCAAATGCCCTTTTAGCACCAGAGTATAATGGCGGGCAAAATCATCGCCCCAATGGTTTTTGCTTAAGGCAAGCGGTGATGGCACGATGGTGCGGGTGATGTCGGTGGTGCCAAAAAAATAATGTGCCCCCGAATCAAGTAATAGAATATCATGGTTTGCCAGATGGCGGCGGCTATGCGGTTTTGCCTGATAATGCGGTAGGGCGGCATGTTCTGTAATGGCGGCGATGGTGGCAAAACTTGGCATCACACAATTTTTATTTTGTTGGCGAAACCACCATAATTTTTCAGCTATGTTAATTTCATCAAGCGGTGATGATTGCTTCATTGCCATATCTAACCAATATAAAAATCGCACCATAGCTATGCCATCATACAGATGCGCCAATTTCGCACCATCCATTTCAATTTTATTTTTGCTAGACTTCATTTTGCTTATCGGGTCGGGCATAAAGATTCTTTTTTTCGGCGGCACGCTATTGATTAATTGATAATTGCTATCGCCATCATCCATAGCGATGGTTGCGTGGCTGGGTAGGTTTTTGATAAATCGCGACCAGCTTGATAAAGGGTGGATGGTGATATGGTTTTTATCAAAATTTTGTGGCAACATATTATCGGGTAAAAAAACATGGCATGATGTTTTTCCCACCAAACCGATAGCGGTGATGATGGGGTTATAGGGGATCATATCGCCACGCAAATTTAAAAGCCATGATAGGTTGGCATTGTTGCCAATGATAAATTGATGAATATTTTTTTGTTTTAAAATTTGGCGTAATTGTGCCAATTTTTTTTGGCGTGATAAACCTGCATATTTTATATCATGGTTAAAAATTTTGCCGATGGTTTTTTTTTTATCAAGCGGTGGGTTTAAGTTTTTTTGAAAGGCTTTTAATCTAACTGGTGAGTTTTTTAATTTTTTTTGCCAAGCCATGATTTGCCGATAAGAAAATGAATCGGCAGGAAACCCGATGGTTAATTTTTTTTTAAGCGATAGGGCAACATCGGGAAAATCTTGGCAATTTATTTTTTTCATTTCTGTTGGACCTAAAATGTGCCAATTTTTATCCACCTCGGCACGGGCTTGGGTATCATAACGACCATCGATCAATAAAAAGGCATCGTTGGCTAATACCAATGCCAAACCGCTGGAGCCGCTAAAACCGCTCAAAGGCGTCAATCTATCATCATCGGGTGCAATATATTCATTCAAAAATTGGTCGCCGCGATTTTGTAGCCAACCATCAATGGCATTTTTTTTTAAATTGGCACGCAAATATTTTAACATAGATTATGATAAAATAGTATAATGCCCCATTTTTCTATTGGGTGTGGCAATGGTTTTGCCATAAAGATGTAAAAAATAATTTTTTTTGTTGTGCCATTTTTTATGGTGGTTGATATCATCGCCCAAGATATTATACATGGTGGCGCCGTTTGCCTTGACCTCTGGCTCGATAGCCGAAAGCCCCAGGGCGATGCGGGTGATTTGTAAAAATTGGCTGATGGTGACAGCCTCGATCGTCCAGTGAAATGAATTATGCGGGCGGGGTGCCATTTCATTGGCAATTAATTTTTCATCATGGCTGATAAAATATTCAACGCATAATAAACCGATTAAGTTCAATTTGTTTGCCATTTGTTTGGTGGCATGGATAGCAGTTTTTTGCAATGCGGGTGAAATTTTTTTGGCAGGATATGATGTTGAATGCAAAATACCATTTTTGTGAATATTTTCAACCATTGGGTAAGATATCACCTTGCCATACCTATCCCGTGCCACCAATACCGAGCCTTCGCTGATAAAATTTATTTTTTGTTCCAATACAAAATCGCCCGTTTGATTTTCTATGGCGGCTAAAATATCATCGATGGTTTTGATAATATATTGCCCCTTGCCATCATAACCCAACCGATCGGTTTTTAATATGGCGGGCAGGGTGAGGTTGGCAGTGGTAATTTTTTTTATCATCATCGCCCTATCATCGCTGGCTGATAATATGGCAAAGGGTGCGGGGTGAATCGGGCTGGTTAAAAAAAATTTTTTTTCCGCTTGGCGGCTTTGCGCTATGCCCAAAATAGATGCGGGCGCTATGATGGGTTTGTGTTTGGCAATTTTTTCAACCAGCTGGGTGGGAATATTTTCCCATTCGATCACCACGCTATCAATGGCTGATAAAAATTCTTGTAAAGCCATTTTGTCATCAAATGCGGCAATGATATTATGCGATGATAATGCCATAGCGGGGCTATCTTTATTTTTATCCCAGACGATAAATTTTTTTGCTAGGCCCGCACCATTTTCTATCATCATACGCCCCAACTGTCCGCCACCCAAAATACCCAATCGGTTTTTGGTGATAAGCGATGCATGGTCGGCTTGGGGCATTTTTTTTAAAGATGGTTTTTGGGTGCAATGGCAACCTCGGCAGTTTGGTTTTTACGAAATTCTGTCAATTTTTTTGCCAAAGATTCATCATTGAGGGCAAGAATAGCTACCGCCAACAGACCAGCATTCACCGCACCCGTTTCGCCGATAGCCAAACTACCCACGGGGATTCCCTTTGGCATCTGCACGATGGATAATAAACTATCAAGCCCTTCTAAGGTTTTGCTGGGTATCGGCACACCCAGCACAGGCAAGCTGGAAAAACTTGCCATCATACCGGGTAAATGCGCCGCCCCGCCCGCACCAGCAATGATAATTTTGATGCCATCTGCCATGGCTTGGTTGGCAACTTCGCGTAATCTTTCGGGGGTGCGGTGGGCGGATATAATTTTTGCCACCGCCTCTACATCAAATGATTGTAAGGTTTTTAATGTTTCTGCCATGATGGCGGAGTCGCTTTCGCTACCCATCACCACCAGCACGCTGGGTTTTGTCATATCGGCAATTTATCGGTTTTTTATTAAAAAAACTAGCTAGAATTATTTTTTATAAGCGGTGATAGACCAATGATAAAGTGCGATCGCAACCGCATTGCTGACATTCAAACTATCAATTTGATTATTATGTTTGGTGCGATGAATGGCGATGGAAAAGTCGGTTTTGGCATCGATCATGGCGGAAATACCATCGCCCTCTTGCCCCAATACCAAGATTGATTTTTTATCAAACATAATATTTTCTAAATGATGTTCGCCATTTTGTTGTAGCCCATAAATCCAAAAACCATTTTTTTTAAAAATTTGTAATGCTTGGGATAAATTACTCACCCTTATCAAGGGTATAGATTCCAAAGCACCGCTGGCTGATTTTGCCATCGCCGCCGATTCGGGGGCGGTGTGGCGTTCGGGCAAGACAATACCATCAATGTTAAAATAATCTGCCGAGCGTAATATGGCACCGATATTATGCGCATCTTGTAATTTATCCAATAATAAAAAACAATGGTGGTTTTGGCTTTGGTTGATGGTGATGATATTTTCTAAATAATGTTTAAGGTCGATATGGGCGATGGGTTTGGTTTCAAACACCACCCCTTGGTGGGGTGCATTTTCCAATATATCGGCGAATCGCTGGTCTATGCCATATCGGTTGGTTATATTGACCGCCGATTCTGTTGCCAGCTGTGATAAGATATTTTTTAATGCCGAATTTTTTTCCAATTTTGCCTTGACCTCGGGGGTAAGATGCAATTTTATTTTTTCCCGCTGTGGGTTAAGCAATGCCGCCGCCACCGCATGAAAACCATAAAGATAATAGTGCGGGTTTTTTATTTTGGGGTGTTTGGTTTTTGGTCGAAAGGCAGGGCGAACATCTGGGCGATGTTGTTTGGTTGTCAAATGTTTTTTATTGCTATGTTTAGCACTAGGTGGTTGGCTGTGATGGTGGCGTGATGACTCCCTTGCCAATTTTCTGCTCATGATTTATGGTCTAGCATAGAAATTGATTGAAAGCTATCCAAAAAAAAATATGCCGATAAAAATTCCCAATGATTTGCCCGCCAGCCGTCAATTAGAAGACGAAGGCGTGGTGTTGATATTAGAAAAAGACGCTATACGCCAAGATATTCGCCCGATGCAAATTGCCCTTTTGAATTTGATGCCCACCAAAGAAGTCACCGAATTGCAATTGGCAAGGTTGCTTGGCGGCAGCCCGCTACAACTTGAATTGACGCTGGTAACCACAGGTAGTTATAAACCAAAAAATGCCCCCGAAGGGCATTTGCAAAAATTTTATAATGCTTTTCATAAAATCCAACATAAAAAATTTGATGGATTTATCATCACTGGTGCGCCAGTGGAAAAAATACCATTTACTGAGGTGGATTATTGGCAAGAATTGACCGAAATTTTAAGCTGGACGCAAACCCATGTCCATTCAACCTTTGCCATCTGTTGGGGGGCACAGGCGGCTATCTATTACCATCGCGGCATTGGCAAACACCCATTGCATGAAAAAGCCTTTGGGCTTTATGCCCACCATGTTTTACAAAAAAACCACCCTTTGGTGCGTGGCTTTGATGATGAAATTTATATTCCAGTGTCTCGCTATACCGCGGTTGATGATATTGTCTATAACCAAGATTTGTCATTGCTATTGGCATCAAGCGATGGGCAGGCCTGTTTGCTTAGTGATAAAAAATACCACACCACCTATATGTTTAATCACATAGAATATGATGTTGATACATTGGCTTTAGAATATGAAAGGGATGGGCAGGCGGGGCTTGGTATTGCCAAACCAAAAAATTATTTTTCTGATAATAATACCAATCAAACCCCGCCCAGTCGCTGGCGTTCGCACGCCCATCTGTTATTCGCCAACTGGATTAATATGGTTTATCAATCTAGCCCCCATGATATTAGGGATATTGGTAAAAAAAAATTTATAAAACATGATTGATATGTATAAAATAAAATATCTACCATGGCTGTTATTGTTATCTATGTTGGCATCTTGTGCCAGCCGTGCCAATTATAATGATATGATGCGATCGCTGGTGGGTAAGAAACCATCAGCGGTAATAAATGCTTTGGGACCGCCTAGCCGTGAATATAGATTGGAAGGTCGGGTTTATATGGTTTATCGGCGTGCCGAGCTTGGGGTGGCAGGTGCGGGTGTGGTGGTAACGGGGGAAGATAAGGGTTCGGTGTTTCGTGAAGGCGCATTGGGGCAGACCTATTATAAAAAATGGTGTCAAACAACTTTTATTATAAAAAATAATCGGGTGGAATCTTTTCAAGGCAAGGGCAATCATTGCCGCCTTTGACAAGAACGGGGCTTGCTTTTTTTTTAAAAAATCGCTACGGCTTGATGATAGATGAATAAAAAAAGGGAGAGCAATATGGCAAAAACATCAAAAACAACAGAAGGTGATGGCAAAATAACCCAAGTGCTTGGCGCGGTGGTTGATGTGGAATTTTTGGGTGGCGAATTGCCAGCCATATTGAATGCCTTAACCTGCGATAACAATGGCAATGAATTGGTGCTGGAGGTGGCACAGCATTTGGGCGAAAACACCGTGCGTGCCATAGCGATGGATGCTACCGAGGGTTTGAAACGCGGGCAAAAAATAATAGATACTGGCTTGCCGATAGCGGTGCCAGTGGGGCCGGAAACTTTGGGGCGGATTATGAATGTGATAGGCAAACCGATAGATGAAAGGGGCGACATAAAATCAAAAACCACGATGCCGATACATCGCCCTGCCCCGCCTTATATTGACCAAGCAACCGATAGCGAAATTTTGGTGACAGGCATTAAGGTGATTGATTTATTAACCCCTTACCCTAAGGGGGGTAAGATAGGTTTGTTCGGTGGGGCTGGTGTGGGCAAAACGGTGCTTATTCAAGAATTGATTAACAATATCGCCAAGGGGCATGGTGGTTATTCGGTGTTTGCTGGCGTGGGGGAGCGCACCCGTGAAGGCAATGACCTTTATCATGAAATGATAGATTCGGGGGTGATCGACCTTAAGGGAACATCAAAAGTGGCAATGGTTTACGGGCAGATGAATGAACCACCAGGGGCAAGGGCAAGGGTGGCTTTGACAGGTTTGACCCAAGCCGAATATTTTCGTGATGAGGAGGGTAAAGATGTATTATTCTTTGTGGATAATATTTTTCGTTTTACCCAAGCGGGTTCAGAGGTTTCGGCATTGCTGGGGCGTATTCCATCGGCGGTGGGTTATCAGCCAACCTTGGCAACCGATATGGGTATGATGCAAGAACGCATCACCTCCACCAAGAAAGGTTCTATCACCTCGGTGCAGGCTATCTATGTGCCTGCCGATGATTTGACCGACCCTGCACCCGCCACCACCTTTTCGCATCTTGATGCCACCACCACCCTATCACGGCAAATTGCCGAATTGGGGATCTACCCCGCGGTTGACCCATTGGATTCGACCAGCCGTATGCTTGATGCCAATACCATCGGGCAGAAACATTATGATACGGCATTGGCGGTGCAACGCACTTTGCAATCTTATAAATCATTGCAAGAAATCATTGCCATTTTGGGTATGGATGAATTATCTGAGGAGGATAAATTAACCGTGGCACGGGCACGCAAAATTCAACGCTTTTTATCGCAACCTTTCCATGTTGCCGAGGTTTTTACAGGTAAGGCTGGTAAATTTGTTCAATTGGAAGATACGGTAAAAAGTTTTTCTGCCATTGTGAATGGCGAATATGATGATTTGCCCGAATCGGCTTTTTATATGGTGGGTGGCATTGAAGAGGTGGTGGCACGCGCCAAAGAATTGGCAAAAGCCGCTTAATCATGCGATGGTGTAAGCATAATATCGGGGTATAGATGGCAAGCGAACAATTACAAATTGATATTATTGCCCCTACGGGTGCTTTATTTCAGGGCGATGGCGATATGGTTATCATACCGGGTGATGATGGCGATTTGGGTATTTTGGCAGGCCATATTGCCACCATAGCGGCTTTGCGTGCGGGTGTTTTGTGGATTTATCATGGCGGCAAATTGACAAAGAAATTTTTTATTAGTGGCGGGTTTGCCGATATTGGTGATAAAAAAGTGGCTGTTTTGGCAAATAGTGCTGATAATGTTGATGATTTACAAAGCAAAGATATTGAAAAACATATCAGCCAATTATCAGAAGAATTAAAACATAATAAAGATGAAAGCCAGCAAACCATCATCGAACAAAAATTACAGGTGGCACGGGCGGCTTTGGCATCTTTAAGCGAAAAGATGTATTCTTAAGGTGAATCATGCTATGGTGGATTCTATGGTTAGAATCACTCGTTGCCTAGGAAAAAATTGGTTGTGGTTTTTTTTGGTTGTGGGGTTGTTTTTGCTGGCGGCAGTTGAGGCAAGCTCTGCGGTGCCAAATGTGCTTAATCGCAGCGACCAAGCCATTTATAAAAAAGCCTTTGCGGCGGTGCGTGCCAAGCAATTTGCCACTGCCAAACAACTTATCAAAACAGCTGATGACCCTATTTTGCGCCCCGCGGTGCTAGCACAGATTTATATTCACCCCAATTACAAAAGCAATATAGGCGAATTGTCGGTATGGCTAAAAAAATATTATGAGCAAGGTATGGCACGCAATATCTATCGTTTGGCATTGATTAAACGCCCCAATAAAAAATATCCCCTCACCAAACCCGAAGTGCCGACCTTACCACTTGATGCGATGGAAAGCGAAGCAAGAAAAAAATTTTTAGCCAAACAAACCAAAAATGGCAAGATGGATGCGGGCGAATTTGCGATTAGCCAGTTGGAAAGAAGAGTCTATCGTTTGAGGCGGTTGGTAAAACGCAAAAGATTAACCCAGGCTTTGGCATTGACCCGCCAAAATGTCACCGCAGAAAATAAAAAAAATAATCCCAAATTGCTTGATAGAATGTTTGCCATCACCATATCGGGTTTTTATTTTGCCCAGCGCTATCAACAGGCTAGCAATTTGGCGGATGAGGCATCGCTGATACTGAAAGATAAGGCGATAGAAAGCTCATGGTGGGGTGGTTTAGCCGAATGGCAACGCAGTCGTTATAACAAGGCACAAAAATATTTTTTGGTAACCAGCAAAAGCGTTGACCCATTTTTGCAATCGGCGGCGTTTTTTTGGCAAGGGCGGGCGTTGGCATCGATGCATAAAGATGACCTTGCCTTGCAAGCGGTGGCGAATGCTACCAAAAACCCCACGACCTTTTATGGTCAAATAGGTTTAAAATATATGGAACCACGCGGTAAAAAAATAACCGAATTTGATATTTTTCGTGCCAACCCCCGCCCCAATCGTAGGGTGCTGGCACGGCTTTCACAAATTGCGGTGATGGCACGCGGGTTTGCCTTGTTGAATGTTGATGAACCCGAATTGGCAATGTTGGAATGGCAATTTATTTTGAATAAGTTAAAAAAATCCTATAGCGAAAATTTATTGGCAGTGACCGATGATTATCAATTACACCATACCGGTATGCGTCTGGCACTTCATTTGAAAAGAATTTCTGGTCGCCATTATGGTTATGCACTTTTTCCTATCGTCAGCGGCGGTGATAAAGATTTGAAACCTGATGATGCGGCCTTGGCATTGGGGGTGGCAAGGCAAGAATCGCATTTTTTTCCTTATGCCATCAGCCGTAGTGGCGCCATCGGTATGATGCAGATGATGCCAACCACTGCCACTATGGTCAGCCGTTGGGATGATTTTAAGGACCTCACTCAATTTTATAATAATAACAAATGGCCGTCGCGCTATGATTTATACAACCCCGAATTGAATTTTATTATGGGCACGCGTTATTTGGCGTCGCTGTTGCGATTGAATGATTTTAATGGCAATTTGATTTTTGCGGTGGCGGCTTATAATGGCGGACCTAACAATGTGCGAAAATGGGTAAAGAAAAAAAAGATATATGGCAATGACCCATTGTTGTTTATTGAATCGATCCCTTTGCGTGAAACTAGGCTTTATGTATCACGGGTTTTGGCGAATTATTGGGTTTATAATCATATATTAGATTTGAATCATAGCACCCTGACCGATATTGCCAATAATCGTTGGCCGAAAAAATTTGTTGGTGAATAAAAAATGCCACTTGATGAAACCTTGCCTTTTGTGCCTTTGGCGATGAGCTTGGTTACATTATCGGATACACGGGATCTAACCAATGATAAATCGGGCGACCTGTTGGTTGCGATGATTCGTGATGCGGGGCATAGTCTGCATGGGCGTCATCTGCTCAAAGATTCGCTGGATGATATTGTTGGTTTGTTAGAAAAAATTAAAGCCGAAAAAAAAACATCGGTGGTGATTTTGAATGGTGGCACGGGTATCACGGCTCGTGATATCACCCCTGAGGCTTTGTCATTATTTGCCAAAAACCACCATGGCAAGGAAATTGTTGGGTTTGGCGAATTGTTTCGCCAATTATCTTATGAAAAAATTGGTGCATCAACCGTGCAATCCCGTGCGATCGGGTTTGTGGCAGGCGGGATGTTGCTATTCGCCCTACCTGGTAGCCCATCGGCAGTCAAGGATGCATGGCAAATGATACTTTTGTCGCAACTTGATAATCGCCAACGCCCTTGTAATTTTGCCGAGCTGTTGCCGCGCATTTAAGCGGGGTTATGTTTTATGGTTAATGGCAAACCTGCCACCATCAATTCAACCAGATGGGCGATATGGGCGATGGCTTGATGCAATGAACCTAATGTTTTACAAAAATGGCGGGTCGTTTGGTCGGGGCTGATAGGGGCAAAATTTATTTCATCGCTGATGATGATAATTTTTTTGTCAGGGTTATGTTTGATGGCTGTCAATAATCCATCGATCGCCATGGCGACATTTTTTTCATGTTGGGTTATGTTAAATAACCATAGGGTCAAACTATCGATCAATAAGACGCCATTGGTTTTTTCTATTGTGGGTGCAAGTTCAAAACTTTCTTCTATGGTGTGCCATTTTTTTTTTCGCAAAGCTCGTTCCTTTTGATGGGCAAGGGCTTTATCATTCATTTCCTTATCAGCCAAACCAATGATAGCCGTGGCAATATAGGTGAGTGATTGATTGGTGGCGGCATAGTTTTCGCTAACCATAAGCCCGTGCCGTGTTTTACCAGAAGATTGTCCGCCCAAAATGAAATGTAGCATGGTGTTGATGAAAAGGTTTTTTTAAATGGTTTGCAAGTTTAATAGAATCGTTTTATGTTTTATTATCATCTATCAAAAATTTTATAAAAAACAAAAGGAAATTATTATGCCGCAATTACCAATTGAAGGTCAAAAATTATTATTTAGCGAAGCCCGCACCCATCATAGTTGGCAAGATAAAGCGGTGGATGAAAAAATTCTCCGCCAAATTTATGATTTGATGAAATGGGCGCCGACCTCGCTCAATGCCCAGCCGATTCATATTGTGTTTGTGGTAAGTCAAGAAGCCAAACAAAGATTATTGCCCGTGTTGATGGCAGGCAATGTGGAACATACCCGCGCGGCGGCGGCAACGGCAATTATTGCTTATGATATAAAATTTTATGAACATTTTCCAAAAACTTTTCCCGCTGTGCCAAACATGAAAGATAATTTTGCCAACAATGCCAAATCGGCAGAATCTTTAGCCTTTCGCAATGGTTCATTGCAGGGTGGGTATTTTATATTGGCGGCACGGGCGTTAGGGCTTGATACCTGCGGTATGTCGGGGTTTAATAATGATAAGCTGGATAAAGAATTTTTTGCCGATGGGCGTTATAAATCAAATTTTCTTTGCAATCTTGGTTATGGCGATAATAAAAAATTATACCCACGGGGTTACCGCCATCCATTTGATGAGGCTTGTAAAATAATATAAAGATTGGTGCAGATAGAATCCGCTATTATTTTGTCGGCAGGATTTGGCAAAAGATTATCCCCGCTGACCGACCATACACCAAAACCATTGGTTGAGGTTGGTGGTGTGCCAGTGCTGTCACGGGTTTTGGGGGCAATAAAAAATTATGGTAGCATTCGCCATGTGGTGTTGAATAGCCATCATTTGGCAACCCAGATAGATGCTTATATGAAGGGGGTGGGGGCAAATATTCTTGGCGATATTTCTTATGATGTTATTTATGAACCAACTATTTTGGAAACAGGTGGCGGGGTAAAAAATGCCCTGCCATTGTTATCATCAACTTCTTTGCCGTTTTTGGTTATCAATGGCGATGGGTTTTTGCAAAATGGCGATGGGCTACACCGCCTTTCACAACATTTTGATGAAAAAAAAATGGCAGGGCTGTTGGCTTTGGTTGAAAAAAAAAATATGGTGGCAATCTCGATCAAGCATGGTGATTTCAAAGCTGATGCTATGCATCATGGTGCGATACCGATTGAGCGAGATGGCGGCGATGATTCGCTGGTGTTTTGCGGGGTGCAGATATTAACCAGTCAATTATTTGCCGATATGAAAGGCGATGTTTTTTCTTTGAATAAAATTTATGATAGGGCGATAACCAAGATGCGCCTTTATGGTTTATTGATGGCAGGAAAATTTTTTACTATCGGCACGCTGGCTGATATAACCCTTGCCGAAAAAAACATTGATGGGGTGAAAAATAATGGTTAAAAAAATTCTTTATTATTTTCCAATGCCACAATGGCGGGTAATTTTTTGCCCTCCAACCATTCTAAAAAAGCCCCGCCCGCGGTTGAAAGATAACTGAAATCATTTGCCACTTTGGCATGGTGCAATGCCGCCGCCGTATCACCGCCGCCCGCTATGGAAATAATTTTATTTTGTTTGGTTAGGCTGGCAATTTTTTTTGCGATGGCAATGGTGCCTTTATCAAAAGGCGTGGTTTCAAATGCACCCAGCGGTCCATTCCATAAGATGGTTTTGCTATTGCCTATGATGTTAGAAATATGGGCGATGGTGGCATCGCCAATATCCAATATCATTTCATGGTGGTCAATGCTGGTGGTGAGGTTTTTTGTTTTGCTGATGGCATCGCTTGCCAATCTATCGGCAACCACGACATCTTGTGGCAAATGGATATGGCAATGGTGGGTTTTTGCCGATTGAATAATTTTTTGTGCGGTCAGGATATGGGAATCCTCCACCAATGATGCACCGATGGCAATGTTATTGGCTTTTAAGAATGTATTTGCCATAGCACCAGCTATCACCAAATGGTCAAGCCGTGGCAATAAAAATTCTAAAATAGCAATTTTGCTAGAAATTTTTGCCCCACCAACGATCGCCATAACTGGTTTTTTTGGTGCAACAAAAATTTTTTCTAAGGCAGTAACCTCTGCCATCAGCGATGGCCCGGCAAAAGATGGCAAAAATTTTGTAATAGCACAAAGCGATGCGTGTTTGCGGTGGCTAATGGAAAAAGCATCATTGATATATATATCCCCGTTGTCAGATAGTGATTTTGCAAAATTGGCATCATTGGTTTCTTCGCCAGCATGAAAGCGTAAATTTTCGCCAAGGAAAATTTTTGCCGTAGAATGTTTGATGGTTTTTACAATATCATCGCCAACCACATCGGGCAAAAAAACAACCTGTTGTTTTAACTCGTCAGCCATTTTTTCGGCGATCGGTTTTAGACTATCGTTTGCATTTTTTTTTCCATTGGGGCGACCAAGATGCGACATCACCACTATCTTGCTTGCCGACCCTGCCTGCCAAGTTTTTAATGATGGCAAAAACCTTTCTAAACGGGTGGTATCGCTGATGATGGGTTGTTTGATGGGCATATTCAAATCGGCACGCACCAACAAAATTTTGCCATAATAATTTTTTGCAATTGACAGCATAAATATTTTATAGTAGGTTTCATAACAATTTCATTTATAAAAAACAAGCGATGATAAAAAACTTTATAAAACCTTTGGCAAGAATTTTTTTTATTGTTGTGGCAATTATTTTTTCTACACCATCGCTGGCATTGGCAGCCAGCGAAGGGCATTTGATTGAATCGGGTAATTTGCTGTGGGCTCTTCCCTTCATTGGTTTGTTATTATGTTTGGCATTGGCACCAATTTTTTTTCATCATATTTGGGACGAACATTTTGATAAAATAACCTTGTTTTGGGTGTTATTGGTTTTTGTGCCATTGATTTTTCTTTTGGGTTTTGATGATACGATAAGTGCGGTGATCGCCATGCTATTTTATGAATATCTGCCATTTATTATTTTGCTTGCCACCTTGTTTGTTATATCGGGCGGCATCACCATCCATGGTTATTTTGATGGGCGGCCTGATAAAAATTTACAATTATTATTGGTGGGCACGCTGTTGGCAAGTTTGATGGGCACGATGGGGGCGGCGATGTTATTGATACGGCCATTGTTGGTGGCGGCAAGGCGGCGCCAACATCAATCGCATCTGGTGGTATTTTTTATTATTTTGGTGGCAAATATTGGTGGCGCATTGAGCCCATTGGGGGACCCGCCTTTGTTTTTGGGTTTTTTGCGTGGGGTGGATTTTTTCTGGCCATTACAAAACCTGTGGGCACCATTTTTATTAACCGCTAGTATTGTGCTTGTGATTTTTTATGTTGTGGATGTTTATCTTTGGCGGCGTGAAAAACAATATGATTTTAAACCAGCCAAATTAAAAATTCGTGGCACGCATAATTTTTTATTTTTGTTCGGGGTGGTTTTGACATTGCTACTAACCGCTTGGTGGGATAATAATCAAGTGGTTGAGGTGCTAGGGGTTGGGGTGGCAGTAAAATCCTTAACCCGTGATGTGGTATTTTTGTCATTGGCAATATTATCTTATCGCACCACGCCAAAAAAAATTCATAAGGAAAATGATTTTAATCTTGCCCCGCCGCGTGAATTGGCAATTTTATTTTTTGGTATTTTTATGACCCTGATGCCAGTGATAGATATTTTATCGGGTAGTGGCGGCCGTGCCTTGGCTGATAATTTGATGCAAAGCTCGGGGGCTGATAATCCATCGGCATATTTTTGGTTGACTGGGTTTTTTTCTAGCACGCTAGATAATGCCCCGACCTATTTGGTATTTTTTCAATTGGCTGGCGGGCAAGCCGAAGAATTGATGTTGAATAAATCGGTGGTGTTGATGGCAATTTCATTGGGGGCAGTTTTTATGGGGGCGAATAGTTATATCGGCAATGCCCCTAATTTTATGGTTAAAACCCTTGCCAATCAATATAAAATTTCTGCACCGCATTTTTTTGCCTATAGTTTTTATTCATTGGTTATTTTATTGCCGATATATTTTTTGATAGAATATTTATTTTTGAAATAATTTGATGAAATTTTTTTTTATCAATCTGTGGTTGGTGGCATTATTGGCAATGCCACAAACTGCCATAGCGGTAGAAAAAATTACCATTGGTTTTATTGATAAAGATTCTGGTTTTGAAAAAATATCTTTAACCGTGGAATATGCGATGAATGAAAAAACCCGTGAAAGGGGGTTGATGTTTCGCCACCATTTGCCCGATAGGGGGGGGATGTTATTTTTATTTGACCAGCCACAAATTGTATCGATGTGGATGAAAAACACACCATTAGCACTTGATATGATTTTTATTGGTCATGATGGTCGGGTGAAAACCATTGCCAGCCATGCTGTGCCCTATAGTAAAAAAATTATCAGTTCAAAAGTGCCAGTGAAATGGGTATTGGAAATTTTGGCAGGCAAAGCCAAACAATATCATATTACCATCGGTGATATGATGGTGATAAAATAATTACATTTATAATAATATGGTTAGCGATTTGCCAGTGATAGAAAAACCAGAATGTTGAAAAAATTTTTCGGCGGTGGGTGCATCGCCGCGCGATGGCACCACCACCTCTAGCCTTGCCCAATTATTTTGTTTGGCATGTTCTTTAAGAAAACCCATCAAGGCTTTACCGATACCTTTCGAGCGTTGTTTGGGTGAAACATAAATCCCCATAATTTGCCCATAACGCCCCCGTGACCGCAATGCCACGCCCTCCACCACCGTCATCACCCCGACCGCTTGGTTATCTTCGCCATATGCCAATATAGCCTGATAGCGACCATCGCTTAAAAGATATTCGGTGGTTTGTTGAATTTCTTCGGGGCGGGGCAAATCGGCTGGAAAAAATGATTCACGCAATAATTTATCGATTAGCAAGGCAACCAAATCGGCATCACCCGCATCTGCCAATTCAACATGATAGCGTTCTTGCAAAAAAATATTGGCAAGGGATTTTTTTATTGCCATTTTTTTATACTCTCCCTATCATTGGTTTTTTGCTCGACCCATGATTCGCCATTTGCCATGATTTCTTTTTTCCAAATCGGCACATCGGATTTTAAAAAATCCATTATCATGGTGGCCGCCTGAAAGGCAGATGCCCGATGCGCCGCCGCCACCCCGACGATAACGATATTGTCGCTTGGCTTGATATCGCCAACCCGATGCATCACCATCACCCTATCAATGATAAATTTTTTTCGTGCATGGTTGATAATATCATCTATCGCCCTATGGGTCATTGTATCATAATGTTCTATGATAATTTTTTTTATATCGCCTTGTTTATTGTGGCGACGCATCACGCCATTAAAAACCACCATCGCCCCCACCATACCATCGTGATGTTGTAAAAAATCATAAACCATCTGTTGGTGGATAGTTTCTTTTTGGATAATAATTTTGTTTTGCATTTTTTTAACCGCCAGTGATGGGGGGGAATATAGCTATTTCATCACCATGTTTTATTTTATCATTCTGTTTGGCAAATTGTTGGTTGCGGGCATAGCGTAAAATTTTTTGATTATGTTTTAAAATATCATAATCGCCACCCCGTTGATAAAGCACCCGTAGCACATCGGCTATATCATGGGTTTCGGGCGATAGGGTAATGACCTCGCGGTCTTTGTGTAATTTTTCTCTTAACCAAGAAAAATAGCGTAAGGTGATGGTGGTCATTTTTTTTTTAAGGTTGCAATAATTCTTTCAGGCTGTAAGCGGTTAATGAATCGCCTATGGCGATGCTGGTGATATTTTCATCGATCGCTACAATACCATCAGCCATCGCCAAAGATGATAGCACGGCTGACCCCGATTTTGCAATTTTTGTTGCCAGATATTTTCCATTTTTTTTTTGCCATGTTACCCTTACAAATTCTAATCGCCCCAATTTTTTTTTCATATCAAAATTGGCGATCACTTGATGGCTGTCGGGCAATATGATTTTGCCCCGCCCTTGTAGCAATCCTAAAAATGGTTTGATAAGAAAAAACAACCCCATCATCACCGCAACGGGGTTACCGGGCAAGGCGAGCCATTGTTTGCCATTGATATGGCTAAAACCTATCGGGCGACCGGGCTTCATGGCAATGCCATAAAATTCCATTGCCGATTTTTTTAGCAACATCGCGGTAAAGTCGTATTTGCCAACCGCCATACCGCCAGTGGTAATGATAACATCAGATATTTTGGCAAAGCGGGATAATTTTTTTGCCATTATTTTTTTATCATCAATGATATGCCCGCCATCGATCACCCGATAACCCCATGTGTTAAGCAGGCTGATGATGCTCGGTCGGTTGCTATCAAACATTTCACCAATATATAATTTGCCAGATGATTTTATTTCATTGCCACTTGAAAAAACCGCTATGGTTAAAGGCTGAAACACCATCACTTGCTTGATATTTTGCGCCGCCAATAAACCGATATGCAAAGCGGTTATGGTATCGCCTTGTTTTAATAATAATTGTTTTTTGCCCACATCATCGCCAATTTGCCTTACATTGGTGGTGGCGATAAATTTTTCGCTGATGTTGTTTGGCAAGATGATGGAATGGTTTTTTACCACAATATCTTCTTTCATAATAACGCAATCGGCATTTTTGGGTAATGCCGCACCAGTAAAAATTTCTATCGCTGTATTTTTTTGTAATATGGTTTTGGTGGTTTGTGCTTTGGCAACATGGCTACCCGCTATCGGCAGGCTGATGGGTTTTTGCGTTTTGGCAAGTTTGACAATATCAGCAAAACAAAATGCATAACCATCAACCGCGCTATTGGCAAAATGCGGCACAGGGTTTTTGGCGATAACATTTTCAGCCGATACCATACCTATGGATTGTAAAATATTTTTTTTTATGATATGGGCGATGGGTTTTTTGCCAAGCGATTTTTGAAATTTTTTTTCTAACCTTGCCAATGCGGTTGATAAATTTATCAAACCATTTGGTTGATATTTGCCAGCTTGTTTTCGCTTGATGGCAAAATGATCATTGCTTAATTGCACCATGGTTTTTTTTATTATGCCGCCATTTGCCCCAACATAAAGGGCAACACACCACCTTGTTTGAAATAATGTAATTCGCTTTCATTGTCGATGCGTGCCTTCACCATTATATTTTGTGTTTGCTGGTTTTGATGCAAAACCAAGGTTAATTTTTTTTGGGGTGATAAATTATCAAGCCCCAAAATATCAAAATATTCCTTACCATCAAGCGATAGATTTTTATAATTTGCTTCATCAATAAATTCAAGCGGCAAAACCCCCATACCAATCAAATTGGAACGATGGATGCGTTCAAAACTCAATGCCACCACCGCCTTGACGCCAAGCAATTTTACACCTTTGGCCGCCCAATCGCGCGATGAACCTGTGCCATATTCATGCCCAGCTATAATCAAAAGTGGTTGGTTGGTTTTTTTATATTGCATGGCGGCATCAAACATGGTGGTTGGTTGGTTATCATATAGGGTAAAGCCACCGACCTTTTCGACCAAATCATTTTTTAAGCGAATACTAGCCAAGGTGCCACGCATCATAACCTCATGGTTGCCACGGCGGGCGCCGAAGCTGTTAAAATTTTTCTCCGCCACTTGATGCTGTTTAAGGTAATCACCCGCTGGACTTTCGGGTTTGATAGAGCCCGCTGGGGAAATATGGTCGGTGGTGATAGAATCGCCCAAAAATGCCAACACCTTGCAAGCGGTGATATCGGTTATTTTTTTTGGCGGCGGTAAATCAAAAAAAGGTGGTTTTTTAATATAGGTCGAGGCAGGGCGCCATTTGAAAGCGGGGGTATTATCGCTGGCGATATTTTGCCATTCATTGGTGCCATGAAAAATATTTTCATAGCGTTGTTTATAAATGGCTGGAGTAATAAATTCATCAATGGTATTTTGAATATCGTGGTTGCTTGGCCAAATATCTTTTAAGAAAATAGCCTTGCCATTTTTATCTTGCCCCAACATATCGCTGGTTGGGTCTTTGGCGGTTGACCCCAATAGGGCATATACCACCACCAATGGTGGCGATGCCAGCCAATTTGCCTTGACCAATGGGTGGATGCGCCCTTCAAAATTTCTGTTGCCAGATAAAACCGCCGAAACTATCAAATCATTTTGTTTTATGTCATCCTCGATGGTTTTATTTTTTAATGGCCCGCTGTTGCCGATACAGGTGGTGCAACCAAACCCCACAATGCCAAAACCCAAAGTCTCCAAAGGTTTTAACAGGTCGGCATTTTTTAGATAATCCATCACCACCCGTGAGCCAGGTGCCAGCGATGTTTTGACCCAAGGTTTGGTGGTGAGCCCGATGTGCACCGCTTTTTTTGCCAATAACCCCGCCGCCACCATCACAAAGGGATTAGATGTGTTGGTGCATGATGTGATGGCGGCTATCACCACCGCATGGTGCGGTAGATGTTGCGGGGTATGATGCGGTTGGTTATCGGATAGGGATAAACTAACCGATTTAACTTGATGTAATGGCACACGATCTTGGGGGCGCTTTGGGCCAGCCAGCGATGGCTCAACCGATGATAAATCCAATGTCAATTCATCGCTAAATATAGGATTAGAGGTGGTGGCATCATGCCACATACCATTGGTTTTGGCATAATGCTTGATGCGTGATAGATGTTCGGGCGAGCGGTTGGTGGCACGCAAATAGCGAATGGTTTCTTGGTCGATAGGGAATAGCCCGATGGTTGCACCATATTCGGGTGCCATATTGGCAAGCGTGGCACGGGTTTCAAGCGATAAACCTTTCACGCCCTCGCCATAGAATTCAACAAATTTATTGACGACATTTTTTTTACGCAACATTTCGGTGGCAGTTAAAACAAGGTCGGTGGCGGTCGTGGCAATGGGTAATTGCCCGTGCAATTTAAAACCGATAACCTCGGGCAATACCATAGGGATAGGTTGTCCCAACATGGCGGCCTCGGCTTCGATACCCCCGACGCCAAAACCAATGATACCAAGCCCATTGACCATGGTGGTGTGGCTATCGGTGCCGACCAAACTATCAGGGTAGAGAAAATCATCTTTTGCAAAAATAACCTTTGCCAAATATTCAATATTGATTTGATGGCAAATGCCAAGCCCGGGTGGCACGATGCGTAAATTGTTAAATGAATTTTGCCCCCATTTTAAGAATTCATAGCGTTCAAGATTCTGTTCAAATTCTATTGCCATATTATGTGCCAATGAATCGCTTTTGCCAAATTCATTCACCATCACCGAATGATCTATCACCAAATCAACTGGAATGGTGGGGTTGATAACAGAAGGGTCGTGGTGCAAATTTTTCATCGCATCACGCATCGCCGCCAAATCGGCAATGGCTGGCACGCCAGTAAAATCTTGCAACAAAATCCTAGCAGGGCGAAAAGCAATTTCTTTGTTATTCGTTTGATGTTTTAACCAAGCGATAATTTCGGTTGCCGATGATGCATCGCCATGCCGCAGTGCATTTTCAAATAAAATTTTTAATGATAGGGGTAATTGTTTTATATCGGCATTGAAGATATGTTTGGCAATGCTGATAATAGGATAATAATGATAATCATGCTGACCAATGGATAATGTTTGAATAAATTGATGAAATGGATGTTGATGGTTGGTTTTTTTATCCTGCATAATTTTTTTATTATACCACGCTTGGCATTGATGTGCCAAATATTTTTGGCTTAAAGCTGGCTTATTATTTTATACCAAGATGCCTTTGCCCCTTCATGGTTTGTAATTGACGCATCATATCGGTTTGGTTCATCTTGCCCGCCTGTTTCATCATTTTTTGGGTGGTGATAAATTGTTTTAGTAAGCGATTGACATCTGCCAGTTGCACCCCCGCACCATTGGCAATACGGCTTTTGCGTCTGGCAAGAATAATATCGGGGCGGATACGCTCGGCAGGCGTCATCGAATTGATGATGGCATCTTGGCGGGCAAAAATTTTATCATCAAGATTGGCATTTTGTAATTGCCGAGCATTTTGTGGCAACAAACCTTGCGGTAACATATTCAGCATTTCTTTCATACCGCCCATTTTTTTCATCTGGCGGATTTGTTTTTGCATATCCATCATGGTGAAGATGCCTTTTTTGAATCGCTCCTCCATTTCAGCCATATCATCTTCGTCTGAGGCTATTTGTGCCTTTTCAACCAAAGACACAATATCGCCCATACCCAAAATTTGCCCTGCTATTCTTGTGCCATCAAAAATCTCTAATTTATCGGCCGCTTCCCCCACCCCCATAAACCACAAGGGGCAACCTGTTTCGGCAGTCAGCGAAAGCGCCGCTCCGCCGCGCCCATCACCATCCATACGGGTTATCAATGCCCCCGATAATTGCAATGGGTCGTGAAACCCCGAAGCGGTGGGCAATGCCGATTGCCCGCTGAGACCATCTAATACCAAAATAATATCTTTTGGTTTGATGGTTTTTTTTAATTCACGCAATTCATCCATCAATTGTTTGTTTAAGGTCAATCGCCCTGCGGTATCAAGCAACAGATAATGGTAATCATTTTTTTTTGCCATGGCGAGGGCACGCTGGGCGATGGTGGCAGGTTTTTCGTCTTGAATAATTTCTAAACTATCAATGTTATTTTTTTTGGCAAAAATTTCCAATTGGTCTTGTGCGGCGGGGCGATAAATATCCAATGATGCAACCAGTGTTTTGCTTTTTTGATGGGTTTCTAGCCATTTTGCCAATTTGACCGTGCTGGTGGTTTTGCCCGAACCTTGTAATCCAACCATCATAATAATATGGGGGGTGGTTTTGGGGTTAAGGAGTTTTTCTTTGGCACTTAAACCTTGTTGGGTGGTTAGCAATGATGCCAAATTATCATGCACGATCTTTACTACCGCATCGCCAGGGCGGATGGAGGATAAGATTTTTTGCCCAACGGCTTCTTGCCTGATATTGGTTAAAAGCCGTTCGACCACGGGCAAGGCAACATCGGCTTCCAATAGGCTTAGCCTGATATCTTTTAGGGTATTATCAATATCTTTTTCTGATAAGATGCCACGACCAGTTAGGGTGCGAAATTGGCTTTGTAGTTTTTTTCCTAAATTATCAAACATGATATTATTTATGCACCGAATGGCAAAAAAAATCAATCAGGCGAGAATGGCAAAAAAATCAATCAACAAGGGGGGGGTGGATACTTACCTTACACCCCTCCCCCATAAAGGAGGGAGGAAATGGAGGAGGGAGTGCGAAGGGCAATGCCCCAATAAAAGTGGCACACCACCCTTAATGCTTATATGGGGATTCTAATCTAAAATTACAAGGCGATAATGCGATTTATCGGAAAATAATTTTTGTAACATTCGGTTATTCAACAAATGCCCGCCATGGTTTGATTGATATTTGCCGATAATGCGATAGGGCGATAGGGCTAAATCGCCAATAATATCCAAAAACTTGTGGCGCACGAATTCATCAGGGAAACGCAAATCATCGGGGTTGAGAGTGCCATGCCCATCGGTTTTGACGATGATCACATTGTCAAATGAACCACCAAGCCCCAACCCATCGGCACGCAACATATCAACCTCTTCCTCCATACAAAAGGTGCGGGCGGCAGCAATATCTTGAAAAAAATAATCACGGCTGACCAAATTTTTTAATGCCATTTTGCCGATGAATTGATTGGGGTAATCAATGTTGCAATCAATATCCAAAAAATCGGCGGGGCTGAGGCTGGCGGTCATGTTTTTTTCTTTTATGGTGATGGTTTTTATCACCTCTAAATAGGTGCGCCGATAAGGTGCGCCATTTTTTTGCATCGCGATGCCCGCCTTTTCAAGCCATTTTAAAAAAGGCAATGCCGAGCCATCAAGAATAGGCACTTCATTATTATCAATTTTAATCAACAGATTATCAATGCCAAAGGCAAATAATGCCGCAAGCAGATGCTCAACGGTGTTAACACGAATATCATCTTGATTGGCAAGGCAGGTAGAATATTTGGCGGATACCACATTAGAAAAAACCGCAGGTATGACAGGGTTTTGGTTTTTTTTAATATCGGTGCGGTAAAATTTTATGCCACTGCCATGCGGTGCAGGCTCAAGCGTGACATGGGCGATGTTACCACTGTGAAGCCCGACCCCTGAAAAACTAATTTTTTCTTTGATTGACCATTGATAGGGCGAATAAACCATATCCCCCGCCAAAAGACTGGGGGGGAGTGATAATTTTTTAATTTCTTGGTGGTTGTTTTGGTATGGCTGGGTATTTTCCATATCCACTACCCTAGGTGCTTGGTTAGGCACAGGGGCTATATTTGCCATATTTGTTATATTTTCTTGGGGGGAGGAGGGGGTATCGGTAGTCATTTTTTCGGTTATTTTTCTTATGGTTTGGTTATTTTTTATGATTTCGGTTATTTTTCTTATGGTTTGGTTATTTTTAATAATTTCGGTTATTTTTTAATTTGGGTCGCTTTCTTCATAATATGCTATCCGCCCTAATTTATACAAGGTCGCAAATGTTAATTTATGTTAATGTTTATTAGGGTGGGTATTATTTTTTGCCGACCGCGAACCCCATTTTTTGCCATAGAGCAAGGGTTTCTTGACGCATAAAAATAACCTTCACTGGGGCTGTGCCAACCCCATAATAGCCGATAAGGTTGGCGGCTTGTTTTGACATATCAAGGATGCGGTTTTTGGCAAAAGGACCGCGGTCATTGATGATTAATTTGATAGCCCGCCCATTGCGTAAATTGACAATAACTGCCACCGCTGGCAAGGGTAGGGTGCGGTGCGCCGCCGATACCAACCCCATGTTAAATTGTCCGCCATTGGCGGTGGGTTTGCCATGGAATTTGTCGCCATACCAAGAAGCCATACCGCTTTCAATAAAAGCACCTTCGGGAAAGAATGGGCGAATTTTTTCGCCCTCCACCTGATAGGGGTTGCCGATTTTTGGTGTGCCAAAAAATGACGCGGTTGTCTGATTAAAGGCTGGCACAAAATTATAGCGGTCGGGGTTGAATTCTGTGCCAAATTTTTGGTGAAATTTTTCTTCCAATGTTTGGCTGGTGGTTTGTGATATGGCGGGTTGTGCCTGCCATAATAATAAAAATAAAGCTAAGCGGTAGCAGTATCGCCGTAATATCTGGTGTTTGATAGGTTTAGAATCTGTTTTCATATTATTTTTTTATAAATAATTGCAAAAAATAAGCCAAATTTATGTTGTTGGCAAAAGTCTGGTGATTGCTTTTTTTTGTTATATTTTATAGACAACAAATAGCCAAAAAAAACATATAAAACAAAATGAAAAATATAAAGAAAAAAAGCGATAAATATCTAAAGGATAAAAGCCTTGGTGTGGCATTGGCACATATGTCGCAAGATGGTAGCGGTAAGCCGCTACATGATATTGATAAAAATAGTACCGAATGGCGAGAATTGGTGGATATGGTGCAAAAAAAATTGCATCATAAAAAAACCACCAGCGGTATTGCCCAGCTTATCAAGCCATTGTCGGCGCCCGATGTTGGCGAATTGATACAATTATTGAATCCACGGCAACGATTGCAGTTTATTGAAAAAATGATAGACCATATCAACCCTTTGGTATTTACCAAAATTGATGATGTGGTATTGAAAAAAATCTTACCCAAATTGCCAACTAGGGTGTGGCAAAGTTTATTAAAAAAGTTAGAAAGCGATGATGCGCTCAATTTGATTGAGATGTTTGATGAAGCAGAGCAACAAAAATTGCTATCCTTCATTCCCCGAGAGGACCGAGCCGAATATAATTATGTTTTGAATTTGCCCGATGATACGGCAGGCAAATTGATGCGCCGTGAGTTGGTCACCGCGCCAAAATTTTCAACCGTGGGGCAGATGATAGATTATTTTCGTGATCGTAAAATGAAAACCCCTGACTTATTTTATAATATCATTGTGGTTGGTCCATCGCATCGCCCAGTTGGTATATTGCCGATAGCCAAATTATTGCGTGCCAATCGCCCGACGCCTTTGGCAAAAATTATGCTGAAAGATTTTCAAGAAATTCCTATCAACATGAATCAAGAGGAGGTGGCAAGAATGTTTAAGCGTTATGGGTTGGTTGAGGCCCCGGTGGTTGATTCGGCAAATCGTTTGGTGGGCACGATAACGGTGGATGATATTGTTGATGTGTTGGAGGAAGAAAATGAAGAAGATATTTTACGGCTTGGCGGGGTGCAGGGTGGTGATTTTTATAAACCCATTCTTCCCACCACCATGTTAAGGTTTGTTTGGTTATTTGTTAATTTATTGACGGCAATTTTTGCATCGATGGTGATTAACATTTTTGAATCAACTATCGAACAATTAATTGCCTTGGCAGTGTTGATGCCCATTGTGCCTAGTATGGGCGGTAATGCTGGTTTGCAAACCACCACCGTGGTGGTGCGGGCGATGGCAACTGGCGATCTTATCAGCACAAACACCATAAAAACATTGTGGAAAGAAACGGCAGTGGGTTGGTTAAATGGTGTTTTATTTGCATTGATTGTGGGGATAGTGGTTTATGTTTGGAAAGGGTCATTTTTGATGGCTTATGCGATAGGCGGCGCATTGATTACCACTTTGTTCGCCGCGGCGGTGTTTGGGGTGATTATTCCTATTGTATTGCAAAAATTAAAACAGGACCCTGCGGTTTCTTCCACGGTGGTTTTGACTTGGGTGACCGATACGGTGGGGTTTTTATCTTTTTTGCTGATGGCAAAATTTTTGATGGGTTAAGGTTATGTTATGTCTATCAATCAGCCAGTGATGAATTTTCAACAATGGCGGGCGATTTTTATTATTTCGGTCATTTGGTCATCGTCTTTTGTGATTTACAAGGCGATGGGGGCAGTTTATCAGCCCTTGATGATAGCGCTTATCCGCTGTGTGATAGGGGCGAGTTGCCTTTGGGTTTATTGCGGGTATAAAAAAATTTCCCTTTGGCATTATAAACAATATTTTCCTATATTTGTGATATTTGGTTTATTGAGTAATATCATTCCCTTTACCTTGTCGGGTTGGTTGATTAAAGATGTGGGGGCGGGGGTTTCGGCTATCATCTATTCTATGAACCCGATATTGATAGCTTTACTGGTAAGATTTTTTTATCAAGACCATCGCCTATCGCCGCTAAGATTTTCGGGTATTTTGGTGGCGGTGATGGGGATAAGCGTTATGATGGGGGTTGATGCTTTTTTGTTTTTACAAAAAAATGATGATAATTATTTTTTAAAAGAATTGGCATTGTTGATGGTGGCGGTTTCTTTTGCGGTGCAGGCGGTGTTGGTGCGAAAACATAATATAAAAAAAATTCCCGCGGCGGTGATAGTCGCAGGGCAAAATATATTTTCGGTGATTATTTTATTGCCGTTGGTTTTTTTGTTTGATACCCCGTTTGATTATATCATTAACCCCGATGGAAAATTATTATTGATAGTTGTTATCTATAACATTTTATCAATGGGTTATGCCTATGGTGTTTATTTTAACATTATCAAACAGGCTGGTTCGGTGAATGGTTCGATGTTTGCGATGTTTGTGCCGCCGTTGGGTGTTTTATATGCTTTTTTATTTTTTGATGAAAAATTATTATGGAATCAGCTGGTTGGTTTTTTGATTGTATCTATCGGTTTGTTATTGGTAGATGGGCGATTTTTTGGTTATGCAATAAAAAAATGGCAAAAGATTTTTTTATAAAATATCCATAGCATTGATTATTTTTTCTTTTTTGCGGTTGATTTTTTTGTAGCTGATTTTTTTACTGCGGCTTTTGTAGTGGCTGGTTTTTTTATAAGTTTTTTCTCGGGGGCTTTTGTGGTGGATGGTTTTTTTGCAAATTTTTTCTCGGTGGATGGTTGTTCCACCATTTTGGCAGTTTGTTTTGCCAATTTCGCCCTGTCGGCTGATATTTTCTTTTCAATTTTTATTTGCTCGGCTATTTTTGCCTTATCCAATTTTCTATCTTCGCTTGATGGCGCTTCGATGGTGATAACATCCTCGGCATTTTTTACCACCTCGACCATAATGTCGGCAGATATATCGGCATGAAAACGCATGGCAATTTGGTAATTGCCAATATCTTTGATGGGTTTGCCGATTAAAATGTATGAGCGTTCAACCTTATGACCTTTTTTATCAAGTGCTTCGGCAATATCACGCGCATTTACCGAACCATATAATTGCCCAGTTTCTGATGCCGCCCGCACCAATTTTATTTTTGTGCCATCAACTTTTTTGGCGGTTTTTTCGGCTGATAATTTTTTGGCTTCGTGGGCGGATTCAAATTTTTTTCTTTCGCTTTCAAATTTTTTTTTATTTTCAGCATTGGCACGCAACGCCTTACCATTTGGCAATAAAAAATTTCTTGCATAACCGGGGGCTACCCGCACCACATCGCCCAGATCGCCCAAATTTTTCATGCGTTCTAATAAAATAACTTCAACTGTCATAACCTTAAACCTTTTATCTTACCAAATAAGATAACAAAGCTACAAACCTAGCCCGTTTGATGGCATTGGATAATTGCCGTTGTTTTTTTTGTGAAACATTAGAAATACGGCTAGGGGTGATGCGACCTTTTTCTGAAATATATCTTGATAGCAAGCGAACATCTTTATAATCGATCGGGGGGGAATCAGGGCGTGACAACGGGCAATGCCCCTTGCCTATCGGGCGGGGTGCCATGGGGATAGCTGATTTTTTTCTTATTTCTCGCGCCATGGTTTTTTGCTTAATTTTTCGGTTTTTTTGTTGGTGGCGGGGGCATCATCCTCAACGGGCTTCATTTGGATCGATTCTTCGCTTGGCAGATGGTCGGTTTTTATGGTCATATAACGCAAAACATCACCATTTAATTTTAATTGTCTTTCCATTTCGTCTTTATGGTTTGATGTGGTGGCATAATTTAATAAAATATAATGGGCGTAAGAATTTTTTTTGATAATATAAGCCAAAGGCTTTAACCCCCAATATTCTTGGCGAGAAACCTTGCCACTGGGTTTATTGTTTTTTATAAAATCTACCAATTTGGCAGATAGCGATTTGACCTGTGCGGGGGTTTTATCATTACGGATAAGCACCACCGTTTCATAATAAGCCATCGTTTTTTTCCCCTTTGTGGATATAAAGAGCATCAATCACCATCAATGCCCAAAGAGTCGTATTTTGGTTTTAGGGGCATATTTGTTTTTTTTAACAAAATTTGCCCCTGATAAATATGGCTATAGCCGAAAAAATACCACCTGTCAACTGGCGAATGAGTTTTATTTTATTGGGGGGGTGGTGAGAAAAAGGCTTTGCAAGAATCAACATTTTAGAATAGAATAAAATATGATGAAGATTATGGAGACCGCTTTCCAAATAGAAAAATGGCATTACCAGCCAGCGATGCTTGATAATGTAATTGATGATAATATTTTTTCATTTATTAATAATCAAAAAATTTTACATAATTTTATAGGGATTGACCAAGATGCCCGTTTGAATATTTATTTACCTGATGAAGTTAAAATTAAAAAGCGAATTTTACAAATTCCCATTATTGTTGAATATGATAATGATATTTATATTATTGCCGATGGCAAAAAAACCAGTTTAGAAAAATTTTTTCAAAAAATGTTTGATGTTTGTTATTATTATGAAAATTATAAAAAAATTAAGAATATTTTTTGTATCCAGTTTGCCCAACAAGAACACAGAATTAGTTTGCGTTTATTTGAATATGACAAAGATGATTTTTTAAGAGAGAGAAAATGGGTTGTTTATGAGATGGAGAATATCAATTAAGGGTTGATCTTTTTCATAAAATTGTTTAAAGCAATTTTTATGAAAGTTGTTGAAAGAACAACCATACATGATATTTTGGAGGGTAACCAAGACCTCAAGGAATGCCATTACACCTTAACCGATTCTCAAAGAGAATTTGTTTGGGATGAAGAGGCTGCTGAGGAGCTTATTGATGATTTGCAAGATAGTGAAGAATCATTATTTCTCGGCACAATGATTTTTTATAGACCAATAGGGGATGATAAAAAAAGAGATGCAGAAAGTCAGTTTGAAATAATAGAAATTGTTGATGGGCAACAACGGATAACCAGTCTTATGTTGCTTTTGATTGCTTGTAGGGAGTGTTTGGCAATTATTGCTAAAGAAGATGATAATGACAAGGCAAGAAAATTAATTAGTATGATACAAAAATATATTATTATTCATGATGAAGTAGGGGAAGAAACTAATTATGCCCGACTTATACCATCAGAAAAAATTAAGCCAACCTTTGACATTATGGCAAAAAAGTCATGGGATAGAAAGTTTAAAGACAAAGATGCTGATGGCAAAAGCCTTAAAAAGCCTAATAAAAAAATTAAACCAATCTATGAAATATTTATAGATGAAATGAGAGAATATGATTACGAAGATATTTATAAAATTTATCGAGCCGCTATTAAGGCGCGTATTGTTTATATTGAGATTGAAAAGGCAAGTGAAATTTTTCCTATTTTTGAAAAAACAAATGCGCGTGGTATAGAGTTGACGGTTTCTGAAAAATTAAAAAATAATCTTTTTTCTAAAGATATTGCAAATATTCAAGATGAATGGAAAATTATTGAAAAAAATGCCGAACCATCTAGTGAAACAAATATTAAATCTACCATTGTTAAAATGTTAAGATATTTTTATATGACTAAAGAAGGTTATATTGGAAAGAGTGCTCTTTATAAAGAATTAAGCAAAATAGTTACTGATAAAAGAAACGCACCCAAACTGGTCGATGAATTAAAAGATTTTTCTGAATTTTATAGAAGAGCTACCAAAGGCAATCGTGAAGAAATAGAAACATATCTTTTTGGTGAAGAATATAAAAAAATTACCGCTGATAATGAATCTTCTATAAATAAAATTTTAGATTCTATATTGGCTTGCCGTATTTTTGGGGTTTCGCAAGTTATTCCTTTATTTTATTCGGTAATTAATTTTGCTGATAGAAAAAAAATTGATGACGAATATATAATTGAATTTTTTGAACAAATTAGAAATTATCATTTTATAAATTCTGCTATCTGTAAAACACGAGCCAATTTGGTTGAAAAAATTTATGCTAATTCTGCTAAAGAATATAGTGAGGCAAAAAATAAAGATGATTTTTTAACAACAACAAAAAAATTATTTAACGAATTACAAGATAATATAACAGCAGAGGAAGTATTTATATCAAAATTTGTAGATTTTGAATTAGCGGGTTCGAAGCGTGAAATTATAAGATATATGTTTCATAAAATGTATAATGTTTCTTTTCGTTATAGCAAGAGCAAAGCTAAAGAAAATGAAATTGAGCATTGGTATCCCCAAAGCCCTAATGAATCTAGAGCTAGAAAATTAAAAGATGATTCTTTGGTAGATAATATAGGTAATTTATTAATTCTGCCAAAACCTGTTAATAATGATGATATGGGTAATGATATGCCAGAAAAAAAATATAAAATATTATCTGATATTATAAAAAAAGATTCTTCATTAAATATTAATGCAAAAAAAATTGCGGATAATAATTTGATAAAAGCGATTAATGAGTTTTTAGAATATCCCAAAAAACATAAATTGTGGAATGATGATGCAATCAAAGACAGGGCAGAATCTTTAGCTGAACAAGCCTATAAAATCTGGGTATTTGACCCCAAGATTATTAAATAATTTATCTTTTTTTATCTAACTTGATATATGCCTCTGTCTATTTTATGAAAAATAGCATTAGAGGAATCATCACGACACTTATCACACCACCATGTTGATTTTCTTTTGATACTTGGGGCATCATTGTTATCGCAATGGTCAGATGGTTGAATCCACTTTCTCTCTGATTTATCAAGGTTGTGTGCTTGCATAACTTGCCCAATAATGTATCCAGTTTTAAGAGTTTTCCCTTTATATGGCAACATAGTCTGATGAATTTCTTTATGATATAAACGCATAATTTTAATCTTCTCCGCCTACATCCTTTGCTTCAGCGGTCGCTTTATTATCCGTTTTGGCTTCGGGTTTTGACTCCATTTTATCTTTCTCATCAGCATTCGGTTTAACCTCTTCTTTTTTCACCTGTGGTTTTGCTGTGGGTTTTGGTGGTTTATTGCCAGCCGAATTATCTTGCGGGGTTGGTGTCATCTGGCTAAAACTTTTGCCTTGAAAACGCCTGCCAAACCTTGCCACTTGCCCGCCCTCCAAAATTTTTTGTGTGCCGCCGGTCCATGCGGGGTGGGTATCAGGGTCAATTTCTAATTTCATTTTATCCCCCGCCTTGCCCCAAGTAGATCGGGTTTTATATTCCATGCCATTGGTGGTTTCAATGGTTATTTCGTGGTATTCGGGGTGAATGTTGGAACGCATTTTTTTTAATCTGATGATGGTTTTTTATATCAAAACCTTTTAGGCAAAAAAATAAAAAATCGCAAGCTGAAAATTGGCTTGCGCCAGCCATAAAAATATTGTAATAATTGGGCAAATTTTATTCTTAAAAAAAAATCGCATATATGCAAAAATTTCTTTTTTCAATTTTGGTTGCCAGCCTTGTTGCCCCGCCCGCTATGGCACAAATTTTTGATGGCTTAACCAATGCGAAGGAAATTCCCAAAAATATCACCCCATGGCAAATGGGGCTTACGGGTGCGGCATCGCAAGTTGCCGAACAGGTGCAATGGTTTCATAATTGGGTGTTGATGCCATTGATTATTGTTATTTGTGTTTTTGTTTTATTGTTGCTGTTGGTGGTGATATTTCGTTTTTCAGAAAAGAAAAACCCCGTGCCATCAAAGGTTTCGCATAATACTGCCCTAGAAATTATTTGGACAGCCATTCCACTACTTATTTTGGGGGTGATGTTTATTCCATCTATCAAAATTTTATATTTTATGGAATCCAGCGGTCCATCAGATATGACGGTAAAGGCGGTGGGGCATCAATGGTATTGGAGCTATGAATATACCGATATAAAAAAATTCACCATTCGTGATGTTGATGTTGATATTGATACCACGCCAAAAATAGTAAGGTATGATTCGATCCTAGTGCCGAAAGATGATTTGCCCACCAACCAACAGCATCTTTATCGTTTAAAGGTTGATAAGCCACTTTATATCCCGGTTAATCGGCGGGTGAAAATAATTCTTACTTCGCAAGATGTGGTGCATAGTTTTTCTGTTTTGCCATTGGGGCTGAAGATGGATGCTATACCCGGCAGAAACAATGAAACTTGGGTTACCGCCACTGCCACAGGGGTTTATTATGGTTTTTGCACCGAACTATGCGGTGCGGGGCATTCTTTTATGCCGATAGAGGTGCGTGTGGTGAGCGAAAATGAATTTCAAAATTGGTTGAATGATGGCGACCCATTTGCTACCCCCAATGTTGGCGAACAACAATCACTTTAATTCAATATGTTGCAAACACAAAAAACAAAAAAATATCATGGCATATAATACAGATGGCGCACCAAGTGGCTGGCAACGCTGGCTTTTTTCAACCAATCACAAAGATATTGGTTCGATGTATCTTATTTTTGCGATTATAGCGGGGGTGATAGGGGCGTTTTTTTCTATTCTTATGCGGTTGGAATTGCAATCTGCCGATGTGCAATATCTGGTGAATAGCGATGGCACGCCCAATGGTCATTTATGGAATGTTTTGATTACTGCCCATGGGCTTATTATGGTGTTTTTTGTGGTGATGCCCGCCCTGATAGGTGGGTTTGGTAATTGGATGGTGCCATTGATGATAGGCGCGCCCGATATGGCTTTTCCCCGTATGAATAATATTAGTTTTTGGTTGTTGGTGCCCGCCTTTATTTTATTATTGATGTCATCTTTTATTGGGGGTGGGGCTGGCACGGGGTGGACTGTGTATCCCCCGCTTTCGTCTAATTTGGGGCATCCTGGGGCATCGGTGGATTTTGCTATTTTGGCTTTGCATTTGGCAGGCGCGTCATCTATTTTGGGGGCAATTAATTTTATCACCACCATTTTTAATATGCGTGCGCCCGGTATGACTTTGCATAAAATGCCATTGTTTGTTTGGGCGCTTTTGATAACCGCTTTCTTGTTGGTGCTGGCTTTGCCTGTTTTGGCGGGTGCCATCACTATGTTATTGACCGACCGCAATTTTAGCACCAATTTTTTCAAACCTGAGGGCGGCGGCGACCCATTGTTGTTTCAACATTTATTTTGGTTTTTTGGTCACCCCGAAGTTTATATTATGATATTGCCGGGGTTTGGTATTATTTCACAAATTGTTTCAACCTTTTCACGCAAGCCAGTGTTTGGTTATTTGGGTATGGCTTATGCTATGGTGACGATAGGTTTTATTGGTTTTATTGTTTGGGCACATCATATGTATGTTGTGGGGTTAAGCGTTAATACTAAGGCTTATTTTACCGCCGCCACTATGATTATTGCGGTGCCGACGGGCATTAAAGTTTTTTCATGGATCGCCACCATGTGGGGCGGTTCTATTCGTTTTCGGGTGCCGATGATGTGGGCATTGGGTTTTATTTTTCTTTTTACGATTGGTGGTGTGACAGGGGTGGTGTTGGCGAATGGATCGGTTGATGGCGCATTGCATGGCACTTATTATGTGGTGGGTCATTTTCATTATGTTTTATCTTTGGGGGCTATTTTTAGCATCTTCGCTGGTTTTTATTATTGGTTTCCAAAAATGACTGGGCGGATGTTTCCCGAATGGGCGGGCAAATTACATTTTTGGACGACATTTATCGGTGTTAATGCGACTTTTTTTCCGATGCATTTTTTGGGGCTGGCGGGTATGCCACGCCGTTATATTGATTATGCTACGGTGTATCAGGGGTGGAATATGGTGGTATCTTTTGGCTCTTATATCACTGCCATATCGACGATATTTTTTATTATTATGGCATGGTCTAGTCTAAGGAAAGGTGCGATAGCGGGCAACAACCCGTGGGGCGATGGGGCAACCACTTTGGAATGGACCTTGAGTTCCCCCCCGCCATTTCATAGTTTTCATGATGTGCCAAAAATTCGCTAAGGGTTTTTTTGTATGGTGGGTGTTATTGGCTTTTTTGTTGATAAGTGTAAAGATTATGTTAGCAAAGCAAATTAAAGGCTTAATTCATTTTGCATAAAAGAAATATTGGGGGCAAATTTACCGACGCGATAGCCATTTTCTTTTTTATTTTTGAAAGTATCTAAAACTTTATGCAAAGAAATTTCTTTATTAGCATTTTCTTTTTCCATTAAATATTTATCAAGTCTATTTTTTGCTTTTATTATATAATCCCCAGAAATATCTATTCCATGTCCGCCATGACCTAGTATTTTGGCGGCAACAAGTGTTGTCCCGCTACCTACATATGGGTCAATAACAAGCCCATTTTTATTTGGCATAACAGAATATAAACAGCGAAGCGGTAATAATAGCGGGAATGGTGCAGGGTGTCCGTTTTTTCTTTCGGGCGGGAATCGCCAAACAGAAGTCATTTTTGCATGTCTTGATTCTAGTTCATCACCTATTTTATGATTATTTTTTGGCTTATACAGCCAATAGATTCTTTCGTCAATTTGCCAAAATCTCCATCCCCTTATATTCGCCGCAATAATTCTGTCCCAAATAATTTCTTGACGAATTGTCCAATTTGTTTTTGATAACCACGCTATTGGGTGAAGCATATCACCTTTTTCCCATCTGATTTTATGATTATAGAAAAAAGAACCGCCAGGCTTGATAATTCTATATAATTCATTCAAGACCGCTATCTGTTCGCTTTGATAATTATTTTCATTTTTTTTATCGCTTGCATTGTCATATTTTACATTTTTTACTAACCAGCCCTTTTTGTTTTCTTGTTTATTATAGGGGGGTGATGTTACGCCAGCATCAAATAAATTATTAGGCAAGTCCTGTAATAGTTGTAAGCTATTGCCTTTTAAAAATTTGAAAGAGTTTTTGGTCATTTTTTTATTAATTCATCAAAAAATTTTTTTGTAAAATAATTTTTAAATTTATTTATATCGTTTGTTAAGTATTTTTTTTTTGCGTTATTTAAATAGTCTTTATAAGTAAATTGAGCACTTCTTACATAATTTCTTGGCATATCACCATTTGGTAGTATTCTCTTTAATTGCCTCTCTAATCTATCACAGATTCCTTTGCTTGCAAATGGTATTTCTAGAATAAAAACAAGAATTCCATCAACAAATCCACTTATTAGAATCATCGGGTTAGCTTTTTTATCTTTTGCAAACCTAGCCCATGTATAATCACTGAAGTTTCCAGATCCCCGTAATTTTCTTATTTGACTGCTATTAGATAAACAATTTGCGGGTTTTATCTCGCAGGCAGTTATTTCTCCTCCGTTTGTTTTATATCCATTATAGCCCAATTTTGCATTGGATGGGGTGTAGCCAGCCATAATAGCCGTGATATATTCCCGTAAATATGAAGAGTTTTTATCGTTGAAGTAATGGGTTATTATATCCGATAATATTTTATTTAAATTTTCTTTTGAATATGTATTAAGTTTTTTAATAAAATTGCTTTTACCTAAGCTATAGTCTTTAACAACATCGGCTAGTAATTTATCCATGATCTAGACAAAGCAAAAATAATGCCAATCACCCATCAATTTTTTGCCAAGCCCATTGGCAAATGATGTCGTGCAATATATGCGCCCCCGCCAAAGAAGTTATTTCTGATATATCAAATGGCGGTGATACCTCCACCATATCGCAACCGACGATATTTAACCCTTTGATAGTTTGAAAACCACGAATGATTTTTAATGCCTCGCGTGATGTCAGCCCGCCCGCAACCGGTGTGCCAGTGCCTGGGGCATGGCTTGGGTCTAGGCAATCAATGTCAAAAGTTAAATAACATGGGGTGTCGCCAATGGTATCGCCTATGGCTTTCAATACCCCTGCCACCCCCACATCATGCACCTCATCGGCAGTGATGGTTTTGATGCCATATTCGGGGGCAACGGTTCTTATGCCTACTTGTAAAGATTTTTCGGGAATGATTAATTTATCTTGAATGGCACGGGTAAACATGGTGCCGTGATTCATCTGTTTGCCATCATCAGGCCAAGTGTCGGGGTGGGCATCAAATTGCAACAGGGCAACCTGCCCATGCACCCTATGGTGGGCACGCAAAATAGGATAGGTAATAAAATGATCGCCGCCAATGGTTGCCGATTTTACCCCTTGGCTGATGATATTATAAATATGGTCTTCAATTGATGCGGGTATGGTATCGGCATGGTCAAACACCAATTCGCAATCGCCATAATCCACCACCGCCAAATGTGAAAAAGGGTCAAAGCGAAAAGGGTGGGCATCTAATTCTGCCAACTGCACCGATGCGGCACGCACACCGCGTGGTCCTAAGCGGGTGCCAGGGCGATAGGTTACCGCCAAATCAAGCGGTATGCCCGATACAGCAACATCCACCCCTTTTAGGTCTCGGCTATAACGGCGGCGACAAAATGATAATGCCCCCGCCCAAGTTTGTTCAAGATTGCGCCCTAAATTTTCCGATGCACGAAAAGCTTGGTCGCCACCATCAATCTGTTTGGCGGCGGGGGCATTGCTGGGTGGCAATGGTTTTCGTTCAAAATAATATTGCTTTTTTGCCATCTAGTGATTGGTTTTTTTTATCTTATACTTGATAAAAAAAAATGTCAATCTTTTGGTGCATAGATTTTTTCCAATGATTGATATAATTGCCAAGGGGTGATGACAAAAGGTTGGCGCAAATTCAAAAAAGATTTTATAACCGATACACAAGAATATATGCCAAACCTTGGCAAATATGGTAAAAACCATTTTGTAAAAATATGCCGATGCAAATTGGCTGATGTTTTTTTGTGCTGGTTTATATCCCTGCTTGGTAAAAATTTTTTTTGCCAAATGATACAATTTTTTTTGCGATAATGCTTGATGATAGCCAAAAAAGATAAATGTTTGGGAAACATTACCAATTTAAGGTGCGGCGCCATTGCATCCACTAGGCAAATGCCATTTGGTTGTTCGATCACCATAAAACAATGGCGAAATTTTTTCTTCAAAATTCTTTGCCACCAATGGTGGGCACTGCCATGAAAACAAATGGCAAAATGGCGGGTTTGGTGGTGAAATTGATTTTGCATAAAAAAACAAAATAAGAACATTTTTTACAGCAAACACCAAAACCTGTCAAGTTAAAAAATTATGATGATTGATTTTTTTTCATCAACCACATAATAGCCGCTATTATCGCAATGGGTATGCCAAGGTAGGTGATGATAAATATAACCAAATTGATAAAAAACTTCACCACCACAATGATAAATGCCACCAGCAAACATATTATCAATAATGCCAACCCTCCACCCAAAATAACCCAAATATCATTGGCTGAAGTTTTATGTAAAAAATTTTTTATCATTGGTATATTTTATAGCTTCCCAAATTCACATAATGAAATCAAGCGGAAATATTTATAAAATAATTTGCTTACACCCGTTTTGATTAAAGATTTTTTTTTGCTTGCAATGATTATAGAATCTTTGCATATAACCAATATGAGAGAATTATTTTATGGTGATAACCTAGATATTTTGCGAGATAAAATAGCCGATGAATCGGTGGATTTATGTTACATTGACCCACCATTCAATTCTAAACGAGACTATAATCAAATTTATAATAATGTTGCAGGCGAAATTGATAGAGCACAAGCAAGAGCATTTATTGATACTTGGAAATGGGGCGATAGGGCAGAAAAAGAATTAAAAGAATTTTTAGATATTGAAAATGTAAATAAACAAAAAATTACAAAGCGAACATATTATCTAATAAAAGGGTTAATTGAAGTTTTGGGTAAGGGCGATATTATGGCATATCTAGTTGCTATGACAATTCGGCTTATAGAAATTCATAGAGTGCTAAAACCGACAGGTAGTTTTTATTTACATTGCGATCCGAATGCTAGCCATTATCTTAAATTGATTCTTGATTCTATTTTTTGCTCTCAAGATGGTGATTTTAAGAATGAAATTATATGGCGTAGGGGTCATGTTTCAAAACATGGTTCAAAAATATCTTTTCCTAGAAATCATGATATTATTTTTTTGTATTGTAAAAATAAAAAAAAACAAAATAAATTTTATGAATTGCCACACAGACCTTATGCTGAGGCAACATTAAAATTGTATAAATATGATGATAATGACGGCAGAGGCAAATATAGATTACAAGAATTAAGAGATTATGGTGCTGAAACTATAGAAAAAATGAGACAAGAGAATAAAATTGTAAAAAATAAGAATGGCAAAGAAAAATTTAAGCAATATTTATTAGATAAGGGAGGAGTAAGAATAGATGATGTATGGGAAGATATAAATGCATTAGAAGGAAATACGATAGAAGCATTAGATTTACAAACGCAAAAACCTGAAAAATTAATGGAACGAATTATAAAAACAAGTAGTAAAGAAGGTGATGTTGTGCTGGATGCTTTTTGTGGTTGTGGCACAACCGTAGCTGTTGCCGAGCGACTTCATCGCCAATGGATAGGGATTGATATAAGTTATCAACAAATCAGTTTAATAAGAAAACGCCTTGAAGATGCTTGTCATAACGATGAAAAATGGCAAGCATTACAAAATAATATCAAAATTGATGGCATACCAACAGATATGGTATCAGCAATAGCATTGGCAAATAAAAAAGACGATAGGTTAAGAAAAGAATTTGAAAAATGGGCTATCCTTACCTATACAAACAATCGGGCAATCATAAATGATAAAAAAGGAGCGGATGGTGGAATTGATGGCGAAGCATATTTTTACATAGAGAAAGCAACAGAGGGAAAAGCTGTTTTTCAAGTTAAATCAGGTAAGGTAGGGCGAAAAGATATTGCAACCTTTAATAACGACCGCAAAAAATTTGGTGCAGAGATTGGTTTTTTTATCACCCTTGAACCGCCAACTAAACCAATGTTTGATGAAGTGCAAGTAGCGGGCAAATTTATTCATCCACTTTTTACCGATACACCATTTAACCGAATTGAAATTGTTACCATAGAAGACATATTAAAAGACCCAAATAAAAGAATTAATTTACCAATGACAAAAGATGTTTTGAAATCAGCCGAAGCCTCTAAAAAAGATCAAGTAGAACTTGATGTTTAAAAAAAAACCTAAATAAAAAAAACATTCTATTTGCTTTCAGTTACCACAAAAAATATCTTGAAAAATCATCGGTTATTTGCTAGCCAATTTGGCAATGAAGAAATTATGGATATCATTTTTGTGCGGGTTATTATTTTTATTGCTAGCCCCAACAGCCAAAGCTAATTTTGATAATATCTTAAAAAAAGCCCGTGGGCAGACGGTGTATTTTAATGCATGGGGTGGTTCAGAACTTTATAATAATTATATCAATTGGGCGGCAAAACAGATGCGGCAGATTTACGGGGTGCGGGTAAAACATGTGCGTTTGACCGATACGGCTATAGCGGTCAATCAAGTTTTGACCGATAAAAAAGCGGGCAATAAAAAAAATGGTGCGATCGATGTTTTGTGGATCAATGGTAATAATTTTAAAACCATGAAGGATAATCGCTTGCTGTATGGTCCCTTTATTAAAAAATTACCCAATTATAAATTGCTATCGGTGCGGCAAAACCCCGCCTTGTTAAAAGATTTTACCATTGCGGTTGATGGGTTAGAAATGCCGTGGGGGCGTGCCTATTTTGTGTTTGTTTATGATAGTAAAAAAACGCCCAACCCGCCAAAAACTGCCGATGAATTATTATCATTTGCCAAAAACCATCATGGCAAATTATCTTACCCTACACCGCCTGATTTTACTGGGGTTGCTTTTTTAAAACATCTGTTGCTTGATTTGGCACATAAAAATGGCAAGCAGCGTTATTTTAAGAAATCTTTTAAGAATGAAGCGGTTGCCAGAAAAAGAACAAAATTTCTTTGGGATTATCTTGACCAACTTCACCCGCATCTTTGGCAAGCGGGGAAAAATTTTCCCAAAAATGAATCTGATTTGTTAAAATTGTTTGCGCGTGGAAAATTATCTTTAAGTTTTTCTTATAATGCTGGGGTGGCATCGGCGGCGATAAAACAAAAAATCGTGCCGCCATCGGTGAAAACATATATTTGGCATAGTGGTGTTTTAAGCAATCAGCATTATTTGGCTATTCCTTTCAATAGCCAAAATAAAGAGGCGGCGATGGTTTTTATTAATTTTTTATCATCGCCTATCGCACAGGGTCGCAAAACCAATACTGCATTTTGGGGCGAACCAACGGTGCTTGATGTGGGGCGATTAAAATCCGCTGACAAAAATATATTTATGAAAAATGCGGGCGTATCGGCAATAAAACCTATCAAGGCAAAAACACTACCCGAGCCGCACCCCGATTGGACAAGTTTTCTTGAACAGGAATGGAAAAAACGCTATTTTAAATAATTGATGATAGCCTATAAAAAATGGTGGTGAAAAATCTTGTGTTGATGGGGTGCATCGGCAAACCACATGGGTTAAAGGGCGAATGTTATTTTTATAGTTATAGCGAACCGCCGATGGCTATTTTTGATTTAAAACCATTGCAAGATAAAAATGGGCAGGTGATGGTGATAGAAAATTGGCGTGCGGTGCATCGTGGGTTTTTGACCAAATGGCAAGGTTATGATAATCGCGATGCGGTGGAAAAAATTTTGCATCATAATATTTTTATCAACCGACAATGTTTGCCATCATTATCGCCAAAACAGCATTATCAACATGATCTGCTGGGGTTTGCCGTTGTGGGTAAAGATAAAAAAAACATTGGTCAAGTGGCAGGGTTTGTTAATTATGGGGCGGGTGATATTTTGGTTATTCATGATACAAAAAAGGCTGAATATTTTTTGCCCTTTCAAGATTTTGCTATGCTTAAAATTGATAGGGTTAAAAAAATTATTTTTATCGTTGATGAGTTTTTGTCATAGGTTATTGTGTCATAAAATATATTTGCATTGATTAGCGAACACCGCTATCTTTTTTGAAAATTTAATAGATGATAAGGAATAAATCTATGAATGAAAGAATTACAGAAGGCATAGTTAGAGATCGTTTTAAGAATGACCCGCTAAGTAGTCGTATTAAAATAGAGGAACAAAAATCTAACAATATTCATATTGCTAATTTGTTAAAAAATGCTTCTAAAAGCGGGGCAGGGCATGGTTATCCTGAATTTATTATTTCATTTCCTGATGGGAATTCTAATTGTTTAATTATTGTTGAATGCAAAGCATCAAGAAAGGCACATGAAAGCAAAAATAGAAATGACCCAGCGAATTTTGCAGTTGATGGTGCTTTGCATTATGCAAAATCCTTATCCAAAGAATTTAATGTTATTGCCATTGCTGTTAGTGGTAGTCATAATGATGATTTAGATATTGCTAATTTTTTATTTTATAAAAATGCACCTTATGAGGAAATAAAAAATAAGGATTTATTAACTATTTATGATTATTCAAAATTATTTAGAGAAAAAGAATTTTTAGACAATTTAATTACGACTGATATTGTAGAAAAAGCTGTTGTGCTTAATAAACAATTTCAAAATTATTCTATCACAGAGCTTCATCGTTGCACTATGGTTAGTGCTATTTTGGTTTCTTTAATGGATGATGCTTTTCGCAGAGGGTATGAATCACAAAGCAACACCACTCATTTATCAAAATTTTTATTACAAGCTACTGAAAGGGAGTTGGATAAGGCAAAAGTTAGAAATGTAGATGCAATGATAAATGAATATAAAACGATTCTTAATCAACCATTATTTAATCAAAACCAATTTGAAAATCGTCAATCTATTGAAGTTGCAAAAGAAATTATAAAATATTTACATAAAAATATTTATCCTTTAGCCGAAATGGAAGATATGGGGTTTGATATTTTGGGAAGATTTTATAGAGAATTTGTTCGTTATGCTGGCGATCAAGCATCGCAAGGGTTGGTTTTAACCCCATCCCATATTACAAATTTCTTTTGTGATTTGGCAAATATAACCAAAGAAAGTATTATTTATGACCCCTGCTGTGGCACTGGTGGCTTTTTGGTTTCTGCTATGAAATATATGTTAGGTTTGGCTTCGGCAGATAATATCAAACGAAATAAAATAAAAAACGAACAACTAATTGGTGTGGAAAAACGACCTGAAATGTTTACATATGCCTGTTCAAATATGATAATGCGTGGTGATGGTAAGTCAAATATTTATTATGGCGATTGTTTTAATGTTGCCAATGATATTAAAAAAAATCATAAACCTAATATAGCTTTTTTAAATCCCCCTTATGATAAAGGCAATGTAGATCAAATGAAATTTGTTGAACACGCACTTGATATTGTAAGACCGCAAAATGGAATCGTAATAGCTATTTTACAAATGAGTTGTGCCACTAAAAAAGAAACAGAATTATTATCTATAAAAAAATCTATTTTGGGGCAACATCATCTTAAGGCGGCATTATCTATGCCCAATGAACTTTTTTATCCTGTGGGTGTGATAACAATCATTATGGTTTTTCAATCTAACATTCCTAATCAGGGTCGCCCTACATGGTTTGGTTATTTTAAAGAAGATGGTTATGAAAAAAGAAAACATAAAGGTAGAATAGATGTTAAGAATAGATGGAATACTATTAGAAACAAATGGTTATCTAGTTATCAAAATTTAATCGAAATTGCTGGGTTATCTATTAAAAAGGAAATAACCTATAAAGATGAATGGTGTGCCGAAGCCTATATGGAAACCGATTATTCCCAATTAACAGACAAGGATTTTGAGAAAGTTTTAAAAAATTATGTAGCCTTTCAATTTCTTAAGGAATAGATACCATGAAGCCATTACAAGATAATATAGAATTAAAAGAAATATTTGATATAGACTATGGGGTTAGCCTTGAATTAATTAATTGCGATATTGTAAAAAATGGCATCCCTTTTGTTTCACGAACGGGAAAGAATAATGGTGTTATTGCTTTTGTTGAAAAAATTGAAGGACAGGCTATCAATCCTGCCAATACTATTTCTGTAGCCGCAAGTGGTTCTTCAGTTTGTTCTAGTTTTTATCATCCTTATGAATATTATAGCGGTTTTCATGTTTTTATTTTATCGCCAAAAAATAAAAAGATGTCTGTTAAAGAAATGTTGTTTTATTGTTTAATAATAAAAAGCAATGCATATAGATATAATTATGGTAGACAATTAAACAAAACCTTGCCTTATCTTAAAGTGCCTGATGTGAATAATATCCCTGATTATGTAAAAAATGCAACTATGCCATCTATGCCTAAAGATAATAAGATGATTGGAAATAAAATTAATTTATATGCAACCCAATGGAAAACTTTTGTCATAAAAGAATTATTTAATGTGGTTCATGGAGAGAGATTAACAAAACCTAATAGATATCAAAGTGATGAAAATATTCCATTATTAACTGCAAAATCATTAAATAATGGTGCTGCAGAGTGTATTTCTTTTGAGGATTTTAAAAATGAAAAAAAATGTTATTTTGATAAAATAACAATAGATATGTTTGGTAATTGCTTTTATCATCCCTATAGATATTTTGCTGACGATAATGTTTTTACATTGCTTCCCAAACATTCACAAAATAAGTATTCTAGTATTTTCCTTTTATCTATTTTAGATAGATTAAAATATAAATTTAGTTTTGGTAGGCAATTGAGATTTTATAATTTTTTAAATGAGAAAATTAGCTTACCATCTTTAAAAAATGGCGAACCCGATTGGCAATTTATGGAAAATTATATTAAATCTTTACCTTATAGTGCGTCATTATAAAAAAATAACTCCATCTTTATCGCATTTTTATTACATCGGGTTTGCGCCCATATAATGGCGATAGATGATCGCTGATAAAATCACCAGCACCATAATGTTTATCCTGTGATAATAAAACCCCTAACATATCAGCCATAACCACATCGCCTGTCAGCACTTCATCATTTTTATATTTTTTTAATAATATATCTTTGCTTGCCATATCAATATCTGGCATTAGGGGTATCATTTTTTTTTGTGCGATGGAAAATAGATAGCGTTGATAAAATATCTCATCACGGCGACTATCGGCAAGCACCAAAAAATTTTTGTCTTCATAATAAGCGTGATGCTGCAAATGCCCCAGTGCTCGTGCCGATAAATTATCAATACCATATAAATTGATATTGGTGGCAAACCCCAAACCCATCGCCGCCGCTATCCCCACCCTTATACCGGTAAAAGAACCTGGTCCTAAAGTGATTAAAATTGTTTTTATATCATTTATTTTTATATCAGCCATGTTGATGGTTTTTTTTATCATCGGCAATAATATATCGCTATGGCTATGGGTGATGGTTTCTTGGTTGGTGATGATGTTTTTATCTACCGCCAAACCAACCGATAATCTATGCCCCGCTGTATCAAAAGATAAAAGCGGTTTTAAAAGGGGCAAGGCTACAACCATTTTTTATTTTGCTATGGCGTTTTGATATTTTTTTATGGTATGGTTAAAACCAAACCATAAGGCATCGGCTATCAAGGCATGACCGATAGAAACCTCATCAAGTTGTGGTAGCGCCCTTACCAAATCTGGCAAATTATTTAGATTCAAATCATGCCCAGCATTGATGCCCAAATGGCAATTGATCGCTGTTTGGCTGTTTGCCACATAGTTTTGCAATATGGCGTCGCCTTTTTTTTTGGCAAAGGCATGTGCATATGGTCCGGTATAAAATTCTACCCTATCGGCGCCAATATCACGCACCCTTTTTATTTCATCACCATTGCCATCACCATCAATAAAAATAGCCACCCTGATGCCAGCAAAGGATTTTATTTTTTTAACCAATTGGGTCATGGCAGTCATCTGATGGGCTAAACGATAACCATGGTCGGATGTTTTTTGTGTCGGGCTGTCGGGCACTAGGGTTGCTTGATTGGGTTTTATATTTTCTAACAAAGCCAACCAGCGGTCATCGGGGAAACCTTCGATATTAAGTTCAATATTTTTTGTTTGTCGCCATTCATTGGCAATAGATAGTGTGTCGGCATGGGTGATATGCCTTTCATCGGGGCGGGGGTGGATGGTGATGCCATCTGCGCCCGAAGCAATAATTTCTTTCATAGCGGCGATCGGCGATGGAATATCGCCATCACGGCTGTTGCGTAGCCACGCCACTTTATTGATATTCACACTTAAGGCAACCATATTTTTTTTATAGCAAACTATGCTTATAAAAAAAATTATTTCTTTTTTTGTATTTTGCTAGATGGTATTTTTTTACCATTAGCAACATTATCCACCGCATCATCAATAGGTTCATCCATCAATAATTCTTTTTCATCATCATGGGCTGGTGTTTGATTAAGAATATTATCCAGCGATGATTGCAACATATCTACCTGTTCATCGGGCGACAATTCTTCTTGTTCATCGACACCGATAGATGATAAATCATGCCCCAGATGCAATAACCCCATTTCTTTTAATTCTTCAACCCCGGGTAAATCTTGCAATGATGGTAAATCAAAATCAATTAAAAATTTATCGGTGGTGCCAAGCGTGATGGGGTTGCCGATGGTTTTGCGTCGCCCCTTAAATTTTATCCAGCCAGTATCAAATAAAATATCCAAAGTGCCTTTTGAAATGGCAACGCCACGAATGGTTTCAATTTCGGCACGGCTAACAGGTTGGTGATAGGCTATCACCGCCAATGCCTCCATAGCGGCACGAGATAATTTTTTTAATTCAACACGAAATTGTGTCAAATAAGGTGCAAGGTCGGGGGCAGTGCGAAAATAAAAACCTTCCTTGCTTTCCATCAATTCTACACCACGCGATTGGTTATTTTTTTTCAAATCAAGTAAAATTTTATCAATATCAAATGTTGGTTTTTTGGGTAATATGGCGATGAGTGATTTTTTGCTTATGGGTGCGGCGGCGGCAAATATCGCCGCCTCAACAATGCGATGTGGCACGATAACCAAATCAGAATTTTTATTTGGTGTTTTTTCTTGGGTTTTATTTTTTGCCATATTTGATATTATCCTTGCTTATGGTGTTATCAGGTATTTTTTGGCGTATCTCTAAATTTTCAAAAATACCGCCTTGGCGAATTTCTATCAAACCGATGCGTGCCAATTCCAAACTGGCAAAAAAACTTGAAGCCAAAGAGGCACGCCATTGCAATCTGTTATCAAAGCCTTTTTCAAATAATTGACCAATAAATTTTTCTAGCACCGTCCAATCTTTTAAGAATGGCAAAGCATGGCGTAATTTTTCTATTGCCACTTCGGGGGATGTTAGTTTGGTTGGCAAGATATTAAGTTGCTTGATGGGTTTGGTGTTATGTGCCGCGGCATAGGCGGCGATTAATTTATTGATATCGCATTCCCACCTTACCTCAACCTCTTCGGGCAAATCTTCAACCATACCTTTTAGGAAAAAATCAACCCCATAGCGATGGCGTTGAAAAAGCTCGATAGATTTTTGCCGCATCGCATCTAACATCAAAAGCGCACGGCGTGCCACCATGGCTTCGGGCGGTTCATCGCCATCTGTTTGCGGCTCGGGCAATAATAATTTTGCTTTTAACAAGGCAAGCCATGATGCCATCACCAAATATTCGGCGGCGATATCAATATGATTTTTTTTTATTTTTTCAATGAAGGCAATATATTGATCGACCAATAGCGATAGGGATATTTCTTTCAAATCAACTTTTTGGTTGCGTGCCAAATCAAGCAATAATTCCAGCGGACCTTCATAATTTTCTAAACTAACATTTAATACCGCATCTTCATCACGCTTGGGGTCAAGCTTGGTTATTTTATCGGTAGCAAAAGCCTCCTCCCCCGTCATGGTTTTTGGTGTTTTTGCCAAATCGGTTTTTATGATATTCTCGGTCATGGGGATAATTTTATTTGGTTTTTGTATCGCATGATAATAATCTGGTTATGGTTTTGTAATCATCTGCCTGTTTTTTTTCATCTAATTGTCGCATTTTTTCTTTTTTGAGTTTATAGAGATTCGCAATATTTTGATAGGATTTTTTGAAAGCCATTTGTTTTTTTTCATCAAATATATCCATGAGCATTTGTGCCAATTTTTTCATTTCATCTAGCCTGCCATTGCAATGGAGCAAAATATCGCAACCCGCCAGCAATGCCGCCCGCCCACGCTCCGCCATATCGCCACTCAAGGCTTTCATTGATAGGTCATCGGTTATCAATAAGCCGTTAAACCCGATATGGTCTCTGATGACATTTTTGATGATGGTTTTTGATAGGGTGGCTGGTGTGTTATCCCAATTTTCATAAACCATATGGGCGGTCATGGCAAAGGGAATGGTTTTGGCAAAATGGCGAAATGGCATAAAATCGCTTTTTTCCAATATCGCCCTATCGGTTTTGATAGACGGCAAATCATGGTGGCTATCAACCATAGCCCGCCCATGACCTGGGATATGTTTCATTACCGATAAAACACCGCTTTCGTTTAAACCATAAAGATAATTATCGGCAAGGGTGATAATATCTTCATGGTTATTACTCAATGCACGATCGCCAATAATATCATGAGCCTTGGCAAAATATATATCCAAAACGGGTGCGCAATTAACATTGATACCCAAATTTTGTAATTCTGCACCTTGCAATGCACCATATAATTTTATTGCCTTTTTGCCATTTTCAGGGTTGTGTTGGTAGCATTGATTGAAATGTATCATTGATGGTGCATCATATACCAAAGGCGGTTTTAGGCGGCGCACCCGACCGCCCTCTTGGTCAATGAATATGAATATATCATTGCCAAGATGTTCTTGCCCCCAATTTTTTAATTGATGGGTGAGGGATTTTAATTGTTGGTGTGATGCGATATTGCGTTCAAACAAAATAAAGCCAAAAGGCGGATAAGTAGAAAAAAATTTTTTTTCTTCAGGGCTGATAGTTTTTCCTGCCAACCCGACTATGAAGGGCAGGGGCGATGAAAAAAAAGATGAAGCAACCATAAAAAATTGTTGGTGTGAATTTTTTTTAAGAAGATTTCAGCACCAAACAATCCACCCGTGACAGACGCGATTTTATTTGTTGGCACGCCTTGACCGCTTCGTTGCGTTTTTGAAAACCAGTTATTTGCGGGCGAAAAACCTGTTGCCCATTGCTAAGGCGCCCTTGGGCGATACGATAGCGGATATTTTTTTGGGTGATAATTTTTTCAATGCGTGGCTTAAGACTATTTAAGAATTTTGTTGCAGTTATTTCATCGGTGAAGGATGCGATTTGCAAACTATAGATGGTGGTTGATGCGGTGGCAATTTTTTTTGTATCGCTGGCAGCCGTTTCGGTTTTTTTCTTATCGCTGGTAGCGGGTTCGGTTTTTTTCTTGCCGCTGGCAGCAATTTTTTTCTTATCATTGGTTTTGACCAAATCGGCAACCGAAGTGGGTGTTTTATTTTCCGCTTTATTGGCTGATGGTTTGGATTTTAATTTATCGCCTATGGTTTGGGTCTTTGGCACTTTGCCATCATTGGCAACAATATCCTTTACCGAAACGGATGTTTTTCCATTCGGGGGAAGTTTTTCTAACATATCATATACTTTGGCGGTGGGCATTTTGCCATCTGCATCATCATTATCGGGGAAGGTTTTTACATCACCATCGGGGCTTATCACTATGGGCGATGATGGTTTGTCAGAAAAAAAACTGGCACTATTAAATAAAAATATCAAAGCACTAATCAATAATAATAGCAGGGTCAAAAGCACAATGATGCGCCGCCCAGTTGAACCTTTATCCAAAATATCGCCACTCATTTTTTATCCTTTATAATAATTCCTTTTTCCATTCTATTGCCATGATATTACCACAGATATTCATAACTTGGCAAAATACCTTAACCAATGAAAGCTTTGCCGCGGTAAGCTGTTTATCATCGCCTTGTAGAAATTTTAAACCTTCATCATTGCGACCCGCTGTCCATAATTGATGAAAACAAGCTGCCAAATCGTCTAAGTAGAACACGATTCGGTGTGGTTCGGCAAGCTTGGCTGAGGTTTCCACGATATGGGGAAATTCGGCAATTTTTTTTATCAGCGACAATTCTAAGCGATGGGTGATGCGTTTTATGGCTTTATCAGAAAAATCGGGGGATAGGTTTGTAAATTGTTTATCAATCATTTTCATCAGCGAATGGGCACGGGCATAGCCATAATGTAAATAAAACACAGGGTTTTCTCGCCTAGTTGCCTTAACCTCTTCATAATCAAAATCCATTTGACTATCGGGGCGACGCGACAATAAAAAAATACGCAAAGCATCGGCACCAACCTCTGCCACCACATCACGCAACATAATAAAATTACCCGAGCGTTTTGACATTTTTAATGGCACGCCATTTTCCATAAACCGCACCACCTGCATCAACAGATAATCCAGCCGCGCCTTACCGTGCGAAACCGCATGGGTTGCCGATGAAATGCGTTTGATATAACCGCCATGGTCGGCACCCAGCACATTTATCAATCTGGTTGCGCCGCGTTGAAATTTATCCAAATGATAGGCAATATCATTGGCGAAATAGGTAAAACTGCCATCGGATTTTTGAATCGGTCTATCGGTTTCATCGCCATCTTGGCTACTACGAAATAATTTTTGGGGGCGGGGTTCCCAATCTTCCACCATTTTACCTTTTGGTTTTTCCAGCACCCCTTCATAAATTTTATTTTCTTTTTCTAATTCCTGTAAAACCTGTTTGACTCGCCCGCTGGTGACCAATTTCTTTTCTGATGAAAAAACATCATGCTTGATATTCATATCGGCTAAATCTTTTTTTATCTCCTGCATCATTTTTTTAATCGCATAGTTTTTAAAAAAATCTAACCATATTGACTCGTTTGCTTTTTTATATTTATCACCGATGGTTTGATATAATTCATTGGCAGGTTCTATAAGATAATGGCCAGGGTAATAATCATCGGGTGGGATTTTTTCTTCATCTATCTCCCCGCTTGCCTGTTGGTAACGAAAATAAAAAGATCGTGCCAATTTATCAATTTGCACTCCCGCATCATTGATATAATATTCGGCAGTGACCTTAAAACCAGCAAACCGCAATAATCTACATAATACATCCCCTACCACCGCACCCCTTGCATGACCTACATGCAGAGGACCAGTTGGGTTGGCTGAGACAAATTCTACATTAACCACTTCCTGTTTAAGGCTACCCTTGCCATAATCATCGGCCGCTTGATGGATATTTTGTAATAAATTTTGCCAATAATTATCTGTCAAAACAATATTGATAAATCCTGCCCCCGCACACACGGCATATTTGACCGCTGGATCTTTTTGTAATTCGCTTATAATTTTTTCGGCAATGTTTTTGGGTTGGTCGGATAAAAATTTTGTCAGCACCATCGCCACATTAGAGGCTAGATCGCCATAATCATTTTCGCCATTTTTGTTTTTGGGTCGTTCAATTTGAAAAATGGGAATGGTGTTTTCATCCAGTCGATAAACACCCGCAATAATGGTTTTTATTTTTGCACGCATTTCGGCAAAAACATTGGGGGTAGGGGAAGTCATGAATTATTTCTCAATCAAAAATAAAAATTCTTTATGAGGAGTTGCGGTATTTGTTATCCATTTTTGGCTCCATGTCATATCTGCCATGACATTTTTACGATAATCTATTTCTACAATTTTTTTTAATTTGCCTGCTGTAGCCATAGCATCATATAATTCATCAATGGTTGCTCGCCCGCCTGAACTATAAGATAGCAAAATATATTTGGCACGGGTATCGCATAATAGTTTTTTAATTGCATTAACTGCAATAAAATGCCCTCCATCATCTTTTCTAAATTCTTCAAATACTGAAGCTGCTATGGTATCCGATGAATCATATCGCCGTGACGATTTGCCAAAAACATGGGGGCGATCGTTTAGGATAATTGTCTTCCATAGATGATAATAAGCCGCATAACGCACTCGTGATGGCGGCATTTTTTCATTATTTGAACCATATGGTGGATCAAAATAAGCCAAGTCAACAGTTGCTTCTTTGATAGCAGAAAAAATATCTTGTCTTTGCACTATGTGATTTTTTTTATAAAAATGTAAATGTGGCATTTTCATTTTCATTGTTTTGTAAGAACGCTTTGACCAATGATGCAAATAAGAGGCATAATGTCCTATTGTGCTGTCTACCGCATCCATGGCATGAATTAAACTGGTTAATAAAACCGATTCTTCAATTTTGTTTAATTGCCAATTAGCAATTTCTTGCCTGATGGCATCAAGCTTCATGGTATTATGCTTTTGCCATGGTTTTTTTATTGCTGATGGTAAGCCGCCGTAATGTTCTGAAAACCACCCTGCCATTGGTTTAAGATGATTAAGCTCATCTATCATTTTTTGATAATATGATGCTGGTTGTTTATTTAACAGATAACAATTGGCAAAAATTTCTGACCAAATAGAAATATCATTGGCAATAACTTGATAGCCAGATTGTGCAAAAGCTTGCGATACCCTTGTTGTTCCCGAAAAACCATCAAAAATGCTGTTTGGATTTATTTGAGCAACTAAAGATAAAATTTGTGGCAGGAGTTTCTTTTTTGATCCAGTGTATTTAATGCCTTCAGTTATCAACGGTTGACCAGATAGCTGATAAGGTGTTTCTGTTGATAAATTTGTAGATAATTCTGTTGTCATGATATTATTTTATTTATTTAAATTATTTTTTTGTTCATCAATATCATTTTTTAATTTCTCTGTAGCTAATTCAATTCCCTCGGTGGTGGCAATTAAGGCATAAGAAAAAAATTGTACCAAAATTTTATTTTGTTGATAGCTTATCCAACCGTCTGTTAAAGAATCAAAATATTCTATTGCTTTTTCAGTATTTGTCCAAAGACCTCTTTGTAAAGCATTAGCAGACTTATCTCCATAACGAACTTCACAAATATAATTTTTATCTTTATCTAAAAATATATAAACGGGATGTTTGCGTCCATGCCCTTTCGTCAATAAAGTAACGCTTTTAGTATTATTTTTTGCTTTATAAGTATTAAATATTAAAATATTGCATTTATATTCTTTTTCATCATAAATTAACGGCAAAATATGTATGTCATCAAAGTTTTTAAAGGCTGGTAATTGCCATAAATTATCAATGGTTTTTTTATCAGTTGTTTTGTTTTTCAATGGTTGCAATGCTGGAAACATAGTATTATTCTTATCGGTTGATAATTGTAATGGACCAAGTCCATATGCTTTTAAGCTAACGGGAAATTCATTGCCAGTAATTTCATTTTTAATTTTTATATCTTGTTCTTTATCTTTTGCACGAAATAAATCTTTGCCAACATGAATGGCTTGATAATCATACATAAATTGATTAATAAATTCTGCTATTGCAATTTCTGATAGGTCGCCATGTGTTTTATTACCTATTAAGCGACAAGTGAAAATATTACTTAAGGTAGTGGTTATTAATTGTGGATTTTTTTTTATTAATAACTTTAGTCGGTTGATAAAATCTTGATAAGGCGACATAATATTTTTATCTTATGATTCGCTAAAATCTGCAAGGTATTTTTTTCAAATTGCCAATAACAATGCGGCTGCCAATCGCCCTTCATCGATGGCGATTTGATAGGTGCGTGCCGCGGCGGCGGTTGCCATCCATTCTACACCATTGGCTAAAACTTGCCAACGCTGTTGTTCTTGACGATCTGGCATGGTCATTTTGTTGCCACAACCTATCAATAGCAATTCCAATTTTAATGGCAATAGGGGAATAATTTCTGTTAATTTCATATCATCAAATTTTTTATAGGTTATAGGCACCACCCCATCGGGTTTGATAAAAATTGCACCTTGCCATTCTTGCTCTTGCCCCTTGTCGTCTCTAATAACAAAACCGCCACTACCATAAGAACAGATAGCAAATTTACCATCACTGGAAAGGGGTAAAATATCCATAATAAATATGATAGCCGATGTGATTATGGTTGTTTATCTTTTTTTACAAATAAATCGCCATAGCCATGCATACCTTTGGCAGATTTTGGGCGAAAATAAGCCACCACTGGTAAAGATAAAGCGATGGAAGAATAGGTGCCAAAAATAATGCCAAACACCATGGTTATACCAAAACCCTGTATTGCCGCTCCGCCAAATATCGCAAGTGCCAACATTGACATAAGGGTTGTGGTGGCAGTTAAGATGGTGCGTGATAGGGTGGCGTTAATAGAAATATTCATCAATTCATTCAAAGGTTTTTTTGGCGTTAGGCGGATATTTTCACGCAACCTATCATAAATCACCACCGTATCATTGATAGAATAACCCGCTATGGTTAAAAGCGCCGCCACCGATACCAAATTAAATTCTAATCCGCTTAAACAAAACCAACCTATGGTAGCCGCCACATCATGCAACAATGCCAATATACCGCCCAAAGCAAATTGCCATTCAAAACGCAACCAAACATAGATAAACATCACCAAAAGACCTGCCAAAACTGCCCAGATAGCCGATTTTTTTAATTCATCTCCTACCACTGGCCCCACCGTTTCAACCCGCCTATATTCCAAAACCGAATCGCCATAGATATTTTTTGCCTGTTGTAAAATTGTTTCGGGCGATGCGGTTTCATCTTTATCGATATTAACCAGCAAAATATCAGGGGCGCCAAATTCTTGTAATGAATAGGATTTCACTGGTAAAGATGCGGTTTTGGCACGAATATCGGCAATGCCGATGTTGGGGGCAGTTTTTATTTCTAATAACACCCCGCCCTTAAAATCAATGCCATAATTTAACCCTTTGGTAAAAAATAAAATTGCCGAAATAAGAATGATAAACCCTGCCAACCCAACATGCCAAGGGCGGTATTTGATAAAATCAAAATGATGTTTGGCACGCAATTTTTTCCACATAATATTGTTTCCTTTCTTGGTTTAAAATCCCATGGTTTGTGGTTTGTATTTTTTTAACCACCATACCACCAACATACGGGTTACCATGATAGCCGAAAAAAGTGATGTCATAATGCCAAGCGATAGGGTGAGGGCAAAACCCTTGATAGGTCCTGAGCCAAATAAAAATAATAATAATGTCGCAAACAGGCTGGTTAAATGGCTATCCCAAATGGTGGCAAAGGCAAAACGAAACCCATCTTGCCAGCTGTGTATGACCGATTTGCCCTTTAATAATTCTTCTTTTGCCCTTTCATAAATCAAAACATTGGCATCCACCGCTATACCCATGGTTAAAACAACCCCCGCAATGCCTGGCAGGGTGAGGGTGGAATGAAAAGCGGTCATAATACCCAATAGCAAAATCAAATTGCCCATCAAGGCGATACCCGAAAAAAACCCTGGCAAACGATAGATAAAAACCATCAACATCAATACCGCTATGAAACCGATAAATGATGCCACTTTGCCCGCTTGAATACTATCCGCCCCTAATCCCGCCCCGACCGAGCGTTCTTCCAATATCTTTAAGGGTGCGGGCAATGCCCCAGCCTTTAGCAACAATGCCAATTGGTTGGTTTCGTTGGTGGTGAAATTGCCAGTGATGATACCATTGCCACCAGTGATGGGTTGGCGGATATTGGGGGCGCTGATAATTTTGCCATCAAGCACGATGAATAATGGTCTGCCGACATTTTCGGTGGTGGCTTTGGCAAAGTCTCTTGCACCTTTGCCCGAAAAACGAAAAGTCACCACAGGCTGACCATCTGAAAAACTTGCCCCCGCATCTTCCAAATCATCGCCACCCACCACAGGGGTTGCCGCCAGATTATAACCTTGCCCGATTTCATCATAAAAGGTAAAACTTGGATCCCCCGCTTCGGCAGATAAATAAAATGATAATTTGGCAGTTTTTCCTATTGCCAATTTTAAGTTTTCGGGGTCCTTTTCGCCGGGCACCTGCACCATCAAGCGGCTAGATCCTTGTGGTGATACGGCGGCCTCTTTATTCCCCAATGCATCAACCCGCCTTCTTACGATATTGGCGGCTTGGTCTTGTAATTGTTTTATTAATTCATCACGCCCTTGATTAGAATAGCGCAAACGAAATCCATTGCCATTTCTATCAATCTCGATCACCGATGGGGTGTTTGCTGCGGTGGCGACAAAATTATGGCTGGCATAATTTTTTTCTAACAATGTTTCAATCATGGCAACATCATTATCACGCACCGTCAAACGCACCGATGTGTCATCATGGCTTAAAGCTAAATAACCAAAATTATTTTCACGCAAAAGATTTCTTATATCATCTTCCAATCTAATAATTTTTTCTTTGATAAATTCTTCGCTATCAATTTCTAACAGCAAATAGGCACCGCCCTTTAAGTCAAGCCCCAAATTGAGTTGCGAGCCTGGGGCAAAAAATTCGCTGGCATTTTTATTTTGTAAGGCGGGCACAAAATTCGGCAAGGCATATGCAAACCCCAAACCCATGATGCAAAACACCAATATTCTTTTCCAAAGAGGATAATCAAGTACCATGGATGGATAGCACTTTTATTTTTTAAAAATTATTTTTTTTGCACAGCTGAAGGGGCGTTGGGATTCACCACATCCGCCAACATGGATTTGGCGACCTTGACCCTGACTCCAGATGCAATTTCTACCTCAATCCGATTGTCATCAATCAACTGGGTGATTTTGCCATAAATACCTGATGATAAAACAATCGCATCGCCCTTTTTGACTGCCGCTATTTTGGCTTGATGTTCTTTTTGTTTTTTCATTTGCGGGCGGATGAGCAAGAACCAAAAAATGGCAAATATCAGTGCCAAAGGTAAAAGTTGCAACATAGCCGATGGCACATCGCCGCCTGCCTGTGCCATAGATTGTGATGCCAACCCTAGGCTTATGGTTAGAAACAATAATGGTGCGGTGAAAAATGTAAGTTTAGATATTATCATGATATTTTGTATTTTTATATTGCTTTCTTAACCCAAAAAATAAAAAAAATCTAGTAAAAAAACATCATTCGGGGTAAATAAAAAATATCAAATTGATTTATATGATGCCAAAACGCTACCATAATTTGCCAAAACATAAAACCAAACCATCAAGGCTGGTTTCGGTGGTGATGCCAGTTTTTAATGCCGCCCTTTATCTTCGTTATGCTATTGAATCGGTTTTGGCACAAACCATGCACGATTTTGAATTGTTGATAATTGATGATGCCTCAAGCGATAATAGTTATGATATTGCCAAATTTTATCAAGCCAAAGATAAGCGAATAAAAATTATTCGCAATAAAAAAAATCTAGGGGATGCAGGTGCTAGACAGGTAGGGGTGGCACAGGCTGTGGGGCAGTATATTTTGTGGCAAGATGCCGATGATGAATCCGCCGCTGAGAGATTGCAAATTTTACTTGAACATATAGAAAAAAATCATCATCTTTCTGCCATCGGTAGCGGTTTTTATATCAAACGGGGTAAAAAAATTAAAATCGCTAAACCGCCAACCGCACTGATTGATAAAAATAAAAAAAATTTTTCTTGCCATTTCCCTACCCTATTGGTGAGGAAATCTATCTATCAAAAAATTTCCTATCGCCCTTTGCCCAGTGGTAGCGATAGCGATTGGTGTTATCGTTTGTTAGAAAAAAATGGTATTATCAAAAACCTGCCCCAACCGCTTTATTATTATCGCAAACATCGGCATGGCATAACCCGAGCATATTTTAAAAAATTCATTTTTGGTATGATGGTGCGTTTGTCGGTCGAGGCAAGGCAAAAAAATCTGCCCGACCCGCTTGATACCCACCATACCATTACCCTTGATGATTTTCAAAAATTTTATCATCCATCATTGTATGGTGCGATAAAAAAAAATATCGCTGATGAAATAGGGTGGTTTTTGTTAGAACAGATGCGTTCTATGGTGATAAGGCCTTGGCTGTTTTATCGTTATCTATCGGCATGGCTAAGATTTTTTTTCCTAGCAGGGCAACGCCATTTTTTTCTTGCCGTTTGGGTGTTTATCAGTCGGTGTTTGATAAATTTTTTGCCTTATATTATTTTGCGAAAAACTATCTTATAAAATATTATTGCCAAATAATTTCCAAAGGCTCAAAACCGGGAAATTCAAACAAAACTTTATCATTGGGTTTTACATCGCCTTTGGTCAATGGCAGGGCTGAGCCAAACAGACTGCCAAGTGTAATAATATCGCCAGTATTAAATTGTTCGGTGGTGGTTAGGGGATTGAAAGGGCGAGTTTGATAAAATTGCCACAACATATTGATGGGATTACCAAAAGCCAATTTTGCACTACCGGCTTTGATGGTTTTATCGCCATAATGAAAAGCAAAAGATTCTTGATGGTAATGCCGTGCCACATCAATGGTTTCTATTTTATCCCCAACAACAAAACCCCATTGATGCAAGTGGTCAGCCAAAATAATAGAAAAATCGGGGCGGTTTTTTTCATGCCACGGCAGGGGAGGCACTTGAAAACGATTGGCTAAAATTTCAACCCCCAGCACCAATTGACCACCAACATCTTTTAAGGCTTGATAAAAATCTTTTTCATTTTTTATGCGGGCGGGTAATTCATTGCCCCACACCACTGCCAATTCTGGCTCTAGCCCGATTAAATTTTTTGGCAAGGGGTGAGATGACCGCTCGCCCTGTCTATAAATTGGGGTGGCTATTAACCCAACATTATCATTGCGACCAATTTTGCGACCAATAATTTTGACCATTGGTTTTTTTTCTGGCAAGGTTGTTTTTAAAATACGAAACATGGCTCGTTTGATAGAAAAGGCATCGTCTTCTGAAAAACTAACCACATCGGTAGGAAAAGTTTCTTCATCAATAAAAGCGCTTGCCAATTTGTTTGCTATGGCTTGATGTTCGGCACTGATGGTGGGTTTATCTATCATGATATTTTATGCTATATTTTTTGCCATCATCATATAAAATTTTTGCCAAAGTAAATTATAGCAATTTACCAGCAATCTTCAAGATATTTTCTTTATATAAACCCCGTTGATGATAAATATCCTTATAGGGTGCTGATGCGCCAAAATCATCTAGCCCAATAAATTCATCGCCATGGCGTAGCCATTCGTGCCATGGTTGTTTGGCTGCCGCTTCGATCGCTATGATTGGTGCATCGCCCAAAATATGGCTACGCCATGTTGCTGTTTGTTGGCGAAATAATTCAAAACATGGTATTGATACCACTGCCACCCGTTTGCCATTTTTTTCTAAATCTTGTGCGGCCTCGATCGCCAAACAAACTTCTGACCCGCTTGCCAAAAAAGTTAAGGAGCGTTGTTTTTCTGCCCCATAGATAATATAGCCCCCCATGGCTGTTTTATTGTCATCAACATCTTTATCATAGCGTAAAACTGGCAAATTTTGTCGTGATAATGCCAAGACCGATGGTTGTTGATGGGTTAAGGCTATTTGCCAAGATTCTATGGTTTCAATCGCATCGCAAGGCCGTAGCACCAATAGATGTGGTATGGCACGCAAAGCCGCCAAATGCTCGATGGGTTGATGGGTGGGTCCATCTTCCCCCACGCCTATCGAATCGTGGGTTAGAACATAAATCACTTTTTGTTTCATCACCGCCGATAATCGCAAGCCACCACGCATATAATCGCTAAATACCAAAAAAGTGCCACCATATGGAATGAATCCGATCAATGCCAAACCATTCATCATCGCCGCCATACCATGTTCGCGCACCCCGTAATGAATATATTGCCCGCCAAAATTATCTTTATTGATAATAGTTTGTTCATTAATTTTTGTGCCATTTGAGCCAGTTAAATCGGCTGACCCGCCTATTAATTGTGGCAAGAATTTACAAAAAATAGAAATCACCTGTTGGCTGGCGACTCTGGTGGCGATGGATTTTTTTTCTTTGATAGTGGTTAATTTATAATTTTTTATATCAACTTTTAATGGTTGGCTAAAATGGTTGATATGGTTATCGGGTTTTTTGATAGTTGGGTATTGTTTTATCAATGCGTGTTTTTTTTCAGCATAAAGGGCAGTTTTGTTTTTGGCAAGCTGGTGCCAAGCATCAACCCATGCGGGTGGTAATATAAAATCATCTAAGAATTTTTCGGCATCGGGGATATTAAGGTTTTTTAAAACTATCATGGCTTCATCTTTACCCAAAGCTGCACCATGCACCGCCGCGGTGCCCTGTTTGCTGGGGGCGCCTTTGCCGATGGTGGTGCGGCACGCTATCAATTTAGGTTTATTTATAGTTTTGGCTTCGGCTAATGATTTATCAATCGCAACCACATCATGCCCATCAACCGATATGGTGTGAAACCCATTGGCAGACAGCCTTGCCACTTGGTCGGTGCGGGTGGCAAGGTTGGTATTACCATCAATTGATACATGGTTATCATCAAACAGCAATATCAAATTATCCAATTCTAAATGCCCAGCGAATGATATGGCTTCTTCTGATATGCCCTCCATCAGGCAACCATCACCCAGCAAAACATAGACTTTTGGTGCGGGTGCGGTATTAAAAATTTTTTTTAAGCCAAGTGCCATACCCACTCCATTGGCTAGCCCTTGCCCGAGTGGTCCGGTGGTGGTTTCGATGCCCGCCGTTATATGGTATTCGGGGTGACCCGCGGTTATTGAATTGAGCGAACGAAATTTTTGTAAAACCGAAAGGGGAAAACCCTGATAACCCAAAAGATGCAAAATACTATAAAGCATTGCCGAGCCATGACCTGCCGATAAAATAAATCGGTCACGAAAAATATCATCGGGATTTTCGGGGGAATAAAAAAGATGGCGGGCAAAAAGCACCGATGCCACATCGGCGGCGCCCAATGGCAAGCCTGGGTGTCCCGATTGTGCCCGCTCAACCATGGCAACGCTTAAGGCACGCACTGCCGATGCCAACAAAGGCATAGTTTCTATGGCGGTAGGGTTTATTATTTTTTGCAATGTTTTTATTTAAAATAGCTATGATTGCTATAGTCTTTTTATTCACCGAAAATCAAGAAAAAACAAATGGCAAAAAAATTGCAATGAACCTATAATGCGAACGAAAAAATAAAAATTTATATTACAAATATATGGCAACCATTTATAAATTACCTTGCCCGTCTTGTCAAAAAAATGCCACGGTGGCATCGGGTCTTTTGACAACCCGTTTTCAGCGGGTGCGTTGCCCCTATTGTTTTTATGAATGGCAAGCCAATAAGGGTATGTTATTGGCAAGCGATGTCCCAAGTGCCAAACCCCATCTTGTCGAAAAAGATATGGCAAAAGATAAGGGCAAGGCAAAAAATGTAAATGATCTGCCGCAGATGCCAAGCGAAATACCCGCCCCTGTGGCGGCTGTAAAAAACACCGCTGTTAATGATGCGGCAGATGATGATATGTTATCATTGGATATATCACGCATGAGCGATACAGATTATCAAACCTATCAAGCCAACCAAGATAGGTTAAAAACATTCAAAAAAAAGATGAAAAACCAAAGCCCTTATTTGCCATCACACAGAAGGGTGGATTGGTTTACCATTATTGGTTTATTATTGGGGCTGGCAGTGGCAGGATTTTTATTATTGGTATTGATGATTATTTTTCACGAACCGATAGTGAACCGCATACCACAGGCTGAAGAATTTTACCATTGGCTATCTTACATCATTGGCAAGTTGGAACGGGGGTTGAGCTGAGGGGGTTATTCGTCCTCGTCCTCGTCCTCGTTTTCATCAAGTGTTTTGGTTTTAAGTATAATTTTAGGAGAATAATTACTTTCTCTAGGAAAGATTAATTTGGCTAATTTTTCTGCTAATTCAGCGGTTCTTTTATCTATTTCTTGCTTTGTCCATTTGTCGCATTGTTTAAGAAAACTATTTAGTGCAAGGGGGCTTTTATCAAAACCATTTTCGCATGATTTTTTTTCAGAAAATTCGTTATTAGAATATTCAGAATTATAACCAGTCAGGGTCATATTGCCAAGTTTATAGCAATATTCTATATGGTCATCACCTTCATTCTTACCGAAATCTTTTTCCCATTGCGAACCGACTGGAATTTTTTGTGGTAAAATATGTTCAGTGGATATATTGTTATTATTAACATCAACAAATTCTTTTTTTAATTGTAAATCATATTCCAATTTATTTAATAATGGTCGCAATCTTTCAAATCCTTGAAAATGATAATTTTTTATTACCTCTGCTAAAGAAGAAGCGTCCTTGTAATTTATATGATAATTATAATAATTATTAGGATCATGTAAATAATATAATAAAATATTTAAGTAAGAGGATCGGTTAATGTTATCCTCAATATTACCAATAATAAAAAGCACTAGTTTGTTTAAACCTGCTGTTGGACTTCCTAAATATAACATGCGTATGAATAAAAAATTTTCTAATTCTTCAATGATAGCAATGACATCTTCAGGTGTAATTGTTTTCTTATCTTGCCAATAATCAAAAACTTGTAATAATACTGGATAAAAAATAGTAATTTTTATATCAAGAAAAAATTGTAATGCCCGATTTACTGCTGGGTTGTCAGTATTTTTATTGATGATTTGATAAAAATAATCAGAATAGGTTGTTATATCTTTTAGACAATCTTCTAGACAATCTTCTAGTTTATCTTTCCATTCTTTTTTATAGTAAGATTTGAAATCTTTATATAATTCTGCCTCATTTATTGCCTTATGTGTTTTCGTGACAAGATAATATCTAAAGAAATTTTCTATTGATTTTTTATCTTTTTTATTATAGGTATTATGCTCAATGATTTTCCAATAATGCTTATATAGATATTCCTGTTTCGCATCATCATTCACTTGCATTAATAAGAAATTTCTAATCAGGTCTGGTTTGGATAGTGGTTCGCCTGCAGAATTGAGTTTTTCAAATATGATATGGGGATTGTCATATGTTGCTAATTCTACATGAACAATAACCAATTTTTTTAATGCATTTATGAGTTGGTTATAATCAAAATCTTCGTCTTTTTTTAATTTTTTATCTAATGTTCTTTTGAAATAAATATAATTCTTAATAAGACGAGAATCTTTATCCAATACCGCATTTTTTTTATCTACTATTCTCTCTAAAATTTTTTTAAGATGCTCGTGGTCTTGGTTGATGGATTTTAGCTTAATACGCAGTGTCCTATCTCTAGCTGCTTTATTTTCAATATATTTTTCATATAATTCTTGTTCTTCTTCAGGAAATACCTCCATCATTGCCAAAATGAGTAAAAGAATGGTAGTAATTCTTTGTTGTCCATCAATCAAAGTTAATTGCCCTGCATGAATTTGAACTTTGGTAACAATATCCCCTAAATAATGGGTAAATTCATCATCTCCATCTTCTTGGTTATCAATTATTCTTTCAATATCTTCCCATAGATCCTCACAATTTTCTTTGTCCCATGCATAACTTCTTTGAAAGGCTGGAATGTAGTAAGTATAAGATGGTTTGCCAATAATGTCTTCTAAAAAATTTTTATCTTTTGCTTTCGCCATAATAAAACACCCTTACTTAATTTTTTATATTATGTCAATCAAAAACCCCTAAATATACCCCTCAAACCATTTGCATACTATATTTTATCAAATGCGTTTATAAAAGCATTTTTTATATCATCAATGGTTTTTACTTCTATCATATCTGCTGGTTTTAAATCCCATTTATAACCTGCCCCTGTTTTCTGTTCCTCGCGGTTATGCAATAAATTAAAATCTATTTTTGATTGTAAAATAAATTTAATATAAAGGGCATTGGGTGCAACACCCAAAAATAATAAACCAAAATTTTTATTATTTTTTTTGATATTTTCATTTTGAAATTTTTGATTAACATCAAGCGATGATGTTTTTATTTCAAATTTTTTTCCATTTATTTCTAAATCTGATTTTCCTTTATCTCCGTCAGCATAATTTATGCGTCTTATTTGTCCACCAAGAAAAATTTTTGGTAACACGGCAAGAAAAAATCTTTCACCAAAACTGCCTCGTTTATCTATTTGTATTTCTCTTATTTTTTTAAATTTGCTATTCGGGTCAGACCATTGATTCTGTGCTTCCTGTGCTATGGAATCAAGGATTGGAATAGCTATATTATCTAATTCATTTCTATTTGTCATCAAAATTCCCTTTAGTCATAAAAACCTGATTTGATAATAACATCTTCAATTAAACTGGTGCGCAAATTTAAAGCTGAATTAGTTGATTTAAAGCTGGTCATTTGCCAATCATTTTTTAATAAATTTTTTTTAATTTCATTCTTTTTTTTGTGAATAACAACCCCATAACCCCGCTGATTAGGCAATTCATTAAAAAACAAATAGGCTTTCATACCTGAAAAACAAGTCGAGGGTAAATAAATATCACATTTGCCAATCATTTTTTTATTACGGGTGCTAGCTGGTGTGCCACCATCTGATAATGAATAGATAGAGACAAAATTATTACAGGTTTTTCTTTTTGTTATTTTTATTTTATCGATAGCGATTTTTGTCCAAATTTGAAAAATAGTATGCACTTCTACTTCTTTACCATTGGGATACATAAAAGACCTTGATGGCAATTTTTGTGTATAGGCTAAAGAATATCCTAACACTCTTTTTTTAGCAACGCCTTTACCATCACTTGCAAAAAGCTGAGGCAAAATAAAAGCGACCATATCAGCAAAATGATAGGAATGATTAATAAATTGCAATGCTAGATGACCCCGCAAGCCAAAAGGAGGATTGCCAACTACAATATATTTCTTTTTTTCATTTGGTTGCCATTTAAGAAAGTCAGATTTTATTAAATCAATATTGTTTTTTGGTTCAATATCAATGCCAATTCTGCGTTTTTTAGGTAACAAAGAAAAAAAATCACCGCAACCAGCCGAAGGTTCAATAAATTGATATTCTGATAAATCTATTTGCAATTCTCTAGCTACCTTTTCTAGCTTCCTAAAACAATAATCCGCAATTTCGGGTTTGGTATAATATTGATCTTTGTCTTTTGCCGAATCATTGACAAGATTTTTTTCGTTTCCTAAAATGCGATAAAAATCATAAAGATATTGCTTTGGTGCTTGGTTTTTATCAATCCATCTTTGCACAGTATTGGGATGAAGTCCTAGTAATCGTGCCAAATCATCAGGTTCATAGCGTTTTATAACATCACTAAAAATAATATCTGCTACCATATAAAATATGCTCCTTTTAAGTATAATCTATAATTTATCAGGCTGTTCTTGTTATTTGTCAATAAAAAAAACTTTATTAATTCCCCCCTAAATATACCCCCCAAACCATTTGCCGACCAATAGGGTGACTGCCATGGCGATGACGCCCCAAAAAATAACCCTTGCGACCGCTCGCCATAATAACCAGCCACTGCCGCCACCCAATTTTGCGCCCGCCGCGCCCAATAACCCCAATGCCAAAATGGTCGATGCCATCACTCCGCTGATAATGTTATCCCTTGCTACAAATATCACCACCAACAATGGCATGGCCGCCCCTATGGCAAAACTAATTGCCGATGCGATGGCGGCTTGCAATGGGCGTGCGGTGCTGAAATTGGTGATGCCCAATTCATCGCGTGCATGTGCCTCCAATGCATTATGTTTGGTCATGGCTACCGCCACATCGTGTGCCAATTTTTTTGGCAACCCCCGCCATTCATAAATTTCTGCCAATTCCTTTAATTCTATATCGGGTATTCTTTCTAATTCAGATTTTTCTTTTTCCAAATCGGCTTTTTCAACATCGGCTTGTGAGCTAACCGAAACATATTCGCCCGATGCCATAGCAAATGCCCCTGCACATAAACCTGCCACCCCCGCCAGTAAAATACCCGATCTATCAATCGCCGCTGCCGCCACACCAACCACCAAACTTGCCACCGAAACAATTCCATCATTTGCACCCAGCACCGCCGCCCTTATCCACCCCGCACGATGGGTAAGATGCTTTTCATCATGGGCAGATGGTTTTTCCGTTGGTTTTTCTTTCATCATTTTTTTATACCACAAAATTTTATAGCATGGCGATAGGTTTTTTGTCTATCATTATGTTGAATTGCAACTTTTTTTTAATTGTTTTATAGTCTTTCATCATTGTTATTGATCGCTACCTGCTATTTTTTATTTTATCATAATGCCCCGCAAAAAAAAAATTCTTATCATCACCAATGGTACCCGTGGTGACATTGATCCCTTTATCGCCCTGTCGCGGGGTTTAATCAAACATGGCTATCGCCCTACCATTTGTGCGCCCATCAGTTTTAAAAAATTTATCACTGAACATGGCATTGGCTATGCCTATATGAATGATGGCTTACCACAAATTGTAAAATCTGAACTTGGGCGAAATATTATGGAAAGCTCAGCATCGGTCGGGCGTTATGTGCGTTCGGGGTTAAAAAGCAAATCGGTGCTTCGCCCAAGTTATCGCCAACAATTAGATGAAACATTGCGTGCCGCCAGCCAGATAAAGCCCGACTTGGTTATTTTTAACCATGTGGCTATCTATGCCCATCATGTTGTGCGTGAATTAAATTTGCCTGCGATGGTGGCTATATCATCACCGATACTCATACCAACTGGCGATATTGCCCATCCACTTTTTCCACAATGGAAAATAAAATCCACCCATCGCAAAGGGCTATATTATAAAATACAGCGTTGGTATAATTATTTAACCTATCGCATTTTTTTATTGATCGTTGAATGGGTGAGTATTTTTTTTGTGCGTGAATGGCAAGATGCAAATCAATTAAAGCGTCATTCCAATAAAATAGAATTTTACCATTCGGCGGCATGGCTTAACCAACCTTTGCCGATATTGCATCATTACAGCCCTGCCTTATCACCGCGTGTCAGCGATTGGCAAAATAATATTATTATCACTGGTTATTGGTTTTATAAGGGCGACAAAATATCGGCAAAAAAAAATTGGCAACCGCCTACATCATTGATGAATTTTATCGCCCGTGGCAAGCCGCCGCTTTATATTGGGTTTGGTTCGATGACCGCAAGCCATGAAACCATGCAAAGGCTGGTTAAAACCATCGAGCAAATGCTTGAAGAAACATCTTATCGACTTGTTATCGGTATGGGCTGGAGCAAACATGATTGGCAAAAGCTACTTGCCAATCAAAACATTGCCGATAAAATCTATTGTATTGATGAGGTGCCGCATGATTGGTTATTCCCACGCATGGCAGGGGTTATTCACCATGGCGGGGCGGGCACCACCGCCGCCGCTTTTCGTGCCATGAAACCATCTATTATCTGCCCGTTTTTTGCCGACCAACATTTTTGGGCAAGATGTATCGCCCACACCAACAGCGGGGTAGGTCCCTTGCCATTAAAAAAAATAACCAAGTCAAACCTCAAAACAGCGATAGAAAAAATCACCACCGACCGAGTGGTTATCAATCATGCAAAAAAAATTGGTGAGAAAATTAATAAAGAAGATGGCGTGGATTTTACAATCAACATCATTAAAAAATTTATGGCAAGGCAAATATAAATATCTTGGCGATCTATGTTATTATTTTAGTAAATTAGCAAGATGTTGTTATTAAAAGTTATATATGTTATATAATTTTTTATGAATGCAAAATATAATAATGATGAAAGAGGTATAGTTTATATTCTTGTAAATGAATCAATGTATAATGCTGACGGGGAAAGATTTATCAAAATAGGTTCGACAAAAGACCTTGATGAAAGATTAAAAAACCTTAATAGCAAAACAGCTGTCCCTGCACCTTTTGAAGTTTATTATGCTTGTGAAGTAGATAATTATAAATCTATTGAAAAAAAATTACATGGTATTTTTGCTGATGAGCGTTATAAAGGAAGAGAGTTTTTTTTAAAAAATCCAGAAAGGGTTGTTATGGCTATTTCTATGGCTTGTAATGTAAAAGATATAATAAAAAATGATAAATCAGAGAATGGAGGTTCAGAAAATGAAAAGAATCGTTTATCAAAATTTTCTTTTAAGAAATATAAAATACCTTTGAATGCAGAATTGACTTTTTCTCGTGATGAAAATGAAGTAGCGATAGTGGTAGATACAGAAAAAAATAAAATAAAACATAAAGATGAAATAACCGCTTTATCAGCGGCGGCAAAAAAACTTTTAGGGTTAGAATATGGTGTAAGGGGTCCTGATTATTGGATGTATGAAAATGAAACTTTAACTGAGAGAAGAATCAAGATGGATAGAGAAGAAGACGGATAACCTGCCTTAAATATATTCTCAAACCATTTGGTAGTGGTTTATTACCGCTTTATTGCCTAGCCCGCACCAATAATAAAATCAATAATAACCTTGATATTTAATATTATCACCACCGCACCAATAATGCTAGCGGTTAGCATCAACCAGCGGGGTGAAACAAATTGCCCCATTTTTTTTCGATTGCTGGTAAAAAGCACCAGCGGCACAATGGCAAAAGGTAATTGCAAACTCAATACCACCTGACTCAATATCAATAATTTACTTGTGCCAGCGGTGCCAAATAAAATTGCCACTGCCGCCGCGGGAATAATGGCAAGACCACGGGTAATTAAACGGCGTAGCCATGGTTTTAATCGCCAGCCAAGAAAACCCTCCATCACCACTTGCCCTGCCATAGTGGCAGTGATGGTTGATGATAATCCACAAGCCAACAAAGCCACCCCAAATAGCAATGGTGCCAAATCAGTGCCCAACATAGGTTCTAATAATTCATGGGCGTGCTCTATACCAACCAATTCGGTTTGCCCGCCACGATGAAAAACCGCCGCTGCCAAAATAATAATTGAAGCATTGACCAACAAAGCCAAACTTAAAGCAAGGGTTGAATCGATGGTTGCATATTTGATGGCTTGTTTTTTGCCCTTAGGGCTTAATGAAAAGGCACGGGTTTGCACAATCGCCGAATGTAAATATAAATTATGCGGCATAACGGTGGCACCCAAAATCCCCAATGATATATACAACATATCGGGGTTTGAAATAATTTCTGTGCGCGGCACAAACCCGCCTAATACGCCACCCCAATTGGGGTCAGCCAAGATTAATTGCAAGCCAAAACAAAACCCTATGACGATTAAAAAACCAACTATCATTGATTCAATCAAACGAAATCCTTTGCTTTGTAGCCATAATATTAAAAAAACATCCAATGCAGTTATAATCACCCCATAGGTTAGGGGAATTTGAAATAATAAATTAAGCGCTATGGCGGTGCCGATCACCTCCGCCAAATCGGTGGCAACAATTGCCAATTCAGCCATCACCCATAAGGGTATGCTAAAAATTTTTGAAAAACCATCACGGCAAGCCCTTGCCAAATCTCGCCCCGAAACCACCCCCAAACGAATTGCCAAAGCCTGCAATATAATCGCCATCATATTTGACAATAAAGCCACCACAAGCAATGTATAGCCAAATTTTGCACCACCGCTTAAAGCTGTTGCCCAATTGCCGGGATCCATATAACCCACTGCCACCAAATAACCCGGCCCCATAAAGGCAAGAAGTTTTCTAAATATATTGGGTTGTTGTGATGGGCGACCATCAATACGCCATGATAAAGGCACTGAGCGATGAACCTCTATCAGCGATGGTTCGCCCGCTTGCATACGCCAATTGCTTTTGTTTATAGATTTTATCTTTTCTATCATGCCAACTTTTTGGTTTTATCTTAACAGCCTTATATAATTCTAAATGAGAATGTTTCTCATTTAGAATTTTATAGCATATTGATAAGAAAAAGCAATCGGTTTTTTCTAAAATTGTTATTGGCAGTAGAGTTCTAGTTGCTTTTGATTATTTTTGTAATTCTATCTTAAAATTATAGCCATATTTTTGAAACCAAAATAATAATTCTTGTCCGTTAATTAATGTAATGGGTTTATCTTTTGACCATTCTATTGAATCACCACCAAAATGGCTTGTTGTTACCAATATGCCTTTATTAGCCCCTTCGTGTTGCACCGTGCCATAAAGGTCTCTAACGGCATCCACGCCAACCACATTATTATATCGCTTGCATTGAATAACTATTTTACCACCACGAATTGGGTCAGGGTCAAACACAATGGCATCAACCCCCCTATCACGAGAGGCTTGGGTTATTTTTACTTCTGCCCCTAATTGAGCAAACATTTTTGAAAATAAATCTCTAACCAAATGTTCAAATTTTTCCCATTCCATAATTGCAAGATTTGTATCGCCTGTTGTATTATCAATAATATCTTGCGATGCGGTAAATCTTTTATCATTTTTATCAAAAATAATAATGGGATTAACAGGGGCAAGATTGACAAATTCGCTAGCTATTCTTGCCTTTAAGGATTTTAAGCAAACCATTGGATCAATTTTTTCTAAATTAATTTTAGAAAAAATTTCTCTATTAACCGAAACAGAAACAATACAATTTTTTGTATCTGCACCTGTTGCTTGGTCTATACCTGCAACAAAACCATTCACACAAACAGTTTCAATTTGTTTTAAGTAATCACATTTGAAAACAATATGCACAACCAGCAATATTAATTGTGAAATAATAGAATCGTATAATTTATTAAATTCTTTTGGTTTTTGGGCGTTGGTAATAAATTTTTTATGATTAGTATCTAATTGCAATTTGAATTCTTTTTTTACACCGCTATTTTTTGAAGCACTTATAAGCATATTTATTGTCTGATGAAACATACCAATATAATCTTTAATATAATTGGCAGGAGGTATATCAAGATTAATTATAAATGTTTTTGCGTCTGAATCATATAAAATACTATATGTCAATTCAAACTCTTTAGATTCTTTACTACTTAAAAGCAAAGATTTCATTATAGGGTGATAAAGTAAATTTTGAATACAAAATGATATGATATTATCTATAGAATCTTTATCTGTGGCACGATAAGCCTGCTCCATAGTTTTTATTTTTGTTTGCCATTTTTTTAGAAATACTTCTTCGCTTGAAAAAAAATCTTCTAAAGAAATTATATTTTCTGTAATTAAATTGTTTTTTAATATCAAATGATAGCTATTGATAGTTTCTTCAATAATTTCATTAAATTTTTCTTTATATTCATTCAATACCTTATCATAAATAGGAGAAAATAAAAAATCGGTAATATGCTTCAAATAATGTTGCTTGTATTCAAGGCAGTCTAAGGATAAAGTGCTTTCATTATCCCACTGCTTTGCATAATTTGATAATAGTTCTCTTGTAGAGTAAGGTTGTCTATTTCTTACATCTAGTTGATATATTTTTTTGCAAGTCTTACAATTATTACAACCAATTATATTATAAACATCATTATTATAAATAATAATTTCTTTATCAGAAAAAATTTTAATATTTTTTTTATTTAAGAATTGTTCTAATAATGTGTTAATGGTAACGATTGCATTAATATAATTATCATAATTATCATGTGTAAAATACGACAAATACTTATATCTAGAGAAGCTATCATAAGAGGATAAATTATAGAGTCCATTTGAAAAATTTGATATTAAATTGATTCTGTTTATAAATTTATCATCTATATCATTTAATCCATCAATGCCTGTCATTATACCACTTTCATATATTGGTAATAATAAATCAAGATATTCTTGGAAATCCTTTTCTGCTTCCTTTTCCAATTTTTGGAATTCTTCTATTTTCATTTAGGATTTAATAACATATTGGTAAGAAAAAACCAATAAAAACTGAGATTTTTTAACAAGGCTTGCTATGATTTTTTACACACCAACAAGCCTTTTTGCACAGCGGGGCGATCGGTAATTTTTTTGCACCATGCCATTGTGTAAGGATAATTTTTTAATTTCAAAACCTTTTCTGCCTTATAGCCAGTTTCTAAACCACGCACCCACGGCATGATAGCAAAATCGGCAATGGTGATATCATCACCCGACACAAATTTGTTTTTTTCTAATTGTTTTTCCAAAACAGTTAATAGTCTTTTTGTTTCTTTGGTATAGCGCTCAATAGCATATGGAATTTTTTTTGGTGCATAGACCGTGAAATGACCAAATTGCCCAAACATCGGTCCCACGCCACCCATTTGCCAAAATAACCATTGTAAAGTTTTGCATCGCTTCACAGGATCTTTTGATAAAAATTGACCAGTTTTTTCGGCAAGATATAATAATATCGCCCCCGATTCCATGATAGCCAAAGGTTTGCCATTATCGCCCTTTGGGTCAATGATGGCAGGAATTTTTGAATTGGGGTTGATGTTGATAAAATCATCAGTGAATTGGTGATTGGCACCAATATCGATCAAATGGGCATCATATTGAATATGCATTTCTTCAAGCGCAATGGATATTTTGACACCATTGGGGGTGGCAAGCGAATAAAGTTGAATTTTATCGGTCATGATGAATGAATTTTTTTTTTTGCGAATTTTTAACAGATTAAATAACTTTATGATGAAAGTAAAGATGATGAAAAACTAGATGGTGGTGGGGGCTGGATTTGAACCAGTGTAAGCCGAAGCTAACGGATTTACAGTCCGTCCCCTTTAACCACTCGGGCACCCCACCTTCATTTATTTTAAAAACCAAAACGCCATCAATTATCACTATGATGTGTCATAAATTATCAATGCCATTTTGTCAAGCAAAGCAAATATGGGTGAAAAAAAAATCACCTTGCTTTTTTGTGTAATTAGAATTAAGACATCAATTGACTGATAATTTTTTTTTGCATATGCAAGGAACTAACCAAACATGGCGGAGCGTAGCGCAGTCTGGTAGCGCACTTGACTGGGGGTCAAGGGGTCGTGGGTTCAAATCCCGCCGCTCCGACCAGTTTTTTATAAAAAATTTATGATAAATAATTTGTTAAGAATGTCTTGTTATGTTTGAAGCTTTTTTTTCTATTTCACCTATCTTGGCTTTGGTGCTGGCGGGTTTTATCATTGGTCGTATGGTGAAAAAGCCAAAAAATGAATTGAGCGATCATTATCTATTGTTGAATCATTTTATTTTTTATGTTTTGGCGCCAGCATTTTTTTTCTTCAGCGTTGCCAATGGCAATCTTAATGCGATTATCAATATACCTTATTTTTTGGCACTGATAGCCAGCCAATTTATTATGATGGGGCTGGCATTGGTGATTACCGGTAATTTTTTTAAAGAACCTTTTGGTGAAAGAATGTTACATAGTCTATCATCAAGTTTCCCCAATATCTTATATCTTGGCTTTCCCATCATGATAGCTGTTTTTGGCGAACAGGGTATCATGCCCGCCATTCAGGCGATTTTTATTCAGCAAGCGATTATTATGCCGATATTGCTTTCAACCTTGCAATTTGATTTGGCGGTCAGGCGTGGCTTTAGCCATGGCAATCGGCAAACCAGTATCATTGAAATTATTCGTGCGTTTTTTTCGCTGTTGAAAGACCCGCTTGTTTGGTCGGTGGCAGCGGGGCTTTTGGTGGCTTATTTTGGTTGGCAAATGCCCAATTTTGCAACGATTTTTTTTAATCTTGCCAGCGGTGGTTTAAGCACGGTGGCATTATTCACCATAGGTGTTTTTATGGCACAGACAAAATTTACCTATAGATTATCCATCACCCAAGAAAGCTGGTGGGTGGTGATTTTAAAAATTATTGTTATGCCACTTTTGGCATGGGTGATCGTGACCATAGTTTTTCCTTATCTTGATTCGGTGCATGCCGCTGCGGTGGTGATGATAGCCGCCTTGCCGACAGCAGGTTCTATTATGTTATTGGCACATCGCTTTGCGATTAGAAAAAAACGCACTATGCTAGAATATAATATGACTAGTTTGGCATCAGCCATTACCTTGACGATTATTCTTACCTATTATTTAAATTAGAATATATTCATGCGATAAGATATGCGAAAAAATAGTTTGCAGTCAATGGCAGTGATTGCCAAAAAAATGGCAAGAGTGCATTTGGGGCGATCGGGCATGGTGGCGGTTGATGTGATGACCCATTGGCGTGATATTGTTGGCGAAGAATTTTATCACCAAGTGCATTTTCAAAAAATAACCTTTCCTGTATCAAAAGATGGAAAATCCATTCAAGCAAAAACCGATGGTGTTTTGGTTATTTTATGTGATGCGGGGGTTGCCCATTTGATAAAATTTGAAGAAAAAAATATCTTGGAGCGTGCCAATCGTTATTTTGGCTATGCGGCTTTGTGCCGTATTCGGGTAAAACAAAAATTGTCATGAGCCGTTTTATTATCCTTAGTTTGTTTCCCGATATGTTTCCCGGGCCGCTTGCTCATTCGGTGATGGGCAAATCTTATAAAAAATTATGGGATTGCCAAACCATCAATTTGCGTGATTTTGCCAATAATAAGCATCAACGGGTTGATGATGAACCATTTGGTGGCGGCGCTGGTATGGTTATCAGAGCCGAGGTGGTGATGGCGGCGCTTGAATATCTTCATAGCCAAGAACCGCTGGGTAAAATTATTCACCTCACTCCGCGTGGCAAACCACTAACCCCCGCCATAGCAAAATCATTGGCAAAATATCTTGGCAAAAAAAAACCCATCACCCTTATTGCTGGGCATTATGAGGCTATTGACCAGAGGCTGTTTGATTATTACCATCGGCAATATCCTGATAACCCTATTGATGAATTGACCATTGGTGATTATGTTTTATCGGGTGGTGAATTGCCTGCGATGGTTTTGATGGAAGCGGTATTGCGATTTTTGCCAAATGTTTTGGCAAAAGAATCCAGCCATCAAGATGAAAGCCATGAAAATAACCTGCTTGAACATCACCATTATACCCGACCTTCTGAATGGCGTGGTATCAAGGTGCCAGAAATTCTCTTGACAGGCGACCATAAAAAGATTAAAGCATTTCGACAGGCCGAGGCGGAAATGCTAACCAAAAAATTACGCCCCGAACTTATAAAAAAATATAAAAAGATAAGATAAAATATGATGAAAAATTCTTTTGCAACCATTTTGGCAGATAATTTGAAAAAAGCCAAACGGGCGAAAAAAATACCAATATTTCGCCCTGGTGATACTTTGCGGGTTGAGGTTAAGGTGGTTGAGGGCGATAAATCACGCCTGCAAGCCTTTGAGGGTATTTGTATCGCGCGTAAAAATGCTGGTATTGGTTCATCTTTTACAGTGCGAAAATTATCTTATGGCGAGGGAGTGGAGCGGACTTTTCCATTGTTTAGTCCTTTGGTTGATTCGGTTAAGGTGGTGCGTATGGGTAAAGTTAGGCGGGCAAAATTATATTATCTAAAAGGTCGCAAGGGTAAGTCTGCACGCATTGCTGAAGAATTTCGTTCGGTGTTGGCGGTGGAGGGTGATGAAATATCTGCCGCTACTGATATTGACGAGGAAAAAATAGATGAGGTGATAGCCACCCCCGAAGAGGCAAAAACCGAAACTTCAACAGAGGCAAAAACTGAAGCCCCAACCACAGAGGCAAAAACCGAAAAACCAACAGAGGCAAAAACTGAAGCCCCAACCACAGAGGCAAAAACCGAAAAATCAACAGAAAAGACATCCGCCTAGTTTGTTAAACCAGATACTATACATCCCATCACAAAATAATGTTATGAGCTAGATGGTTAGGGATAAGGTAGAAGTATAATAGGGGATAACGACCAATTATTTTTTTTAATGGATATGATGTTGGTGGCGGATGTTATTTTTATGGAATAATAATTTTTGCAAATTATGGATGATTTTTGCTATAAAAAACTATGACTGCCATTCATCACATAACATCGGTAAAGGGTATGGTTATCGGTAATGATAAACCTTTTGTGTTGATAGCCGGTCCTTGCGTTATGGAATCAGAAAAACATACTCTTATGATGGCAACCGCGCTTAGAAAAATTTGTGAAAAATTATCTATACCGCTTATTTATAAAACAAGTTTTGATAAAGCCAATCGTTCGTCTATTGAATCACAGCGTGGGTTAGAATTTCATGAATCGCTAAAAATTTTTTCTAAAATAACATCAGAGGTCGGTCTTCGCACCCTGACAGATTTTCATGAAAAACATCAAGCCAGCGAAGTAGCATCGGTGGTGGATATATTGCAAGTGCCTGCTTTTTTATGTCGGCAAACGGATTTATTGCTTGCGGGCGGTAAAACCAAAAAACCCATCAATGTTAAAAAAGGTCAATTCCTTGCCCCCGAAGATATGGTGAATATCATTGCCAAAATTGAAAGCACCAATAACCATGATATTATGTTGTGCGAGCGTGGGGTGAGTTTTGGTTATCGCAATTTGGTGAATGATTTTCGTAGCCTACCTATCATGGCAAAAACTGGCAAACCAGTTATTTTTGATGCCACCCATTCGGTGCAAACCCCTGGTGGATTGGGCAAGGCATCAGGGGGACAGCGTGAATTTGTGTTTGATTTGGCACGGGCCGCTGTGGCAGTTGGTGTGGCAGGGTTATTTATTGAAGTGCATGATAACCCTGACCATGCACCATCTGATGGTGCCAATATGGTTAAATTAAGCGAATTAGAAAATATGTTGCAGAAATTGCAAGAGATTGATAGGGTGATAAAACAACCAAGCGAATAGATTTTATAAAAAAAATGGATAAAAAAATTTTTGATATGAATGCCGATGGTTCGGCTATTGTATCCATGACGCCATTGGAGATTTTGGATAGTCGTGGGTATCCCACTTTACAGGTTACTTTACGATTGTTAAGCGGTGCGATGGGGGTGGCATCGGTGCCAGCGGGAGCATCCACTGGGCAATATGAAGCGGTTGAATGGCGTGATGGTGATAAAAAAAGATTCCATGGCAAGGGATTGCTTGAGGCTTGTGAAAAAATTAAGGGCGAAATGTCTGACCTGTTGCTTGGGCAAAAAGTTGGTGACCAATTGCGACTTGATAAATTATTAATCGCCCTTGATGGTAGCGATAATAAACAATCGCTTGGTGCTAATACAATTTTGGCAGTTTCTTTGGCAATGGCACGGGCGGCGGCCGCCCATTATCGTTTGCCGCTTTATCGTTATTTGGGTGGGGCGGCGGCACATATTTTACCCGTGCCGATGATGAATATTATCAATGGCGGGGTGCATGCCGATAATGGTTTATCCATTCAAGAATTTATGATTATGCCAATAGGGTTTCAAAAATTTTCTCAAGCTTTACAAGCGGGGGTAGAGATTTTTCATCATTTAAAAACCATTCTTAAAGCCAAATCTTATCAGGTGAATGTTGGTGATGAGGGGGGGTTTGCCCCCGATGTGGCATCACCCGAAGAGGCCTTGAGTTTGATGGGCGATGCGGTGGTTAAGGCGGGTTATCATTTGGGAAAAGAAATTTTTTATGCACTTGATTGTGCCAGTAGTGAATTTTTTAAGAATGGTCATTACCATCTGCTTGGTAGTAAAAAAAATATGTCGCCCCAAGCATGGTGCGATTATTTAGAAAAACTTTGTAAAGATTTTCCCATTGTGTCAATAGAAGATCCTATGGCAGAAGATGATGTTGATGGCTGGGCGATGCTAACTAAAAAATTATCGCCCACATTACAATTGGTTGGTGATGACCTGTTTGTCACCAATCCAAAAAGATTAAAAATGGGCATTGAAAAAAAATTGGCAAATGCCTTATTGGTTAAGCCGAATCAAATTGGCAGTTTAAGCGAAACCTTTGAAGCCATAGCCATAGCGCATCGTCATCATTATCGCACCATCGTGTCGCATCGTTCGGGTGAAACCGATGATACCACCATTGCCGATTTGGCGGTGGCAGCGGCTTGTGGTCAGATAAAAACTGGGGCGCCAAGCCGTGGCGAACGCACGGCAAAATACAATCGCCTATTGGCAATTGAACAGGAACTTGGCTATGATGCTGTCTATGCAGGCAAAACAATTTTACCATAAAGCATTATTTTTAATACCATGCCGCTTAATAAAATTCACAAAAAAAATTTGCAAAAATTAAAAAAAGAAAAATTGGCATCGGCTTTGCGTGCTAATTTGTATAACCGAAAACGCCAAAAACAATTACGCCAAAAAAAATCTTAAAAAATATTATGGCATTGCAACCCGACCATTGGATAAAGGCAGAAGCCAAAAAAGGTATGATAGAACCTTTTGTGGATAAACAAATTCGTGCGATTGATGGTAAAAAAATTATTTCTTATGGTTTATCGTCTTTTGGTTATGATGCACGGGTGGCAAGAGAATTTTTTATCTTTACCAATGTTGATAGTGCTATGGTTGACCCAAAAAATTTTCAAGACCATGCTTTTGTTAAGCGTGAAACCGATATTTGTATCATTCCCCCCAATAGTTTTGTTTTGGCACGCACGGTTGAATATTTTACCATTCCCGAAGATGTTTTGGTAATATGTTTGGGCAAAAGCACCTATGCAAGATGTGGCATTATTGTCAATGTAACACCGCTGGAACCGGGTTGGGAAGGTCATGTGACATTAGAATTTTCTAATACCACGCCTTTGCCTGCAAAAATCTATGCCAGCGAGGGGGCTTGTCAATTTTTATTTTTGCGTGGTGATAAACCCACCATATCTTACAAACAGCGTAGCGGAAAATATATGGGGCAAAAGGGCGTGACCTTGCCAAAATTATAATCAATAAAAGTTTTATTATAAATGGACTTCGGGTAATTTGATAGGGTATTTTTGCCGCAAATGTTTATCCATAGATGAGGTGATAAAATTATGCGGTGCTTGTGCCAAAATTTTTTCTTTTTCTGTGCGGGCTTTTTCTAAAGCGGTTGGGCTGTTATTTGCCGCCCATTCTTTGGGCGATGCCCTATCAAATGTTTTGGGGTAGAAATAATCTTTTTGCATCAAATCCAATGTTTGTTGAGAACCCAAGAAATGCCCCGGACCATTGATACAAACCTCACGGATATTTTCATAGCTTAAAGATTCTTCATTGACCTCTATGCCACGAACAATGCGGCTGATAGAACCCAAAAGATCATTATCCAGCACAAAACTTTCCATACACACCCCTAATAAACTGGCATGCATACCCGCCGCCTCATAAAGCAAATTGGCACCCGATTGGGCAACGATAGCATGGTTATAGGCTTTTTCTGCCCCCGCTTGGTAATCAGGAACTTTTGCATCTGCCATGCCCGATGCGACCGATGATATCAAACCAAAATGTTGTGCCATTTCGCCAACCCCTGCCATCAATAATGATTGTTCTGCCGAGCCCCCGCTCATGGCACCTGTGCGTAAATCGCTCACGAAGGGCCAAGTGCCAGCTATGGCGGGAGCGCCCGATGTGATGCTATTGATATAGCATAAACCCATCAATATATCGGCAATGGCTAAAGCCACCGAACCTGCAAGCGATGCAGGGCTTGTTGCACCCGCTTGCCCCGCTGAAATTAATAAAACTGGCATACCTTCCAAAACGGCGCGTTCAAGGCAACGGCAGGCATCCTCTGCAAATTTCAAGGGTGGCACCACAAAGGTGCAAGATTGTGAAACAAATGGGCGTGCCAACCATTTTTCTTTACCACCCGCTATGTCATGAAGCATCGCCAGAGATAAATCAAAATGTTTGGTATCAACCCATGATGTGCCAATATGTTTTCTTGTGGCACGCACCATCGTATAGCAAGTGTTAAAATCCATTTCCAATGGGTCGGATAAATCCCGCGGCACCAATGTGCGCTGGCAAAAATGAATATTATCCATCTGGTCACAAATTTTTGTTGCTTGATATAGGTCTTGTAAATTTGATTCACGATATTCCAATGTAAAGGCATCTACCACATGCACCGCCGCCCCAGCGGTACCATAATAAACTCGGTTATCAAATGGTTGTAAATCCCACTCGGGGTCTTGCCCATAAAGTGTAAATTGTTTGTTGGCTTCGCTTAAAATATCCATCACGGCTTTTTTAGAAAAACACAAACGATCATTTTTCATCACACCGCCTCGCTTTTGGCAATAGGTAATGGTGGATGGCAAGGGATTGGCAAAGCCGATATTTTCTAATATGCTAAAGGCGGTTTCGGCAATTTGCTGTCTTTCGTCAGGGGTGAATAATTTTAATCGCCCGCTTTTCATACCACGCCAGATAGGTTGCAAATCAGATTCAAGCGGAGATTGCCTTGCCGCTACCCGTGAAGCTCGTCCGCCCTTTCTTGATGCCATGATATTTTTTTTCTAAGAAAAGCCCTTTTAAAAAAATATAAACTTTTGTCTATCTGTTGTCAAATGATATTATAAAAAATATCTATGGCATAAATTGCTCTTTATGATTTTTTTTGCTATCAATAAAAATCAATGGTTAGCGGGTTAAGCGATACAATTTTTGCCGATAGTTCGGGGCAAGGGCGGGCATCATTGATGGTGTTTCGTTTATCTGGCAATGGAGTCAAGCAGGTTTTGCAAACCTTGGTTGGTAAATTGCCACCACCTCGTTATGCCAGCCTATGTAATATAAAAAATGAAAAATCTGAGATAATTGATAATGCGTTGGTGATTTTTTTTCCTGCACCACATTCTTATACTGGTGAAGATATGGCAGAATTGCAATGCCATGCTTCTCGTGCCATCAAACAGGCTTTGAGCGATCTATTGGCAAACATACATGGGTTGCGCATGGCAGAACCCGGTGAATTTTCTTATCGGGCTTTTCGTTATGGCAAAATAAATTTGATAGAAGCAGAAGCCATCAATGATTTGGCGATGGCTGAAACCGAATGGCAACGCAAAACAGCACTGGCACAATGGCGGGGTGATAAGGGATCTTTGAGCCAATGGTTGATAACCTATCGTGAAAAATTGATTAGCTTGAAGGCTTTTTTTGAAACCTTAATTGATTTTTATGATATGGATATTCCCCAAGATTTAGCCGAACAGAATTTAAAAGAATTGGCACATTGGATAGTTGATACAAAAAAACTAACCGATGATAATCGTGCGACCTTAAGACAAAATGGTATTACCATTGCTATCATCGGTGCCCCCAATGTTGGTAAATCATCCTTGATTAATTTGCTGGCAAAGCGTGAGGTGGCTATTGTTTCTTCCACCGCAGGCACAACCCGTGATGTCATAGAATTGCATTTGGATATGTTTGGCTATCGTGTGGTATTTTATGATACGGCTGGGCTACGCCGTTCTAAAAATAAATTGGAAAAATTGGGCATAGCCAAAGCCGAACATTTGGCAGATATTGCTGATATAAGAATTATCATCAAAGATATTTTTTTAGAAGGTAAGGATGTAGCAAACACAAAATGGCAAAAACAAAAAACAGATATTGTGCTTGCCAATAAGGCGGATATCATCACCGACAATGATTTGAAAAAAAAACTGACCAGTTTTTTGGCTAAGGGCGATATTGTGTTTTCAACCAAAACCGATATTGGCATGGCACAATTTTTAAAAAAATTATGCTCATCAATCGAGATATTGGCAGGCGGCACACTGCAGGGTATTACCAATGATAGGCAAAGGGCGGCGTTGCAAAAATCGCTTCATCATGCTGAATTGGCTTATTTGGCAACCAGCTCAGATATTGCGGCAGAGGAATTAAAATTGGCGATTGAACCGCTTGATATGTTGCTTGGCTATACCACCAATGATGATATGTTGGGGATTATTTTTCAAAATTTTTGTATTGGCAAATAGTTTTATTTTCGTCTATGATAGTGGTGAAGGATTGATGATGAAAAAAAATAGACGCGTTTTTTTATATGATGTGGCAGGTTTGTTGGGCTTATTGTTGGCGTGGATGTCGCCAAAGCCTGTTTTGGCGATCGACCCGTTTTATAAGATAGATGATAATGTTGCCGCATCGGGTTATGATGTGGTGGCTTATTTTACCCTTAATAGCGCGGTTAAGGGCGACCCCAAATACCAAACAACCTATAAAATGAATAATGGCAAGGCTAAATTTTATTTTTCATCAACCGAGAACTTACAATTATTCAAAAGTAATCCCAAAAAATATGCACCGCAATTTGGTGGTTATTGTGCTTATGCGGTGGCAAATAACTATATTGCTAGCACCGACCCTAAGGCTTTTTCAATTTTTCAAAATAAACTCTATTTAAATTATAATATATCGGTGCGCCGTGCTTGGCTTGCCAATCGTGATGATTATATTGTCAAAGGCAAAAAAAATTGGCCATTGTTGTTAAAACAATAATGGTTTTAGCAAAAAATAATTTTTATCAATTCAATGCGGTGGTGAAAAAATCATACCATGGGCGTGGGCTTTACCATTATATTCATGTGCCAAAACCATTATCAAAAAAATTACATTTTTGGTATGAAGGCAAACAACGCGGTTTTCAATCTTTGCAAGTCAAAGCATTGATTGGCGATTCATCGTGGCTGAGTTCTATTTTTTTAGATTTTGCTGATAATAAAATTTATCTTTTGTTATTAAATAAAAAAATGATGGCAAAAAATGCCATCACCGCTGGTAAAAAAATAAAAGTCGGTCTTACGATATTATCGGCAAGAAAATAAAATACCCATTAGATACGCAGTGGCATCAATACATAAAGCACATTGGGATCATTTTTATTCTTAAATAACACAGGGGTAAAACTATCTTGTGCATCCATGATTAAATTATCGGTGCTTGCGGCATCTAACAATTCTAACAGATAGCGACAATTAAAATTGAGGGTGATTTCATCGCCCTTGTAATTGGCAGAAAATTCTTCCTCGGCATAGCCATGGTCTTGCGAGGTGGCAGTTAATTGCATATTATTGCCATCTATTTTTAATTTGACCGATCGCACCTTATCAGACGATATGGTTGAAACCCTATCAACCGCCGATTTAAAATCATGACCATTGATGGTGATATGTTTTTCATTTTTTTGTGGTATGACACGCAAGTAATCGGGGAATTTACCATCTATCAATTTGGTGGAGATAACCGTGCCACTCAAATCCAATTTTAATTTTGTATCGGATATAGAAATACCCACCTCGCTATCGGCTTTGTTTTCAATATCGCTTAATAGGCGGGTGATTTCCATCACCGCTTTTTTGGGAATAATCACACCCTTTAATTTTTCCGCACCTTGTGGGGCAGGCATAGATGCCAATGCCAAGCGATGCCCATCGGTGGATACCGTGGTTAAAAGTTTTTCATCGGTGGTGTGGATATAAACCCCGTTTAAATAATAGCGTGTTTCTTCTTGCGAGATGGAAAATTTTGTTTGGTCAAGCAATTTTTGTAAATCATTTGCCATGATAGAAAATTCATAAGGATAGGTTTTTTCATCTGGCAATTTTGGAAATTCTGAAACAGACATGGTTTTGATATGATAACGGGTTTTGCCATTTTCTAAATCCATCAGTCCATTATCCTTTAATGTCATCACAATATCGGCACCATCGGGCATTTTGCTAACGATTTCTTGTAATTTTATACCGGGCAGGGTTATTTCACCCGCCGCCGCCACAGTGGCAGACACACTTGATACGATTTGTAAGTCAAGGTCGGTGGCAGTAAAGATGGCTCGCCCTGATTTTTCAGCAACCATTTTGATATTGCCAAGGATAGCTATCGTGCCTTTTTTATCAACCGCCGAAGCCACCCGACCAAGGGCAGTTTGCATGGCGACCTTTTCAATTGATAATTTCATATTTTTCTCCTAAAGTTTATTGTTATCAATATACCGATTCGCTGAAAATATACAAGATTTTTTTTATTTTATGGATAATTTTATATATCGGCTTGCTTTTTTATGGTTTTTTGGCTATGGGGTATCATCATTATAACAAAAGCAATGACAAAAGAAACCCCTATCCAGCAAGGCGATGATAATACCATCTCGGTTGCCATCCGTCAAAAGGCTGGCTCGGCGGCGACCCGTTCGGTGCGTTTATCGGGTATGGTGCCAGGAGTGGTTTATGGTGGTAAGGAGGATCCCGAGCTTATTTCGCTTGACCCAAGGTCTATTATGAAACAATTGCATAGGGGGGCGATCAAGGCGACATTGTTTGTGCTAGATATTAATGGTAAAAAGCAAGAAGCGGTGGTGAAGGATTGTCAGTTGAATCTGTTGAATGAATTGCCATCGCATATTGATTTTCAACGGGTGGTGGGTGATTCGGTTATTCCCATTATGGTGCCCGTGCGGTTTATTAATGCCGATATTTGTGTTGGTATTAAAAATGGTGGGGTTTTGACGGTGGTGCGAAATGATGTGGAGTTGCTATGCAAACCCCATGCGATACCCAAATTTATTGAAGTGGATTTGACCGATTTTAAAATGGGGCAAGCCATCAAAATTAGCCATGTTGTCTTGCCCGATGGGGTGACGCCAGTGATAAAACATGAAGATTTTCCTATTGCCACCATTGCCGCACCCCGTGGCATGGATGTTGATGCTGATATTGCTAGCGAAAAAATGGCAGAGACTGCCGCAACGGCAGCGGTGGATGGCGAAGCACCTGCCGAGGGTGAAGAAACTGCGGTTGATGGTAGTGAGGCGACAAAAACCGAAGACAGCAAGGAGGCTGATAAGGATGCCGCCAAAACCGAAAAGAAATAATGATATGATGATGTTTGGTTTTTATAAACATCATTGTGACAGGCTATAAAAATTAATAAGACCATGAAAATTAATATGATAAAAAAATTAGAATTGCTTATCGCTCCGCCTTTGGTGGCATTGCTATTTGCGTTGGTGGCGTGGTTTTTGGCAGAATGGTTGTTTTTGGGTAAATTTGGTCCGACCACCAAATTGGTAGCTTGGGGATTTATTGGTTTGGGATTATATTTTGGGGTTCGTGCCAATATAGATTTTCGCCTTGCCAAGACAAGTTTGAACCCGCGTCATCCTAATGAGGCATCGGTGTTGGTAACCAGCGGTGTTTTTGCCACCAGCCGTAACCCTATGTATCTTGGTCTTTTTTTATTATTGATGGGGTTTGGTTTGATGTTGGAATCTTGGTGGTCATTGTGTTTGCCGATATTGTTTTTGCTTTACATACAAAAATTTCAAATTATACCCGAAGAAAGAATTTTACAAAAAAAATTTGGTAAAAAATACAGCGATTATTGTCAAGCAGTGCGGCGTTGGTTTTAAGTTAATTTTAAGAGTTTATGCTTGATTGGCACCCGTAGCTCAGCTGGATAGAGCGTTGCCCTCCGAAGGCAAAGGTCGTGCGTTCGAATCGCTCCGGGTGCGCCAAGCCCCCATAAATAAATATGCGTTAATAGCTAAAAAAAGATAATGTTTGTTTTTACCAACAAGATATGTTATAGCCTATTTTCCCATCTTGTTATTAAACGCATAAAGTTATCATGATTAAAAATAAAAAAATAATCATTTATAGTATTTTCTTGTCAATTTTTTTCTATATTGCATCGGTTAGTTATCTAACACCATTATTGTCGGATGATTTTGGTTATATCGGTGGTGGTAAAACATTGTTGGCTTGGCAAGAATCTTGGGAAGTTTATAAATTGATGTATACGCTTTGGAGCGCACGCATCGCTCATTTTATTCATGGGCTTTCTTTTTATTCATTATATAGAAGTCCATTTGAAGAAAATTTTTCGCAAATTATTCTTTCCATTATGAATGGTATGGTATTTATATCATTTTTGTTATCGTTATTTTTTTTGCTATTCGCTCGCCGACCAAAATTAAATGATTATCAAGATCACATAAGAATTATTTTATTATTTTTTTTGATGATGACAATTTTGGCAAAAATTGGTCAAACGATATTTTGGCTGAATGGTCGTATAGTTTATTTGTGGGTGATAATGATAACATCATGGTTTTTTGTTTTTTATCGCTTGCAATGGGCGGATAAGAATTTTTTATCTTTTCAAAAACAATCCTTAAAACATATTTTATTTTTATTATTTTTTTTACCGCTTGGTTTTATGGCAGGCATGGGATCTCTCATTGGCAATATATTTTTAATTTTTTTGTTAGCGATTGGTTTGGGGTATAAAAAATTCTTTACCAAACAAATGATTCCTGTTTGGTGTTGGTTGGGATTTTTGTGTTTTACGGTTGGTTATATTATTTTGCTAACTGCACCAGGTAATATAGCACGCATGAATAGTTATGTATATTTTCCATATTATCAACTGCCATTATTAGAAAAATATTTCATTTATCCCCTTAAAGGTGTTTATTGGTTTTTGGTCGCTACCAAATGGCTTCCCCTTATAGCATTTTTTGGTTTATGTTATTGGTTCAATAACATTAAGGTAGAGGGTAGAAATATCATCGCTATTTTCATCAAAAAAATAAAAAAAGATAATTCGTTTGCCACTGCCTGTTTGTTATTTTTATTAACCATATTGTTTGTGGTGGCAATGGGCATTAGCCCCGTGAATGTTGGTCGTGTATGGTTTTTTGGCACGGTAATGTTTTTATTATGTTTTATGGTCATGCTGGATAGATTCTTTTTATCAAAAAAACCATTTGGAATTTTTAAAAAAATATACCCAATGCGACCATATATTTTTATCGTAGCAAGTGGGATCTATATGATATATTTTATTCATATTTTTTCTTTAACGCTTGGCTTTCAAAAAGAATTTCAAAAAAGAGTTGTATCCATTACCGAACAAAAATTATCGGGCAAGCAAGTCATAGTTGTAAAAAAATATTCGGATAAATATGTGCATAACAGATTTCGTTCGCGTCTTGGCGGTTTTTGGGGGCATGACCAGTGGTTGAGTGAGACACATCTAGCTCTTCGTTATATGATGGTGGTGGTGCCCCGATATTATGGGGTTAAAAAAATTATTGTTGAATAATTATTTTTTATTTTAAAATTTTTATTGTCATGATAAAATCTTTAAGATTGAAAATTCATCTAAACCCTGATAGTAATTTTTTATGGTTAAAAAAATTGTTTCTATTGTTTTGCCATGTTTTAATGAAGCTGTGGTTTTACCAAAAACGATGGCACGCATAAAAAAACTATGCCAAGATTTCATAAAAAAAGGTTTTCTTTATGAAATTATCATGGTTGATGATGGCAGTGATGACCAAACAAAAAATATTATAACATCCTATTGTCAAAAAGATAAAAATATTATTTTGGTATCATTTTCACGCAATTTTGGTCACGAAGCCGCATCATTGGCGGGTATCAAAATAGCATCTGGTGATGCCGTGGTATTGATGGATGCCGACCTGCAAGACCCGCCTGAAGTGGTGCTTGATATGATAAAAAAATGGCAAGGCGGTGCCGATGTGGTCTATGGGGTAAGGCAAAACCGCAAGGGCGAATCATTATTTAAAAAAATAAATGCTTTTTTCTTTTATCGTTTGATTAACCTGCTTGCCAATAGAAAAATTCCTGCCGACACTGGCGATTTTCGCCTGATGGATAGGAAAGTTGTGACCGCTTTACAACAAATGCCCGAACGCACAAAATTTTTGCGTGGTATGATAGCATGGCTGGGGTTTCAACAAACAGCCGTTTATTTTGTGCGTGATAAAAGGGCGGGCGGTAAGACAAAATACCCTTTCAAAAAGTTACTGTCTTTGGCGATGGATGGTATTTTTTCTTTTTCTATCAAACCATTGCAATGGACGACCTATTTGGGGTTTTCAATTTCTTTGTTATCATTGCTGGGTATTATTTACAATATTTATAAAAAATTATTTACCGATGCTTATGTGATTTCGGGTTTTGCCACAACCATCATTGCCATTTTATTTTTGGGTGGTGTGCAATTGATAGTGTTGGGTATTTTAGGCGAATATGTTGGCCGTATTTATAGCGAGGTTAAACATCGCCCTGAATATGTTATTGATGAAATCATCGGTGGTAAAAAAACACATGGCAAAAAATAAACCTATATTATCTTATAGGTCAAATGGTTATTGGGTTATGATACCGATGGGTATTTACATAGCGGTGGTGAGCTATCTAACACCCCTGACACGCGATATGTTTGAGATCATTGGCGATGGCAAAACCTTGTTTGCTTGGCAAGCGGCATGGAATTATTATTATGGATATTATATGAATTGGGGTGGGCGTATTGCTTATTTGATAACGGGTTTTTTGCTTAATTCTTTTTATCGCGCACCCTATCAAGAGAATTTTTCACAAATCATCATTTCAACCATGAATGGTATGGTGTTTGTTTTATTTTTATTGGCGTTGTTTTTATTGGCTTTTGCCCGCCGACCAAAATTTGCGCACCAACCGGATCAATGGCGTATTTGGTTGCTATTTTTTTTGATGATGACGGTGCTTGCCAAAAAAGGCCAGACATTTTTTTGGATAGCGGGTTATTGTAATTATTTATGGGTGCTGACGCTACATGCTTGGTTTATGGTTTTTTATCGTTTGCAGTGGAATGATAAGACATTTTTATCTTTTCATGATGATAGATGGAAACAGGCTTTATTTTTTATTTTTATATTTTTATATGGCATCATAGCGGGCATGGCATCAGAATTTGGTGTATTGTTGTCTATTTTGTTGTTGCTGGTTGGTTGTGGCTACCAATTATTTTATAAAAAAATTTCCTTGCCATTGTGGTGCTATGGCGGTGTGGCGGGGATTATCATCGGCTATGGTTTATTGATGTTATCGCCCGGGGTAAGCAAACGCTTTCATGATGAATATTTTTTATCATTCAGGCAAACAAGTTTTTTAGAAAAATTATCAAACTTACCCGATATTATGGTTTCTTTTCTTGAACAAACTCGTTTTACGCCATTGTTGATTTGGTTGGCAATTTATTATTGGCAAAAAAACCTATCATCATCTGGTAAAAATATCTTGCATAGATTTTTTTCTAAAATAACCCGCCATAAAAATTTTGGTGTGGTGGTGGTTTTAACCATCGGGTATTTTGTATTTGTGGCGGCACAGGTGTTTAACCCTACCTTACAGGGGCGTAATTTTTTTTATCCATCGGTGCTTTTTTTGTTAAGCACAATTTTGGTTTTGAATGTTATTTTTTTTGATAACCATCATATTTTTAAGCGTATATATCATTACAAAAAAATATTATTTGCCATGACCAGTTTGGCAATGGTGTTGTATTTAGGAAAAATTCTTTGGTATAGTTATGATTTTCATTTGCAATTTCAAGCACGCATTGCAACCTTTGCCATTGCCAAAGCATCAGGGGCGGAGGAGGTTTTTATAAAACCTTATCGGTTAAAAAATAAATTCTGGGGTGATGTTGGTATGGCTGATTATGAAATTGATTTGGTTAGCCAATATTATGGTGTCAAAAAAATTATTCGCCAATGATGATGGTGTGATTATTTTGCCCATTCGATGGTGATATTATTTTTATCAACGATGGTTTTTATGGTGTTGAATAATTTTTTATTTTGGCTGGGCATATTTTTATCCACCAATAGGCAGGGGGCAACGATCGCCCCCACGATTGCCGACCTTATATCAATCGCCCTATAACATTGTTTGCCGCCATAAAAATTTTGTAAAAAAAATCGGGTGTCGGGATCGGTTTGGTCTATTGATCCTTGCGGGCTATTGGTAAATGGTGATGGATTGATATTGACATATGTCAAGCCATTGCCAGTTTGCCTTACCAAGATAGGCTCAAACCATGTGCTTTTTTCGCCCAGCAAGGGTTTGCTATCAATGATGTTTTTATATTGTTTGGCATCGCCACCGAATATATCCACAATGGTATAGGGTAGCTGATTCAAAAGACTAATATTTTTTTTTGACTGCAAGGCAAGATCTTTATATTTTAAGAATAAATCGGGATGGGTTTGGCGTGCCGTTTGATTAAAAAATATAAAAAATGGCACCCGTGCCATTTCATGGCGAAAGCGTGATGAATCATGCCCCAAATTGAAATCGGCGGCATCGCCATGGTCAGAAAAATAGATAAAAATAATCGGTTGCGATGAATGGATAATTTCCAAAACGGCTTTGGCAACGGTGTCATCAACATAACGCATTGCCGCATCATAATTTTCAATGGTATTGATAAGCGATTTTTTTTGATTGGTTTTTATAATATCGGTGATGGGTCTATTTTTTAATTGTTTATCAACCGCACGAACCGCATAATTGGGTATGAGTCTTGGGTAGGGCGTATGCCCCGCTATGGAATGAAGCCAAATGATGTTGTTGTTATCGGCTGTGAAGATTTTTGTTTTTTTCTTAAGCCATGGTAATAAAAATTCATGGTCATAGAGATTATCGTCGGCTTGTCTTTGCATATTTTTAAAGACCGTCCATGCCAGAATACGAAAAGCTGACATACGATCATCTTGGGTGGTGATATATTGATTGCCGATGTTGCTATCAAGCAAAAGACTGGTTAAGGGGATTCTTTGTTGTGCCTCTATAGGGATAAAAGCATTTTGTTGTAAGGGGCGAAAGGTAAAAACATTCAACAGGGTTGGACCTGTATGGGTATGGGGTGAAAAAATATTATGAAAAAGCAAAAACCCTTTATCTTGTGATAATTTTTCAATTTGTGGTGTGGTGGGGCGATAATAACCATAAAGCGACCAATGTAATAAAGATGACGCTTCGCCAATATAAACCACCATCTGCAATCCCGCCCTGGTGGTGCGAAATGGCGGTAAGGCGTCTGGATATTTTTCATCAAGATTTTGAAAAAAATCACGATTGGTAATAAAAGATTTTATGGCACGGCTATAGAGTCTATCAAATGGAATATAGATAAGCAGTGCGATAATAAAATAATAAAAAACCCGAAGCGGTATTTTGGATTTTGGGTAAAAATGTAAAGTATGATTGATAATGAATAATATTGATAGGGCAAAACCCACCGCAAGTAGGCTGGTGATAATTTTAATGTTAAATGATAAATTGCCCTTTATGGTGCTGGCAAAGCCAAGCGCATGTTGTAGGGTGAAGCTTTGCATTTCTAGAAACGCTTCGTCACCAGTATTTTTTATGTAATCAAAAGCTGCCTTATAAACCAGCAAAGTCGCAAAAGAAAGACCAAACAAGATAGTCGGCACAAGATATTTTCTTTTTCTAACAAACCCTACACTCAATAAACAAGCGGCCACCAATAAAAAATGCCCGTGGTATTTCAGAGCAAAGGTATTTTTGAAACCATAAAAATAAGATTTCACTCTCTCTTTCCAACCGCCATTGTAAAGGTCAGCGGCATCATAAATGATTACAAAAGCCAATAACAAAAACCCTATCAACCAAATACCCCATTGCATGGCAAGGCGTTTTTTTTGCGACCATTTTTTTCCAATGACTTTTTGGCTTAATAAATTGTTTGACCACCATAAACTCAATGTCACCGTTATTAAAAAAGCTGTTAGCGTTGGGTCATAAAAAAAATAAAATAACACTATCAACAATATCATAGAAAAAATCGGCATCATTGCCGATTTCATAAAACGCGCTAAAGAAGCAAACAGCGATAAAAACATTATTTTGCTTTTAGCATAATTCTATCTATTTTGCTAATTCTTTTGCCTGCTGGGTGGCGGCATTTATAGTTTTTTCCCAAAGGGGAGTAAAACCGCTTTGTTGATTTTCAAGAATTTTTAATCCTGCCTCGGTCATGCCGCCACGGCTTGCCACCTGTTGTGCGATGCTGGAAAAACTAGCCTTATCATCATCTGCTATCTCCATTGACCCGATAAACATATTTTGTATAATTTTTTTTAATTGATTATCATTTATATTGGTTTGGTTGCCAGCCGTTTTTTGTATCATCGCCGCCATTGCCAACAAAAACCCCGGCGCACAACCGAATAATGATGCCATCATATCATAATCATCTTGATGGGAAATTTTTTCTATTGCGCCGCTTGGCAAAAATAATTTTTGAAATCTATCTTCATCATCATCATGACAATGTTGGTTGGTGCAATAGCTGGTAAAACCTTTTTTTACCTTCACCAACAGATTGGGCATGGCGCGTATAATTTTTTTATTTTGCCCTAGTATTTTTTCTAAATCATCCATCGGTTTGCCCGCCATGATGGAAATAAATAATGCCGATGAGAATGTTTGATATTTTGGCAATGTTGCATCGGCAATTTGTGGTTTGATAGCTAGCAAAATAATATCGGGGGATATATCGGTTGGCAATGGCGCATCGGCACTATGCCAAATAATGCCACGGATATTTTTTTGTTTTTGACTGATGGCAATGATATGGGGGGTGGGTTGATGATGCAGAAATATTTTTAATAATGCCTCGCCCATATTGCCACACCCCACCGATAGAATAGTTAATGGTTTTGGCGATGATGGGGTGGTTGATGGCATTTTTTTAAAAAAAACCTACGCTGACCCCATGACTGGAAAAAGCACCGATGATATGGCTTCATCGGCATCATAACCACCCCACACAAATAATTGAAAGGCGGGATAAATTTTATCACATTCATAAAGTGCCTCCTCAAGCACATCAGCCAATTGACCCAGCGTTAAATTTTCGGCACCCCGCAATGGTAATAAAAATCGCCATACAGGTTTATGGTCTTCGGGTGATAAATCCACATGCCCCAACCGCATCGATTCATTCAAACCTTGCAGAAGAAAACTATAATGGTCTTTTGATTTTTTTGGTATGGGTAATTCAATGCGTGCCGTAACATAAAAAAATTGCCTTTCGGGGATAAAAGAAAAATAAAACCGATAACGACACCATTCCCCTGCTACATCTAATAATAATTCGCAACGATTGAATTGTTCAAAATGCCATGATTGTTCTTCAAAATAACTGGCTATCGTGGCTATAGGATTTTGTTTGCCTGATGAATCATGGGTCATCTTATGATGCTGGGGTGCTGCATTGACTGAAAAACCCTTGCTTTTCATCATATGTTTTAGCATTGCCACTGGTTGTTTTTCACTTTTTTTATAATAACCCATCATTCTTTCATCCTTCATAAAAATTGACAAAAAATTGTCGTTGCTGTTTGAATCCTGTTCTATCCCCCATTTTTTAAGACGATGGATATCTGCAAATACCTTGCCATTTTTGATATAATCGCCCATAAGAGTTTATGATGCCTGCTGTTTCAAAGTCGCCCAGCCTTATGGCTGATATTTTAGAACGATTGGAAATTAATCTTCCCCCCAAAAGTCGTATATTGGTGGCTATGTCGGGCGGGGTGGATAGTTCGGTGGTTGCCGCCGTTTTGCAATATCTCGGGCATGAGGTGATAGGTGCAACTTTGCAACTTTACAACCATGGCGAAGCGGTGAAAAAAAAAGGTGCTTGTTGTGCGGGTGCCGATATAGCCGATGCCAAACGGGTGGCGCAAAAAATAAACATCCCCCATTATGTGCTTGATTATGAGGATAGGTTTTCTGAAGTCGTGATAGATGATTTTGTTGCCAGCTATTTGCGTGGCGAAACCCCTTTGCCTTGCGTGCGGTGCAATCAAACAGTTAAGTTTCATGACCTTTATGCTATGGCAAAAAAATTATCAGCTGATAGTTTGGCAACTGGTCATTATGTTAGGCGTGTTATGGGCGATGATGGTCGCCCAGAATTATGGGCGGGTGGGCAAACATTTGAAAAAGATCAATCTTATTTTTTATTTGCCACCACACCGCAGCAATTGGCATTTTTGCGATTTCCACTTGGTAATATTAGCAAACATCAAACTCGCTGGTTGGCAGATTTTTTTGATTTGTCAGTTGCCCAAAAACCTGATTCGCAGGATATTTGTTTTGTGCCCAAAGGCGATTATCGGCAAGTGGTGAAAGATAGGCAACCCGATGCTATAAAAACTGGCAATATTATATTAAAAAATGGTGAAACCATTGGTCGCCATGATGGCGTTATTAATTATACCGTGGGGCAAAGGCGTGGTTTGAAAATTGGCGGGCGTAAGAAAAAAAATGGCAATAACCATCATAAGGGTGTGCATGATGCTCTATATGTTTTGGCGGTGGATTTTCAAAAAAATCAAGTTGTGGTTGGTGATAGGCGTGATTTATCTGTATCACGGGTGGTGTTGCAAGAATGTTATTGGTTGTGTGATGCACCATTGCCATCATCGGTTATGGTAAAATACAGATCCACCATGCCACCAGTTGTGGCAAAATTAATAAAAGAAAAAAATTCTATGATGGTGGAATTTGCGACCCCCGCTATCGGCATAGCCGCAGGGCAAGCTTTGGTTGTTTATGAAAAAACAGGTGGGGTAAAAAAAAATTGGCGTCTATTGGGGGGTGGTTTTATTACCCGTGATCATTTGCTACCATTCTTGGCGGCATAATTTTTTCTTTACCTTTTGTGATGATGCGTCTATAATGTTTTGGATGTTAAAATATAATTTGCTAGTTTAAAATATAATATAAAAAAATACCATGAGTAATAATAAAGATACTATAGGCAAAGCAGGCTCTATTGTGAAAACCATGTCAAATGATGCTTTGCAGACTTCAAAAATCGGTGGCAATGTCATAGTGGATTCGGCAGGGCAGTTGGCAGGCAAGATGGCAAAAAAAGTTAAAACCGTTGCCAGCAATGTTGGTGAAATGGCTTTGCAACCGATTAAGGATGCAACCGATAAGGTGTGGCAGCGTGAAAATACCCGCAAGTTGAATCCCCATTATGCCCATCGTCAATCACAATATAGTTATGATGATTTGATTTCTTGTGCCATGGGAAAATTATTTGGTGCGGGCAATCCGCAATTACCTATGCCCAATATGTTGATGTTTGACCGCATTACATTGGTTGATGAAACAAGTGGTATAGGTAAGGGGCAAATTATTGCAGAATTGGATATTAAAAAAAACCTATGGTTTTTTGATTGCCATTTTAAGGGCGACCCAGTGATGCCCGGTTGTTTGGGGCTGGATGCCTTGTGGCAATTATTGGGGTTTTATCTTGGCTGGATGGGCGGGGTTGGCAAGGGGCGTGCTTTGGGGCTTGGCGAATTAAAATTTATGGGTGAAATTTTGCCATCGGCAAAATTGGTGCGGTATAAGGTTGATATCAAACGGTTGATACTTAATCGTCTTATCATGGGTGTGGGGGATGGCGAATTATCGGTTGATGATAAATTGGTTTATCAAGCCAAAGACCTCAAGGTGGGGCTTTTTACGGCAAAGGCATAAATAAAAAAATATTTTTATCTATGAACGATATTTCCCATCTTCATCGTGTGGTTGTAACCGGTATTGGTGTTGTTAGCCCTATCGGCAATCATCAAGATGAGGTTTTGCAATCTTTAAAAATGGGTCGTTCGGGGATTAGTTATAATCCCACTTTTGCTGAAATGGGTATGCGTAGCCATGTTTCGGGGCAACCGACTATAAAACCCAGCGAGGTGATTGATAAAAGGGATTTTCGTTTTATGGGCGAAGGTGCGGGGTGGAATTATATCGCCATGACAGAGGCGATTAAACATGCAGGTTTATCGCCAGAAGAGGTCAGCCATGAAAGAACTGGTTTGGTAACCTCATCGGGGGGACCTTCAACCAGCCATATGCTTGAAGGGTGGGATACCGCTCGTGCCAAGGGCGCGCGTCGGGTTAGCCCTTTTATTGTGCCGCGTGCCATGTCATCAACCAATTCGGCAACCATTGCCACACCTTTTAAGATTCGGGGTGTTAATTATTCTATTACCTCGGCCTGTTCAACCTCCGCCCATTGTATTGGGCATGGGGCAGAATTGATTCAATGGGGTAAGCAAGATATTGTTTTTGCAGGTGGGGGTGAAGAAATGCATTGGACATTGGCAGTTATGTTTGATGCTATGGCGGCACTTGCTGCAGGCAATAATGATAAGCCAGAAAAAGCTTCGCGTCCCTATGATAAGGCTCGTGATGGATTTGTGATTGGTGCGGGTGGGGGCATGTTGGTTTTAGAAAATTATGAGCGTGCCAAGGCACGGGGTGCGCCCATCTATGCCGAATTAATCGGCTATGCCGCCAATTCAGATGGTTATGATATGGTGCAACCATCGGGTGAGGGTGCGGTGCGTTGTATGAAAACTGCCACCGCTGGAATCAAAAATACCATTGATTATGTTAATACCCATGGCACCTCAACCCCTTTGGGCGACACCAAAGAAATTGAAGCTTTGGCTGAATTTTTTGGTGGCAAGGATAAAGTGCCTGCCTTTTCTTCGACCAAATCAATGACTGGGCATAGTTTGGGGGCAACTGGTGTGCATGAGGCTATTTATAGTATTTTGATGATGATGCATAATTTTATTGCACCTTCTATCAATGTTGATGAATTGGATCCTGCTGTGGCAGGGTTTAATCTTATTACCGAACCAAAAATGGATGCTGACTTGAAAACTATTATGTCAAATAGTTTTGGCTTTGGTGGCACCAATGCCTGTTTGGTTTTTGCTAAGGCTTTATAGATAAAAATGATATGACAATCAATTTTAATCATCTTATGGCTGGCAAAAAAGGCTTGATTATGGGGGTCGCCAATGAAAGGTCTATTGCTTGGGGGATTGCCAAGTTTTTACATCAAGCGGGTGCAGAATTATTTTTTACCTATCAAAATGATACTTATGGGGCAAGGGTGGTGCCTTTGGTGAAAACATTGATGGGGCGTGATAATACTATCTGTTGTATGGTGGAAAAGGACCAAGATGTTGAAAAATCTATCAACACTGCTTTTGAAAAATTACATGGGCTTGATTTTGTTGTGCATAGTCTTGCCTTTTCTGACAAGAATGAGCTGGATGGGCGGTTTGTTTATACCACTAAGGAGAATTTTTTGAAATCAATGGAAATATCTTGCTATTCTTTTATTTTGACGGCACGGGCGGCAACCATGGTGATGAAAAATGGTGGGAGTTTGCTTACTTTAAGTTATGAAGGGGCGGTGCGGGTGATGAAAAATTATAATGTGATGGGGGTATGTAAATCGGCATTGGAATCATCGGTGCGTTATTTGGCAGATGATTTGGGAAAATATAATATTCGGGTTAATGCCCTATCGGCGGGCCCCATGAAAACTTTGGCAGGGTCGGCTGTGGCATCGGGGCGTGCCACATTTAATTGGCAGGGCAAACATAACCCGTTACGCCGTAATATGGCACTTGATGATATTGGCGGTGCAGCGGTTTATTTATTATCTGATTTATCAGCTGGGGTGACGGGTGAGGTGCATTTTGTTGATGGTGGGTATAATATCGTTGGTATGATGGCAACATAACAATAGGAACGATGCTTACATGACGAGTCGTCAATGTTTGCTGGGATTTATATTTTTTGGCAAGATTATTGCAATATGTTTGGGCATCTTAAAAATTATCATGGAAAAAAATTATCTTAATATGATGATAAAAAAAAAAATTTCTTAGTATTGTCTTGCTGACGCTTGGTTTTTTTCAAATGGCATCGGCACAGATAACCATTGACCAAAATTTGCAAGATTTAAGCGATAAACCGCTTAAAATTACCCCAAAAAATAATATCACCATCATTGAGGTCGAACCAACCATCAAAAAAACCATTGGTGTTCGCAAATATGGTCGGCGTGGTTTTACCCTTTATACCTTTGGGGGGGTATTTTTTCCATTCAGCTTAAAATTTGTTGATTACACCGATGATAATGTGGTGGCAGCTGACACATCTAATACATCTAAAAGGGATTATGACCAAAATGTTTTATCCGCCCGTGGCAATGCCGAATTGGAAGTCGATATTGGTTATGGTGGTGGTTTGGCATTTGGTTATGATTTTCAAGATATTGACCTATCGTTTAATGGCTATATTGCCTATCTTGGCTTTGCTGGCAATTGGTCAGAAGATTATACCAATGGCAATGCGGGTGCTGGTTATGAATTTATTGATAGCCCTGGTGGCTGGGGGATTGCCAGTCAAGGCTGGGATTATGAAACAAGCAACATCGTCGCCGCGATTGGCACCTATTATAATATTGTGTTGGGCGATACCATATCTATAGGTTTGGGTGGCGATGTGGGGATTAATTATGCCCTTGCCAATTTGACCTATTCAGCTGATTTGATTAATTCTATAGGTAATGCCAATATAGGTGATGTTTTTAGTGGGGCGGCGGGTTTTAGTCAAACCATTGACCTATCGGGGATCCAAGGCTTTACCGCACCACGGGTTAATTTTGATATTTTTATTCCCCTTTACAAAGCGGGTAAAAAACCAAGCGGATTATCGGCGATTATTATTAATTTTTATGTTGCCTATTATATTTCTTTTAATGATTTGGAATTTTCAACTAGCCCTGAGGAAGAAATAACCCTTGATAATGGTAGCACGATCGCGGCTGGCTTTACCCGCACGGGTAAGATAGCTGGCAATATTGATGGGCTGGGTTTGGGTTTGGGGATTGGTATGCAATTTTAATTTTTTTATCGCACAAAAATTTTTTTTTATGAATTTTATATGGCAAGATGGTATCTTGCCAAGCCTATCAATTTTGCTTAAAGAAACATGATGACACCGCAATTCGTTTATTTTATGCAAAAGGTGGGAAAAACCTATCCCGCTGGCAAGGAAGTTTTAAAAAATATCAATTTGCAATTTTTGCCTGGTGCCAAAATTGGTATTTTGGGTGAAAATGGAGCGGGAAAATCAACATTGTTAAAAATCATGGCGGGGGTTGATAAAGATATATCGGGGGAGGCTTGGGCGGCAGATGGCATCACCATTGGTTATTTGCCACAAGAACCAGTTTTGAATCCAGATCTTTCGGTGGGCGAAAATATTATGTTGGGGTTGAAACACCTGACCCATTTGGCAAAAGAATTTGAAGACATATCTGCCAAATTGGGCGAAGTGGCTGACCCCGATGAAATGGAAAAACTATTGGCACAGCAATCTGAATTGAGCGATAAAATCACCCATGCCGATGCTTGGGATTTGGAGGGCACAAGGCAGGTGGCAATGGATGCTTTAAGATGCCCGCCCGAAGATGCGGCTATAAAAAATTTATCGGGTGGCGAAATGCGTCGGGTTGCCCTATGTCAATTATTATTACAGCACCCTGATATGTTGTTGCTAGATGAACCGACCAATCATTTGGATGCCGATTCGATAGCTTGGCTTGAGCGGTTTTTAGAAAATTACAAAGGCGCGGTGGTGATGATAACCCATGATCGTTATTTTTTAGACAATGTGACGGGTTGGATATTAGAATTAGACCGCGGCAGTGGCATACCCTACCAAGGCAATTATTCAAAATGGTTAGAGCAAAAACAAAAACGGCTTATGGAGGAGGGCAAAGCCGAATCAGCCCGCATGAAATTTTTGCAAGATGAAGAGCAATGGATAAAATCAAACCCCAAAGCTAGGCAAGCCAAATCGCAAGCCCGCATCAAAGCATATGAAGAAATTTTGCAACAAAGCACCATAAAAAAACAAACCACCGATTCATTATTTATTCCGCCCGGTCCTAGGCTGGGGCATATTGTGGTTGAGGCAAAAAATCTAACCAAAGGTTATAAAGATAAATTATTGTTTGATAATGTATCATTCACCATTCCATCTGGGGCGGTGGTGGGCATTATTGGCGCCAATGGCGTGGGGAAAACGACTCTGTTTCGCCTGATTTCGCGGCAAGAAAAACCCGATGGCGGTGATATTGTGGTGGGCGATACGGCGGTGATAGGTTATCAAGATCAAAGCCGCGATTCATTGCATGATGATAAAACCGTGTGGGAAGAAATTTCAAATGGTTTGGATAATTTAGAAGTTGGCGGGCGGGTATTTGCATCACGGGGATATGTTGGGTTATTTAATTTTAAGGGGGCTGACCAGCAAAAAAAAGTTGGGTTATTATCGGGTGGCGAAAGGAATCGCATACATTTGGCAAAGGTATTAAAATCGGGCGGCAATTTATTGTTGCTAGATGAACCGACCAATGATTTGGATGTGGAAACTTTGCGTGCCCTAGAAAAAGCGATATTAGAATTCGCAGGGTCAGCCATGATTATCAGCCATGATAGAATGTTTTTAGATAAATTGGCAAGCCACATATTGGCATTTGAAGATGATTCTGCATTGGTGTTTTGGAATGGCAATTATGAAAGTTATGTGGCTGATAGAAAAAAACGCCTAGGCGCATCAGCCGATAAACCCCACCGCCCAAAATTTAGAAAATTTAGTAGGTAGGGGGAGATATGCAAAGTTTGTTAATGAAAAAGCAATGGTTTAAGATATTAAGGATTCTTATTTTTATCCTTATTACTTTTATTATATTAATAACGAAAAAGCAATGGTTTAAGATATTAAGGATTCTTATTTTTATTCTTATTATTTTTATTATATTAATTAAGTTTGAATGGTTGATAGTTATGTATGAATGGTTTCTTTCTAATCATCAATTTGCGGTGCACGCAGGAATTTTGTTATTATCTGCAATCGGTGCTTTATTGCTTGTTTTAGATTCAAAAAAAAATACTATTATGAACCAAACATTGCAAATAGCGCGTGATGAATATTCAAGTCAAGTTTTTATTCAAAATTACGATGTGGTAATGAAACTTATAGATGAAAATGAAAATATAAAAAAAATAAGCAAATTGTCAAAATCTAACCCTAAAAGAAATTCTTTGATTTATATTCTCAATTATTATGAAACAATCGCTACATCTATTAAAAATGGATTTCTTAATGAAGATTTTCTTTTTCAATTAAATGGAAGGATTATGAAAAAAGTTTATAATTATTCAAGAGATTATATTAAACAAGAACAGACAAAAGATAAGATAGTTTATAGTGATTTTGAGTGGCTTATAGAAACAAAATGGAAAAATAGATGGATAAAAGAATGTATAAGTAAAAAATGGGATTCTTTTGTCAAGCGGTGTTAGTTATTATATTTTTCTTGGTTGCAGGGGCGGCATAGCATTTGGCAATTTTCTTTGATTGTTTTGCCGCCCTTGCTCCAAGGCTTTATATGGTCGGCTTGCATATCATCTATATCAAATTTTTTATCGCATATTTTGCATTTGCCTTTTTGTTTGTCATAAACCTCTCTTTTTGTTTTATCATCAAATGATCGCAGGTTTAGGTGTTTTTCTTTTTTATCAAAAATATAATTATAGATACCTGATTTTTTTTGAACTTCATCGTCTATCATCAATTCGGCAATTTGTTTTTCTATTTTTTTGGCATCAAATTTTTCATTTTTATAGTTATTATAATGTTCGCCCCATTCTATGCCATTCATTTCTTTGCGGTAGGTAGGAAAATTTTTTTTCACCCAACCAATAACATTTTCAAAATATTGTTTTAGGTTTTTAGAATTGCTATTTTTGCGATGGTCGTTCATATATTGCCTGATAGTTTTATCATCTCTTTTGCCTGAGTCCCAAGCGATAGCTGTTTCTAAATATTCTTGCCTATCTGCTATGCCTTTCATATATTTACCCGCTATCCGATAGGCAGGGCAATTTCTACGGCTAAAATATCGTTTGGCATCGGTAACCCAAGGTCCGTGATAGATGGCATTTCTCATTTCTTGGTTGGTTAATTTTTCACCAGCTATATTGATGGTTTTAAACCAATCTAATTTTTCTTCTTCATTACCCTTGCATACATAAATCATTAATTTATAATCAAGTATCTTTTTTTTTATATTGTCG